>JBBRZM010000012.1:0-78091 GCA_038236695.1 Acidimicrobiia bacterium
GGTGGCGATCACTCCCGACGGCAAGACCGCCTTCGTCACCAACCAGGGCAGCAACAATGTGACGCCAATTGATGTGGCGACCAAGACGGCGGGCACCCCGATCCCCGTCGGCACGAACCCCTCGGCGATGGCGATCACTCCCGACGGCAAGACCGCCTTCGTCATCAACATCGACCCCTTCATCAGCAACAATGTGACGCCGATTGATGTGGCATCCAAGACGCCAGGTACCCCGATCCCCGTCGGCTCGGCCCCGTTCGGGGTGGCGATCACTCCCGACGGCAAGACCGCCTTCGTCACCAACCAGGCCAGCAACAATGTGACGCCGATTGATGTGGCGACCAAGACGGCGGGCACCCCGATCCCCGTCCCCGCGTCCCCACACGGGGTGGCGATCAGTCCCGACGGCAAGACCGCTTTCGTCACCAACTTCTTGAGCAACAATGTGACGCCGATTGATGTGGCATCCAAGACGGCGGGCACCCCGATCCCCGTCGGCACGCGCCCGATCGGGGTGGCGATCACGGTCACTGCGGCGAATGGGCACTCCTGTGGGCACCACCACGGCCGCCGCCGCCACCACCACCACCACCACGGCCATCCCCGTGCCGCCCCATTCGGCGGTCAAGGTGAGGCCTGCGCTTCCGTCCCAGGGTCGGTTCCGGACGTCGAGCACGAAGATCGTCGGGTCTGACTCTCCTTCGGGGATTGCGGTGGTCATCATCCGGTCCGTGATCCCAAACCCGCTTCCGAAATGCTTGTCGCCCGTGACCACGTAGGCGCCGCCAGGAAGGAAGTGTTGTGCGTCGACGGGTGAGGCGGTCGCCCGTGTGCGGCCGATGTCTCCGCCGCTCCCGGGTTCGGAGGTGATGTTCCCCCACGACTGATGCGCCTCCTCGCCCGACTATCAGCACTTCTCGAAGACGGGCGGCTGACTCGAGCCGGGTATTGGGGCGCCGGACGCGCTGAGAGGTCTGCCGTATTTGCCACGCCCCGGCGCACTTCTTAGCGGCAGATGGAGGTCGCGGCTTTGCGAATTCGATCGGTCGGCCGGCCCAACGCCTGGGTCCCGTCCCGGCATCGGACGAGGATCTCGAGCCCTGATCGGACGTAGAGGCTCGTGTCAATCACCGTGATCGGGAACGACGGAAAGGCGACCACCATGCCCGACGTCCCGACTAGTCGAGAGATTTCCGCCACATCCCGGCGGTAGCCAGTGTTCCGTTTCGACGTCGTCAAGATCGTGCTGAACGGCGTCACGTAGCTGTCCAGTCCGTCGAACAAGTACAGCGAACTGGGCAAATTCGAGAAGATTGGTTTGACAACGGCGTTCGACGCGTCGACCCGACGGGCGTGGCGCTGAGCGTCGGCCTTGAGTCCCGCGTTCTTGTAAGCGTCGGCGTAGTTGCTCGGGGTCGCCACACAGAGTACGAGAACGAGAGCGATCCCTGCAGTTGCCATTCCTCGGCGGATACCAACGGTTGACTGACGGGGGAGTAGTTCGACGAGCTGTCCGGCGATGAGGAGATAGACCAGCGGCTGAATCGGCGCAAGGAGTCGCTGGTCCATGGGAATTATCGCATCGAGAACGTCCTGCGCAGCGACGATCGCGGCGACGTAGGCGACGATCGTTGCTGCGATGCACGCTCGGACGATCTGCTGCTCCGACGGAGTCGCGCCACGAAGAATGCCGAACTCGAGCACAAGCGGAACGACCACCAACAGCGTGACGACGGCGACTGCCAGCCCGCGCGATGCGCCGGACGGGACGCCGAACCACGACGCCATTGTTGTCACTGCATCCCGAAACTGGTTCGGCGGCGGATGCCAAGTCAGGACCTTCGGCGTTCTGCCGTAGAACAGTCTTGTCGTGACGAAGAACCCACCGATCGCCACGACACCCGATGCTCCGAGCAGTACGACCGACCGGTTGGATCGCTCTCGGCCCTTGCATCCTCGGACGACCACGAAGGCCGCGCCCGCGCAGGCAAAGGCGGGAACGGCTCCGACGAACCGTGTGAGGGTGGCGGCCACGCTGCAAGCGATCCCGAATACCAGCATTCGCCGCGTTCGCCGAGACACGAAGAGCGCAGCGAACACCGTCGCCGCGGCGAAGAGCGGAACGAAGAGCCCTTCGGAAAGGACGACGGGGCTCTGCGCGAGGGGACCACCGCCGCCGAACGCGTGCGTCCCGGAAGGGCCGATGACGCAAAGAAACGTGACGACTCCGGCAACAAGGTCCGAACGCGTCAAGAGCCGAGTCGCGGCAAAGACGATTCCGGCAAGGAGCGCCACGCCGAGCGTGTTCACGAACGCGGCCGCGAGGCCGCTTCCGAAGCCGAGAAACTCGAAGGTCCCGAGCGCCACCGGGTAGAGAGGCGGCCACTCGGTGAGCGGGATACGATCGCCGGCTGCCGCCTGCGCGCGGGGCGACATCCGCTCGGTCTCACGCGCAACGCTAGTCGTGACACCCTTGCCAGCCCGGAAGTTCGCCGCCGCCGAGAGGTACCCCGCGCTGTCAGGCGTGACAACAGGACCACGGACTGCGATGAACCAGCCCGCAATGAACGCCAACGCCCCGACTGCGATGAGCACGCCAACCCTTACAGCGCTGGTGCCGGGTGTCGAACGCACGGACGTCCTCGTTGAGCTGCGGTTATGTGGTGGGCCGCCAGGGACTCGAACCCTGGACCTGCGGATTAAAAGTCCGTTGCTCTACCAACTGAGCTAGCGGCCCGGGAGACAGCGGGATTTGTAGTGCAACTCCCGCCGTCCTGGGCGCCGATCGTAGGCGCTCGAATCGATGCGCGGCTGTTGGATCGCTTCCATCACGTGAGCACGTTCCTTTCTTGGCGATCGCCGCGACGCGACGCGCCCGACTCAGTGAGCGGCGAGGGCCTCGTCCAGCGTGATCGCACTCCGGCCGAGCGCGTCGGCGACGGTGGCATTGGTGACCGCACCGCCGACCGTGTTGACGCCGAGTGCGAACTCGGGATCGGCCGACACGGCATCTCGCACGCCCCGGGTCGCGAGTTCGAGTGCGTAGTGGAGCGTGGCGTTGGTGAGTGCGTACGTCGACGTGACCGGCACTGCGCCCGGAATGTTGCTGACGGCGTAGTGCACAACGCCGTGTTGCACGTACACCGGCTCGGCGTGCGTGGTCTCGTGCGTGGTCTCCACACAGCCGCCCTGGTCGACCGCGCAGTCGACGATCACCGCACCCGGCTTCATCGCCCGCACCATGGCCTCGGTGACGACCTCCGGCGCACGTCCGCCGGGTAGGAGCACTGCGCCGATCACAAGATCGGCGTCGGCGACCGCGCGCTCGACGGCGCCGCGGTTGCTGGCGAGCGTCATGATGCGTCCCTTGTGGATCTGGTCGACCCATCGGAGTCGATCGAGATTTCGATCGAGGAGCAGCACTTCGGCTTCCATGCCCTGCGCGATCCATGCCGCGTTCCAGCCCACGTTGCCGGCACCGAGGACGACGACGCGGGCGGGGCGCACGCCCGGCGCGCCGCCCATCAGCACGCCGCGCCCGCCCTGCTGCCGTTCGAGGAAGTGCGATCCCAGTTGCGGCGCCATGCGCCCGGCGACTTCGCTCATCGGCGCGAGCAGTGGCAGCGCACCCGACGCGAGCTGGACCGTCTCGTAGGCGATGCCGGTGACGTTGCGATCGACGAGCGCCTCCGCGACCGCCGGATAGGCCGCGAGGTGGAGGTAGGTGAACAGCACGAGGCCGGGGCGGAGCAACGCGAGCTCTTCGTCTTGCGGCTCCTTCACCTTGACCACCATGTCGGAGCGTTCCCATACCGCGGTCGCGGTCGGCACGATCTCGGCGCCGGCCCGGCGGTATTCCTCGTCGGCGAGGTGCGAGTCGACGCCTGCACCGGCCTCAACCATCACGGGAACGCCGTGCGTCACGAGCTCGTGCACGCCGTCGGGTGTTGCCGCTACGCGATGCTCGCCCTCTTTCACCTCGCGAGGAACTCCGACCGTCATCGGGAGCGTCACGACATCACACCGGCACTTCCGCGGGCTCGCCCTGCGACTCGCGCGGTTCGACTTTCCATCGCCGGTATGCCGCCACGACGAGCATGACGATCACCGCGAGCTCGAAGGCCACGAGCACGAAGTCGGAGAACCACAGCGTCTGGTACGGCAGCGCGTTCGGAAAACCGTGCCGATATTGGTACGCGACCATGAACAGCAGCGACTGCGCCAGGACCGCGCGCGCGAGCCCGGAGCGCCACTGCAGCGCGAGGATCGGCAGCACCCACATGCAGTACCACGGCAGGATGTATGCGGCCCCGAGCAGATACGCCGCGAGCGCACCCGCCATGACGAGCGTGGGCGTCGGGTCCCGGAGTCGACTCGACACGAGCACGGCGGCGAGTGCGAGCACGAGGAGCGTCGAGCCGGCGGCGATCACCTGCGTGGTGAGTGGGCCAGTCGACGGCTTACCTCCCAACCCCATGAGGTGCATCAGACCGCCCGGCTGCACGAGCTGCCAGATCGAGCTGCGACTGAGGTGTGACCGAGCGTCGCCCAAGGGCTGAAGCGCCGCCAGCCCGCCCGCGGCCAGGTAGGGGATCGCGATCGTCGCACCTCCCACGGCGGCGATGACGACAGCCGGTCGCCGGCCGCGTTGCCGCCACGCCCACACGACGAGGCCCGCGAGCGCGAGCCCGGCGACGATCTTCACCAGCGCGGCGAGGGCGATCACGAACCCGGCCCACGCCCAACGTTGTCGTTTCACAAGCAGCACGCCCGCGAGCAACCCGAGCCCGAGGAGCGCATCGTTGTGTCCGCTGTTGACCACCGTGTACACGACGACCGGATTGAGTCCGACGAGCGCGACGGTCGCGGGGTTCCGCGTGTGCGCTTCCAAGATGAGGAGGGAGAGGAAGACGGCGAGTGCGGCGAGCCCTTGGAACGCGAGGCGCGTCGAAAGCGGCTGGTCGTTGGTCGTCCGCACGATTCCCGCGGACACGACCGTGAAGAGCGGTCCGTAGACCGACTCTGTGTGGCGCCACAGCCGCCCCACGCGCTGGAAGGTCGCATCCGTCCAGAACTCATCAGGTGGATGGGTGTACGGATTCGCGTGGTAGTGCTCGAGCACTCGACCGTAGATCGCGTACGACCACAGGTCATTCGACTCGCGCGGTGGACTCGCGACCGCCACGACGAGCAGCAGGCTGCTCGCGACGAGGACCATGCCCATGGTCAACGCGCGTCGAAACCGGGTGATGAAGAGCAGAGCCAAGAACGCGCCGCTCGCGACGATCAGCGCGCCGGCTCGGACGAGCGTGCCGAGGCGATTGGACCACATGACGTACGCCAAGGAACCGAAGAGCACGACGAGCAGGGTGAGCGTTCCCGCGCGGTTGGACGCGTCGGTCGCGCGCGCGGGAGGCATCGGGGATTCCACAGCGTGAGGATACGAGGTCAACGAACGTCACCGACATCGCTGTGGCGCGAGCTCCTCGCCTCCGTGGCTCCGCCGTTCATCCGGACCGCGTCCGCGCGAGTCGTGCCGCCAGCTGCACCGGTGCCGTGACCACAGCGAACCGTTCGCGTTCGGCAAGCCACCTGTGGTTTTCGTGATGAAGCGCGTCGTCGGGGTCAAAGCGATTGAGCGCCACAGCCAGCTCGACGCCGCTGAACGGCGCAGCCGCCGACCGGACCGCATTGATGGTGCCGAGCCCGGCGTCGGCCACGAGTACGACCAGATCAGGTTTGATCGCCTCCGCGAGGTCGACCGTGTCGCCGTCGTCGGCAAGTGGCGAATGCGGGCCGCCGGCTCCCTCGACCCAGCCGACCGCCACGTCCGGCGGCCACTGCAGCTCGCACACGAGATCGCCGATACCGAACGGCGGTGCGCCGAGCTGGCGCGCTGCCATCGGTGGCGCCCACGCGATCGAGTAGGAACGGTGCGGCGCGCAGACGTCGCGTACGAGCTCACCGGTCGCGCCGGCGAGCAGTTCGGCGTCGCTTTCGCCGGCGGGCTCGGTGCCGGACTGCACCGGCTTGCGTGCAGCGACCTTGATGCCGCGCTCGCGCATGATTGTCAGCGTCGCGGCGCCCCACCACGTCTTGCCGACTCCGGTGCCGGTGCCGGTCGCGAGAACGAGCCGGTTGGGCCGCGTGGTCACTCGTGTTCGGGGAACAGGTCGTGGAGCGCGGCGGCGAGTCGATCGACCTGCTCCGCGGTGTGTGCGGCCGAGATCGCTATCCGCAACCGTGCGGTGCCCGGCGCGACCGTCGGCGGCCGGATGGCGGGCACCAGAATTCCTTGGTCGAGGAGTGTCGCGGCCGCGTGGAGCGCCCTCGTCTCTGCGCCGCACATCACCGGGATAATCGGTGACGGATGTCCCGGGCGGAGCCGGCCGATGTGGGTGCGAAGCCGGTTGCGCAGCTGGTTCCCCGGCTCCGACCGGACGACGCCGATCGCCGCCAGTGCTGCCGCGCTGTCGGCCGGAGTGGGAGCGGTCGTGAAGATGTACGGCCGGGCCCGGTTGATGATGAGGTCCGTGAGGCGCGGCGGGCCTGCGACGAACCCGCCGAGCGCTCCGAGGGTCTTTGACAACGTGCCGACGCGCAGCGCGTCGATCTCGTTGACGTCAGGATCGGGCCCGAGCACCGCGTGGGCTTCGTCGAGCACGAGCAGTGCGCCATGCCGGGCGGCGATGTCGACGAGCTCGGCAACGGGCGCGACGTCGCCGTCCATCGAGAACACTGTGTCGGTCACGACGATGATCCGGTCGGCACGGGCATAACGCAGGAGCCATTCCAGGTGTTCCACGTCGCGGTGGCGGTACACCGCGACGTGGGCCCGGCTGAGCCGGCAGCCGTCGATGATCGACGCGTGGTTCAGCTCGTCGGAGCACACGAGCACACCCGGTGTGCCAAACGTCGTCAGCACACCGAGGTTGGCCGCATAGCCGGTGGGAAAGAGGACCGCGCGCTCGGCGCGTTTCCAGTCGGCGAGTGCGTGCTCGAGCTCGGTGTGCACGGGGCGCGACCCGACGACGAGACGAGCGGAACCGGAACCGGTGCCCCATCGGTCGAGCGCGGCGTGCGCGGCGGCGACGACGTTGGGGTGTTGCGTCAGGCCGAGGTAGTCGTTGGACGCAAACGACACCACCGGGCGACCGTCGGGACCGAGCTTGCCTTCGGGGCCCGCGGCGTCGAGATCGCGCGGCGCGCGCCATTGGCCTGCGTCACGGATGCGCGCGGCTTCGCCGCGCGACCACTCGCTCCAAGCACTCATGACGTTGTCACTTCACCGATGGCGCCTTCAAGGGCGCGCACGATCTGGTGCAGCTCGGCGGACGTGACCGTGAGCGGAGGCATCAGTACGACGACGTCGCCCAGCGGTCGGAGCAGGACCCCCCGGTCGAGCGCGGCCGCGCACACTCGCCGTCCCCATCGCAGACCGTCAGCAGGTGGAATGAGCTCGACGCCACCCATGAGCCCCCGGAGTCGCACGGCGCGAACCGCGGCCAGCGGCGCGATGCGGTCATCGAGCAATGCGCGCAGCTCGGCCGAGCGTGATCGGACATTGGCGAGCACGTCGCGCTCGTCAAGGAGCTGTAGGTGGCGCAGCGCGACAGCGGCCGCGAGCGCGTTGCCGCCGTACGAATGCCCGTGGTAGAGGGTGCGCTCACCCAGGTCGGGGCCCAGGAACGCGTCGAACACACGCTGGCTCGCAACCGTTACCGACTGCGGCAGGTAGCCGGCGGTGAGGCCCTTGCCGAGGCACAACAGATCGGGGCGTAGTCCGCACTGCTCGGACGCGAACAGCGTGCCGGTGCGGCCGAACCCGGTGGCGACCTCGTCGCAGATGAGCAACACATCGTGCTCGCGACACGCGCCTGCCAGCGCGGCGAACGCCGGGGGCGGGGCGAGCTGCATACCGGCCGCGCCCTGCACCAGCGGCTCGACGATCACCGCAGCGAGCTCGTGCGCGTGCGCGGCGACCATGTGCGCCGCGATGTCGAAGCAGTCGGGGTCGCCGAAGTGCGGTGCTCGCAGCACGGGGAATCGCAGTGGGTCGAACAGATCGATGCCGAATCCGTCGGCGCCGACGGAGACGGAACCGATGGTGTCGCCGTGGTACGCGCCGCCGAAACCCAGATATGTCGTGCGCCCCGCCACTGCCTGGTTGCGCCAGTATTGGAAAGCGATCTTCAGTGCCTGTTCGACCGCGGCGGCACCGTCGGACGCGAAGAGAAAATGAGGCCCGTCGACCGGAACGACGGCGGCGAGCGCCTCCGCGAGCTCGATCACGACGCGATTGCCGTTGCCGAGCATCGTGGAGTGCGCGACCCGATCGAGCTGCTCACGCAACGCATCGTCGAGCTCGCCCACACGGTGACCCAGCGTGTTGACCCACAGCGAGGAGATGGCGTCGAGGAAACGGCGACCGTCGACGTCGATCAGCTCGTGGCCCTCCGCCCGCTCCACGATCAGCGGCGCGTTGTCGGTGAAAGAAGCCATCTGGGTGAAGCCGTGCCACACGACCGCGGCATCGCGTTTGGCCCAGTCGGCTGCCGGCATGAGCAGCGATGTTAGGTGGGGGTCGCCGCAATCGTTCAAGGCGGCGCCGCGCCTGCGGCGGCCGATGCCGCGATGCCAAGCGCGACCGGCGGCGCGGGAGGTGCAATGGGGAGCGGAGCCGAAGTAGTGGGCGGCGCCGGTGCCGCGACAGGGAGCGAAGCCGGCACCGCGCGCCCTGCAACCGGATGCGCGAACGGCGGTGAGACGAGCACGCCTGCGGTGAAGGCCGCGCCGACCACGGCGATCCGTATCACCCAACGTGTGAGTCGTGTGCTGCGCTTCGTGTCCGTGAGACGCTCGAGCGGCGCGATCGGTTGCCCGAAAGGTGCTATTTCTTCGAAATGGACGAGCCGGAAGTCGGCTTCAAACTGGCGCTGCCCGTCGCGGCGATCGTCGATTGCCTGCGCGCGTTGGCGTTGGCGCGGTCGCTCAGGCGTCCGCCTCGTCGCGCCCCGCGGCGCGCAACTGCGTTCGGATCAGCTCTGCGTTCGCTTCGAGCTCGCTCGGGTCGATGGCGGCGGCTGCCTTCGCGAAGTCGAGGTCGGACGCGAGGTTGATCGGCACGACGTGCAAGTGCGCGTGCGGTACTTCGTCTCCGACCAGCAGGAGACCAATACGTCGCGGCGAGAACGCTGCCCGTTGGGCGCGGCCGATGGCTTGCGCGACCTCCATCAAATGCTGTGCGACGGTCGGGTCGAGATCGACCCAGTGGTCGACTTCGACCCGGGGCACGACCAGGGTATGGCCGGGTCGCATCGGGTTGATCGACAGAAATGCGACCGCGGTGTCGTCGCGCCACACGAAGGTGCCGGGGATCTCGCCGTTGATGATGCGGGTGAAGATCGTGGCCACGGCAGCCTCCTGGGTCGAAGCGGCGAGGCTAGCGACGCCAGTGCATCACGCGCCGCCACGGGCGGCCGCGCGCACAGCTGGAGCCACATCGGTCATGAACCCGCGCAGCGTGTCGGGTTGCGCGAAATCGCTGAACTGCAGCACGAAACCCTCGACGCCGCGCGATGCCTCCGCAGCGAGTGCCGCCGCGACTTCGGCCGGCGTGCCGGCAATCAGTCCGCCCCAAGTGCCGAAGCGCCGTTGCGCGACCGCGACGAGGTCGTCGCGACTCGCGCCATCGCATACGAGCCCGATCGGATGTTGCACGGACACAGGCGTACCGCCGGCGAGGGCGCGCAGCTCGTCGAGCCGGTCGACCGCGTAGGACGGGCAGTTCCACCAGTCGGCGTAGTCGCGGACCAACGGCATGGTCAGCTGCGGCCCGGCGCCGCCGATGTGGATCGGTACGTGTGCCTGTGCCGGCACCGGCCGGCCGATCGCGCCCTCGAGCCGGTGGTACGGACCGGCATAGTCGAACGGCTCGCCGGCGAACATGCGGGGGAGGATCTCGAGTGTCTCGCGCAGCCGTGCGGCGCGCTCGTGCACGCTCGCGTTTCCGATGTCGAACCTCCGGAGCTCGTCGTCGACCGAACCCCAGCCGAGCCCGAGCTCGAGTCGTCCGCCACTGATCACGTCGACAGTCGCCGCCATCTTGGCGAGCACCGCGGGATGCCGGAACGGATTGCACGTCACGAGGTGCCCGAGCCGGATCGTCGTGGTGCGTGCGGCGAGCGCCGACGCGACCACCCATCCTTCGAACAGGTCGTGCTCGGGCGCGGCGGGCACGACGAGATGGTCGATGAGCCATACCGAGTCGAAGCCCGCGGCCTCGGCCGCGAGAACCCGCTCCTCGATCGTCGCCCACGACATGCGCAACTGTGGGAGAAACACGCCGAACCAGGTCACCGGAGGAGCGTAGCGACGAGTCGGCGAAGAAATCCGGCGAGCCGCCGCGTGCACGACGGTTGGCGTCGAGCGCAGATGCGAACGGTGATGGGCACATGTACTCCACCTAGGCTCACCGTCGCCGGGACGCGGGATCGCCGGCACGGGATGGTGGCCATGACGGTAAACGCGAGCGACAGCGGGCCGATTGTCGCGATGCACGGCGTCGAAGGCCGGGTGGTGATCATCACCGGCTCCGGTCAGGGCATCGGGCGCGGCATGGCGTTGCACCTTGGGAAGGCCGGGGCCAGCGTGGTCGTCGCGGAGTGGAAACGCGACCGGATGACCGCGACCGTCGACGAGCTCAATGCGTTGGGTGTGCCAAATCTCGGTGTGGAGTGTGACATCAGCGATCGCGACCAGATCGAAGCCACCGTCGCGGCGGCGGTCTCGCGGTTCGGCACGGTCGATTGCCTCATCAACAACGCGCAGACGTTCCGGCCCAACGCGCCGATCGCGGACGTCACAGAAGACGATGTCGACGTGTTCTACCGCTCGGGCGTGAAGGGCACCTTGTGGGCGATACAGGCCGTGTATCCGCACATGAAGGCGAAAGGTTGGGGTCGCATCGTCAACTTCGCGTCGTCGATGGGTATCACCGGCGGCCGCGGCTTCGCCGCGTACAACGCGTCGAAAGAGGCGATCCGCGCGCTGACCCGAACCGCGGCACGTGAATGGGGCGCGGACGGGATCGCCGTCAACGCGATCGCGCCGGCGGCGGCCTCGGAACGAGGCAAGGCGTCAGCAGCCCGCCGCAGTGAGGCGTATCTCGAGTTCATCAAGGCCTGTCCGATGGGCCGCCAAGGCGATCCCGAGCTCGACATCGCGCCGATCGCGCTGTTCCTTTGCAGTGACGCGTGTCGGTATCTCACCGGCCACACGTTCATGGCCGACGGCGGTGCTTTTATGTGGGCGTGACGGCTGATCCCGCGCGTTCGGCGCGCGATCGCTGGGCCGACGGACTGCGTCTGCTCGCGCCGTTCTCCACCGAGGTCGGTTCGCCGTTCTACGGCACGATGCTCGAGTGCATGGCCCGCGACGTGGCCGACGGTGGGCCGACCTGGCCGCTCCTGGAGCCGTTCACTGACGAGCCGCCGGAGAACGTGTATCACATTCGCCTGCTCGGAGGCGTCCACCGGCTCGTGCTCAGCGGCGCGGCACCCGAGCTCGCGCGGCACTACCCGTCGGTCGGCGGCGATGGCGACGCAGAGACCGCGTGGCCGTTCGTGCGCGACCTGCTCGCGACGCGCCCACCGGTGGTGGTCGACGCGTTGACGCGTCCCCCGCAGACCAATGAAGTCGGTCGGAGCGCGGCGTTGGTCGGCGGGCTCCTCATCGTCGCCCGCGACACGAAGTTGCCGTTGCGGCTCCGTGAGCTCGGCAGCAGCGGCGGGCTGAACCTTTGGTTCGATCGGTATTGGTTCAGTCAGGACGGCCGCGGCTGGGGCGACCCGACCTCGACCGTGCGGTTCGAAGACCTGTGGCCGAATGGTTCACCACCATTCGATGCCGGCTTGTCGATTACTGACCGCCGCGGCTGTGATCGCGACCCGATCGACGTCACGTCCGACGCCGGTCGCCTCTGGCTGCTCGCGTACGTCTGGCCGGATCAGACGGCGCGCTTCGAGCTCTTGCGCAACGCGCTCGACCTCGCGCGCGACGTTCCGACCACAGTCGACCAAGCCGAGATCCCAACGTGGTTGGAGACGCAGCTGGCTGTATCCACGCCGGGAGTCGCCACCGTCGTTTTCCACTCGATCGTGTGGCAGTACCTCACCGCGGAGCAGAAGGCGGCCGCCGAAGCGACGTTGCACGAGGCCGGAGCGCGTGCGACAGCAGACGCGCCGCTCGCATGGCTACGACTCGAACTCGGGTCTGAGCTCTCGTCCTCAGACCTGCGGCTCACCACCTGGCCGGGGGGCACCGAGCGGTTGCTTGCGCGCGGCGCGCCCCACGTCGGTCCGGTCGAATGGCTTGACGTGCGTTAGCTCCGCCCGTCAAGCCACTCGGCAATGCGCGGGTAGACCCAGTCGGGCGAGCAGAGGCCCGCCAGCAGATCGTCGTGCCCTACGTCGATCGGCCAACCGTCGGCCGTGCCGGCGCGTATCCAGGTCTTGTCGCTGCTGCCGAGCGCGTCGTAGGTGGCACGCGTCGCATCAGCCGGTCGCTGGCGGTCGGCCGCGCCCGCCATCACGAGTATCGGCGCCGTGAACTCCGCGAGGCGATCGGAGTAGACGACAGAAGCGTCGCGTGTGCGCATCACGCCATGGGTGATCCAGTCGTCGAACTGGTCGACGAGCTCCGTGGCTTCGTCGGGCACGCCGTAACGGAAGTACCGCGCGGTGACCGCCCAGTCGGTGTCGGCCGGTCGGAAGCTGCTTTCCAGGAACTCCGATTGCCGCGCGGCGAGCTGCGGGCCGATCTCGCGCACCATCGAGAACGGGTAGCGCGTGCGGGCACGCTCGGGGAACGGCGTGGTGACGCCGGGCACTTCGGCGCTCGACGGTGTGACGGCCGGCGAGCCCAACGTGACCCCGCCGCGCACCTGGCGTGTCGTGCCCGCGATCACGATGGCGTACAGGGCGATGCCGCTCACCTCGGTGCCGATCCACCACGCCTCGTTCGCCCCCGACACTTCGCACGCGGTCGCGACCGCCGCGGGGATGTCGTACGTGACGAAGTCGTCGAAGCTCCATTGGAGCGCGGCGTCGGGACCGTCGTCGGGCCAACTGTCGTTTCGACCGCGCAAGTCGACCAGCCAGACGTCGTAGCCGCGCGCCGCGAGCGCGCGGGCCATCGAGTACCGCGGGTGCGCGTCGAAGATGTAGCGACTGCCGGCGAACCCATGACCCATCACGACCGGGAACGGCTTGGCCTCTCCCTGCGCGCGGTACCGAAAGAGCGCGAGGTTCCAGCCATCATCAGTTCGCGCGACGTGACGTTCGTCTTCGCCGGTCGTCCATTCGAGTGCCGCGACGAACTCGGGCGAGTCCGGTTCGGGTGGCGTCGGTGGTACCGGTGCGGTCACCCGAGGGCCCAACCCCGGGCGGCGCTGCTGCCCCCGTCGAGCTCGAGGTTGATGCCGGTGACGAACTCCGACTCTGAGCTCGCGAGGTACACCGCGGCCAGCGCTACGTCGCGCGCCTCGCCCAGCCGCGTGAGGTGCATGGCTTCCAGCCGGCGTCGGCGTTCGTCGGAAAGATCCGCGTCGCGGCGGTCGTTGCGTACGTAGCCGAGACTGATCGTGTTGCAGCGCACGCCGTGCGCGGCGTAGTCGACCGCGATCGAACGGGTGAGCGCGTTGAGCCCGCCTTTGCTCGCGATGTACGCGGCGAGACCTCGGCTGGCGCGCTCCGCAGCACGCGACGAGATATTGACGATTGATCCATGTCCGCCAGCAGTCATCGGCCGAAGCGCGTCGCGACTCAGCCACATCGGCGCGGTGAGATTGACCAGCAGCGTCGCCTCCCAGGTGTCGGTCGTGACGGCGCCCACCGCGTTGTCGCCGTCGTCGACTGCGCTTGCGACCGCGTTGTTGACCAGCACCGTCAGCGAGCCGAAGCGCTCGAGCGTTGCGCTCACCAGCTTCCGGCAACCGGACTCGTCACTGAGATCTACGGCCGTGAACGCGGCCTCGCCGCCTGCGGTGGTGATCTCGTCGACGACGGCGTTGCCCCGTGTCTCGTCGCGGCCGGTCACCATCACGTGGGCGCCCTGCGCGGCGAACTCGGTCGCGATAGCCCGCCCGATCCCGGCCGTCGAGCCGGTGACGAGCGCGATCTCTCCCTGGAGCCGCACGATGCACTCCCTCCGGCTGCCGGCGCGGGCAACGCGCCGGTCAGGCTAGTGGGGGCCCGCGAGCAGCGACTCGGCGCCGAGGCGCTCCCGGATGCGGGTGACGCTGCCGAACACTGCGGCCCCGGCGAACAGACCGGCGGCGACGAGCACGATGGTACCGCCGGACGCGAGTGCCCACTGCCGTGATGCGACGAGGCCGGCGACCGCCGACACCACGCCGACGGCAACCGCGCCGAGCATCGTCGCTTTGAACGAGCGCGCCACCAGGCGGCTCGTCGCGACGGGGAGCACCATCAGTGCCGCGACGAGAAGCACGCCGACGATGCGCATGGCCGACACGACCGTGACCGCAGTCAGCGCCGCGAGCATCGCGTTGAGGCCATCGGCCGGCAGGCCGGCGACCCGTGCGGCCTCGTCGTCGAGCACGACGGCAAGCAGCGCCCGTCTCGTGAACAGGATGGCGATCACGATCAGCGCGCCCATCGCGATCACTGTCCACACGTCCCGCGATGACACCGTCAGGATCGATCCGAACAGGTACGGCTGCAGGTTGGTGTTGGTGCCAGCTCGACTCGCGAACACCACCCCGGCTGCGATGCCGCCGTAGAAGAAGAGTGCGAGCGCCAAGTCGCCTGACGCGCGGCCGCGGGAGCGGAGCCACTCGATCGCGAGCGCCGCGACGACGCCGAATGCGAGCGCGGTCCACAGCGGGGAGGTGCCGAACAGCAGACCCGCGCCGATACCGGCCACGGCAACGTGACCGACGCCGTCGCCCATGAGCGCGAGTCGTTTCTGTACGAGGAACGTACCGATCAGCGGTGCGCATGCGCCGACCACTACCGCGGCGATGAGCGCGAGCTGCATGTAGGTGCGGTCGAACGGCCACGGCAGTGGCCACGGCATGCCCGGCATCAGGTCATGTCCTCGAGCCACAGCGGCAGGTCGTCGCGGTGGATGCCAAGGCTCACGCCGGTTGCCGCGAGCTCCGCCGGCGGCCCGTCGAACATGATCGTGCGCTTGAGTATCGCGACGCGATCGAGGTCGTCTGCGACCGAGCCCAACTCGTGCGACACGAGCAGTACGGCGGCGCCGTGCTCACGGACAAGATGCACGAGTGAGTCGCGAAAGAGGCGTTGCGACTCGGCGTCCACCCCCGCGACGGGCTCGTCGAGCACGAGCAGCTCGGGTTCACTCGCCAACGCCTTGGCAATCAACACGCGTTGCTGCTGTCCGCCCGAGAGCTCGGTGAGGAGTCGGTGGCGCAGCTCACTGAGTGCAACGGATTCCAGCGCGTGATCCACCGCGACTCGATCGGCGGCGCGAGGCCGTCGCCACCAACCCTGCCGGGGAAGACGACCGGTCGCGACAACTTCCTCGACCGTGGCCGGCAGGTCGGGTGCGATGCGCGGCCGTTGCGGCACGTACCCGAGCCGCCGGCGATTGCGCAGGGTGCGCGGCGGCTCTCCGAAGAGCCGGACGGCCCCCCGGTTGGGCGACAGCAGTCCCAGCAGGATCCGCAACAGCGTCGACTTGCCGGCGCCGTTCGGGCCGACGAGAGCCACGAACTCGCCCGGGGCGAGCTCCAGGTCGACCCGGTCGAGCACGGTATCGGTCCCGTAGGCAAATGAGACGTCGTCAGCGACGAGAACCGGAATCGGAAGCCTCCTCGATAAGAAATGATGACCATTCCCATTATAGATGCTACGTTCGTTATGTGAGAATCGTTCTTAGTTCGGTTGGCAGACGTGGCCTCGTCGTTGCGGTCGTCGTCGTGGGCCTCACCGTGACCGGATGCGGTGCCGGAAGCGGGCCCGCGAGCCACGGCAAGGTCTCCGTCGTCGCTGCGTTCTACCCCGTGGCGTACGCCGCGCAGCGCGTTGGTGGCGCCCGTGCCGTCGTGACCAATCTCACGCCCGCGGGCGCGGAGCCGCACGATCTCGAGCTGTCACCCAAGCAGGTCGACGAGATCCAGAGCGCCAAGGTCGTGTTCGTGATGGGCAACGGCTTCCAACCTGCGGTCGAACGATCGGCCCGTCAGCGCGACGGCGAGACGGTCGACCTGCTCCAGCAGCTTCCGATCGGAGCGAAAGGCAAGCAGGTCCGGGAGGGCGATCCCAACGCGCTCGACCCGCACGTCTGGCTCGCGCCGCGTCTCATGGTCGACATCGTCGACGAGGTCGCGCGCTCGTTGGCCAAAGTCGACCCACAGGCCAAGACCACCTTCGACCGCAACGCGCAGGCGTTCGACTCGCAGCTACGCGCGCTCGACACGCGGTATCGCCAAGGTCTTGCGCACTGCCGGCGCACGCTCATTGTCACGTCGCACGAGGCGTTCGGATATCTCGCCCAGGCGTACGGCCTGCGTCAGCAAGGCGTCTCGGGCCTGTCGCCCGATGCCGAGCCCGACGCGAAGCGCATCGCGGAGCTCAGCGATCTGGCGAAGAAGCAGCACGTGACGACGATCTTCACCGAGACACTTGTCTCACCCAAGATTGCCGAGACGCTCGCTCGCGAAGCCGGCGGACTGCGCACGGAAGTTCTTGATCCGTTGGAAGGTCTCACCAGCAAGGAAGTCGCGGCAGGAGACAACTACATCACAGTGATGGACCACAATCTGCAGAAGCTCCGCGGGGCGCTCGACTGCAGCTAACGCCGGCGAGCACATGCCCGTATCGTTGGAGTGTGAGCACCGGGCACCAACACGGTCAGCCCATGCAGCGGGCCGGCGCGCGTCATGCCAAGCATCTCCGCCTCGCGTTGGTGCTCATTGCGACGTTCCTCGTCGTGCAAGCGGTCGCGTCGTTTGTCACCGGCTCCCTCGCGCTGCTGTCCGATGCGGCCCACATGCTCGTCGACGCCGTCGGTCTCGGTCTCTCGCTCGCGGCGATCGGGCTCGCGAACCGCGACGGCGCCCATTCCCGCTCCCGTACCTTCGGGCTGTACCGGCTCGAGGTACTCGCCGCGCTCGCCAACGCGGTGCTGTTGCTCGGAGTGTCGGCGTACGTCCTGGTCGAGGCAGTGCTTCGCATCGTCAACGAACCGAGTGTGGATGCCGGTCCGATGATCGTCGTCGCGGTCATCGGACTCGCGGTCAACGTTGTCGCATTCCTCCTCCTCCGTCCGGCTGCGAGCGAGAGCCTCAACGTCCAGGGCGCGTACATCGAGGTGCTCGCCGACCTCGTCGGCTCGGTGGGTGTGATCGGGGCCGGCATCATCGTGGTCACGACCGGGTGGACCGGCGCCGACGCCATCGTCGCTGCCGTCATCGGACTCTGGATCGTGCCCCGCACGTTGCGACTCGCGAGTCGCTCGTTGCGAGTGCTGCTGCAAGTCGCGCCTGCCGGCCTCGATGTCGACGGGCTGCGCGCGTCGCTGTCTGCCGTCGTCGGAGTCATCGACGTGCACGACCTTCACGTCTGGACCTTGACCTCCGAGATGGACGTGGCGAGCGCGCACCTCATGATCGGCGTTGACGCCGACGCGCACGGCGTGCTCGACCGGGCGCGTGAGCTCTTGCGCGACAGCTACGGGATCGCGCACGCCACCTTGCAGGTGGAGCCCGACGACCACACCGGATGCGAGGAAGTCAACTGGTGACGGCCGTGTCGTGAGGTTCGCGACCACCGGACAGCGCGGGAGTCGGCGCCCGGAGGCGTAGCGCCGACGCCGCGAGTAATCCGACACCGAGTCCGAGCGCCACGACGACCTCGAGGCGCGCCATCCAGTCGGGGAGCGTGGAAGGAACCTGCGAGCGGGTGAGCACCGTGATGTCGCCGAGGCCGCCCGACACCGTGAGGAAAACCGCGGCGACCAGCACCGCGGGGCTCGCCGCAACCCCGCCCCGGCGGGCAAGCCACGCCAGCGCGCCGATCCCCACGACGATGGCACCCAACGAGTACGCGCTTGCAGCCAGCTTCGTCAACCCCGTCGACGTCGTGGCCCCCCACAAGCCGAGCACGTGCAGGCTCTCGGTCGCGACGAGCAGCGCCAGCGCGCCACCGAGCACCCAGGTCCAGACGTGCGCGCGACTCAACGCGAACACGACAAACGCGAGTACCGACGCGCCGAAGATGGCGGGCCACGGCGACGGGCCCGGGACCCATACCACCTCGCCGGTTACACGGATCGGCACGCTCCGGTCGCGAAGCACGATGACGAAGCGCTGCACGACTTGCCGCCTGCCGGGGTCGCGCTGCGCGCTCGGCGGAGGCTGGGCGCCCATCCAATGCGCGCGATGGTCATGCCATCGCGCCACCGGCGACGAGGTGAGCTTGTGCCACCGCGGCGCCGCCGACGCGTTCGCC
This sequence comes from Acidimicrobiia bacterium, assembly GCA_038236695.1. Taxonomy (GTDB): domain Bacteria; phylum Actinomycetota; class Acidimicrobiia; order IMCC26256; family JBBRZM01; genus JBBRZM01. Next base: position 18,501 of record JBBRZM010000012.1, read on the forward strand.
GAGGGTGGCACTTGCTCGCCCAGGTCGTTGCGACGGTTCAGGTACGTGGCCGGCGAGCGCAGGTTCTCCTCCGCGCCCTTCGGTCCGACGCGGAGGTACGGCTCGCCTCGGTAACCGAGCACCACGATGTCGTGGTCGCTGCTGTTTCGGAGCTCGAGCCGGTTGCCGAGGTCGACGGCGCGCAGCTCGACGCCGCGAAGCCGCGGCGCGACACTCATGATCCGAGTCTCGTAATTCGTCGGCTGCACACCGGCCACGCCGTGCGCCGCCGCGGGATCCGCTGAACACAAGACCGCTCCGAGCGCGACAGCGAACATTGCGAGCACCCTGGCCGGTCGCGTCATGCCGTCCATCCTGGTCCGGGCCCACTGCAATGCCGTGATCGACCGAGGACGCTGACGATCACCGTGCGTCGCAACTCACGCGCAGCGCTTACAGAGCCCCACGAGGTCGATGCGGTGGCGCTGGGTGCGAAAACCGGTCGAGCGCGCGATTTGGACGACCGCGGCGCGCACCGACTTTTCGAGGCCCGACGACGCCGGCACGTCCTCGACCGCGCCACACTCGGCGCAGATCAAGTGGTGATGATGGCCGGTGAGGTCCTCGGCGAGCTCGAAGCGTGCGAACTCGTCGTCGGTCACGATTCGATGCACGGTCTCGGCGTCTTCGAGCGCCACCAGGTTGCGGTAGACGGAGCTCTGCGCCAACGCGGGTCGCGCGTCGAGGATCTCCGGAATCGTGAGCGGTCGTGCTGCCGAGGCGAGCGCGTCGAGCAGCGATTCCCGATTGCCGGTGAGGCGTTGGTTGACGCTTTTCAACCGGGCGACGACCGTGGCGCGCAGCGCGGCTTCCATGCACACGATGCTACCGGCGCGCGGTCGGCATCGGCCGGCGGCGGCGGTAGCGTCGACCCGTGGACGTGACGGCGCGGTTCGCCGAGGTCGTCGGCCGCCCCGAGCGCGAGATTCCGCTCGACGAGGCCGCGTTGCTCATCGCCGCGCTCGCTCATCCCGGCCTCGACATCGAGCGCGGGCTCGCCGACCTCGACGCACTCGCCAACGAGGCTGCCGCTCACGAGCCGGCCGTGCTCGCGCGCCGGCTCTTCGTCGAGCTCGGGTTCGCGGGGAACACTGTCGACTACGGCGATCCCCGCAACTCGTATCTCGACGACGTGCTCGCTCGTCGCCTGGGTATCGCCATCACGCTCAGCGTCTTGATGATGGAAGTCGGACGCCGATCGGGCGTCACCCTCGGCGGCGTTGGCATGCCGGGCCACTTCCTCGTGACCACGGGCGGCGATGATCCGGTGTGGTTCGACCCGTTCCACGGCGGCCGTGTACTCGACGTCGAGGGTTGCCGCGCGGTGTTCCATATGGTGCACGGCAACGCAGCCGAGTTTTCGCTCGACCACCTGTCGATAACGCCGACGCGCACCATCCTCGATCGGATCCTCGCCAACTTGCACCACACGCTGATGCAACGCGACCCGGCCTCCGCACCGTGGGTCATCCGCCTGCGGCTGAGTATCCCGGGAGCGTCGCCCGTGCACCGCCGCCAGCTCGCGACCGCTCTCGGCGGGCTCGGCCAGTTCGACGAAGCTGCCGGCATCCTCCTGGGCCTGGCCGAGGAGCTCGAGGGAAACGAGGCGACGATCGTCGCCCGTGAAGCCACTGCACTCCGAGCGCGCGGCAACTGACTCGAATCAGGCGGGCGCGCGAGACGCGCGCCGGGCGGGGCGCCGTTACGGTGCGCGCATGTCCGAGACCCTTCCGATGTTCCCCCTCGGCGCGGTGCTGTTTCCCTCGGCCGTGCTCCCGCTGCACGTCTTCGAGCCGCGTTATCGCGCGCTCGCCGAGGCGTGCCTCGCCGGCGAGCCGGAATTTGGCGTCGTGCTGATCGAACGGGGAAGTGAAGTGGGAGGCGGAGACGTGCGCTTCCGCGTCGGAACGGTCGCCCGAATCGTGGAGGCCGCGCAGCTCCCCGACGGCCGTTACGTGTTGGCAACGGTGGGAACGCAACGCTTTCGCATTGACTCGTGGCTCACTGAAGACCCGTACCCCCGCGCCGAGGTCACCCGCATCGAGGAACCGGAGCCGACACCCGACGTCGCACTCGAGCTCCGACGCAACGAGGTCGAGCGCCTTCTCATCCGCGTACTCGCGATGCGCGCCGAGCTCGGAGAGCCGAGTGCAGGCATCGACGTGCAGCTGGACCCCGATCCACTGTTCGCGTCATTCGGTGTCGCCGCGCTCGCCCCGATTGGTCCGCTCGACGGGCAACGGCTGCTGGAGCTCGATGACCCTGGAGCGCGTCTCGAAGCGCTGCACCGCTTGCTGGCCGACGAGGCCGGTCTGCTCGAGCTGCGGCTGCGCGAGTGACCGGCCGCGCGCTTCGGCTCGTCTCGAGGCAGTGCGGGTACGCTGCGGTGTCATGGAGTCCGAGGAGGCGCGCCAGCGTGTCGAAGCGGAGAAACAACGGGTCGAGGGCCTCATCGCAGATCTCCGAGGTGGACTCGGTGACCATTCGGAGAGCGAGCAGCTCTCCGAATGGTCGGGCTACGACCAGCATCCGGCAGACACCGCGACCGAAACATTCGAGCGGGAAAAAGACCTTTCCATCCTCGACCAGCTCGAGGCCGAGCTGGCCGAGCTGCAAGCCGCGCTCCAGCGCATTGACGCGGGCACCTACGGGGTCGACGACGTGACCGGCAAGCCGATTCCCGACGAGCGCCTCGACGCGATTCCCGCCGCCCGTACCAATGTCATACCGAACGTCACGACTGACCAGTACGCACCAGGAGGACACGATGGGGTTCGCGATCGACAAGGTCGGTCGCCAGACCGACGAGAGTGAGTTCAAGGTCGAGGCTGACCGCGCCAAGGCCTACGCCGCGGCAACCAACGATCCGATTCCGCAGCACACGAGCGGTGAGCTCGCACCGCCCGTCTTCGCGGTCGTGCCGATCTGGGAGGCGATGGGCCAGTCCGTCGGTACGGTCACTCCGCCCGAGGTCATGCTGAGCGTCCTGCACGGCGAGCAAGACATGCACTTTCACCGGCCCATTGTGCCGGGCGTGGTGCTGCGTTCCACCGCCACGCCGATCGGTGTGCACGTGAAGCCCAACGGCACCACAGTCGTCAGCCGCACCGAGACGCGCGACGCCTCCACTGGCGACTTCGTCAACGAGCAGTACTCGGTGACGTTCTTTCGCGGCGCGAGCGAGGGTGACGGCGCCGGCGAGGAGGCTCCCGCGCACAAGTTCTCCGAATCGCTGCGCGCCGACGAGCCGGTGGCCGTGGTCACGCAGCGGTTCGATACGGATCAGACGTACCGCTACTCCGACGCGTCGGGCGACATGGTGCCGATACACCTCGACGACGACCTCGCGAAGTCGGTCGGTTTGCCCGGCATCATCATCCACGGCCTGTGCACGATGGCATTCATCAGCTGGGCCGCGATCGACCAGCTTGCTGGCGGCGACCCCACCCGCTTGAAGCGGCTCGCGGTGCGTTTCTCGAAGCCGGTGCTGCCCGGACAGATGATCACAACGCGCTTCTACGCCGCGGGAGCGCGCGACGGGCGCGAGGTCTTCGCGTTCGAGACCAACAACGGCGACGGTGACGTCGTCATCAAGGACGGCGTTGCCGAGGTCTCGACCTGAGTCGATCCCGTGGTTGAGCGCGCGCACGTGCGACTGCGCCTCTTCGCGCGCGCGCGTGAGGCCGCGGGAACCGCGGTCGACGAACGCGAGGCTCAAACGCTGGGTGAACTACTCGACGCGGCGCGCGCCGACTACCCGCCCGAGTTTGCGGCCGTGCTCGAGACGTCGCGCGTGTGGGTCAACGGCGATGAGGCGGTTGACGGCGACCGCACCCGGTTGCGCGACGGGGACGAGGTCGCCGTCCTGCCGCCCGTCAGCGGCGGGTGAGGCGACCCGGCGCGGGTGCATGCCCGGCACGTGAGCCTCATCCGATCAGTTGACGTACAGTGGTTCGATTCCCACTCAGCGCCGTAATTCCGTGACGGATCGCGTACAGTGGGAGGCCGATGTCAAACCATCGAGCAGCAGCGGTGGTGATCCGATGTCTCGGAGTCACGCTGGCGACCCTGGCGGTCGCGATCTTGGCTCTCGATGTGCATCGGTTCGGGATCGCAGTCGGCATCCTTGCTCTGGCGATGGTCGCGCTCGCCGCGGTAGCGGTGACCACGCCCCGGCTCGCGACCGACGCCCGCACAACGCGCTCGGGTCCGGTCGAGCGGCGTGCGATTCGCAGAGAGCCTCCGACGGGCGCCAGCTGAGGTTCAGAGCAGCCGGAGTTTCCGAGCCCGCTCGAAGCGTGCGCCCACGTCGTCCCAATTGACGATGTTCCAGAACGCCTCGACCCACTCCGCCTTCCGGTTCTGGTACTGCAAGTAGTAGGCGTGTTCCCACATGTCGAGCACGAGCAGCGGCGGTCCGCCCTGGCCGATGTTGCCCTGATGGTCGTACACCTGCTCGATGATGAGGCGCTGCGCCACCGGTTCCCAGCTCAGCGCCCCCCAACCGGAGCCCTGCACGTTGACCGCGGCTTCGCTGAGCTGGGCTTTCAGCGCATCGAACGAGCCGAGACCGTCATCGACCGCCGCCGCGACCTCGCCCTCCGCCTTGCCCCCGCCGCCGGGTGACATGTTCATCCAGAACATCGAGTGCAGCACGTGCCCGGACAGGTGGAATGCCAGGTTCTTCTCGAGTTGGTTGATCGACGAGAACTCGCCTGTCTCTCGGGCCTCCCCGAGTTTCTCCAGTGCTTCGTTGGCGCCCTTGACGTACGCCGCGTGGTGCTTGTCGTGGTGGAGCTCGAGTGTCTGTGCCGACACGTGCGGTTCGAGAGCGGCGTAGTCGTACGGCAGATCGGGCAGGGTGTACTTCGCCATCTTCATCTCCGTCCTCAAAGTCTCCGTTCTCGGGCGGTGCACAAACTGGTGCACTGTTTTCTGGTTCCTACCCATCTCCGGTGCATCGGGAACGGCGGTCGTCCGAGGCGTCATGACCGCGCTGGTAGCCTTCCGCGGCGGACGAAAGGACAGGGACGAGGCTGTAGATGGACGAGTACCGCCGCCGTATCCAACACGCGCTCAACCCCAGTTTCCTCGCCGATCTCGAGTCGCTTCCGATCGACGACGTGCGCGCGCTCCACACCGAGTGCCAGGAGACCGAAAACGAAGCGTCGTACGTGCGCCGGCTCACGCACGCCCGACTCGACATCATGCAGGCCGAGATCGAACGACGGAAGACCGGTGGCTCGATCAGCGACCTCATCGCCCGACTTCCCGAGATACTGGCCGATAGCGGTCCGCGCCCTGAGCCCGCCGGCGCCCGCATTCCCCACGAGCTCGTGCCAGGGCGCGACATGAAGTGGGTGCCCGCGCTCGCACCCGCGTTCGACAGCACGCTCGCCAACCTCCCGGTGCTCTCCGACCAGGAGTTGCGTGCGGCCATCGACGCGCTGCGCGCGCTCGAAGGTGAAGTCTCCGAAAATCGGCGGGCGTTGCACGGTGTGCTCGACCGCATCGAGCACGAGCTAACCGACCGTCACAAGGTCGGGCTGGCCTGACGATCGGGAGCGCCGGTATGCCGACCGAAGCCATCGAAGGGCGACTTCGCGACCTCGGGTCGTTCATCCGCGACCAGCGGCGCACCGCGCGGCTCTCGTTGCGCAAGCTGAGTGAGCTCGCGGGGATCTCGAATCCATACCTGAGCCAGATCGAGCGAGGCCTCAGGAAGCCGAGCGCAGAGATCCTGCAATCGATCGCGCGCGGGCTGGCGATCTCGGCCGAGACGTTGTACGTGCGGGCCGGGATTCTGGAAGAGCGCGACGGCGACCGTGATCTCGAGTCCGACATCCACCGCGATCGCAATCTCACCGAACGTCAGAAGCAGGCGCTGATCGAGATCTATCAATCGTTCTTAAGTGAGCGCGCCGAGGGCATCACCGGCGAGGCAGAAGGCGGCTGAACGCCGCAGCGGCTCGTATCGACACGGGTAGGCTGCGCGGTCTATGTCAGTGCGCCGCGTTGCCATGTTCAGCGTGCACACCTCGCCGCTGGCGCAACCGGGTGCCGGCGACGGCGGTGGGATGAACGTGTTTGTCCGCGCGCTGGCACTGTCGTTGGCGCGTGCCGGAGTCGCGTGTGACGTGTTCACCCGGCTCGAGCATGCCGAGCAGCCACCGGTGCTCGAGGTGGAAGAGGGCTTTCGGGTGGTGCACGTGCCTGCGGGGCCGCGAGCACCGGTACCGAAGCAGCTGTTGCCGCAGCTCGTCGACCCGTTCGTCGACGGGGTGCTCAACCATCTGGAGCACCACGGCGACAGTTACGACGCGTTGCACGCGAACTACTGGCTCTCGGGTGCGGTCGCTCATCGGCTGAAGCACGTCCTCGACCGTCCGCTCGTCGCGACGTTTCATACGCTCGACCGAGTCAAAGCCGAGGCCGGCGTGGGCGATGATCCGGCGGTGCGCGCCCGGGTCGAGTCCGATGTCGTGCGTTGCGCCGACCTCGTGCTTGCGTCCACCGACGAAGAGCGCGAGCAGCTCGTCGACCTCTATGACGCGGATCCTGATCGCGTGGAGATCGTGCCGCCGGGGGTCGAGCACGAAGCGTTCTTCGCCGGCGACTCCGAGGCTGCTCGCCGCGCGCTCGGTGTCAGCGGTCGCAAGGTGCTGCTGTTCGTGGGTCGGATCCAGCCGCTGAAAGGCGCGGACCTCGCGGTGCGCTGCCTCGCTGCGCTCGATGATCCGTCCGTGATGCTTCTGGTCGTCGGCGGTCCGAGCGGCCCCGAGGGCGAAGCCGAGCTGGTGCGGCTGCACGCGCTCGTCGATCAGTTGGGATTGGACGCGCAAGTGCGGTTCGTGCGCCCACAGCGTCACGACCGGCTCGTGGGCTACTACCAGGCGGCGGATGTGTGTCTGGTTCCGTCGCGCACCGAGAGTTTCGGGCTCGTGGCGCTCGAGGCCGCCGCGTGCGGTACGCCGGTGGTCGCAGCCGCGGTTGGCGGTCTTCGATCGCTGGTGCAGCACGGCCAGACCGGCTTCCTCGTCGAAGGCCGCGCCCCACTCGACTACGCGGCCCCGGTCGCGCGTCTGCTTGGCGATGCCACGCTTGCCGCTGACATGTCACGGCGTGCCGCGGCCGGCTCGGCCGACTACACGTGGAGCATCGCTGCCGCGAAGCTGCGCCGTCTCTACGGCGATCTCGTCGTTCGCGCGCTCGTGCAGTGCCAATAGAACCCGCAGGGATCGAAGCCGCTCACACGCTGCTCGCGCGCCACCTCGAAGGACCGGTCGCGGCCGAGGAGTTCATCCAGACGGTCGAGTACGACCCCGAGTTGCGCCGTTGGTATGTGCGCTTCGGTTGCGACGGCCGCGACGCGACGACTATCTACTTCGATCTGCACGAACGTACGCTGCGCTACGAGGTGTACTTCCTGCCCGACCCGCCGCCGGCCGCCGGGCCGGATGCGAAACTCGACCGCTTGGAGCTGTATCGGTACCTCCTCCGGCGCAACCACTCGATGTACGGCGCGCGGTTCTCGCTCGGACCCGACGGTGACATCTACCTCGTGGGTCGCGTCGCGCTCGAGCACCTCGACGAGATCGAGCTCGATCGGATCATCGGTGTGCTGTACGAGCTCGTCGAGACCTGGTTCCAGCCCATCGTGGCCCTCGCGTACGGAAAGCGGTCCCTCGCCGCTCCCAAGGCGTCTTCCACTTGACCGACACGGCAGGTTGTGTAAAACTGTGTCTGTTGGCACCGACGGGTGACCGATAGTGAAAGGTCCGGGAAGCAGAGCGGGCGGTCTCGTTCGGGGAAGTGCGAGATGGCCTCAAGCGCTCCTCGGGCCTTTCTCGCGCCCCGAGAGCGTCAGTCGGTGGTGTGAGCAGCAATTATCCTGCGGGGCGTGACAACGCTCGCGCTGCTCGGCGGCGGCCGAATGGGCGAGGCCCTCCTCGCGGGCCTCCTCGATGCCGGCTGGGACGCGCAAGGCATCGCCGTCGCAGAGGTCGACCCCGAGCGCCGGCGCCTGCTCGAGGAGCGCTATCCCGAAGTGCGGGTCGTACCGAGCCCGGCCTGGGCCGTCGCCGACTCGGAGATCGTCGTGCTCGCGGTCAAAGCCGATGACGTCCCGGGCGCGCTGGAGTCGTGCTCCGAGACGCTGCCGGCGACCGCCCTCGTGCTCTCCATTGCCGCGGGCGTGACGATCGCGACCCTCGAGGCGGCCGTGCCTGACCGGCCCGTCGTGCGGGCCATGCCCAACACCGCCGCGCTGGTGCGCAAGGGCGCAGCCGCCGTGGCGCCCGGACGCCATGCAACCGACACCCACCTTGCGCTCGCGGAGGCCGTCCTCGGCGCAGTCGGGCTCGTCGTGCAGGTGCCCGAGAAGCTCCTCGATGCCGTCACGGGCGTGTCCGGTTCCGGGCCGGCCTATGTGTTCCTCGTCGCCGAAGCTCTCACCGAAGGGGGCGTGCTCGTCGGGCTCCCGCGCGAAACCGCCGCCGCGCTCGTGCACCAGACGCTGCTCGGCGCGGCTGCACTCCTCGTTGACGGCGAAGAAGGTCCCGAGATGCTGCGCGCGTCAGTGACCTCGCCGGGAGGTACCACAGCGGCCGGCCTCCAGGCGCTCGAGGCACACGGCGTGCGCGCTGCGTTCCTCGAAGCGGTGCAGGCCGCGACACTCCGTTCGCAGGAGCTCGGGCGGGGCGAATGAGACGTCCGAAGTCGCGCCGGCCGCGCAAGCTTCCCGACCCGCACGCGCTCCGCGAGCGCGAGCGGCTGCTCAACCCCCCGCCCCGTAAGAAGGACAAGCCTCGTGAACGACTGAAGTCCTCGCATGTGACGGGCGCGAGCCGAATGGGACGTGAAGAGGTGAGCAACGTGGCGCGGCGCGTGGCGCGGGGCGAGACGCGCGTGCTGCTCGGCCTCGATCCGTTCGACGGGCTGACCCCCGATGATGTCTACGAAGCACTTGATGCGATGTGGGGTTGGGACCACTCGTCGACGAGATCCTCGATCGACCCTGATCTCACCGTCGAGGCCGCGGTCGGCGCGTTCACGCGTATCGCCGACGTCGCGCGCGCCGGTGGCCGCATCGCGCTGGCAACCGGTCGACCCGCGTCGATGCTGTCGTTTTACCAGCGGATTGCGCGCACCGCGCGCGACGCCGGCGCGCGGATCTTGACGTCAGACGATGCCGGCCGCTTCACTGCCGCCGGTCGAAGCCACCGGCGACTGTGGTGGCTCGACGGCGTCGCCGTGATCACCGACGGCCATGACATCGTGGCCGACGACGCGCTGCAAGCCGGTGACGAAATGCTGTTCGCGGTGGGCCGTGCTGAGCTGGTGGTCGCGGACCGGGGCTTCGCCGGACACGCGCTCCGCGACGGCTATGACGTGGTGGCGTTCGCCGACCTCGACGCCGCCGCGCTCGGTGTCGCCGCGTGGCGCGGACTACCCGTGAGTCTCGTGCCCATGGGTGAAGGGAAACCGCCGGCCGGCTATGAGCTGCTCGCCGATCTCACCCTCGACACTTCGTTCGCGGCGAGCGTCAGCGGGGTGCCGCCCCTCTTGCCGGCGCTGTTCAATGCGCTCGACCCCGAGCGTGAGCATCCCGCGGGCACCGGTCGAGACGCACGCACGCCGGGCCGGCCGACGCGCGTTCACGAGACGGCTGCGCCCCTTGCAGCTGCGGCCGAGCCCGAACCGATCGCCGGTGCAGTCGACCACGAGGCCTCATCGGGCTGACGCCACAAAGGTCACGGTAGACAACACGAGCCTCTGGGGCGTATCCTCCTTCCTGCGGGTCGGAGGAAGGGTGTGACCGCATGGCGCAATCCTTCGCAAAGGCGCGCTTCCTGACGGTTCAGGAGGTGGCAGCGCTGCTGCGGGTGTCCTCGATGACGGTCTATCGCCTGATCAAGGCGGGAGACCTTCCGGCGGTGCGCGTCGGGCGCTCGTTTCGAGTGCGCGACGTTGACGTCGACGCCTATCTCGGGTCCCGTTACACGCAGGCGGGATAGGCGCGGCCGAAGGCCCGACGCAAGCGCTCTGCATCGCGAGCGATACGTTGACGACTCGCCCCCGACCGTGAGCTCGGAGCATCGTGGCGGTTCGACCATTCGTCTCGTTTCTCAGTGACTACGGCCTCGCCGACGAGTTCGTCGGCGTGTGCAAGTCGGTGATGCTCGGTCTCGCGCCCGATCTGCAGATCATCGACCTCACGCACGAGATTCCGGCCCACGACGTTCGCGCAGGCGCGCTCGCGCTGAGCCGGGCCGTCCAGTATCTGCCCGAGCACGGGATCGTGCTGGCGGTCGTCGATCCGGGCGTCGGTACCGAGCGCCGGCTGCTCGCCGTCGAGGTGGAGCAAGCGGTATTTCTCGGGCCCGACAACGGGTTGCTCGCGCCGGCAGTGGCGATGCTCGGGGGCGCGCAACGGGTTGTCGACATTACCCGTTCGGAGTACCGGATCCCCGCGCCCGGAGCCACGTTCGCCGGGCGAGACGTGCTCGCGCCGGCCGCCGGGCATCTCGCGTCGGGCGTGCCGATGACGTCATTCGGCGAAGAAGTCGATCCGTCCTCGTTGATGCCCGGCATGGTGTCGCTGCCCCAATCGGACCCCGACGGTTCCATCGCCGGCGAGGTCTGGTGGGTCGACCGCTTCGGCAACTGTCAGCTCAACATCGATCCGGTCGAGCTCACCGCGCTGGGTGCAGGCCCGGGTCAATCCATCGAAGTGCGCGTGCATGACACGACGCGCAGCGCACGTTGGGTCGAGACGTACGCGGACGCCAAGCCGTCGGAGCTGGTGATGGTCGTCGACTCGTACGGGCTGGCATCCCTCGCCTTCGATCGCGAGTCGGCGGCGGCTGCGTTGCAGCTGAAGACGGGTTCGGCGGTCACGGTGTCGGGCCCGGGGCTCGCCGTGCCCTCGACGGAGGAGCAGGCGGAATGAGGCCGGGCACCACGATCGCAATCGCCGTCCTGCTCGTGCTCATCCTGGGCGCGGCGTTCTTGCAGTTCGTGCTGAGAGTGGGCCCGTAATGCCGAACGACCGCGCTCGGCACCCCGGTGACTCGGGTCGTCGCCATGACGACCGAATCTGTCCAGAACGGCCCGTCGCTCAGCTCGGGTCGAGACCCCGGAGTCTGGCGATGGTCGTCACGAGCTCAGGAGCGGCCTGAGGTGGAGGGGGCGGCGGAGCCGGCGCGGCTTGCCGAGGTGCAACCGCTGCCGTGTGCTCCGACGAAGACGGGGTCCCGGCCGCAGACGCGGACGTGCTTGGGGCGGGCTGGGAGGCTAGTTCCATGAACACTTCCGAGACATAGATCGTCCCGTTGATGTTCACTACGCCCACACCCACGTACCGGAACCCCGGATCCATGAGATTTCTGTAGTGCTCGGGTGAATGAACGAGAGCCGTGTGGATCGCGTCCACGCTCGGCCCCGTGCCCACGTTCTCGCCGAGGCGATGCCAATCGGCGCTCACCCCGTCCGAGAGGTGCGAATGAAAGATCTTTTGTGCGTCGGCCATCGTCTGGGCCCATGCCCGCGCTTTCGCAGTGAGCATCCCGTCGACCTCGAGCGGCGGAAGCCCCTGGGTGGCCCGCAGGTCGTTGGTCCGGGCGACGAAGTCGGCCTCGGGACCCGGGTCGGTCGCTGCGGCAGTCGTAACCGGCACGAGCACGGTCGCCGCGAGGGCAACCAATGCCACCAGCACGATCCGTCGCATGCGCCCACTCCTGCATCCCACTGCCCCTCGCTCCCCAGCCCTCGGGGAACCTCAAAAGATAAGATCGGCGCAGATATCTCACTCCTTGAGTGTTTCTGCCACAAAGAGTGATATCTCCGCCCGGGAGCAGGGCCGATGCGCCGTCGCTACGATCCCCGCGTGCTCGTACCGGCCACCGACGCTGAGGTCATCGCTGAGGCCGACGTCGTGGTCGCCGGTGGGGGGCCGGCCGGGCTCGGCGCCGCGATCGCGGCTTCGCGGTTGGGTGCTCGGGTCGTCCTCTGCGAGCGGTACGGGTTCCTCGGTGGCAACTTCACCGTCGCGGCGGTCGGCACGATCTGCGGGCTCTACGTTGCCGACGGCGCCGGGTTCGACTTCGTGGTGGGCGGAATCGCAAAGGAGTTCGCACAAGCCCTCGCCGACGCCGGAAGCGGGCTCGGGCCGGTGCCGTTCAAAGAGAGCGCGGTGTTTCTGTACGCGCCGTGGGCGGCGAAGCGTCTTGCCGACCAGCTCGTGACGGCCGAGGCGACGCTCGACGTGTTGCTCCACTCGCTCGTCGCCGGTGTCGTTGTCGACGACGGCGCGGTGCGCGGCCTCGTCCTCGCGACGAAACGCGGACCGCAAGTCGTGCAGGGCAAAGTCTTCGTCGACTGCACGGGTGACGCCGACGTGGCCACGTTTGCCGGCGCGCCGACCGAGCTCGGTCCGCCGGGCGCACGCCAGCACGCGTCGATGCAGTTCGTCATGCAGCACGTCGACTCCGAGGCTGCGATCGCTGCCATACCCTCACTCGGCGAGCTGATCGCGCAGCACGGCGGGCATCTTTCGCGCGACTCGGGCGCGATACTTCCGACGCTGCGCCCCGGTGAGTTCATCGGCGCGATGACGCGGGTCCGTAATCCCGATGGGTCGCCGATCGACGTGACCGACGTGCGGCAGGCAACGTGGGGTGAGCTCGAGGGTCGCCGCCTCGCCGAGCAAGCGGCCGAGTTTCTCCGCGAGCACGTGCCCGGATTCGGTGATGCGTTTCTCGCGGACAGCGCCACGGCCCTCGGCGTGCGCGAAACGCGCCGGGTCGTCGGGGACTATGTGCTCAGCGGCGCGGAAGTCGAGGCCGGCGCCCGCTTTGACGATGGGATCGCGGCGGGCGCCTGGCCGCAGGAGTACCACGTGGACGGACGGTCGACCGAGTATCGCTTCATGCCGGCGGGGCAGTACTACCAAGTGCCGTACCGGACCTTGTGCCCCCGGGGGCCACGCAACGTGCTGGTGGCGGGTCGGTGCATCTCGGCCGACCACGACGCGCTGGCATCGACACGCGTGATGGGACCGAGCCTCGCGCTCGGTCAAGCCGCCGGGAGTGCGGCCGCGCTCGCGGCACGCGCCGACGTGGCAGTCTCCGGCATCGACGTCGCCGAGCTGCAGGCGGTCCTGCGGCATGAAGGAGCGTTTCTCGGATGAACCTTGCCGCGCTGCTGCTGACACCCGCGGCGGCGGCGACGTCCGCGCCGGCGCTACGAGGTGAGTCGCCCGCCACCTATGCCGAGCTCGCCGACCGGTCGGCTCGGCTCGCGGCGCGTCTCGTCGGCGCGGGTATCACACCGGGCGACCGCGTGGCACTTGCCGCTGGCAACGCCGAGCCGTTCGTGGTCGCGTATCTCGCGACGTTGCGCGCCGGTGCGATCGCGGTGCCATTGAATCCGGCGTCGCCGCCGGCCGAGCTCGGCCGCGAGATGCAGACGACCGGACCGAAGGCGGTGCTCTGCGACAGTGAGGCCGTTTCGGGTGTCGGCTCGGCGGGTGTCGAGGCGATCGTTGTCAGCGCTGGCGGGCACGGGCTCGACGACATCGAGCCGATCGCCGCAACCGTCGACCGAGCCGACGACGATGTCGCGGTGCTGCTGTTCACATCGGGCACGGCCGGGCCGCCGAAAGCCGCCATGCTCACGCACGGCAATCTCGCGGCGAACATCGGTCAAGTGCAGGCGCATCCTGGATTGGCGATCCGACCCGACGACATCGGGCTCGGCGCGCTGCCGTTCTTCCACGTCTTCGGGCTCAACGGCGCGCTCGGGCTGACGCTCGCTTCGGGTGGAAGTCTCGTGCCGATCGCCCACTTCGACGCAGCGGCCACACTCGAGGTGATCCGCCGCGAACACCTCACGATTGTCGCGGGCGTGCCGACGATGTACGCGCAGTGGCTTGCCGTGCCCGACGCCCCTGCCGATTCCTTTGCATCTGTTCGGCTCGCGGTGTCGGGCGCCGCGCCGCTTCCCGACGAAGTGGCACAGGGGATGAGCCAACGCTTCGGCGTCTCGGTGTACGAGGGCTACGGCCTCACGGAGGCATCGCCCATCGTCACGACATCAGCGTTGTTGGGTGGCCGGCCGACGCCGGGGTCGATCGGGCCACCCTTGCCGGGAGTCGACGTGCGGCTGGTCGATGCAGATGGAGCCGACGTACTGCCCGGTGACCCGGGCGAGCTCTGGTGTCACGGACCCAACGTGTTCCCGGGTTACTGGGACGATCCCGACGCGACCGCGCGGGTGCTGACACCCGACGGCTGGCTGCGCACCGGCGACATGGCCGTCGCGGGCGACCGCGGTCAGCTCTCGCTCGTCGACCGGGCCAAGGATCTCATCATCGTGTCGGGTTTCAACGTGTTTCCGGCCGAGGTGGAAGCCGTGCTGCGCGCCCACCCCGACGTCGCTGAAGCCGCAGTGGTCGGCGAGCCGAGCGACCGGACCGGCGAGGCAATTATCGCCTACGTGGTGGCCGAACCCGGACGCCACCCGTCCCCCGAGACGCTGCAGGATTTCGCGGCACGCGCCCTGGCTCGCTACAAGTGCCCCACACGCATCGAGCTGGTCGACGAGCTACCCCGCACGCTGGTCGGGAAGGTGCTCCGCCGCCAGCTGCGCATGGATGGTTGATGCGGTATCGCGCGCCACCGTTGCCGCGCGCGGTTTATGCGTCGAGACCAGAAATCCCGAGTAGATCACGCTGATTCCGATCGCGAGGCTCAGCGCGAACGCCTCGTCGTGACCGACGATGCCTTGCACGAGCCCGCCACTCGACAACACGATCGTGCCCAGCGCGATGAGCCCGTTGGCGGCGGCGAGCCGCGCGTGGCCGTGCGTGTTCCGATCCCGCGCGAACCGCACCGCGGAATAGACCGCGCCGCCGAAGATCACCAGCGCGCCGAGAGCGCTCCCCGCGGCGGCCAGCACCCGGGGGAGCACGTCGAACACGTTCTTGCCCACCGGGATCGTGTTGCGCGGGACTGCCGTCATCGGCGCGCTGAGCAGCACGCCGACTGCGAGACCGGTAAACAGCACCAGCCCCCACTGCGCGCGCCGTCCGGCTGCAGTACCGAACAGCAGGTACACGGTGCCGAGCGCCAGCCACGGAACGTTCAGCACTGCGCCCAGGAGGTAGAAGGCGCGGAACGTGCCTCTGTCCCAGCCGGTCGACACGCCCGTGGCGAGGGCGGCGGATGCGAGCGCGAACATCAAGAGCGCGATCGTCCACGCGAGCTCGTGTGGCTTGCGGCGGAGGAGGTAGCGGGCCAGCGTCGCTTGCGCGAACAGCGACGACACTGCTGTCGCGAGGAACGCGAGTCCGGACACCATGGATTGGTGAGCGTAACGGTGCCGAAGTCCGGGCCGGCAGCCGCAGCCACCCCCAGCCCAGACTTTGAGAACACGTGCACAAGCTCGGTATCCTGGGGTATCGGCTCGGGTCGGCCCGAGCCTGGCAGCAGGAGCGACACCATTTCCGAGGCACGGCGGATTCCCGAGGCAACCGTTGCCCGGCTACCGCTCTACTACCGGGGCTTGCTCGAAACCGTCGAGGAGCAGGTCAGCACGGTCTCGTCGGAGCGGCTCGCCCAGCTCGCCGGCGTCAACGCGGCGAAGGTGCGCAAGGACCTCTCGTACCTCGGGTCCTACGGCACCCGCGGTGTCGGTTACGACGTCGAGTTCCTCCTCCACCAGATCTCACGCGAGCTCGGACTGACGCACGAATGGCCGGTCGCGATCGTCGGCGTCGGCAATCTCGGGCACGCCCTCGCGAATTACCGCGGCTTCGGTGCGCGCGGCTTCAAGATCGCGGCGCTCGTCGACGCCGATGCGGCGAAAGTCGGAAAGCGCGTCGACGGGCTGACCATCGAGGCGCTCGCCGACCTCCCCGCGCTCGTCGCCGCCCGCAACATCGCCATCGCCATCATCGCCACACCCGCGCCCGAGGCGCAGGGAGTCGCCGACCAGATGGTCGAAGCGGGCGTCACGTCGATCCTCAACTTCGCGCCCGCGGTCGTGAGCGTGCCCAAGGGCGTGTCGCTGCGCAAGGTGGATCTGGCGATCGAGCTGCAGATCTTGTCGTTCTACCAGGAGCGCAAGGAGCCTGGGCCGGCAGCGGGGGAGCCCGCACGATGAGCGCTTCCGCGGGTCGCCGCGCGCTGTCGGGATACCCAGTCAGCTTGATCGTCGAGGGTCGACGCTGTGTCGTCGTCGGCGCCGGTCGTATTGCGGCGCGCAAGATCGATGCGTTGCTCGAAGCCGGTGCCGAGGTCCATGTCGTCGCGCCGAAGCTCGGCGACGACGTGCGCGCCTGGCGCGACGCCGGTCGGCTCACCGCCGACGAGCGAGCGTTCGAGCCGTCAGACCTCGACGGCGTATGGTTGGCGACCACTGCGACCGACGAGCCCGCCGTCAACCATGCAGTGTTTGCAGCCGGCGAGCAGCGCGGCACCTGGGTCAACTCCGCCGACGATCCCGCCAATTGCTCGTTCACCCTGATGTCCGTCGTACGGCGTGGCGACCTGGTGCTGACGATCGGCACCGGGGGCCGCAGTCCGGCGCTGGCGGCGTGGCTCAAGCAGCGACTGGGCGACGAGATCGGGCCCGAGTACGAGATCCTGCTCGAGGTGCTCTCACAGGCGCGGGAATCCTTGCGAGACTCGGGGCGTTCGAGCGAAGAGGCCAATTGGCGAGGGGCTCTTGATTCCGGCATGCTCGACCTGATTCGCGCCGGCCGGATCGACGAGGCCAAGGAGTTGCTTCAGGCGTGTCTCTCGTCGTAGTCGGACTCAACCATCGCACCGTGCCGGTGGAGATTCTCGAGCGCATGGCAGTGCCGTCCGTCGAGCTCCCCAAGGCGCTTCACTCTCTCGTCCAGAGCGAGAACCTCGCCGAAGTCGTCGTGTTGTCGACGTGCAACCGCACCGAGATCTACGCGCGCAGCACGCGGTTCCACCCGGCGGTGCAAGACGTCCTCGACTTTCTCACCACGCTGTCGTCGTCCGACCCGATCGACTTCGCCGAGCACGTCTACACCTACCACGACGAGGCCGCGGTCGCGCACCTCTTCGGGGTCGCGGCCGGCGTCGACTCGATGATCATCGGTGAAGGCGAGATCCTCGGCCAGGTGCGCGAGGCGTGGCTGGCCGCGGAGCACGAGGGCACGACCGGCCAGATGCTCTCGCGCGTGTTTCGTCAGGCGGTGAAAGTCGGCAAACGGTCGCGCACCGAAACCGCGATCGGCCGCAATGCCGTGTCGATCTCGTCGGCCGCGGTTGCGGTTGCCGCCGAGCGGCTGGGCACGCTCGTCGGTCGCACGGTGCTCGTGCTCGGCGCCGGCGACGTGGGCGAAGGCATGGCGGTCGCGCTTGCCGGCGCCGGTGTGGGCGACGTCGTCGTCGCCAACCGCACGCCTGAGCGGGCGGTTGCGCTCGCGAAGCGGGTCGGCGGCCGGTCGATCGGTCTCGAGGCGGTGCCCGCTGCGCTCGAAGTTGCCGATGTGCTGCTCGCGTCGACCGCCGCCACCGACGTGCTGCTCGCGCGGGATGAGATGGAGGCCGTCATGCGCTTGCGTGACGGTCGGGCGCTGCTCGTCGTCGACGTCGCGGTACCACGCGATATCGACCCCGGGGTCGGCGAGATCTTCGGTGTCACGCTGCTCGACATCGACGACCTGCGCGGCTTTGCGGAGCAATCGCTCGCGCAGCGCCGCCAGGAGGTCGTCAACGTGCGGCGCGTGATCACCGACGAGCTCGAACGTTACCGGCTTGAGCGTTCCGCCCGCGAGGTCGCGCCATTGATCACGGCACTGCGCGCCCGGGGCGAAGACGTGCGTCTCGGCGAGCTCAACCGTTTTCGTTCCCGGCTCGGTGCGCTGGATCCCGAAACTCGCGAAACGATCGAGGCGTTGTCGAAGGGAATCGTCAACAAGCTGCTGCACGACCCGACCGTCGTCGTGAAGGATTCAGCCGGTACCGCCCGGGGCGAGCTCTACGCCGACGCGCTGGCCGCGCTGTTCGAGCTGCCCGACGACATCAGCTGATGGCTTCCGCGCTGCGGGTCGCGACGCGCGGCAGCGCGCTCGCCCGCTGGCAGGCTGATCGGGTCGTCGAGCTTCTGGATGTCCCGGCGGAACTTGTCGTCGTGTCGACTCGAGGTGATCAGCGAGCCGACGTGTCGATTCACGCGATCGGCGGGGTGGGTGTCTTCGTCAAGGAAGTCGAGCAGGCGGTGCTCGACGGGCGCGCCGACATCGCGGTGCATTCGGCCAAAGATCTTCCCGCGGTCATGTCCGACGGGCTCGTGCTCGTCGCGGTGCCCGAGCGGGGCGACCCCCGCGACGCCCTCGTCGGGTCGACACTCGACGCACTGCGCACCGGGGCGCAGGTCGCGACCGGCTCGGTGCGGCGGCGGGCGCAGCTTGCGAACGTACGTCCCGATCTGGTGTTCGCAGAGCTGCGCGGGAACATCGAGACCCGACTCGACAAGGCGCGGCAGTTCGACGCGGTGATCGTGGCCGCCGCGGCGCTGGAGCGGCTCGGAGCGCTCGACCGCGTCGATGAGCTCCTCGACCCCTCGGTCATGCTGCCGCAGGTCGGACAAGGCTCGCTTGCCGTCGAGTGCCGGATCGACGACGAGGAGACGCGAGCGCGGCTCGAACGGATCGACGATGCGCGGGCCCATCGCGCGCTCGATGCGGAGCGCACTTTTCTCGCGCAGCTCGGCGGCGGCTGCAACCTGCCCTGCGGTGCGCTCGCTTCGATTGACGACGACAACATCGTCGTCATCGACACGCTGCTCGCGTCGCTCGACGGCCGGATCGTCTTGCGCGCGCGGGCAACCGGTCTCGACCCGACGGCCACGGGCATCGACGCCGCCCGCGCCCTGCTCGACGACAACGGTGGACGGATGCTGCTCGACGACCTCGCGTTGGCCCCAGTCGTCTCATGACCGTCTATCTCGTGGGCGCGGGGCCCGGTGACCCCGGCCTGCTGACTGTTCGTGGCGCGCAGCTTCTCGGGCAGGCCGACGTTGTGGTGTACGACCGGCTCGCGCCACGCGTCCTGCTCGATCTCGCACCTGCGAGCGCGCAGTTGCTTGCGGCCGGGAAGGCACCCGGGAAGGTCGAGATGACGCAGGACGAGATCAACGCCGCGCTCATCGAGCACGGCGCCGCCGGCCGCACCGTCGTGCGCCTGAAGGGCGGCGATCCGTTCGTCTTCGGACGCGGCGGCGAAGAGGCAGAAGCCCTGCGCTCGGCGGGCATCCCGTTCGAAGTCGTTCCCGGGATCACGAGCGCGATTGCTGCGCCCGCGTACGCAGGCATCCCGGTCACGCATCGCGGCCGCTCGACGCACGTGACCGTGGTGACCGGACACGAAGACCCCGACAAGGGCCACGCCGACGTCGATTGGGACGCGCTCGGCCGTGCCGGCGGCACCCTCGTCATCCTCATGGGCGCCGGCCGGATCGGCGACATCGCGAAACGTCTCATCGACGGCGGCCGCGCCGCCGACACGCCGGTTGCGGCAGTGCGAAACGGCACCCGCCCCGACCAGCGAACGGTTCGCGCCACGCTCGCGACGATCGCCGACGCCGACGTGCAGGCGCCCGCAGCGATTGTCGTCGGTGATGTCGCCGCGCTCGACCTCGCGTGGTTCGAGGGCCGTCCGTTGTTCGGACGGTCGGTCGTGGTGACCAGAGCGCGCGAACAGGCGAGCGAGCTCCGAGCGAAGCTCGAAGCCCTCGGCGCCCAAGTAATCGAGTTGCCCACGATCGATATCGAGCCGATCGAGTTCGCGCTCCCGCCACTGGAGCAGTACGGCTGGCTCGTGTTCACCTCGGCCAATGGCGTCACCGCCTTCTTCGAGCGCGGACTCGCGCCGGCCGGGCTCGACGCCCGCGCCCTCAGTGGTGTGCGCGTCGCCGCCATCGGGACGGCAACTCTGCAGGCGCTCGATCGCTATGGTGTGCGGGCCGACCTCCTGCCCGAGCGGTTCGTGGCGGAATCGCTGCTCGAGTCGTTCCCGCCCCCCGACACGCCGGGCGAGCGCGTGTTGCTCGCGCGCGCCGAGCAGGCGCGCGACGTGCTGCCGTCCGGCCTGGCGGAGCGCGGCTACGCAGTCGAGGTGCTGGTGGTCTACCGCACGGTCGTCTCGACGCCCGAGCCGATCGACCTCGAACGCGTGCGCGGCGATGTTGATGCGATCACGTTCACGTCCTCGTCGACGGTCACGAACTTCTGCGAACTCGCGGGTGAATTGCGCGAGCCCCAGCCGGTTGTCGTTTCGATCGGGCCGGTGACATCGGAGACCGCACGCGCGCGCGGCCTGCGGGTCGATGCCGAGGCGGCCGAGCACACGATCGACGGCGTCGTCGCCGCGCTGGTGCGTGCCCTGTCATCGAGAACGGTGGGTGAGCGCAACCCCAGTTCGTGATGCCGTCGAGGCGTTGCGTCTCTTGGCGTGCCGGGAACCACCGGTACCCTGGTGACGTGCCTTTCCCCGAGCAGCGTCCCCGCCGCCTGCGCCGCACGTCCGCGATGCGACGCCTCGTGGCCGAATCCCGGCTCGATGTCGACGACCTCGTCGCGCCCCTGTTCGTGAAGGAAGGGATCGACGCTCCCGAGCCGGTCGCATCGATGCCCGGTGTCGTGCAGCACACGCACGAGAGCCTGCGCAAGGAGGTCCGTACGCTCGCCGACCTCGGGATCCCGGCGGTGATCCTCTTCGGCGTGCCCGAGCGCAAGGACGCCACCGGCTCTGGTGCTGACGCGCCCGACGGTGTCGTGCAGGTCGCGCTGCGCCATCTGCGTGACGAAGTCGGCGACGCACTGGTGCTCATGGCCGACAACTGCCTCGACGAGTACACCGATCACGGGCACTGCGGCATCGTCGATTCGCGTGGTGCCGTCGACAACGATGCGACACTCGAGCGGTACGCCGCGATCGCAGTGACCCAGGCCGATGCCGGGGCCGACGTGGTCGCGCCGTCGGGGATGATGGACGGACAGGTTGGCGCGATCCGCGGCGCGCTCGACAGCGCCGGCCACATCGACACGGCGATCCTGGCCTACTCGGCGAAGTATGCGTCCGCGCTCTACGGCCCATTTCGCGACGCGGCGGAGTGCGCGCCCCAGTTCGGCGACCGACGTAGCTACCAGATGGACCCCACTAACGCGCGCGAGGCGCTCGACGAGACTGCGCTCGACGTCGCCGAGGGCGCCGACATGGTGATGGTGAAGCCCGCGCTCGCATACCTCGACGTGATCGCAGCCGTGCGGCAGGCGTTCGACGTGCCGGTCGCGGCGTACCACGTGAGCGGTGAGTACGCGATGCTGAAAGCCGCTGCGCAACTGGGATGGCTCGACGGCGACGCAGTCGCGCTCGAGCACATCACCGCAATCAAGCGCGCCGGTGCCGACTTCGTGCTCACCTACCTCGCCCGCGAGCTCGCCGAGCGTCTCCGAGGGTGAGCTCGCCGGCCAGACACCATTCTTGCGTCAGTTATCGGGGTCACATCCCGGTTCGTGACGCAAGAATGGGACTGGGCGAGCGGTGACTCACGGCGGGTCGCTGTTCGACCGGGCGCTGGCTCGGATCCCCGGCGGCGTGAACTCGCCGGTGCGGTCGTTCGGGGCCGTGGGCGGCGATCCGTTCTTCGTGGAGCGGGCGCAGGGCGCCTACCTCGTCGACACAGAGGGACACCGCTACTGCGACTACGTGCAGTCGTGGGGCGCGTCGATCCTGGGTCACGCGCATCCGAAGCTGGTCGAGGCGGTGCAACAAGCCGCGGCCGAGGGCACGTCGTACGGGGCGCCGACGCGTCGCGAAGTCGAGCTCGCCGAGGCGATCGCGGCCCGCGTCCCGTCGGTCGACAAGCTTCGGCTGGTGTCGTCGGGCACGGAAGCCGCGATGACCGCCGTGCGGCTGGCGCGAGGCGCGACGGGCCGCGACAAGATCGTCAAGTTCGCCGGTTGTTATCACGGGCATCTCGACGCGCTGCTCGTCGCCGCCGGCAGTGGTGTCGCGACGCTCGGTCTCCCCGGCTCCGCAGGCGTGACCGAAGGCGCGGTCGCCGACACGATCGTCGTGCCGTACAACGACGACACCGCGCTCGACGACGCGTTCGCGCGCCACGGCGACGGCATTGCCGCGGTGCTGGTGGAGCCGATCGCCGCGAACATGGGCCTGGTGCCGCCCGTCGACGGCTTCCTCGAAGCGATCCGCCGCCGCTGCACCGAGCGCGGTGCGCTGCTCGTTTTCGATGAGGTCATCACCGGCTTTCGGGTCGGTCGCGCCGGCGCGCAAGGCCTGTACGGCATCACGCCCGATCTCTCGATCTTCGGCAAAGTCATCGGCGGTGGATTGCCGCTCGCTGCCGTCGGCGGTCGAGCCGACGTGATGGACGTACTCGCGCCCGCCGGTCCCGTGTACCAGGCGGGCACGCTGTCGGGGAACCCGCTGGCAACCGCAGCCGGACTCGCGGTGCTCGACCTGCTCGACGAGGCCGCGTACGACGAGCTCGAAGCGAAGGCGACAACGCTTGCGGACGGGCTGCGCGATGCATGCACCGCCGCGGGTATTGCGGTGCAGGTGCCCCGGGCCCGCACACTCGTCGGGCTGTTCTTCACCGATGGACCGGTTCGCAACTACAGCACCGCGCAGGGTTCCGACGCGAAGCAGTACGCCGCGTGGTTCCACGGCATGCTCGAGCGAGGCGTGTACTTCGCGCCGAGCAGCTTCGAGACGATTTTCCCGAGCCTGGCGCACACCGACGCGGATCTGGCCCGCACGATCGAGCTCGCCGCCGAAGGCGCGCGCGAGCTTGCGTCGCGACTAACTACTCGTCGTCGCTGACCCCGCGTCGGCGTCGCACGCGGTCCATGAAGAACAGCAAGCCGCCCATGATGAACACCATCAAGGCGAAGAGGATGAACGCCAAGCCTCCTTGCCGGTCCTTGCCCCCGTCGACCACCTGCTGTGCCGACGCCGGCGAGGCCGACGCGACGAGCGCGACAAGGGCCAGCAATCCGGTGGCGAGCGTGATGCGGATGCGTGACACGGCGTCTCCTCGGCTCAACTGCCGACAGGTTCAGGTTCGCGGACGGCCGGCGTGGCCGGGGCCTTCTTCGCCGCCTCGAGCGCCAGCTTGTCTTTCTCCCACCAGTGCAGCGCGAGCAGGCCCAACCCGAACAGCAACAAGAACGCGATGAACGAGAAGATCGGCGGCTGGCGCAACGTGCCGAGGTTGCGCTCGAGGATCATGAAGCCCTTCTTCGAGTTCGTCGGGTCGCATTCGGGCGGTGGCGGCTTGGTACCGAACACGATGACGGGCTTCTTGACCGCACAGAACTCCACGGCGGCGTACTTCGGCACGTGATGGAACTGCAGCAGCAGCGGGTTGGGCTTGCTGCCGCCGACCTCGTAGGTGTCGACGATCTTGTAATCGGTCACGATGTCGAACATCGCGTACTTGTTGTCGGCCGTGGTCACCGGCGCGGTCGGTGTCGCGACCTTGGTGACGAGCGCGGCGTCGACCGGCGCTTTGACGTTCGCCGCTTCGGTCGGGTCGACCGCCGTGCCGTGTTTCACGATGTCGTGCACCGCCGGGATCTTGGCCTTCGCCGGGTCGCTGACGGTCTGTTTCGCTTCCCAGCCCGGCACGGTGCCCTTGAACGTGTTCAGTGGGTTGCTCGTCGTCATCCACAGCGCGCTGAGCAGCACGAGGAAACCGAACAGCCCCGTCCACGCGACAAGAAACCCGAGCCGCGCGCCGAGGTTGGTGCCGAGCAGCACGTAGATCGAGCCCCAGAAGAGACCGATGGCGGCGACCACGACCAGGATCCCTTGGAGGGTCGGGTACCAAAGGCCCTTGTGCGTCAAGCCTTCAGCGGCGAGGTTCAACATTCTCACGAGTGTCGGAGTCCTTTCCGCATCATGGACCGCTGAGACCGTTGCGCTCGTACTCGATGATCTTGTCGATCTGCGCCTTGGTCAACGCGTTGGTGAAGTGCGGCATGCGACCGGACGAGATCCCGCGCACGCCGTACTGCTGGTACTGCTTTACACCGACCGCGATCCACTGGTATTGCAGCTCGACGCCTGTCGGCGGCGGGAACTGGCGCACCACGTCACCGTCGCGCAGGTTGGGTCCGTACGCGCCGCCACCCATCGGTCCCGGCAATGGCGCCTTCGACGGATCCTCAGGGTCGTAGTACGACCATCCCTTCGTGTGGCAGCGAGCGCAGTTCAGCTGAAAGAGCAGCGCGCCGTCGGACGCCTTCGACACCTGGTCGTTCCAGGCAATCGCGTCATCGAGCTTCTGCTGCGCCATGGTGATCGCCGCGGCTTTGTCGGCACCGGCCGCTGCCTTCGCTGCCGACAGGGCCTTTTGCGCGTCAGTGACGGCCTTCGCAGCGTTGGTGCGATCCGCCTTCAGGAGGTCGGCGGCCTGCTTCTTCGCCTTCGCCGGTGAGAGCTTGAGGCTCTCGACGTAGTTGACGAGGTCGTCGATGCCCTGGTCGCCCAGGACGCCTTTCCCGCTGGCGAAGCCCCACGCCGGCATGGGTGTGCCCGGACGGCCGTAGGTGATGATCTGCGTGAGCTGGTCACGCGAGTAACGCAATCCCGCCAGTTGGAGTGCCGGCGCGGCCCAGCTCACTTGCACGGGAAGACACTCGGGCTTCTGCGCGTTCTTCGGATCGGCGCACGCCTGGTTTTCTGATTTGAGCACGAACGGCGCGGTGCCGCCCTGGCCCTGGGCGCCGTGACACCGCGCGCACTGGAGCGAACGCGTCGAGTCGTAGTCCTTGCCGGTGGGGTCGGCGAAGAGCACCGCGCCGCGCTCGATCGAACGTTCGTCGAACCCCTTCGTTGCCTCGGCCTGCTGGCTCGGGGTGAGCAGGAAGTAGACCGGCAGCGCCACGGCGATGACGAGCACCGCGAGCAGCGAGAGTCCGAGCACGCGTTCGAGCTTTCGGCCTTCGAGGGTCTCGTCGTCGAGAAAGGGCGTGAGGTTCTGTGGCTGCTCGCGCACCGGGTTGCGGCGCTGGCTGATGACCACCGCGGCGATCACCACGATGATGATGAAGAACACGACGCCGTTGACCGCGATGATTGTGGTGCGGAAGCTCATTGACCCGCCTGCGACCGCGAGCACGTCGACGGGTGAACGGGCGACGCGACCCCGCGGTCACACACAGGGCGCTCCCTCGGCGGCTTGACCGGTGGTATCGGTGCCGATCGGCGGCCCGGTGACGATCGTGCCGGTGTCGACGGTGATGGACCCGCCGCTGACCTCGAGCGCGAAGCGGTCGAGCCCACGAGGGGCGGGACCGCCGCGTTTCTCACCGACGCGGTTGTACTTCGAGCCGTGGCACGGGCACTCGAACCATTGCGACGTGTCGCACCACGGCACCCGGCAGCCGAGATGCACGCACTTCTGGTACAGCGCGACGTAGCCCTGCTCCATGCCCTTGATGATCGCCGGCGTGTATGCGGTGACCTTCTTCGCCTTCGCCACGTCGGCTTTCGGGTACGGCTGGATGTAGGTCTTCGCGGCGGCGTTGTAGAACGGGATCTTCTTGGCGATGGTGTCGTCGATGTCGTTGAGGCTGCCGACGGTTACCTTCTCGCCGAAGGTGCTCGGGCCCGCGACCGGCCAGATGAACGCGAGCGCGGCGCCGCCGAACCCGGCCACGCCGACGCCGACACCGGCCAGGATGCCGCGGTTGAAGAACTGGCGGCGGGTGATGCCGAGCTCCTCGTCGTCGACGGGTTGGCGCGTGGCGACGGTGCGGCCGCCCGCCGGGACCGGTACGCCGCCGCTGATCGAGTCGCGAGCTTCGTCGGCCCGCTCGCGCGCGGCGGCGCTCGTGTCAACGAGATCAGTAGACGTGCCCGCGCCGGCCGCGGCCTCGGCAGCCGTGCTGCCGGTCGGCGTGCTCGCGTCGCGCCGGCGCGTCTCGCGACTCAACGATCCGGTCGATGCGCGGCGCCGTGCCGTCACGAGGACGAACGAGATCGCGAACGCCAGGATCGCAGCGATGGCGATGACGAGGATGACCGACGAGTCCACGGGGGGAGACTCCTACAACTCGAAGAAGATGCCGTTGGTCCAGGGGAACACGAAGTTGAATCCGGGTCCCCTGAAGAACGAGCCGATGATCACGAGCACGGCCCACATCATCACGAAAAGCGTGAAGAGCGAGATCGCGAACTTGCGATCGTTGGGATTGTGCGACGGGTTCTTGTCGACGTAGGGCGTCACCACCATCAGGAACAGGCCCATGCCGGGGATGGTCACGCCCGCGACCATCGGGTGGAACATCGTGAGCAGCTCTTGCAGTCCGAGGAAGTACCACGGTGCCTTGGACGGGTTGGGCGTCTTGTTGGTGTCGGCGAGCTGCAGGAGCGGCGCCCGCACCGTGGCCGAGAAGATAACCAGCGCGGCGGTGACCACCAGGATCGCGGCGAACTCGATGACCAGCAGGTGCGGCCACACGTGCACCTTGTCTTGCGCTTCGGCGCGCGTCTGTTGGATCGACCCCGACTTGACGACCGTGAGCAGCCGCTGCGTGTGACCGCCCGGACCGGTCGCAGTGGGCGCCGCGATCTTCGGCGCGGTCGCGGTGGCCGTCGCGCCCGCGGCCGCGGCGGGGGCCTCGGCGTCACCGCCGGCGAGCTGGGCCTTGCGTCGCTTCGAACGCTCGAGCAGGTGCGCCGGGATCTTGCCGCCGCCCCCCGCATCGCCCCCACCGGCGTCACCGCCGCCGCCTTCGGGCGCGTCACTCGCAGCCGGAGTCTCCGTCGCGTCGGGCGCGTCGGAAGCCGGCGCGTCGGATGCAGCCGTCGCTTCCGCGGCCTCGCCCTCGTCGTCGTCGACGGGGAGACCGAGCGCCTTGCGGCGCTCTTTGCTTCGGCGAAGCAGGTGTTCGGGGACTTCGGGCATCGCGAGTTCCTCCTCCGGCTACAGCGGGCCCGACAGGCCGCCGTCCTTGCGGACGCGCCAGAAGTGCACAGCCATGAAGATCACGATCACGAACGGTAAGAGCAGGACATGAAGGGTGTACCAGCGCAGCAACGTGTCGTTGCTGATCTCCTTCGAACCGAGCAGCGCGTACTTCACTTGCGATCCGAACACAGGTGTGTAACCCATCATGTTGGTGCCGACGGTGACGGCCCACAGCGCGAGCTGGTCCCACGGCAGCAGGTAGCCGGTGAACGAGAGCAGCAACGTGAGCGTGAGCAGGATCACACCGATGACCCAGTTGAACTCGCGTGGCGCCTTGTAGGCGCCGTGGTAGAAGACGCGGCTCATGTGCAGGAACACCGAGAGCACCATGAGGTGCGCGCCCCATCGATGCATGTTGCGCACGAACGACCCGAACGTGACCGCGGTCTCGAGCGTGCGTACGGTGTCCCACGCCGACGCGTCGGTGGGCCGGTAGAAGAACATCAAGAAGATGCCCGTGACGGTGAGCAGGATGAAGAGGAAGAACGACAGCCCGCCGAGGCAGAGCGTGTACGACACCTTCACCGCGTGCCGCTTCACCTTCACCGGGTGAAGGTGGTACAGCACGTTGTTCATGATCACGTAGGAGCGGTTGCGGGGACTGTCGGTGTAACCGCGCCGGTAGACGGATCCGGGACGGAAGATGGAGGTCCACGCTTGCGAGCCGCGGACCTTCGTGTCGACAGTCTCGAGCACCTTGCCGATGCGGTGCCCGTTGCCGTTGCTTCCGTTGCCGTTCGCCACGAACCTCTCCTCGTGTCTTTCCGTAGCGGTGGTGCGAGGTGGACTAGAAGCGCACGCCGTAGGCGTAGCCGTGGCGCGCGGTGCGGGTGTGGGGATCACCTTCACCGACGACAGTCGGGTTGAGCTTGCCGAGCACGATGACGCCGGTGGGACAGCGGTCGACGCACAGCGCGCACCGCGTGCAGATGTCTTCGTCGACGATGAACGCCACGTGGTCGGTGGGATCTTCGCCGGGCTGCTCCGTGTTGACGGCTTCGGTGATGGCCGACACCGAGACCATGTGGATGCACTTCCACGGGCAGATGTCGACACAGCCTTCGCACAGGATGCACTCGGACTGGTCGATGTGCAGGAACTGCTTGGGTTTCACGGCCGACGTGAGGTAAGTCGGGTCGACCTCTTGCAGCTCATAGTCGGTGACGAAGTCGGGCATGGGCGGATTGGCGTCGGTGCGGGCCATCGTTACGCGTCCACTCTCGTGCGCTGCCGCAGCCGGCGCAGCGGCCGGCCGAAGCGTGAGGTGCCGACCGGCTCGACCTCGGCGGTTTCGCCGGCGGGCTCGACCTTGGAACGCTCCTGCCACTTCTTGAAGAGCACCAGGTTGGCGCCGAATCCGATCAGGTAGATGAGCACCGCGACGATGTCACGCACTGCGCTGAACGGGAACTTGACGTAGCGCGTGAGCGGCCAGGGCGGCCACTTGATCAACCGGTCGGTGCTCATGTTGAGGTACGAGTTGGCGAACGTGAGCCACTCGTGGGGGACGACGCCGTACGCGAGCGCGAAGAGCCCGAACACACCGACCGCGCCGGCCATGCACTCGGCCCACGTCGCGGGACGGTCGGGCTTCGGTCGCTTCATCAGCAGCATCGCGATACCGATACCGGCGACGAGCATGAACGAGGAGATGATGAGCCGGCCGATTGCAGGCAGGAACGCCAGACCGGTGACATCTCGCAGCCAGTGGAACATTGAGCTCGACGTCCTCCTCTCGGCGCAGCGCTCACCACCCGTAGCCGGCTCTGGAGCAGGCGTTTCCTACCACGCTAGATGAGCAATCGGCATATCGTGCATCAGCGCGAAACGCTTGTGCCGTCAGGGATACGACCCCGCCGGGTGGGGTCGCGGCGGGGCGCTCGAAACGGCCGCCAGCATGCGTACCCGACGCGTGAGCTGTGCCACCATCGCGCGCGATGAGTGAGCGCTACGACGTCGTGATCGTGGGCGGAGGACCGTCCGGCGCGGCAGGCGCGTTCTGGCTGGCCGAGCGGGGCAGAAACGTGCTGGTTGTCGAGAAGAAGCGTTTTCCGCGCGAGAAGACGTGCGGCGACGGCCTGACCCCCCGCGCAGTGCGCCAGTTGCACGACATGGGCCTGGCCGAACCGCTCGCCGACCACCTCCGCTTCGACGGGCTCCGCTCGATCGCGCACGGCATCACGCTCGAGTTGAAATGGCCCGACCATCCCGACTTCCCCTCGCACGGGTACGTGGTGCGCCGGCGCGACCTCGACGAAATGGTCGCCGACCAGGCCGTGAAGGCCGGCGCCACGTTCTGGCCCGCGACCGAAGCCATCGAACTCGTCCTCGATAGCGGCCTCGTCGGCGGTGCCGTCGTGCGCCACAACGAGACGGGCACAACAGAGACGGTGCGATCTCGTTACCTCGTGATCGCCGACGGCGCGAACTCCCGCTTCGGCAGAGCGCTGGGTACCGCCCGTGACCGTGACTACCCGCTCGGCATGGCGGTGCGCGGCTACTTCACGAGTCCGTACCACGACGAGCCGTGGATCGAGAGCCATCTCGACCTGCGGGACCGCGACGGCCATCATCTTCCCGGTTACGGGTGGGTGTTCCCGGTCGGCGACGGCACGGTCAACGTCGGCGTCGGGCTGCTCTCCACGTTCTCGGGGTGGAAGTCGATCAACACCTCGCAATTGATGGACGCGTTCATCGCGACCGCGCCGGCGCGGTGGGGCATCGCGCCCGAGACGTCCTGCGGCGCCCCCACCGGCGGCAAGTTGCCCACCGGCGGGTCAGTGACGCCCAAGGCCGGCCCCACGTGGCTCGTGGTCGGCGACGCGGGCGGATCGATCAACCCGTTCAACGGCGAGGGCATCGGGTACGCCTACGAGACCGGCCGGCTCGCGGCCGAGGCGCTCGACACCGCACTTGCCACCGGCGACGGCCTCGCGCTCCAGCGCTATCCCGAGCGGATCGACGAGATCTGGGGCCTCTACTTCAAAGTTGCGCGCGTGTTCGTCAAGGCGATCGGCAATCCGGCCGTCATGCGGGAGCTGACACGCGTCGGCATGCACTCGCAGCCACTCATGGAGTGGGTGCTGCGCATCATGGCCAACTTGCTGCGGCCCGACGAGATCGGCCCGGCCGAGGCTGCGTACGCAGTGCTTGAGCGGCTCGTCGCGGCGGCTCCGGAGCCGTAATGCCGATGGTCGGGCGCGCCGGCTCGAACCATTGCATGGCGAAGGGGCATCTCGGGTAGCCTCGCCGACGCAATCGATCCGGCCGGCCGAGTCCCGGAGAGCGAGTTCGTGGAGAGCGCGTTCACGTGAGCGACTACCTGCCGATTCTCACGATGATCGCCTTGGTCGTCACGTTCATCACGGTGTCGTTCACCGTGTCGACGTTCCTCGGCGGGCCGCGCCGGCCGACGTCGGCGAAGCAGGCTCCCTACGAGTGCGGCATCGTGCCCGAGTCGGAACCGGCGGAACGCTTTCCGGTGAAGTTCTACCTGGTCGCGATGGCATTCATCGTGCTCGACGTCGAGATCATCTTTCTGTACCCGTTCACGATCGTGTTCCGCGACCTCGCGCTGTACGGCGTGATCGCGATGGGCGTCTTCCTGCTCGTCCTGCTGGTGCCGTTCGCGTACCTGCTCTCCACCGGCGCGCTCGACTGGGGATCCGTCAAGTCACTCACGGAGCGGGCCGGACACGACGTGCTGCGCGCCTCGGGATCACCGGGCAGAGACGGGCTCGACCCGGCCGACACGTTGGGCGTCGGCGGCGCTGGTGAGGGCGAGGCGGCCTGATGGGACTCGACCAGGTCTCCAACAACTTCCTCACCGGGCGGCTCGAAGACGTGGTGCGCTGGGCGCGACGCAACTCCGTGTGGCCGGCAACGTTCGGCCTCGCGTGCTGCGCGCTCGAGATGATGGCCGCCGGTGCCGCGCACTACGACCTCGCTCGTTACGGCATGGAGGTCTTTCGCGCCAGCCCTCGCCAGGCCGACTTGATGATCGTCGCCGGACGTGTGAGCCAGAAGATGGCACCGGTGCTCCGCCAGGTCTACGACCAGATGGTCGAACCGAAGTGGGTCATCTCGATGGGTGTGTGCGCGAGCAGCGGCGGCATGTTCAACAACTACGCGATCGTGCAGGGCGTCGACCAGATCGTGCCGGTCGACGTGTACGTGCCCGGCTGCCCCCCGGGCCCCGAGACGCTCATGCATGGCATCCTCACGCTCCACGAGCAGATCCGTACCGGTGAGCTCCTCAAGCGCCGCGCCGGCTCCCCCCACGGCGGCGCGGGAATCCAGATCGACCAGGTCGACGGCGCGCCCGCGCCGCTGCCCGCGTCCGCCTCCTAGCCGCCTCGAAGCCGCGAAAGCCCAGGTCAGATGCCCGACGCCGATGCTCGTGAAGAAATTCCCAAAGAGGGCCCGGCACCGCCCCCGTCGGACGAGGTCGCGGCCGCGGTGCTCGACCGCTTCGAGGGCAGCATCTTCCACGAGTCGCACGGCCAGCCGGTGGTGTACATCGACCGGAGCACGTGGCGCGACCTGGCCGAATGGTTGCGCGACGACCAACGCTTCACGCAGTGCGTCGACGTGACTGCGGTCGACCATCTTGTCGACGCGTCGCGCGCCGCGATCGACGGGGTGACGACCGAACGTTTCGAAGTGGTGGCCAACTTCCTCTCGCACCCGCGCAACCGTCGCGTGCGCGCGATCTGTCAAGTGCCCGAGGGCGACCCGCGCGTGCCGAGCCTCACGCCGGTGTACGCGGGCATGAGCTTCGCCGAACGCGAGGTCTACGACCTCTTCGGCATCGAGTTCGATGACCACCCCGACCTCACGCGCATTCTGATGCCCGATGACTGGTCGGGTCACCCGTTGCGCAAAGACGACGCCGCGTCGCGCGTGCCCGTCACCTTCAAAGAAGACCCCAGACCGAGATGAGCGACGTGCAGAACGAGGAGGAGAGGCTCGAGCGGCAGACTGACGAGGGCGCGCAGGAGCTGCAGCCCACGCACCACGAGCTCGTCGTCACCGGTGGCCCTTGGCCCGAGGCCGAGGGCGAAGGCGAGACGATGATCATCAACATGGGGCCGCAGCACCCGTCGACGCACGGCGTGCTGCGCATCATGATGGAGCTCGACGGTGAGACCGTCGTGCGCGCCAAGCCCATCATCGGTTACCTCCACACCGGCATGGAGAAGACCGGTGAGGAGCTCACGTACGTGCAGGGCGCGACCAACGTCACCCGCATGGACTACGCGTCCCCGTTGTCCAACGAGCTCGTCTTCTCGATGGCGGTGGAGCGCCTGCTCGACGTCGAGGTGCCACCCCGCGCGGTGTGGATCCGCATGCTCATGTGCGAGATCAACCGCATGGCGTCGCACCTGTTGTTCCAAGCGACGAACGGCATGGACATCGGCGCGATCTCGATGATGCTCTACGGCTGGCGCGAGCGCGAAGAGGTGCTGCGCTTCATCGAGAAGGTCACGGGCTTGCGGATGAACAACAACTACATCCGTCCCGGTGGTGTCGCGGTCGACCTGCACGACGACTGGGCCGACGACGTGCTGGAGCTGTGTGACATCGTCGAGAAGGGCGTCAACGAGTACGACCAGTTGCTCACCGAGAACCCGATCTGGATGGAACGGACGGTGGGCGTCGGCACGATCACCACTGACGAGGCGCTCGCGCTCGGTGCGAGCGGACCGATCCTGCGCTCGACTGGCTTTCCGTGGGATCTGCGCAAGGCCGAGCCCTACCTCGCGTACGAAGAAGTCGACTTCGACGTCGTCTACACCGAGAACGGCGACACCTACGACCGGTACCGCATCCGGCTCTACGAGATCCTCGAGTCGATCAAGATCGTCAAGCAGTGCGTCGAGCGCATGCCGGCCGGCGACTTCCGCGTGCAGGACCGCAAGATCACACCGCCGCCGCGGGCGCGCATCGACGAGTCGATGGAGGCGCTCATCCACCACTTCAAGCTGTTCACCGAAGGCTTTCGGGTGCCGCCGGGCGAGACCTACGTCGCGGTCGAGTCGCCTCGTGGTGAGATCGGCTGCTATCTCGTGTCCGATGGCACCGGCAAGCCGGTCCGGCTGCACATCAGGGGTCCGTCGTTCTACAACCTGCAGACGATGGGGGCGATGGTGCCCGGGAGCATGGTGGCCGATGCGGTCGCGATCGTGTCGGGCATCGATCCGATCATGGGGGAGGTCGACCGCTAGCCATGCCGTTCACCGACGCCAATGTGATGAAGGCGCGCGACATCATCGCCCGGTACCCCCACGCGAAGTCGTCGGTACTCCCGCTCTTGCATCTCGCGCAGGACCAGGACGGCTGGGTTACTCGCGACGCGATGGAAGAGGTCGCGGCATTGCTCCACATCGAGCCCGCACAAGTGCTGGGCACGTGCAGCTTCTACACGATGTACAAGCGCGAACCCGTCGGCCGGCTCGTGGTCTCGGTGTGCACCAACGTGTCGTGCCTCGTCAACCAAGGTCCGGAGCTGCTCGCTGCGTTACGCGCGCGATATGCCGACGACGACGACGTGTTCGTGGAAGAGGTCGAGTGTCTCGCCGCGTGCGATCTCGCGCCGGTGATGCAGGTCAACTACGACTATCACGGCCCCGTCACCGCCGACGCCGCGGCCACGGTCGTCGACGAGTACAAGGCCGGCACGCGCGTGCCCCGCACCGTGTCGGGTGGAAGGGTCGCTTGATGGCCCCGCAGGAGACGCGCATCGTCACGAAGTTTCTGCGCGATCGTCCCGACGACTCGTGGACGATCGATGCCGCGCTGGCGAACGGCGCGTACGACGCGTTGCGCAAGGCGCTCACCGAGATGACGCCCGAGCAGATCATGAACGAACAGGTGAAAGCGTCGGGACTGCGCGGCCGCGGGGGTGCCGGCTTCGGCACCGGGCAGAAGTGGTCGTTCCTTCCCAAGGATGTGTTCCCGCGTTACCTGGCGATCAATGCCGACGAGGGCGAGCCGTCCACGTTCAAGGACCACATGCTCATCGAGCGCGATCCACACCAGCTGATCGAAGGCACGGTGATCACGGCGTTCTCTATCGAGGCCCACGTCGCGTTCATCTACCTTCGCGGCGAGTTCGCGCTGGGCGCCGACCGGCTCGAGCGTGCGCTGGCCGATGCCTACGAGCGCCATTTCGTCGGCAACAACATCCTCGACTCCGGCTTCGACCTCGAGATCGTGTTGCACCGCGGCGCGGGTGCGTACATCGCGGGCGACGAGACGGGTCTGCTCGAGAGCCTGGAGGGCGAGCGCGCGCTGCCGCGCATCAAGCCGCCGTTCCCCGCGGTGCAGGGCCTCTACGCGCAGCCGACCGTCGTCAACAACGTGGAGACGATCTCCACGGTCCCGCACATCATCCGTCGCGGCGGCGACTGGTACGCGGGCCTCGGAGTCAACCGGTCGACCGGCACGCGCATCTTCTCGGTCTCGGGGCACGTCGAGCGGCCCGGCAACTACGAGGTCGAGCTCGGCATGACGTTTCGCGACCTGATCGAAGGTCTCGCCGGCGGCGTGCGCGGCGGCAAGCAGCTGAAGTTCTTCATCCCCGGCGGCGCGTCCTCGCCCTGGCTCATGCCCGAGCATCTCGACGCGCCCACCGACATGGATTACGTGCAGAACGACCTGAAGTCGATGCTCGGCTCCGGCGCGGTGATGGTCTTCGACGAAACGGTCGACCCGTTGTTAGTGGCGTGGCGACTGGCGAAGTTCTTCGCGCACGAATCGTGCGGCAAATGCACGCCGTGCCGCGAGGGCTCGAGCTGGATCGAGCGCGTCCTGTACCGGATGTCGCACGGCAGGGGCCGACCCGAGGATCTCGATCTGCTCCTCGACTTCGGCGACAACATCGTTCCCGGCCTCAACGCGCCGTTCGCACAGACCACCATCTGCGCGCTCGGTCCGAGCACCATGTCGCCGGTCGTCAGTCTGGGGCGCTTCTTCCGCGAGGAGATCGACCAACGCATGCGCGCGCAAGCCGAGCCAACCTCGATGAAGGTCTCGATCCGGTGAGCGCGCGCGACATTCCCATGAGTCAGTGGCCATCGACGCACGAGTTCGTGATCCCGGTCGCCGACGGACCCGACACGGTGACGGTGACGATCGACGGGCGCGAGGCGCAGGTGCCGCGCGGCGAGTTGCTGATCAAAGCCGCGCAGGAGCGCGGCACGTACATCCCACGATTCTGCTGGCACGAGCGCATGAAGCCGGTGGGCATGTGCCGCATGTGTCTCGTCGAGGTCGAGGGCATGCGCGGCCTACAGATCTCGTGCGCCACCCCGGTGACCGACGGCATGGTTGTCCACACGCAGAGCGCCGGGGTGAAGAAGGTGCAGGACGGCGTGCTGGAGTTCCTCTTGATCAACCACCCGCTCGACTGCCCGGTGTGCGACCGCGGTGGCGAGTGTCCCCTGCAGGACCAGACGCTCGCGTTCGGTCCGGGGGAGTCGCGCTATGTCGAGGAGAAGCGGCACTGGGCCAAGCCGATTCCGCTCAGCGAGCTCGTCATGCTCGACCGCGAGCGTTGCATCCAGTGCGGACGCTGCACGCGCTTCGCAGGCGAGATCGCGGGTGATCCGCTGATCGACTTCGGCGCGCGCGGTGCGGCGACGGAAGTGATCACGTACCCCGGCGAGCCGTTCAGTTCGCACTTCGCCGGCAACACGGTGCAGATCTGTCCGGTGGGCGCGCTCACGGCGTCGCCGTACCGGTTCCGGGCGCGGCCGTGGGATCTCGCCACGGTCGAGACATCGTGCGAGACGTGCGCGGTGCAGTGCAGGGGCGCGTTGCAGTCGTCGTCCAATCGCCTCGTGCGACTGCTCGGCGTCGACTCCGAACCGGTCAACCACGGCTGGCTGTGCGACAAGGGCCGCTACGCGCTCGAATGGGTGCACTCGCCCAACCGGATCGTCCACCCGATGATCCGGAAAAACGGCGAGCTCGTCGAGGCGTCGTGGCCCGAGGCGCTCGATGCCGCTGCGGACGGGTTGCGGCAAGTGCTCGACCTCCACGGCCCACAGTCGGTCGCCGCGCTCGGTGGCGCGCGTGGCACCAACGAAGACCAGTACGTGTGGACGCGTTTCCTCAAAGGGGTGCTCCGCACCGACAACGTCGATGCGCAGCTCGGTGACGGGCTTCCGGCCGAGGTCGTGCTGGGGCTGCCCCATGCGACCATCGCCGATCTCGACCGCGCGCGGGCAATCGTCCTCGTCGCGCCCGATCTCAAGCAGGAGCTGCCGGTCCTCTATCTCCGGGTTCGACGCGCGGCCGTCGACCTCGATGTTCCGCTCATCGATTGCTCGAGTCGCGATGACGGCCTCACCAAGTACGCGACCGCGGTGTTGCGCCACGGTCCCGGCGAGCAGGCCGCGGCCGTCGAGAAGCTCGTGCACGCGCTCGACGGCGCGACTCCTGACGATGATGCAGTTCGTCGCGGCGCGGACGCGATCAGTGGGCGCGACGGTGACATCGTCGTGATCCTCGGCCGCCCCTCGGTCGCGGAGCCGGCCGATGCCACGGTGCTCGCAGCGGCCGCGCTTTCGGGGTTGCCCAACGTGCGGTTCCTGTCGGCCCTCCGGCGCGGCAACGTGCACGGCGCCCTCGACTTGGGCCTCGCGCCCGGGTTCCTGCCCGGTCGCGTGACGCTCGAGGCCGGGAGCGCGGGCTTCATCGACGCGTGGGGCGCGGTGCCGGAGGCGCGCGGTCTCGACGCCACCGGCATCCTTCAGGCCGCGAGCCAGGGCAAGATCCGTGCGCTCGTGCTCCACGGCTGCGATCCGATTGCCGATTTTCCCGATCGCACGTTGGCGCGCGACGCGTTCGACAAGATCGGCTTCCACGTGGCGGTCGGCGCGTTCCTCACGGACAGCTCCCGGCACGCCGACGTCGTCTTGCCGTGCTCGTTGTGGGGTGAGAAGCCCGGCAGTGCCACCAACATCGAGGGACGGGTGCAGCGGCTGGGCCAAAAGGTCTCGCCGGAGGGTCCGGTGATGAGCGACTGGCGAATCGCGAGTGAGCTCGCGGCACGTTTCGGCGACGACTTCGACCTCGAGTCCGTCGAGGAGATTCAGGACGAGATCGCGCGCGTCGCGCCTGCGTACTCTGGCATCACCGCGCGGCTCCTCGCGCTCGCGCGCGACGGCGCGGTGGTACCGATCGCCGAGCACCCCGACGAGATCGTGGTGACGAGCCGGCCGGGCGCGTCATCCGACTTGTCGTGGGAGCCGATCCAAGTCGGGGCCTCGCAAGAGGGCGACCCCGCGTCGTCCGGCCCCACTGCGGCGGTCGAAGCCGCGACCGGCGCGGCCACCACGTTGCAGCCCGGTCTGGCCGCGCCCGAGGGCGGTGATCACATCCAAGCGGCCGCGGCCGCGGCCGAGGAGCTGGCGGCGACCGTAACGACCGAGACTGGCGCGCCGCCCGAGCTTTACCGCTGGGATCGTCAGGTCGAAGCGTGGGTTCCGCCGCCTCGCGACGCGTACGCTCTGCGGCTCGTGACCGGCCGCGAGCTCTACGACGGGGGTCGCATCGTGAGGGAAACGCCGTCGCTGGCGCCGCTCGCGCGAGGGTGCGTATTACTCGTCAACCGCGCCGATCGTGATCGCATCGGCGTACCCGACGGCGGCGAGGTGAAGGTCACCACGGCGCGCGGCTCACGTGTGTTCCCGGTTCGCGCCGACGTGGCGATCCCGCCGGGCGTCGGATTCCTGGCGATCAACCAACCGGGCGCCCCCAGCCACCCCGGCGGCATGCCGGCCGGACCGAGCGACTTGATCGATGTCGACGCGCCGATCACCGACCTCCGAGTGGAGTCGATCCGCTGATGCCGCTGCTCGCCTCCGACCCTCTGTTGCGCGGCGACATCGACCTGACGGTCGTGTTGATCGTTATCGGCAAGACAATCGCTGTGTTCGCGTTGCTCATGCTCGCGGTGCTCTTCTACGTCTGGTTCATGCGCAAGGTCATCGCCGACATGCAGAACCGCATCGGCCCCAACACCGCGGGCCCGTGGGGGATGCTGCAGACCCTCGCCGACGGCATCAAGCTGTTCTTCAAGGAGCAATCGACGCCGACGAACGCCGATCGACGGGTCTTCATGGTGGCGCCGTACCTTGCGATCCTTCCCGCGTTTCTCGCGTTCAGCATCGTGCCGATCGGCGGCACGGTGACCATCGCGGGGCACCGCACCTTCGTGCAGCTGGCCGATCTCCCCATCGGGGTGCTGTGGCTGCTCGCGATGTCGGGGCTCGGGCTGTACGGCGTGATGCTCGCCGGGTGGTCGTCGGGCTCGAAGTATCCATTGCTCGGATCGGTACGCGCGTCGGCGCAGTTGTTGAGCTATGAGGGCGCGTTCAGTCTCGCGATCGTCGGCGTGCTCATCCAGACGCGCAACCTGTCGACGCGCGCGATCGTCAACCGGCAGGCGTGGGTGGGCTCGTGGCCGATCGCCCACCCCACCGAGTGGCCGATCGCGAACTGGCTCATCGGGCCCGCGATCGTCGCGTTCGTCATCTTCCTCATCGCCGCCATCGCGGAGACGAATCACCCGCCGTTCGATCTCGTCGAGGCCGAGCAGGAGCTCGTCGGCGGTTTCCACACCGAGTACACGGGCATTCGCTTCGCGATCTTCTTCCTGGCCGAGTTCATGAACGTCATCACGATGTCGGCCATCGCGGTGACGCTGTTCCTCGGCGGACCGGCCGGTCCCTCGCTCGGGTTCCTCGCCGCCAACGGTTGGGTCAACGCGTGGGTAATGCCCATCTTCTGGTTCATGCTCAAGCTGCTCGTGCTGCTCTTCTGCACCGTGTGGGTGCGGGCGTCGCTGCCGCGACTGCGGTACGACCAGCTCATGGACGTCGGCTGGAAGTTTCTGATCGAGATCGCGTTCCTCTGGGTGATGGTGTCGGCGTTGCTCGTCGTCGCACGCGACCAGCGCTGGGATCTCTGGCTCGTCGTTCCCTCAGCCGGCCTCGGGGCGATGGCGGTCTACGGCGTCCTCTGGCTCTCGATGCCCAAACGCGACGAGCTTGTCTCCCATGACCTGGAGATCAAGTAATGGGGAGGTTCAGCGGCTTCTGGGTGACGCTGGAGCAGATGTTCCGGCCGCGCGTCACGACGGAGTACCCCGAGCACAAGCGTCCGAAGCCGGAACGGTTCCACGGCCGCCATGTCCTCAACCGCTACGAGGACGGCATGGAGAAGTGCATCGGCTGCGAGCTGTGCGCGGGTGTGTGCCCGGCGCGATGCATTTACGTGCGGGGCGCCGACAACCCGCCCGACGCGCCGGTATCGCCCGGCGAGCGCTACGGCTTCGTGTACGAGATCAACTACCTGCGCTGCATCCACTGCGACCTGTGCGTCGAAGCCTGTCCGACCGAGGCGATCACCGAGACGAAGCTGTTCGAGTTCTCGTTCGTGAATCGCGACGACGCGATCTACACGAAGCGCGAACTGCTCGTCGATGACGACGGTCGATCGCGCCGCCTGCCGTGGGAGCTGTGGGCCGGCGACGAAGACGACCAGACCAGCGCGTGGATGCGCGCCACGTCGTCGGCGGGCAATGCCGTGTACGAAGGTCGGATCGCATGGTCGGCCGAGCTGGGATTCGGAGTGCGCCCGCCTGAGCACGGCCAAGCGGCCGCGCCCGAGCAGGAGTCCGACCTGACCGCACCTCGGCCCGAGGAGCCCGTCGGTACGCGTGACGAGGAGGCGCACTCGTGACCGCGGTCGTGTTCTTCGTATTCGCGGCGATCGCACTCGCGGGCGCGGTCGGCGTCGTGCTGGCGCGCAACCCCGTGCACTCGGCCTTGTTGCTGGTGGTCTGCCTCGTCAGTGTCGCGGTGTTCTTTCTGCAGGAGCAGGCGCAGTTGCTCGCGGCGGTGCAGATCATTGTCTACGCGAGCGCGATCGTCGTGTTGTTCCTGTTTGTCATCATGCTGCTCGGTATCGACCGCCAGGAGCAGTGGGCCGAGCCGATCAGGTTCCAGCGGCCGGCCGCGATCACGCTCGGCGTCGTGATCCTGGCCGAGATCTTCCTGCTCAGCGGAGGTACGTGGGCCACCGGCGCCCACTCCACGCGTGGCGCGCTCGAGCGCAGCGGCGGCAACATCAAGCCGGTCGCGCAGGTGTTGTTCACCGACTTCCTCTGGCCGTTCGAGCTCACCGCCGCGCTGTTGGTGATCGCCGTGGTCGGCGCCGTCGTGCTCGCGCGCCGGTCGGGACAGCCGGTGGAGTTCGCCGACGAGTTGGAAGCCCAGGCGGCGACCGACGAACGCGACGAGGAGCCGGTGGCGTGACGATTACCGGCAGCTACTACCTCGTGCTCGCCGCGCTGCTGTTCGGTATCGGCGCCGTCGGACTGCTCGTGCGACGCAATGTGCTCGTGATGTTCATGTGCGTGGAGCTCATGCTCAATGCCGTCAACCTCACGTTCGTGACCTTCGCCCGCATGCTCAACGACCGGGGTGGCCAGGCGATCGTGTTCTTCACGCTGGTGGTCGCGGCGGCCGAGGTGGCGGTCGGGCTCGCGATCATCGTGGCGATCTTCCGCCGTCGCCGCGGCGCAACCGCCGACGACGTCCGGCTGCTGCGGGGATGATGAACGGGGCGCAGCATCTCCGATACTCGCGCGCGAGCGAGCGAAGTCGAGCTTGGCGCCGGTTACACCGTGCGCCGAGCACGGAGCGGCGACCCGCCCGAAGGGCCGTCGGCGGGTATCCCGCCGGCGCAGGGAGCGCGACCAACAGATGAGCTCGCGCGACGCGCTCGACCTCGTGTGGCTCGTCCCGGCGTTTCCGATCGCGGGGGCGATCTTCCTGTTGTTCTTCGGCAAGCGAATCGGCGAGCCGAAAGCAGGCTGGATCGGCAGCGGACTGCTCGCGTGCTCCTTCGTGTGGTCGGTAGTGACGTTCTTCGCGCTGCGCGACGTCACGCCGCGTGCCCATGTGCGCAACGTCTTCGACTGGTTCGTCTCCGGTGGCCTCAGCGTGAAGGTCGGTTTCCTCGTCGACCCGCTCTCGGTCACGTGGATCCTGTTCGTCACCGGCGTCGCCACCCTCATCCACGTGTTCGCGATCGGGTACATGCACGGCGACCGACGATTCGGCCGGTTCTTCGC
The DNA here is from genome assembly GCA_038236695.1 of Acidimicrobiia bacterium. Lineage (GTDB taxonomy): Bacteria > Actinomycetota > Acidimicrobiia > IMCC26256 > JBBRZM01 > JBBRZM01. Next base: position 59,731 of record JBBRZM010000012.1, read on the forward strand.
GTACATGAACCTGTTCGTGGCGTCGATGCTCGTGCTCGTGCTCGGCAGCAGCTTCCTCGTCACCTTCCTCGGATGGGAGGGCGTCGGACTGTGCTCGTACCTGCTGGTCGGATTCTGGTTCGAGCGCAATGCCGCCGCCACCGCGAGCAAGAAGGCGTTCATCACGACCCGCGTCGGTGACTTCGGGTTCATGGTCGCGATGTTCCTCATCTTCGCCAAGCTCGGGAGCCTCGACTACAGCACCACGTTGCCGGGCGCGCACACTCTCGCGAACGGCACCGCAACGGCCATCGCACTCCTCCTCTTTCTCGGCGCGATCGGCAAGAGCGCGCAGTTCCCGTTGCACGTGTGGCTCCCCGACGCGATGGAGGGCCCCACGCCCGTCTCCGCGCTCATCCACGCGGCCACGATGGTGACCGCGGGGGTCTTCATCGTCGCCCGTGCCCACCCGTTCTTCGAGGCGAGTGGCGCGGCCGGCGAGTGGGTGGCGTGGATCGGCGGGTTCACCGCGCTCGCGGCGGCGACCGTCGCGCTCGTGCAACCCGACATCAAGCGCGTGCTGGCGTACTCCACGATCAGCCAGATCGGCTACATGATCCTGGCGCTCGGCGTGAAGGCGTACGCGGCCGCGGTATTCATGGTTGTCACGCACGCGTTCTTCAAGGCCACGCTCTTCCTCGGTGCCGGCTCCGTGATCCACGGCAGCGGGGGCGTCCAGGACATGCGGGTGATGGGCCGTCTGCGGAAGTACATGCCGTACACCGCGGGCGCGTTCGTCGTCGCGTGGCTAGCGATCGCGGGCGTCCCCCCGTTTTCCAGCTTCTGGTCGAAGGACGAGATCCTCACCAAGGCGTTCGACGCGCACAACTACGGCGTGTGGATCCTCGGCACTGTCGCCGCGGGGCTCACCGGCTTCTACATGGCGCGCGAGGTGTATCTCGTGTTCTTCGGCAACGAGCGCTTCCGCACCGTGCCCGTGGTCGCGGGCGGCGCCGACGACGAAGCGCCACCTGACGCCAACGAGCCGGTGGGCACACCGCCAACCCAGTTCGACACGCCGACGGTGAGCTACGGCGAGCCGCCCCGGCCGGTGCTGCTCACCGGTGACCCCCACGAGTCACCGCCGGTGATGGTGAGCGCGATTCTCGTGCTCGCGCTCCTCGCCGCGATCGGTGGGGTGCTCGACCTGCCCTTCAGGTCGCTCGAAGCGCTCAACAAGTGGCTCGAGCCCGTGTTCGCCGACGTCAAGCCGGTCCACCCGCCGTCGTTCCTCGGCGCGGCGGCGCTCTCGACGCTGTCGGTCGCGCTCGGCGTGGCCGGGATCCTGATCGCGTGGGCGCTTTACAAGGACGGGCTGCGCGATGCATCCCGCGATCCCGCCGACGAACGCCTCGGACGCGCGGGTCGCATCTTCGGTCATGCGTACTACTTCGACGAAGGCATCGCGGCGGCGGTCTCCGGGCCGGTGCGCCGCGCCGCCGACTGGCTGGCCTTCGTCGTCGACGCCAAGATCATTGACGGCGCGGTCAACGGAATCGCCACGCTCGTACGCAAGAGCAGTGACCAGCTCCGCAAAGTGCAGAGCGGTCTGGTGCGCGAATACGCGCTCGGAATCGTGATCGGCGTCGCGCTGCTCCTCGTCTGGATCGTCACGAGGGCATGGGGATGAGCAGCAGCTTCCCGGTGCTCACCGCGATCATCGCCACGCCGTTCGTGGGCGCGCTGGTTGTCGCGCTCATACCCAAGCAGCGTCCGGAGCTGGTGCGCGCCGTCGGATTCGCCGCGACCGCGGCGACGGTCGGTTTCACCGGCTGGATGCTGTGGCACTTCAAGACCGGCACCGCAGGCATGCAGTTCGTCGAGCGCCAGCCGTGGATCAAGTCGCTGGGCGTGCAGTACCTGCTCGGCGTCGACGGCATCAGCGTCTTCATGGTCGCGCTCACCGCGCTGTTGTTCTTTGTCGGGCTGATCGCGTCGGGCTCCATCACCGAACGGTTGAAGGGCTACACGATCGCGATGCTCACCCTCGAAGCCGCGCTGATGGGTGTGTTCCTTGGGCTCGATCTCATTCTGTTCTTCGTGTTCTTCGAGATCGTGCTGGTACCGATGTACTTCGTCATCGCCGGCTGGGGCCATGACCGGCGCCAGTACGCGGCGGTCAAGTTCTTCCTCTTCACGATGGCCGGTTCGGCATTCCTCCTCGTCGGCATCCTCACCGTCGCTTTCCTGCACCAGGGCGATCACCATCGGCTCACGTTCGATCTCGGCACACTCACCAACTGGGCGCCCGACGGGCTCTCGACCGGTACTTCACGGTGGCTGTTCATGGCGTTCTTCGTCGCCTTCGCCGTGAAAGTGCCGCTGTTCCCGCTGCACACGTGGCTGCCCGACGCGCACACCGAAGCGCCCACCGCGGGTTCGGTGATCCTGGCCGGCGTGCTGCTGAAGATGGGCACGTACGGGTTCCTGCGCTTCTCGCTCACGCTGTTTCCGAAAGCGTCCGTCGATCTCGCGCCCCTCCTACTCGTGCTGGGCACGATCGGCATCATCTACGGCGCGATCGTCGCCGCGATGCAACCCAACTTGAAACGCGTCATCGCGTACTCATCGATCGCGCACCTCGGGTTCGTCGTCATCGGGGTCTTCTCGTTAACGACGCAAGGTCTCGACGGTGGTGTGTTCACGATGATCAGCCACGGGCTCACGACCGGCGTACTCTTCCTCCTCGTCGGCGTGCTGTACGACCGTCGTCACACCTACGACATCGCCGCGTTTCGCGGGCTGTGGCGCGTGGCGCCCATCCTGGGCGGCCTGTTCTGCGCGGCCGCCTTCGCGTCGATCGGCCTGCCCGGCTTCTCCGGCTTCATCGGCGAGTTTCTCGCGCTGCTCGGTACGTTCCTCGTGCACCGCCCGTACGCGGTGATCGGCGCGGCGGGCGTGATCCTCGCCGCGGTGTACCTGCTGTGGGCGTTCCAGCGTGTCTTCATGGGCCGACCCGACGAGGCAACTGCGGCCATGCCCGAGATCAACGCCCGCGAGTTGCTCGCCGTCGTACCGCTGCTCGGCATCAGTCTCTTCCTCGGCATGTGGCCCAAGCCCGCGCTCGACCGCATCGAGCCCTCGGTGAAGGCGCTCATCCAGCACGTCGAGAACAACAGCAACTATCGGCAGCCTGACGTCGCGAAGCGCGTCGTCCGGCGCGCGATTGCGGGGGTCCACAAGTGATCCTCGCTGCCGCGAAACTCGCGACGCCCAACGTCAACTGGCTCGCGGTTGCGCCCGAGATCGCGCTCGCCGGAGCCGCGGTGCTGATCGTGCTGTTGCGCGCGCTCGTGCGTCGCTCCCGGCTCGTATACCCGTCGGCGTTGTTCATCGCGTTCGCCGGAGTGCTCGTCGCGGGTGGTCTGCTGGTCCCGCAATGGAACAAGGTCCAGAACCACGGTGCGATCACCACGATGGCGGGCATGATGCGCGTCGACGGGTTCGGCGTGTTCCTCGGCGGAGTCGTCCTCGTGTCAACCGTGCTCGCGCTGCTTCTTGCGGCGTCGTACCTCGAACGCGAAGGGCTCGAAGGACCCGAGTTCCTCGCGTTGATGCTCCTCTCGGCTACCGGCATGCTCGCCATGACCACGGCCAACGACCTCATCGCGATCTTCGTGGCACTGGAGGTGCTGTCGATTCCGCTCTACGTGCTCGCCGCGTTCGACCGGCGGCGGCTCACGTCGCAGGAAGCGGGACTGAAGTACTTCGTCCTCGGCGCGTTCTCCTCCGCGATCTTCCTGTATGGCGTCGCGCTCACCTACGGTGCCACCGGCACCACATCACTGACCGGCATTGCCAACTTCCTCGCGGCCAACACGGTGCTCGACGAAGGCGTCCTCCTCGCCGGGTTCGCGCTCCTGCTCGTTGGCCTCGGGTTCAAGATCGCGGCCGTGCCGTTCCACATGTGGACGCCAGACGCGTATCAAGGTGCGCCCACGCCTGTCACCGCGTTCATGGCCTCGGCCACCAAGGCCGCCGCCTTCGCCGCGCTGCTCCGGGTGTTCCTCGTCGCGTTTCCGTTGTATCGCGATGATTGGCAACCGGCCGTCTGGGTGCTCGCCGCGCTGACGCTCATCGTCGGAAGCGTGGCGGCAGTGATGCAGACCGACGTGAAGCGCATGCTTGCGTATTCGTCGATCAGTCATGCGGGCTACATCCTCATCGGCTTCCAGGCCGGCACCGCGCGCGGGCGCGAGGCGGCGCTCGTCTATCTGCTCACGTACGCGTTCATGACGATTGGCAGCTTCGGCGTGGTGACGCTGCTGGGCGCACGCGACGACCGTCATTCCATCGGCGATTACCGGGGACTCTCGGGTCGACAGCCGGTGTTGGCCGGGTTCCTCATCTTTTTCCTCCTCGCCCAAGCCGGCGTGCCGCTCACGGGCGGGTTCATCGCCAAGCTGGGTGTCTTCGCCGCGGCCGTGGACGCGGGCTCGTACGCGCTCGCGGTCATCGGCGTGCTCGCGGCGGTGATCGCCGCCTTCTTCTACCTGCGAGTCGTCTTCGCGATGTTCACGCGTTCCGACGGCGACGTGGGCACCGCCACGCCCGCGCGCGCGGCGCGCACCATCGACTTGGGCAGTGGTGCCGTCCTTGCGATCGCGGCTGCTGCGACGCTTGTCATCGGCGTGGTGCCCGGCACCCTCCTCCAGCTCGCGCGCGACGCGACGTTCGGCCGCCTCTTCTGAGCCAAGCGGCACCCATCGATCTCGGTCAGAATCTCGCTCCGACGTACGGAGAGGACGGGCAATGGCACTGTCGAAGAAGGTTGATCTCGACAAGCTGAGCGACGAAGCGACCGTCGTCGAGCCGACATACGGCACCAGGTATCTCGACCGACCCGTGCCGCGCTACGAGCTCCCCGACGCGTCAATGCCGGCGCGCGTCGCGTACCGCATGGTGCACGACGAGATGAACCTCGACGGTAACCCGACGCTCAATCTCGCGACGTTCGTGTCGACGTGGATGGAGCCCGAGGCCGACACGCTGATGATGGAGACCATGAACAAGAACTCCATCGATCAGGACGAGTACCCCCAGACCGTCGAGATTCAGAATCGGTGCGTCAACATCCTCGCCCGGCTCTTTTCCGCGCCCGACGCGGAGACCGCGATCGGTACCGCGACGATCGGCTCGTCGGAAGCGATCGACCTCGCGGGGCTGGTCATGAAATGGAATTGGCGGCGCCGGCAGAAGGCCGCGAACAAACCGACCGACAAGCCCAACCTCGTCATGGGTCACAACGTGCAGGTGTGCTGGGAGAAGTTTGTCCGTTACTTCGATGTCGAGCCGCGCTTCGTCGATCTCACGCACGACCGTTACGTGATCGGCGTCGACGAGGCGCTGGCGTTGGTCGACGACAACACGATCGGCGTTGTGGGCATCCTCGGCAGCACGTACACCGGTGAGTTCGAACCCATCAAGGAGCTTGCCGCCGCGCTCGACGACCTGCAGAAGAAGCAGGGCCTCGACGTGCCCATCCACGTCGACGCGGCGAGCGGCGGCTTCGTCGCGCCGTTCACGCAGCCCGATCTCGAGTGGGATTTCCGCTTGCCCCGCGTGAAGTCGATCAACACGTCCGGCCACAAGTACGGGCTCGTCTACCCGGGTGTCGGCTGGGCCGTGTGGCGCGACAAGGCGGTCGTGCCCGAAGACCTCATCTTCCACACCAATTACCTGGGCAGTGACGAGCCGACGTTCGACCTCAACTTCTCACGCGGCGCGGGCCCGATCGTGGCGCAGTACTACAACTTCACGCGCCTCGGCCGTCACGGTTACGCACAGGTCATGAGCCGTCTGATCGACACTGCGCGCCGCCTCGCCGAGGGCATCGACGCGACCGACCACTTCGACTTGATCAGCAAGAAGGACGCGCTGCCGCTGGTGTGCTTCCGTTTGGTCGGTGACCACGCCTACGACATCTTCGATGTGTCACGAGTGCTGCGCGAGCGCGGCTGGATCGTGCCCGCGTACACGCTCGCGCCAAAGGCTGACGACATCTCGGTGCTGCGCGTCGTTGTGCGCGAGAGCCTGAGCCGCGACCTCGTCGATCTGCTTCTCGACGATCTCGGCCGCGCGATCGAGCGACTCGAGCGAACTGGTGGATTAGCCGACACGCCGAAGCCGAAGGGAAAGCGCCAAGGAGTCTGCTGACTGGCGAAGACGCCGGCTACGCGACGTCAGAGCGCCGGACGCGGCGGCGTCGAACGTCCGGCCCGAGCGCGGCGAGGCCGTCGAGCGTGCCCGACGCGAGGTGGTACGCCTCGTCGATCAGCGCGTCGGCACCCGAGAAGTCGACCATCTCGCGCCGGTCGAGCGGACGCGGGAGCACGACCACGTCGACATCCGGCGCCGCGTTGAGCAAGTCGAGCGTGAACCGCTGGTTGCGCGCGATCGTGAACGCCCGCATCACGGCGTCGAGCGGAGAGCGGGTCGCGCGGTCGGCCATCTCACCCGACACGTTGCACACGTACACCCGGTCAATCGGACCGCTGAGCGCGTGGCTCAACGGTACGTTGTCGACGACGCCACCGTCGATGACCCGGCGTCCGTCATGGTCGACGGGCGGGAACGCGCCGGGCAGCGCGGTGCTGGCGAGCAGCGCCGGCTTGAGCGGCCCACTCGCAAACACCACTTCGTGGCCGCTGTCAAGATCAGTGGCGATCACTCGGAGCGGAAGCGCCAATTGCTCGAAACGGGCTCGGGGCACGACCGCGTCGATGACCGCTTCGAGGCCGTCGCTGTCGAACAGGTGGCTGTCGCGCCGCAGGATGTTCCACGCCCGACCGAGCGGGCCGCCCGGGAACACGTTGCCGGTGTCGAGGCCCCGCCACGTCTCGGCCAGGCGCTCGATGCCGTCTAGATCGGGTGCGCACGCGAGGGCGGCGCCGTTGAGCGCGCCCACTGACGTGCCGATCACGACGTCGGGCACGATCTCGCGTTCCAGCAGGGCGCGCAGCATGCCCACCTGCGCGACACCCTGATTTCCGCCTCCGGAGAGCACGAAGGCGGTGCGCGCGGTGCGGTGGACTCGCCGAGCGATCGCGCTGCGCAGCCACGAGGCCCGCAATACTCCGTTGGTCTCCATCTCGATGCCCTCCACGGGCTTCTCGTACCCCTTCAGCATCGGCATGCCGGGGAATGGATTTGATGACGATTGTGGTCGCCGTGCGCGGAGCCGGCAGCGCTCGCGAACCGCGCGCGCTCCGTTTCTATCAACGAGAATGGCCGGACATATACTCCCGCGCTGCCCCACACCTCGGTCGGAAGGCCCGCGCGTGACGGAGTTCTACCGACAATATCTGGCTGTAGCGGTGTTCATCGGCGCCGCGCTCCTCATGGTGGGAGCGATGCTGGGCGCCGGACGGCTCATACGGCCCACCCGGCCCCAAGACGAGAAATACCTCACGTATGAGGCCGGCTCCGATTCGGTCGGCGGTTGGGGCCAGTCCAACGTCCGGTACTACGTCTACGCCCTCCTGTTTGTCATGTTCGACGTCGAGGCGGTGTTCATCTTTCCCTGGGCGGTGCGGCTCGAGAGCCTTGGTACCTACGGCCTCGTGGAGATGATCGTGTTCGTGCTCGTGCTCGCGCTCGGCCTTGTCTACGCATGGCGCAAGGGAGTGCTTCGGTGGGCCTGATCGAAAGCGGGCGCTCGCCTAAGCCGCTCACCTGGCTCCTCAACAGCAGCCGCAAGTACTCGCTCTGGATGTTCCAATGGGGCCTCGCATGCTGCGCGATCGAAATGGGCGCCGCGCTCGCCAGCCCTCGCTACGACATGATGCGACTCGGCGTCATTCCGTTCCCGGCGAGCCCGCGCCAAGCCGACCTCGTCGTCATCTCCGGCACCGTCACAGACAAGATGGCGCCGGCGATCAAGCGGCTGTACGAGCAGATGCCCGACCCCAAGTACGTGATCTCGATGGGCTCGTGCGCCAATTGCGGCGGTCCCTACTGGGACTCGTACTCCGTCACCAAAGGCGTCGACCAGATCATCCCGGTGGATGTGTACGTGCCCGGCTGCCCGCCGCGGCCCGAGGCACTGCTGCAGGGCATCGTGTTGTTGCAGGGGAAGATCCAACGCGAGGGCATCGACAACGACGAGCTGGCCGAGCGCTGGCGAGGGGAGCCGATCGTCGTTGGCCGATGAAGACATCACCCCGAGCCAAGAGCAAAGCGGCGCCGGCGACGAGGAACGCGCCGAGCGCGCCATCGCCGAAACCGACGAGGCGGCCGCGGCGGCCCAGGCCCAGGCCGACGCCGACAGCACCGGTGCGCAGCCGACGACCGAGGTCACGGCCGACGAGGTCGAAGGCGATGCCGCGCCGCTCGACGAGACAGAGAGTGCGCTGCTCGCGCTGCTCAAAGCGCAACTGGGTGACGCGATCATCGATCAAGCCGACATGTTCGGCACGCTGCTGGTGCGGGTACGTGCCGACGCGTGGCTCCGCGCGGCCGAAGTCGCGAAGCGCGATCTCGCGTGCGATTTCCTCTCGTACATCTCGGGCATCGACTGGCAGCCCGCACCGCGTGAAGGCGACGACGTCGGCGGTGACAGCTCCGCGCCGGTGCAGCCCACGGAGATGACGTACGGTCTGACCGGCTCAGCCGGCCGTTTTCAATTGCTCGCGCACGTGCAGTCGAGCGCGAAGCACTGGGGTGTCACGTTCAAGACCGATGTCGACGACGCGTCGCCGCGCGCTGATTCATGGGTCTCGGTGTACCCGGGCGCCGACTGGCACGAGCGCGAGTGTTGGGAGATGTTCGGCGTTGTGTTCGATGGCCATCCCAACCTGCGCCACCTCTATCTCCCGTCCGAGTTCGAAGGCCACCCGCTCCGGAAAGACTTCCCGCTGCTGGCGCGCTCCGTGAAGCCCTGGCCCGGTCTCGTCGACGTCGAGCCGATGCCGGGTGAAGAGAAGAAAGAGGTTGCTGCGACCGCAGAGGGAGGCGAAGGCGAGTGAGCGCGACCGACACGCCGGTGCCGCGCCTCCCCGAGCTCGAAGTCGATCGACGCGCGTGGCGCCATCTGGCGGACGCGGCCGTCGGAGTGGAGCTCGACACCGGCGACATGATCCTCAACCTGGGGCCGCAGCATCCGGCGACGCACGGCACGCTCCGGCTCGTCGTGCGTCTCGACGGCGAGCGCGTGCTCGCGGCGGATCCGGTGATCGGCTACATGCACCGCGGCTACGAGAAGCTCACCGAGGTGCGCAGCTACCCCCAGATCACCACGCTCATCAATCGCATCGACTGGCTCTCGAGCTTCGCCAACGAAGTGCCGTTCATCCACGGCGCCGAGAAGCTGATGAGCATCGAGGCGCCGCCGCGCGCGCAGTACATCCGCACGATTCTCACCGAGCTGTCACGCATCGCCACGTTCGTGCTCTTCCTCGGGGAGATGGGCCTGCAGGTCGGCGCGCTCACGCCTGCCTTCTGGGGGTTCCGCGATCGCGAGCACGTCCTCAACCTCATCGAAGCCGCCACCGGCGGTCGGTTCCACCCCAACTTCAACCGCATCGGCGGCATCCTGGACGACCTTCCGTGGGGCTGGATCAACGAGACCCGCAACGTCATGAAGATCGTGATCGACTCCTGCGACGTTTTTGAAGACATCCTCGCCGGCAATGAGATCTTCGAGGCCCGTACGCGCTCGATCGGCATCATCCCGGGCGCGCTCGGTGCCGCGTACGGCGTATCGGGTTCCAACCTCCGCGCGTCGGGCGTCGACTGGGACCTGCGCCGCGACGGCAAGCCCTACCTCGCCTATCCCGAGATCGACTTCAAGGTGTGGACGCATCCCGACGGCGACTCGTGGTCGCGCTACTGGGTCCGCTTGCAGGAGACACGCGAGTCGGCGTTGATGGTGCTGCAACTGCTCGACCAGTTGCCGAGTGGTCCGATCATGGCGAAGGTGCCGCGCATCATCAAGGTGCCCGAAGGCGAGATCTGGGTCGAGACCGAGAACCCCCTCGGCCAGATGGGCTACTACATCGTCTCGAAGGGCGCGACCGGGCCGTTCCGCGTGAAGATCCGCTCCGCATCGTTCAGCAACGTCTCGATCCTGCCGTGGTTGCTGCGCGGCGTGTACGTGCCCGACGTGATCACGATCCTCGCGAGCCTCTACTTCATCCTCGGGGACATCGACCGATGAGTCACGTTCTCGCCGTCGATGCCGGGTGGGGTGTGACGCTCGGGATCAAGACCGTCGTCGTGCTCGGCCTCATCCCGGCAGGGGCGTTGATCCTCGGCTACACGTTCCTGTTGAAGATGATGAGCCACATGCAGAGCCGGCTGGGCCCGATGGAGGCCGGGCCGCACGGCGTGCTGCAACTCGTGGCCGACGGCGTGAAGTTCCTCCAGAAGGAAGACATCATGCCGGCCGAGTCCGACCGGCATGTGTTCGCGATCGCGCCTGCCGTCATCGTGATGTCGACGTTCCTCATCTTCATCGTGATCCCGGCCGGGCCGAAGCTCGTCGTGAAGAATCTCGACGTCGGCGTGTTCTACGCGCTTGCGGTCTCGAGCCTGTCCGTGATCGGCGTGCTGATGGCGGGTTGGTCGAGCGCGAACAAATTCGCGTTGCTCGGCGCGCTACGCGCGGCCGCGCAGTTGATCGCCTACGAGCTGCCTCTGCTGCTCGCGGTCGTCGGTGTCGTCGCGCAGGCGGGCACCATGAACCTCCAGGGGATCGTCGGCGCGCAGGCCAATGGCTCGATCTTCGGCTGGAGCGGTATCGGCAACCCGTTCATCCTCACCCAGTTCGTCGGCTTCGGCCTCTTCCTGGTTGCTTCACAGGCGGAGCTCACCCAGACACCGTTCGACATGCCCGTCGCCGAGAGTGAGCTGGTTGCCGGCTACATGGTCGAGTACACCGGATTCCGCTTCCTCTTCTTCTTCATCGGCGAGTTCGGCACCGCATTCGCGTTCGCTGCGCTCGCAGCCACGCTGTTCCTCGGCGGTTGGGCGATCCCCGGCGTCACGAATACCGGGTTGATGGAAGTGCTCGGGCCACTCGTGCTCTTCGCCAAGCTGATGATCGTCGCGTTCTTGATGTTCTGGGTGCGCTTCACGTACCCCCGCCTGCGTGAAGATCAGCTGCAGGCACTCGCATGGAAAGTGCTCATCCCGATCGGCCTCGCCAACATCCTCGTAACGGGAATCTTCAAGGTGGCGTTCTGATGCGAGCGCCCGCGGGCCGGGTATCCCGGCCCGCAGTGAGCGCGACCAAAGGCAAGGTGGCATTCTGATGCGGAAGCCGAAGTTGCCGGGGCTGATCGGCGGGCTGGGGATCACGTTCAAGACGATGCTCAAGGGCGCCGTCACGGTGCAGTACCCGCACGAACGTGAGGACCCGGCGCCGCGGGCGCGGGGCGTGATCGCGCTCAAAGAAGAGAACTGCACTGTCTGCATGCTGTGCGCGCGCCAGTGTCCCGACTGGTGCATCTACATCGAAGGACATAAGGAGAAGCGTCCACCGCGACGCGAAGGGGGCCGCGAGCGCACGGTCAGCGTGCTCGACCGTTTCGACATCGACTACGCGCTATGCATGTATTGCGGTATCTGCGTCGAAGTGTGCCCGTTCGACGCGCTGCACTGGAGCCCCGAGTACGAGTACTCGGAGTTCCGGATCGCGCCGCTCCTCCACGACAAGGTGAAGCTCGGCGAGTGGGAGGCCACCGTGCCCGAGACCGAGCCGCTCGAGCTCGGCGCCGAAGTCAAAGGGAAGAAGTAGCCGTGGTCGTGCAGAACATCGCGTTCTGGATCCTCGCGCTCGCGATGGCGGGCGCAGCGATCGGCGTGGTCCGCTCGCAGAACGTCGTGCACGCGGCGTTGTACCTCGTGGTCGTGCTCGCCGGTGCCTCCGCGCAATACATCCTGCTCGCGGCTGAGTTCGTCGCGTGGGTGCAGGTGCTGATCTACATCGGCGCGGTGGTGATCTTGTTCCTGTTCGGCATCATGCTCACGCGCGCGCCCATGCGCGGCGATACCGATCTTGACAACGATCAGCGTTGGCCCGCGGCGGTGGTGTCGCTCTTCCTTCTAGGTGTCATCGTCGCGCTCGTCGTCGACGCGTTCGGCGCCGACGAGGTGAAGGTCAATAACTCGTTGCTACGGGTGGGCAAGTCGGCCACGGTCGGGAGCTCGATCTTTCGCAACTTCGTCGTGCCGTTCGAAGTCGTGTCGATGTTGCTGCTCGCGTCGCTGGTCGGCGCAGTCGTGATCGCCCGGAGGGACTGACGGATGCAGCTCAATCAGTTCCTGATCCTCGCCGCGTTCCTGTTCTGTACCGGTGTCTACGGCGTGCTCGCGCGGCGCAACGGTGTGCTCGTGCTCATGAGCGTCGAGCTCATGCTCAACGCGGTCAACATCAATCTCATCGCGTTCTCCGCATTCGGCCGCCACGTCTCGGGACAGGTATTCGCGTTGTTCGTCATCACGATCGCCGCCGCGGAAGTAGGCGTCGGGCTGGCCATCGTGTTGCTCATCTATCGCAACCTGCATAGTGCCAACCTCGATCACATCGACCAGCTGAAGGGCTGACCGGTTCGATGATCGACTACGCGTGGCTCATCCCGTTCATCCCGGCGGTCTCGTTCGTCGCGATCTTGTTCTTCGGCAAGCGCATGCCGAAGAAGGGCGCGGAGATGGGCATCGCCGCGGTCGGCGCGTCGTTCGTGCTCTCGTGCGTCGCGGCCGTGCAGTGGATCAACCGGGTCGAGGACGCGACCGGCCACAAGCAGGGAATACGGGCGTTCGGCAAGGGCCTCGTCTCGGTCGGTGCTGAGCACGAGGTCGTGAAGCCGGTGATCCACAACGTCACGTGGTGGCAGAACGGGTTGGTGAAGTTCGGCGTCGGCACCCAGATCGACGGGCTGGCGGTGATGATGCTGTTCGTCGTCTCGCTGGTCTCGTTGCTCGTACACGTCTATTCCACGGCGTACATGAAGGGCGACCGGCGGTTCACGTTCTTCTACGCCGCGCTCAGCCTGTTCACCGCGTCGATGCTCATGCTTGTCGTCGCGTCGAACACGATCCAGCTGCTCGTCGGGTGGGAACTCGTCGGCCTGTGCTCGTTCATGCTCATCGGACACTGGTGGGAGGAAGGCGCCAACTCCGACGCTGCACTCAAGGCCTTCTTCACCACCCGTATCGGCGACATCGGGCTGATGATCGGCATCATCATCACGTTCTTCGCCGCGCGCACGTTCAGTATCGTCGGCATCAACGGGTACGCGCTGAGCCACGGCGCCGATCACACGCTGATGATCGTCGGCGCGTCATGCCTCCTGATCGGCATCATCGGCAAGAGCGGGCAGTTCCCACTGCACACCTGGTTGCCCGACGCGATGGCGGGCCCGACGCCAGTGTCCGCGCTCATCCACGCCGCCACGATGGTCGTCGCCGGCGTCTACCTCGGCGCCCGGCTCTATCCCGTCTTCTACAACGGGTTCTCGATCGGCGACGGCGGTGTCAATGCCATGGCGCTCATCGGCGGCATCACGATCATCATCGGCGCCGCGCTGGCGTTCGTCCAAGACGACATCAAGAAGGTGCTGGCGTACTCGACGATCAGTCAGCTCGGCTACATGGTCATGGGCCTCGGGGTCGGCGCGTGGGTCGCGGCGGTGTTCCACCTGTTCACCCACGCGTTCTTCAAGGCGCTGCTGTTCCTCGGCGCCGGGTCGGCGAGCCACTCCGGCGCGCACCATTCGTTCGACATGAAGAAGGACATGGGCGGCCTGCGCAAGTACATGCCGATCACATACGTCACCTTCCTCATCGGGACTCTCGCGCTCGCCGGCATTTTCCCGTTCGCCGGCTTCTGGTCGAAGGACGAGATCCTCGTCACAGCGGGCCACGGCGGCTACACGTTCTTCCTCTATGTCGGACTCGCGGGCGCGGTCATGACCGCGGCGTACATGACGCGCTGCGTGTACCTCACGTTCTTCGGCGAGTACCGGGGCCACGGCGAACCCCACGAGTCGCCGCGTGCGATCACCGGTCCGTTGATCATCCTCGCGGCGTTCTCGGCCGTCGGCGGATTCATCAACGCGAGCCCGTTCGGCATCGAGAAGTTCAAAGACTGGGTCGAGCCCACCTTTGTGTTCCCGGCGCTGGTGCATCCCGACTTCGACTATGCGAAGGCCGCGATCTCGCTCACCGTCGCGCTACTCGGCATTGGCATAGCGGCGTACTACTTCTTCCGGCGCGAGGAGATCGGCGCGTTGAAGGGACTCACGCAGCGCAACACGGCTGCGCACGCCGGCTACACGTTCCTCGTCAACAAGTACTACCTCGACGTGCTCTACACCGACGTCATCGTCGGCAGCATCAAGGGCTCGATCGCACGCGCGGCGTACTGGGTCAACCAAAACGTGATTGACCGCACCGTCGATCTCGTCGGCATCGGGGCCCGCCGGGTCGGGCGCTTCACCTATGACGTCGTCGACCAGAGGGTGGTCGACGCCGCGGTCAACGGAATCGCCGACACCACGGGCGAGGCCGGCGGGTTGCTTCGCTACGTCCAATCGGGCCGCGTGCAGCGCTACGCGCTCACCTTGTTCGCGGCGGTGGGGCTGTTGAGCCTCGCCCTCGTGCTGTTCAACTGAGAAGGGACCCCCTGCGATGAACTGGTTCGACGAGTCGGCGCTGACCCTGGCGGTCTTCACCCCCGTCGTCGGCATGGCGATCGTGCTGCTCATACCGAAGGCCAACGAGCAGGCGATCAAAGTCGTGGCGCTGCTCACGTCGCTCGTCACGCTCGGCGTGGGCATCGGGATCCTCACGCGCTTCGACTACGACCACTCCGCTCGACTGGGCAAGTTCGAAGTCGACAACTCGTGGATCGACGTGATCCACAGCCGCTACCACATGGGCATCGACGGCATCGCGCTCCCGCTCCTGATCCTGTCGATGCTCATCACCGTCGTGTGCATCATCTACTCGTGGAACCACTTTCCCGAGCCGCACAACCCCAAGGGGTTCCTCGCGCTGATCCTGCTGCTCGAGGTGGGCATGAACGGCACGTTCTGCGCCCAGGACCTCATCCTCTTCTTCATCTTCTTCGAGCTTGTGCTGCTCCCCATGTTCTTCATGATCGGGGTGTGGGGCGGTCCTAACCGCGAGTACGCGTCGATCAAGTTCTTCCTCTTCACCCTGTTCGGCTCCGCGCTGATGCTGCTGAGCTTCCTGGCGTTGTTCTTCACAGTCGACGTGCCGCGCAACCTGACCGCCGACCACTTCAATCACACGTTCGACATGGTGTTGCTGGCGAGAGCCGGCGGTGCGGGGCTCGTCAGCTCCACGCAGAACCTGATCTTCGCCGGTCTGTTTCTCGGGTTCGCGATCAAAGTGCCGATGTTCCCGTTCCATACGTGGCTGCCGGACGCGCACACGGAGGCACCCACGGTCGGCTCGGTGCTGCTGGCCGCGATTCTGCTGAAGCTCGGCACCTACGGGTTCATCCGAATCGCGTTGCCGATTCTCCCGCACGCGGCGCGCGACTGGGCCCCGTGGATCGGGCTGCTCGCCGTGATCGGCATCATCTACGGAGCGCTCGGCTGCCTCGCGCAACGAGATATGAAGCGACTCATCGCGTTCTCATCGGTCGCGCACATGGGCTTCGTGATGCTCGGCATCGCGACGCTCACAACGTTCGGCGTCAACGCCGCGGTCTTCGGCATGGTGGCGCACGGCCTCATCACCGGCATGCTGTTCTTCATCGCCGGCTCGGTTCAGGAACGATTCGAGACCCGTCAGCTCGACCGGCTCGGGGGCCTGCTCACGCAGGCACCGAAGCTGGGATGGATCCTCGGCTTCTGCGCGATGGCCTCGCTCGGGCTCCCGGGCCTGGCCGGCTTCTGGGGTGAGTTCCCCGCGATCCTCTCGGCGTACAACCCCGCGGCGGGAATCTCCGACATTACGTTCCGCGTGTACATGGTTGTCGCCGCGATCGGCACCGTCCTTGCTGCCGGTTACCTGCTCTGGATGTTGCAGCGAGTCGCGTTCGGCACCCCGAAGGCCGAGTGGGAGGGCGCGCACATCCACGACATGCACGTGTCCGAGTGGATTGCGTGGGCGCCGTTGTTGGCACTGATCGTCGTGCTCGGCGTGTTCCCCAACCTGCTCTTCGGCATGAGCGACGGCGCGGTGACCCACGTGGTGGGCGGCATGTCGAAAGTACTTGGCGGCTGACCGATGAATCCCCGCTTCGACTACCACGCGCTCGCACCCGAGATCATCCTCTCGGCGACGATCGTCGTGGTGCTCATCGCCGACTTCTTCTTTGCCGAGCGCTCGCGCTGGCAGACGTCACGGATTGCGAGCATCGGCGTGCTCGCCGCGCTCGTACCGGTGATCACGCTCGCGGTCGACGGCACGACGCGATCCATGTTCGACGGCGCCTACGCCGTCGACAACTACGCGATCGCATTGAACGGCTTCTTCCTGGTGGTCGCGTACGTGACGCTGCTGCTGTCGGTCGACTACATCAGCGACGGCGACTACTACCAGGGGGAGTACTACTTCCTCTTGCTCACGTCGATCCTCGGCATGATGTTCATGGCTTCGGCGCGCGACCTCGTCTCCATCTTCGTCGCGCTCGAGACGATCTCCATTCCCACCTTCGTGCTCGCCGGCTGGCGCAAGCACGACGCGAAGTCCAACGAGGCCGCGATCAAGTACTACCTGTTCGGCGTGCTGTCGTCGGCGGTGATGCTGTACGGCATGTCGTTCATCTTCGGGTTGAGCGGTTCCACCTTGCTGTCCGACATCGGCCGCTACGCCTTCCAGCACGGGACCGACACGCCCCTCTTCCCGGTGGCGATTTTCCTCACGCTGGTCGGTTTCGCGTTCAAGGTGAGCGCGGTGCCGTTCCACTTCTGGGCGCCCGACACGTACGAGGGATCGCCCACGCCAGTCGCGGCGTTCCTGTCGGTCGCGTCGAAGGCGGGCGGCTTCGTCGCCCTGCTCAGCATCGTGTACTTCGGCTTCTTCAACGCGCCCGACGGTTGGCAGCCCATCCTGTGGGCGCTGGCAGCAGCGTCGATGACACTCGGCAATCTCACCGCGCTGCGCCAGACCAACATCGTGCGCATGCTGGCGTACTCGTCGATCGCCCAGGGTGGATTCATCCTGGTGCCGCTCGCGGTGGCGGCCGACGGCACCGCGCAACGTTCCTCGTTCGAAGCCGTGGTCATCTACCTGTTGATCTACGGTGCAATGAACCTCGGCGCGTTCGCGGTCGTGATCGCAGTGGCGCGGCGCACGCGATCGGGCGAGATCGAGTCGTATTCCGGACTCGGCCAGACCGCGCCGGCGCTCGCAACGTTGATGTCGGTGTTCCTGTTCTCCCTCGCGGGTATGCCGCCGCTCGCGGGCTGGTTCGCCAAGTTCGTGATGTTCCGTGCCGTGTTCGATGCCGGTACCGCGGCGGCGATCACCCTCGGCGTGATCGCCGCGGTCAACTCGGTGATCGCGTTCTTCTATTACACGGCGGTCGTGCGTCGCATCTGGTTGCACGGTGCACCGGAGACGGCCGTCGCGGGGGAGCCGACGATCCCGCCCGCGCTCAGCATGGCCATCGGTCTCACCGCGGCCGTCGTGCTCGTGATCGGCGTCTACCCGCAGCTCTTCGCCCGCATCGGCGAGCTCGCCGCCCGCGGCTGAACGACCGTTTGATCGATCGGTGTCGCTGGAGGGCACCTTGACGACGAAACGGTGAAGGTGCAGCTTCTGGGAAGGCGGTGTGGCGTCAGTGAGAAGCGTCGGCGACCAGATCCGCGATGCGATCCACCGGGAAGGGCCGATTCCGTTCGACCGGTTCATGGAGCTCGCGTTGTACGGGGAGCCGGACGGCTTCTTCGCCCGAGCACACGGCGCGGGGCGGGCCGGCGCCGACTTCGTCACGAGCCCGGAACGCACGTCGCTGTTCGGGATGCTCGTCGGGCGCGCCCTCGACCACTGGTGGGAGGAGCTCGGCCGGCCCGACCCGTTCGTCGTCATCGAAGCCGGCGCGGGGCGGGGCAAGCTCGCCGCCGACGTGCTGGCCGCGGACCCGAGCTGCGCGCCCGCGTTGCGATACGTGCTCGTCGAGCGATCGGCAGCGCTGCGCGACGCGCAACGTGAGCTGCTCGCCATCGAGCCGTTCGAGGACGCGCTCGGGCCCGCAATGCCAAGTGAAGGCGACGAGCCGCCGGTGCCGGTCACGGGCGTCGGGCCCATCGTCAGCTCGCTGCCCGAGCTGCCGTCGGCTCCCTTCACCGGTGTCGTGCTCGCCAACGAGCTGCTCGACAACCTGCCTGTCCGCGTGGTCGAA
>JBBRZM010000013.1:0-74334 GCA_038236695.1 Acidimicrobiia bacterium
ATCGACGCCACGACCTTCGGCGTGAACCCGCGTGCCACGAGCATGCGGAGCCGAGTGTGCTGCGGCGGGTCCTGGTTGATCATCATCATGTCGGTGCCGACGCCGGGCTCCTCGAGCAGAGCACCGCCGACGGCCGACGAATACGTGGCGACGTCGCGCTCGATGGCGATCACGTCGCGGTACTTGGTGCACACCCAGAACCCGGGCGCGAACTCCCCGTCGCGCGGGTGCCAGTAGACCGGTTCGTTGTTGCGCAGGGACGTGAAGAACTCATGCGGCGGCCCGTTCTTGTAACTGAGCGGGTCGGCGAGGTCGACAGCGGTCACGTTCACGGGCGATCTCCCGGGGTGTGATCGAGGGGACGCAGTCCGAACGAAAGTAGAACACGTTCTCGTTGCGCCGCAAGGGTACCCCAGCCCGGGTGACGCTGCGCATGCCGGGCGGGCCCGGCGGTCGGCGGATTGGCGCTGCGTAGACTCGGCGCCCGTCCGTCCCCGGGAAGGTCCGTGCATGTCCGAGCTGCTGCCCATGAGCACCGACCACTGCCAGGTCGAACGCGACGACCACGTGGTGACGCTGACCATGAACCGGCCCGAGGCGCGCAATGCCTTGAGTTCCGACATGCTCGTCGGGCTCGCCGACGGCTTCACCTACATCGACGAGACGGCGGACGTGCGGGTGGCGATCCTCACCGGCGCTGCCGGCACGTTCAGCTCGGGCGCCGACCTGAAGGCCATGTCGAAGCCGTCCGAGAACTCGCACGTCCGCGAGCGCATGGCCGAGGAGCCCAACCTCCACTGGAAGGCGCTCCTGCGCGATTACCGGCTCGCCAAGCCACTCATCGCCGCGGTCGAGGGCTACGCGGTCGCCGGCGGCACCGAGATGCTGCAAGGCACCGATATCCGCATCGCGGGCGAAGGGGCCACTTTCGGCGTCTGGGAGGCGCGGCGGGGCCTGTTTCCACTCGGTGGCTCCGCGGTGCGCCTGCCCCGCCAGATCCCGTACACGCTTGCGATGGAGATCCTCCTGTCGGCACGCGCGGTCACCGCGGTCGAGGCAAAAGAGATCGGCTTGATCGGGCGCGTCGTGCCCGACGGTCAGGCACTCGCAGTCGCCCACGAGGTCGCGCTGCAAGTCGCCGCGTGCGGGCCCTTGTCGACGCAGGCCATTCTGCGAGCGTGGCGTGAGACCGAGCATCTCTCCGAGGCCGAGGCGATGCCGATCCAGGACGCGATCGGTTGGGAAGTGTTCGCGAGCGACGACGCGCAGGAAGGGCCGCGCGCCTTCGCGGAGAAGCGCCCGCCGGTGTTCAAGGGGAAGTGACCCGAGCCGGAGTGGCTGACGACTTCGTAACGCCCGAGCGCATGCGTTTCACGCAGGCGGTCCGTCATCTGATCGACGTCGCGCTCACGGCCGAGGATGTCAGCGAGGCGCGACTCCACGACGCGGCCCACACCGCTGAACAACTCGCGGCCGAGCTCGGGGATGCCGCGACCGGCGCGCCCGCCCGCGGCGTGCGGACGCGTCAGGAAATGAATCACGACGACTATCTGTCTCGTAGCCCGCTCGTCGGCGAGGTCAGCCCGATGGCACCCCCGATCGCCTACGAGTTCAGCGACGGGCGGATCCATGCGCACGGCGTGTTCCACGCGGCGTACGAGGGACCGCCGGGTTACGTGCACGGCGGATGGATCGCGCTGGCGTTCGACGAAGTGCTCGGCATGACCAACATCGGGAGCGGGCATCCCGGGATGACGGGCAAGCTCTCGGTGCGCTACCGGCGCCCGACGCCGTTGCACGTCGAGGTGCGCTTCGAAGGCTGGGTGGAGCAGGTCGACGGCAAGCGCATCGTGGCCAAGGGCAGCTTGTACGTCGGCGACCAGCTGACCGCCGAGGCCGAGGGGCTCTTCGTGATCATCGGGCCCGAGCGGGCCCTCGAGTACTTCGGCGAGGAGGCCTACCGCTCCGCGCCCTCGCAGCCGCCCGATCCGTTGCCCTAGCTCCCGAAACCTCGTCGTTGCGACACCGAGTAGCAGAGCGGCTGTGCGGGCATGATCGGGGTGTTGCCCGCATCGGACTCGTACTCGGCGCCGGCGGCCTCGCCGGAGAAGCGTTTCACGCGGGGCTGCTGCGCGCGCTGGAGGCCACGACCGGGTGGAGTGCGACCCGGTCCGACCTGATCGTCGGGACCTCGGTCGGCGCGTGGGTCGGCTCGTACCTCCGGGGTGGGATCACCGGCACCGACCTGGCCGCGCACATGACCGGCGAACCCGAGCGCGCCGAGAGCGCCGCGAAGTTCGCCCGGCTCGATGCCTTCGAGGCACCGTCGGCCAACGGCAATGGCAACGGCATCGCTCTTGCTCCCGGCGTCGCTCGAAAACACGTTGCGGCTGCACTTCCGGCGGCGCCTGGGCCAGGAAGTGCGCGCGCTCCGCAACGCCGGCATGAAGGTCATCGTCTTCCAGCCCGACGAGAGCGACCAGATCGCAATGAGCACCATCGTCACCAAGCCCTCACGCGCGGCGCCGGTCGTGCGCAAGGTCGAAAAGGCGGTGCTGTTGCGACTCGAGCCAAGCGCGCGAAGCGCGCAGGTCGCCGCCGCGCTTGCCGGCTGAGCGGCGGTCAGGCCTCGGTCACGCGGTTGAGCCGCTCGGTGGCCTCGACGTACTCCTCCACGAGCTCGAACATCACGTCGCGCACCGGCTTCACCTTGTTCATCGTGCCGACGATCTGGCCGACCGGGAAGCCCATCAGCTTCTTGTTGCCCGAGCGCCAGATGCGCTGTTGCGCCTCTGCGGTGAGCATGAACTGGAGCGGCATCGGCAGCGTGCCCGGCGAATCGGGGCCCTCCCACGCGTCGGTCCACGCAGTGCGGAGCTGACGCGCGGGCTTGCCGGTCATTGCCCGTGACCGCACGGTGTCGCGCGATGACGCCTCGAGCAGATTTTCGATCAACTGGGGTTGCACGTCGCTCTCCGTCGTCGTGAGCCAGATGGATCCCGTCCACACGCCCTGCGCACCCATCGCGAGCCCGGCCGCGATCTGGCTACCGCGCCCGATTCCGCCGGCCGCGAGTACCGGCGTGGGCGCGCCCGCGTCGATCACCTCGGGCCACAGCACGACCGAAGAGACGTCGCCGGTATGGCCGCCGGCTTCGGTGCCCTGCGCGACGACGATGTCGACGCCGACGTCGACGTGCTTGCGGGCGTGATGCGCCGTGCTCGCCAGCGCAGCGACTTTGATGCCATGCTCGTGCGCGAGGTCAACGACGTCTTTGGGCGGCGGGCCCAGCGCGTTGACCAGCAGCGAGATCGGGTGCTCGAGCGAGATGTCGACCTGCGGACGGGCCGTGCTGTCGGTCCAGCCGAGGAGATGGTGCGGCGTCTCGAGCTCGGGCGGCAGCGGCGCGACGCCGAAGCGGTCGAGCGTGTTCTCCACGAAGTCGCGGTGCTGCTTCGGGATCGCTTCTTCGAGTTGCGCTTCCAGGTTCTTCGGGTCGCCCGGGTCGCCGCCTTCATATGACGCCGGCATCACCACGTCGACCCCGTAGGGCTTGCCGTCGATATGGTCGTCGATCCACTTCAGCTCCATCTCGAGCTCGTCGGGCGTGAAGTAGAGGGCGCCGAGCACCCCCATGCCCCCGGCTCGGCTCACGGCGGCCACGACGTCGCGGCAGTGGCTGAAGGCGAAGATCGGGAACTCGAGACCAAGCTCGTCACTCAGTTGGGTGCGCATGGTGCGGAGTGTAGGGACGGACCGCCAAAGCTGCAACACGTTCTACCTTTCGGGGTAGCGTCCCTGCTATGACCACCACCCCGACGCCCGCCGCCCGTGTCCCGGGGCCGCGGGCAATCGAGACCGCGGCTCGTCGCCGGAGGCTGCTCGAAGCCGCGAGCGAGCTGGCCGCCGAGGGCGGGTACGACGCCGTGCAGATGCGCGATGTCGCTGCCAAGGCCGAAGTCGCGCTCGGCACCCTCTACCGCCACTACTCGTCGAAGGACCAGTTGCTCGTCGCCGCGCTGGCAGCACAGGCGAGCGAGTTGCAACGACGGCTCGCGCTCCGCCCGCCGCGAGGTGCGACGCCCGCTGATCGGGTGACCGACGTGCTGCGCCGCGCGTGCCGCGCGCTCGAGCGTGAGCCCCACGCCACCGCGGCCATGGTCACCGCGTTGTCGTCACCCGACCCCGACGCGGCCGCCGCGAAGTTCGAGGTGTACGCCACGCTGCGCACGATCATCGCCGACGCCATCGACGGCCACGACACCGGCGACATCAGCGAGTTCGACGGTGTGCTGCGCGTCCTCGGCCACGTGTGGCT
The DNA here is from genome assembly GCA_038236695.1 of Acidimicrobiia bacterium. Classification (GTDB taxonomy): domain Bacteria; phylum Actinomycetota; class Acidimicrobiia; order IMCC26256; family JBBRZM01; genus JBBRZM01. The sequence continues at coordinate 4,319 of JBBRZM010000013.1, forward strand.
GTCCACACTCTCGGCGTGGGTCGGCGGCATGCTCAGCGGGCCGGAGATGACGGCCGACCTCACGGCGGCCGCGCACTTGTTGCTCGACGGGCGCGCTTAGTTCGACGCGAGCAGCGGCTTCACCCGTTCACCGAGCAGCGAGGCGTTGTCGGGTGCGGACGAGTCGATCGGACCGACGATGACCCACTCGGCGCCAGCGTCCCCGTAGGCCTGCAGCGCTTCCGCGACGCGCTCCGGTCCGCCGACGAGCACGCCCGGACCCGGAGTCAGCTGCGTTCGTTTCTTGTCGGCTGCCGACTCGGACTCACCGAGGACGATGAGTCCGCCCCACGACACCGTGAACGGGCGTGTGCCCGCGACCTCGCGTACGTGCGCCGTCTGCTGCGCGAACCGTTCGACGCTGCCACCCCATCGGTTCCAGCCGTCGGCCCGACGCGCCGCGAGGTCGCGGACTGCACCGAGGGTGCCACCGACCCAGACGGGAAAGCCGTGGCCGCGCGACCAGTCGACTGCGGCGGTGAGCGCGCGCAGGCGGTCGTCGACGTCACCGAAACCGAGACCGAACGACTCGTTTTCCTCGCGGCTCTCCTCGTCGCCCGAGCCGATCGTAGCGACAAGCCGGCCACGACTGACGCGATGCAAGGTCTCGAGTGCGGTCGCCAGGGTTGCGGCCGGTCGCAACGTCGCCCGGGCGACCAGCGGACCGAGCGCGATGCGCGAGGTTTCGGCGGCGACCGCGCCGAGCATCGTCAAGCCCTCGAGCGCGGGCCTGAGCTTTCCCGCGGGACTGCGCCGGAACAGGTGGTCGAACCCGAAGACACCGTCGAGCCCGGCGGCTTCGGCGGCGCGCGCCACCGCGAGCATCGGTTCGGGATCGTCGCGGAAGTTTGGCAGTGAGAGGCCGAGCTTCACCCGCCGCCCACCGCGTTGGGGATGAGATCCCGCGCGAGCGCCGCCGCGCCGATCACACCGGCCCGTTCGCCGAGCTCCGCAGGGACGACGTCGATCTCCGGGCGATACGCGGCGCCCTCGAGGCGGCCACGGAACGACGCGCACAGCGGCACGAACAGCACTTCGCCGAGCTCGACCAGTCCCCCGCTCACGACGATCCGCGCGGGATCGAGAATGTTGGCCAGTCCGGCGAGACCGACGGCGACTTGCTCCGCGTACGCGGCCAACAGCGCGACGGCATCCGGAGCGCCGGCTTGCGCGGCATCGCCGACAGTGATGCCCGTCACCTTGCTCACGTCGCCATCGACCCGCTCCAGCGCACTCGGGAGCGCACCCATCGCCGCCCGCTCCCGGCCCATTCGCCCGAGCGCGCTTCCCGACGCCGACGCTTCCCAGTGTCCGACCTGACCACACGCGCACGGGCGGCCGTGCGGATCCGTCTGGAAGTGTCCGACCTCGGCGGCGAACCCGTGCGCGCCACGGTAGATCTCGCCGTTCGCCACGATTCCGCCGCCGACGCCGGTGCCGAGCGTGATGACGAGCACGTCGCGCAAGCCGCGTGCCGCACCGTGGCACACCTCACCCCAGGCGGCGACGTTCGCGTCGTTATCGACGACCACCGGGACACCGAGCACGTCGCGTACCGCGGTGCCGAGGGGCGCGTCGATGAACCCGGCCAGATTGGGCGCGTAGTGCACGACGCCGTCGTGGTCGACCAGGCCGGCGGCACCCACGCCGGCCGCAACCGGCGCAGTCGCGCCGGCGAGCCGTGCGGCGAGCTCGCCGATCGTCGCGACGACCGCCTGCCAGCCGCGTGGCGTGGACGCCCGCTGGTCGGCGAGCACCGCGCCGTCGCCGTCGACTGCGGCGACCCGCACGTTGGTACCGCCCACGTCGACGCCGTACGTGACCACGCCGTGATCGCTGGCCACGGCCTACGCCAAGTCGATGCGGCGGATGCGCGTGGGCTTCGCGGGCGGCGCTTCGTCGGGAGCGGCCTCGGTGCGCTCCGATCCCAGGCGTCGATGATGCTCGACGACCCGCTCGGCCGCGTCGACGACCGCCTTGGCCGCGAGGAGAAACTCTTGCGCGCCCCTGAGCATGTGCTCGGCCGCCTCGGGGCCGACCTCGTACACCGCCGTCATCAGGATGTCGGCCGATGCGCCGAACGACGGCTGGCGGTGTGACTGGTCCGCGGTGTCGTGTTCGTGGTCGGGCGCGTCGTCGTTGTGCGCGTGTTCGTGCGCGTCGGGGACGGCTTCGGGACGCCATCGGTAGTCGGCCCGATCGAACAGTGGATTGCGGCCGGCCGCGCCCGGGTCACGCATGTTCACGCCTCCACGAACTCGACTTCGAGGCGGTCGCCCGCCATCCGGGCGCCGGCGACTTCACGACGCTTCAGGCTGTCGGGCAACACGAGCGCGCGCCGGTACGAGCCGACGGCGAGGAACAGCTCGCCGTTGCTGCGGCCCAGCTCGACGTCTGCCTTCTCGGTGAACGGCAGATGCATCGAGAGCACGAGCGCGTCACCGATCGGCTCGACCCGGAACGGCTCGACAGTGCCCAACCGGTCAGCCGGCGCACGGTCGCCGTAGAGCGCGGCGCCGAAGTGGGAGAGCCGTTCGAGCCCGACGAGCTCGTGCCCGGAGAGCTCGCCGGTCAGCACCGGAACCGGCGCGAACGCCGTCTGGATCGTCGCCATGTGCTCGGTCTGGATCCCGCGCCAGTTGTCGAACCATGGATCGCGGACCGCGTCGGGCAGCAGGCGGTTCGCGATGACAGCGTCGACGTGGTAGCCGAAGAGCGCAAGGTAGGTGAACGTGCGGCGCGCCTCGGCCACGACCATCCGTTCGGCGTTGACGACGAGTCGTGCGCTCGTGATGTCGCCGTCGGTGAGCAGGTCGCGGACGCCATCGAGGCGATCGTAGAACCGGCGCACCGCGGAAAAGACGCCGTCGTTCGCGATGGGCATGCTCATCATGCGCGACAGCAGCGGGCGCACCGCGCGCGTGACGTTGCGCTGCGCGGGAAAGACCCGCTCCATGTACCAGCCGAGCACGTCGGGGAGCGAGAGCAGCCGGACGGTCTCCGCGGTGGGTGCACAGTCGACGACGACCAGGTCGTAGTCGCCGGAATCGGCGTGCGCGCGGATGTCGGCCAGCGCGAAGACCTCGTCGAGTCCCGGGATGACGGCGAGCTCCTCGGCCTCAACCGCATCGGCGCCGGCCCAGTCGAGCAGGCCGGTCACGTACTCGCGGACGGCACCCCAGGACTCCTCGAGGCGGGCCCGCGCGTCGAGTTGCTGGCCGGCGAGCGAGCCGCCGGTGGTCGTGAACGCTGCGATCGGCGTGACGTCGTCGCCCAGTGGCGTGTCGAACGCGTCAGCAAGCGAGTGGGCGGGATCGGTGGAGCAGACAATCGTGCGCAGACCCGACCCGGCCGCTCGCAGTGCAGTGGCTGCGGCAATCGTCGTCTTGCCCACGCCGCCTTTGCCCGTGAACAGCAGGATGCGCATGATCGCGGAGGCTACTCTGCCCGGCCACCGCGACTCAGGCCTGTTCGACAGCTTTCTTCAACTCTTTGAGCGCGGTGCCCATGATCATGCCGGCGGCGCGTCGCTTGATGATGCCCGGCAGCGGCGCGGACAGGTCGACCGTCAGGTCGTAGTGCACCCGAGTGCCGTCGTCATCGGCCTCGAAGCGATAGGTGCCGTCGAGTTGGCGCAGCATCTCGCCCTCGACGAGGTGCCATGAGAACGAGTGCGGCGCGTCGCTGTAGTCGTACTCGAGCGTGTAGCTGAAGCTCTTGCCCATCGCCGCGGCCCGGTACTGCACGATCGAGCCGCGCCCCTCGGCGTCGCGCTCTTTGATCGTCGCCTGCTTCACGTCGCGCGCCCACTCGGGATACCGCTCGTAATCGATTGCCACCTCGTAACAACGCTCGGGCGACGCGGCGATCCGAACCCGTTCACTCGCCGACTCGGCCATGCCCCCTCCTCGTGCTCGTGGCGCCCTTCACGTCTGACCGAGCCGGGAACTTCCCGTGACGGGCGCCCCACAATCCAGTCAGTCCGAGCGGCAGCATAGGGACAAGCACGCCGAACGGCTCGGCCGCTGCTGTCGCGGCGGTGATCACCAGACACACGCCGAATGCCCCGAACAGCAGCCAGCGCACCGCTTTCGGCACCGGGCCCTCGAACAGGAACAGGTTCCCGACCACCACGTTGTCGCCGCGACTACTGCGCACGACCGCGAGGCCGAACGCGTAGAACCACACTCCGATCGACCCGAGGAAGAAGGCGAGGGCAACAAGGATCGAGGTCGTGTCGAACGCACGGACCCCGAGCGCAGCCGGCACCGCCGTCGCCGCGAACACCAAGTTTGCTGCCCACGACGCCCACAGAATGCGGCGACCGGGCAACTCGGCCCGCGGCACGTCGGTCACGCCGGCGAGCGTACCGGCCGCTTTCTCAGATTCCCGAGCCACGCAATCCCCGGAGCGAGGAAGGTCAGCCGGTGAACGGGTGGAGCGCGTCGAAGTCACCCGCCGCGAGCGGTGCGAGCCGGGCGACCAGGTGCTCGTACCCAAACTGGTCGACCGCGCGAGCGCGGGCGGCGACGCCGAAGCGGCAGCGCAGCTCGTCGTCGTGCAACAGCGCCTCGAGCGCATCGCGAACCGCAGCGACGTCGCGCGGCTCCACGACGTAACCCGTCTCGCCGTCGGCCACCGCCTCGTGCGCGCCGCCGCTGCGACCGGCGATCGATGCGACGCCACTCGCCGCGGCTTCCAGGAAGACGATGCCGAACCCCTCGGCCTCGAGGCCGCCCCAGCGATCCTGACAGAGCATCGCGAACACGTCGGCGCATGCGTACAGCGACGGCAGGTCGGCGTCGGGCACGCGACCGAAGAACCGCACGCGCGCCCCGAGCCCGCGAGCCGCGGCACGCGCTTCGAGGCGCCGGCGATCGCGCCCCGCGCCGGCGATCGCGAGTTGCACGGGCGCGTCGACCGCGGCGATCGCGTCGATGAGCACGTCGAAGCCCTTGCGAGGCACGAGCCGGCTGAGCCCGAGCACCAGCGGACGGTCGGGCGAGATCCCGAACCACTCACGCGTCGCGCGTCGCGCGTCCTCCGAGGCGGCCGGGCGGAAACGATCGGTGTCGACGCCGGGGGGCACAATCAGCGTCGGCAGCGAGCTGCCGGCGGCGCGCGCCGCTTCTCGGGCCGGGTAATTGCCCGCCGCGACGATGCCGGCCGCGCCGCGTAGCACGCGCCGGGCCAGCCGGCGAGAGCCGGGCAGCCGTCCCGGCACCGTGATCTCGGCACCGTGGGTCACGATGACGTGCGGCGCCGCGCGCACGTACCGCGCGAGCAGACCGAGTGGCAACATCGGGTCGACGAAGATGGCTGACGCATCGACCTCGCACGCGAGCGTGTCGATACGACGGACGAGGCTTCTCGTTGGCAACAACACCGGCTCGCGTGTGCGTTCGACACGAAACGACTGCTCGGCATCCCACTGCTGCGCGCCGCGGTATGGGGTCGTGAGCACCGTCGTGTCAGCGGGGGGAAGCCGTCGCCAGAGCTCGTAGAGATACGACTGAATGCCACCGAGTTTCGGCGGAAAGTCGTTGGTGACAAGCAATGATGGCACGCGCGGAGGCTAGATCGGTCAGATGCCGACGCCCGATTCCGCGTCGATCATCGCGACGTTCGGCGTCGCTCCCACGCGCCGCGGACCCATGCGGAGCACCACGAGGCCGGCGAACGCGGCCACCCCTCCCGCGGCGAACGCGCCGCGGTAGCCGGCGACAGCGGCGACGATTCCGAGCATGGGCGCGCCGAGCCCCTGGGAGAGGTCGAAGAACGAGCTGGTGGTGCCGACCACGGAGCCGCGTTCGCGTTCGGAGATGCCGGCGAGCGACATGAGCAGGACCGCCGGGTACAGCAGCGACATGCCGAGCGCAAAGATGACGGTCGAGACGACGAGCCCTGTGAGCGTGCCCCACGCAGCCATGACACCGAGACCGACGCCGCCGACGAGCAGCGCAAGCGTCGCCGCTCGCGCGCCGCCGAGGCGATCCGGGAGTCGTGCGCCCAAGATGCGCACCACGAGGATGACTCCGCCGTAGAGCAGGAAGATCGTCTGGGCGCCGCCCGTCCCCAGCTCGTGGACGTACAGCGGAAGGAATTCGGTGTAGCCGGCCAAGCCGACGAGGCCGAGCATCAGCACAGCTCCCGGCGCGAGCGCGGCCCGGTGCAGCAGCGCGGGTCGCGGTCCGGCCGAGGCGTCGAGGCGAGCGACGTCGCGCGTGAACCAGCCGAGAATCGACGCGATGAGCGCGAGCGCACCGGAGACGAGCCAGGCGGCGACGTAGTGATCGTTGCGCAGCACCAGTTCTCCCAGCGCGGGCCCGAATGCGAGTCCGCCGTATACCGCGACCGACCAGTAGCTCACAGCTTCGCCGCGGCGCGACTCGGGCGCGAGGTCGGTGATCATCGTGGCCGCGCCGACGAAGAACGCGGCCTCGCCCACACCGGTCACGACACGCGCGCCTACGAGGAACGGCAGCGACGCGAACAGCCCGTAACACGCCGTTGAGATCGCGACGATTCCCGCCCCGAAGATGATCAAGACGCGCCGCCCCAGGCGGTCACCGACGCGACCGGCGAACGGTCGCAGCACGACCGCGCCGACGAAGAGTGCGCCCACCGCGATGCCGACTTCGACGTCGCCGCCGCCCAGTGGCCCTTCCACGTAACGCGGGACGACCGGCAGGAGCGAGCCGAGCGCCAGGAAGTAGCACAGACCGGCGCCGACAATGAGCACGAACCGCGGGGTGAGGAGGCGCTCGCGGTCCCGCATCGATCCAGAATGGCCGATGCCGACCGTGCCGTGCGAACGAGTTGCGGTGGTTCAGCTTTCGGACGCGGACGCGAATGCGAGCGCGTCGGCGTACGAACCGCGATCGGCGATCATCCGCCGGTATTGCATCACCTGTCGAGGACGACCGAAACCCATCGCGCCCATCAGCCGGCCGCCACGCCCGAACAGTGCGACCAAGCGGCGCTCCTCGAGCGAACCGTGCACAATCGTCATCTCGTCGTCGCCGTGGAAGCGCCCGACGGTCTGGAGCTTGAGGTCGTACTGATCCGACCAGACGAACGGCACCGCCGAGAACGGCTCCCCCCTCTCGCCGCTCTCGCCGTCGTCGCCGAGCAGCCGCTTCGCGGCGTGGACTCCCTGCTCAGTGGCGTTGGTCCAGTGCTCGAGGCGCATGAGCTCGCCGTCGAACAACGGGTTGGGCCAACGGGCGACGTCGCCTGCTGCGACGATTCCCGGCGCTGCCAGCAGGGTCTCGTCACACACAACGCCGTTGTCGAGCGTCAGGCCGGACCTCTCGAGCCAGCGGGTCTCCGGCGCGACGCCCACGGCGACGAGCACGAGGTCACCGTCGATCACCGTACCGTCGGCAAGGCGCACGCCGATGACGTTGTCGTCACCCGCGAATCCGTCCACGACGACGTTGCAACGGAGGTCGACGCCGTGGTCGCGGTGCATCGCGCCCAGGACCTCGCCCAATACCGGACCGACGCCGCGAACCATCGGAGCAGGAAGCGCCTCGAGCACCGTGACGTCGACGCCCCGACCCCGACACGTGGCCGCGACCTCCGCGCCGATGAACCCGGCACCGATGACCACCACTCGTGACGGCGACGTGTCGAGGAGCCCGCGGATCGCGAGACAGTCATCGAGTGTCCGCAACGTGAACAGGCCGGTCAGTGTCGGCTGGTTCGGCAGCGTGCGCGGCGTCGCTCCGGTCGCGACCACCAACCCGTCGAAGTGCAGCCGTTCACCGTCGTGCAGCTCGACCGCACGATTGCCGATGTCGAGTGCGGTCGCGCGTCGCCCGAGACGCCAGTCGATGTCGAGATCGTCGTACGGCTGTCTGCGCAGCGCGGTCTGCTCCGGCTCCCACTTGCCGGCGAGCAGCTCTTTGGACAGCGGCGGCCGGTCGTAGGGGAGGTGCGGCTCCGCGCCGACGACGACGATGCGTCCGCCGTAGCCCTCTCGCCGGAGTGCCTCGACTGCACGCAGCCCTGCGAGCGACGCGCCCGCGACGACGATTGTGTCCAGCACTTACCCCTCGATGGAGATGGCCTGGGTGGGGCACATGCGGACGGCCTCTTCCATTTTCGGGCGCAGCTCCTCGGGCGGATTCTCCTGGAGGACGTAGAGGAAGTTGTCGTCGCGTACCTCGAACACGTCGGGCGCGATGCCCATGCACACGGCGTTGCTGTTGCACTTGTCATAGTCGACGACGATGCGCATGCGAACTCCCCTCACGGCGACGTGCGGGCACCCTAGCGCCGGGGAGTAGCCCCGTTCCTGACTCCGGCGTCATACTCGTGCGCCCACCGATTGCTCGGAGCTACCGGCATGCCCTCGAGTTCGCGCCCGATACCCGTCGACGTCAGTGGACGGCCGTTGCGGCTTCGAGACGTCGACCTCGACCGGTTTCTGCACCCGAAGGCGGTCGCCGTGATCGGTGCCTCGGAGTCGACGCGCAAACCGAACGGCGCGATGACACGCAAGTTCAAGGCGTGGGCCGATCGACACGGCGCCGCGTTCTTTCCGGTCCACCCGAAGTACGAGACGGTTGCAGGTGCGCGCTGCTACCGCACCATCGCCGACGTGCCCGGCGAGCTCGATCTCGCGATCATCCTCACGGGCGCCGCCGTCGATACGTTCGAGGAAGTACTCGATCGCGATCCGCGACCAGCGTTCGCGGTCATCTTCGCGGCCGGCTTCTCCGAGACGGACGCGGCGGGCGCGCAGCTCGAGGCCAGGCTCGGCGAGCTGGTCGGCGAAGGCGACGTGCACCTGCTCGGCCCCAACACGAACCTCAACGCGTTCGAGGAGTTCCGCGACGACCTCACCGGACCGTCGATCGCGCTGATCACGCAGAGCGGGCATCAGGGCCGGCCCATCTTCCAAGGTCAGGAGCTGGGCATCCGCATCTCGCATTGGGCGCCGACCGGCAACGAAGTCGATCTCGAGTTCGCCGATTTCGCGAAGTACTTCGCCGACCAGCCCGAGGTCGGTGTGATTGCGGCCTACATCGAGGGCTTCAAGGACGGCCGGGCGCTCATGCTCGCGGCCGACCACGCCGCGCAGCTGCGCAAGCCGATCGTGATGGTCAAGGTCGGGCGTACCGACGAGGGCCAGTCGATGGCCATGGCCCACACCGGTCATCTCACGGGATCCGACGCGGTGATCTCATCAGTCTTCCGCCAGTTCGGGATCACCCGGGTCGACGGCCTCGACGAGCTCCTCGACACCGCGGCCGCGTTCGCGCGGACCAAACCGCCGAGCGGCGACGGCGTCTGTGTGTACGCGATCTCAGGCGGCACGGGAGCGCACATGGCCGACATGGCCGCGGCCGCGGGCCTGCGCATTCCACCACTCACGAAGAAGACGCAAGCCGCGCTGCACGATGGCCTCATCCCTCGATACCTGCGCGTGTCCAACCCCGTCGACTGCGGCGGTCCCCCGGTGATGAGTGACGCCGGCCGCAAGATTCTCGGCCTGATCGTGGCCGATCCCAACGTCGACATGGTGATCTGTCCGATCACCGGCGCGCTGGCGTCGATGTCGATGCCGCTCGTGCGCGACCTGATCGACGTGGCGAAGACGACCGACAAGCCGATCTTCGTCATCTGGGGTTCGCCGGTCGGCACGGAGGACGCCTACACCGACCTGCTGCTGCACAGTGACCTGCCCGTGTTCCGCACGTTTGGCAACTGCGTGCGCGCCGTGAAGGCGTACGTCGATTACTGGGCCTTCGTGCAGGACTACCGGTCGCCGTTCGCCGGCGCTCCGACCGAACCACTCCCCGCCGCCACCAAGGCGCGCCGGGTGCTCGCCGGCGCGGCACACGGCCGCGCGCTCTCCGAGTACCAGTCGAAGCAGGTCTTGAAGGCGTACGGCGTGCGATCGTCGCGTGACGTGTTGTGCACCTCGGCCGCCGAGGCGGCGCAGGCAGCCAAACAGCTCCGACTTCCCGTCGTGATGAAGGTCTCTTCCCCCGACCTCGTGCACAAGAGCGACCTCGCGCTCGTCGCCGTCGGCGTGGCGAATACGAAAGACGTGCGCGCCACGTACGACGAGTTGATGCGAAAGGCCCGGCGCGCGGCTGGGCGGAGCGGCCGGATCGACGGCGTGCTCGTGTGCGAGATGGTCACCGGTGGGGTCGAGACCGTCGTCGGGGTGTCGCGCGACCCGCTGTTCGGCCCGGTCGTCATGGTCGGGCTCGGCGGCGTGCTCGTCGAGGTGTTGCGCGACGTCACGTTCCGCGTGCCGCCGTTCTCGCGCGAGGAGGCCGAGCGCATGCTCCGGGAGCTGCAAGGCTTCGCGCTGCTGGAAGGCGTTCGCGGCAGCAAGCCGGTCGACGTCGACGCGCTCGTCGATGTCATCATGAACGTGCAGCGCCTGGCGCTGGATCTCGCCGGCGATGTCGTCGAGCTCGACATCAACCCATTGGTCGTGCGCCCGCGTGGTGCGGTCGCCCTCGATGCCCTGGTGGTGACCACGTGAGTACTCCCCCGCTGGAAGAAGAGCTTCAGTACCGCGTCGAGAACGCCGTCGCGTGGATCACCATCAACCGTCCCGCGGCCGGCAACGCGATCACTCCCGATGTGCGCGACCGCATCATCGAGCTCCTCGCGGAGGTCAACGCGTCGTACGAGGCCCGCGCCGTCGTCCTCACTGCTGCCGGCGAGAAGCACTTCTGCACCGGCGCCGACCTTCGGGCGCAGCGCGCCGCGCCCGCACCGAAAGCGGAAGGCGTGCCCGAGCGCGTCCTCGGCGACGCGGCGCGCACGATCGCCACCGGCATCCAGGCCCTGAGCGCCGCGATTCAGGACTGCGAGAAGCCGGTCGTGTGTGCGCTCAACGGCACTGCCGCGGGCGGCGGGGCGATGATGGTGCTGGCTTCCGATCTCGTGATCGCTGCCGATACGGCGCGCATCATCCAGGTGTTCGTGCGCCGGGGACTGCTGCCCGACGGTGGCGTCGCGTATCTCCTCCCCCGCCTCGTCGGGATGCACAAAGCCAAAGAGCTCGTGTTCTTCGGCGACGACCTGTCAGCAGCCGATGCCGAGCGGCTCGGGATCGTCAACAAGGTCGTGCCGGCAGCCGAGCTGCAGGCGACGGCGAAGGAATGGGCCGAGCGGCTCGCGCAGGGACCGACCAAGGCGCTCGGCTTCGCGAAGCAGCTGTTCAACCGATCGTTCGACGCCGACCGCGCCGGCTCGTTCGCCGAGGAGGCGTGGTTCGTGGAGCTCAACACGCAGACGGAAGACTCGGCCGAGGGCATCGCCAGCTTCGTCGAACGCCGCCCACCCGAGTTCAAGGGGTACTGACACTCGATCACCATTCTTGCGTCAGTAACCGTGCTCTCATCCCGGTTACTGACGCAAAGTCGCGATGGGAGACTGAGGGAAGGAGGGAAGGCGGTAGGTGGAAGGCATCAAAGACCAGACCGCGATTGTCGGCATCGGTCAGACCGCGTTCGGCAAAGGGCTCCCCGATTCGGAGCTGTCGCTCGCATGTCAGGCGATCTCGGCCGCGCTCGACGACGCGGGCGTCGATCCGTCGGAGGTCGACGGACTGGCGCAGTTCAACATGGAGGGCGATCGTGAGGTCGAGGTCGCGCGCAACGTCGGGTTCGGCGACATCACGTTCTTCTCTCAGATCGGCTACGGCGGCGGCGCGGGATGCGGCGTTGTCGGCCACGCCGCGATGGCCGTCGCCACCGGCCAGGCGCGCGTCGCGGTCGCGTGGCGGGCGCGCAAGCGCGCCCACAAGGGCAGCCGGCCGTGGGCGCAGGTGAGCAAGCGCATCAGCGGTCACTGGCAGTGGAGCCGGCCGTTCGGCATGGTGCGTCCGGTCGACGAGATCGCGATGCTCACCCGCCGGTACATGCATGAATACGGCGCGACACGCGACCACCTTGCGAACGTCGCACTTGCGGCGCGCAAGCACGCCAATCGCAACCCCAACGCGATGATGTATGAGAAGCAGCTCACCCGAGAGCAGTATCTCGACGGGCGCTGGATCTCCGAGCCGCTGTGCCTCTTCGACAACTGCCTCGAGACCGATGGAGCGCTCGCGGTCGTCATCGCGTCGGCCGAGCGGGCGAAGGACCTGAAGCAGCCGCCGGCATACATCCACTCGTTCGCACAGGGCCTGAATCGCCAGCATCAGACGATGACCAACTACTTCTGCGACGACCCGCTCACCGGCCCCGCGTGGACGGCCGCGAAGCAAATGTGGAGCACCGCGGACGTCGGGCCCGCCGACGTGAAGGTGGCGCAGCTGTACGACGCGTTCAGCCCGCTGATTCCGCTCTCGCTCGAGGGCTACGGCTTCTGCGCCCGCGGCGAAGGTGGCCCGTTCACCGACGACGGCAACATCGAGTGGCCCAACGGCCGTCTGCCCGTCAACACGTCGGGCGCGGGCATGTCGGAGGCGTACGTCCACGGGTTCAATCTCGTGCTCGAAGGCGTGCGCCAGATCCGCGGCACGTCGACGAGTCAGGTCGAGGATGCCGACGTGTCGTTGGTGACGAGCGGCGAAGGCGTGCCCACCAGCGCGCTGCTGCTGACAAAGTAGGAATGGTCATGACCGAGATGCCTCGAGCCCGAGCGAGCGAAGTCGAGCTTGGCGCCGGTTACACCGTGCGCCGAGCAAGGAGCGGCGAGCGCCCGCGATCCGGGTATCCCAGGTCGCAGCGAGCGCGACCAAAGTGATGGAGTCGGGTTTTCTGCTGCCCGAGCTCGACGGGGCGAGCGCGCCGTTCTGGGAAGGCACCGCGCGTGGCGATCTGCTCGTGCAGGCGTGCGGGGCATGCGGACGGTGGCGCAATCCGCCGCGGCCGATGTGTCCCTACTGCCGTTCGACCGACGCGACGTGGGAGCGCACGTCGGGGCGGGCGACGATCTGGTCGTACATCGTGCCGCACCCCCCGCTGCTGCCGGCATACGCGGAGCTCGCCCCGTACAACGTGATCGTCGTCGCGCTCGACGAGGACCCCACCATCCGCTTCGTCGGCAACCTGGTCACGTCGGCCGACGGCGCCATCAACGAGATCGACCCCGCCACGATCGTGATCGGCGAACCGGTGCAGGTGGTGTTCGCCGCCGTCGACGATGTCACGCTTCCCCGCTGGGTCCGAGCCTGAGCGCGCGATGCGATCGTTTACTCGAGGATTCAGGTCGGTATTTGCCGGGAATGCCTCGAGTGAACGAGAGATCTCACCGGCCGGACGCGAATCGACCGAGAAACTCCGCGGTCCGACGGCAGCCCGCTTCGTCGCCAACCAGAAGCGCGCACACGTCGGTCGCACCAGCGCCGGCCAGTCGCCGAATTCCGTTGACAAGGGTCTCCTCGTCGCCCAAGAGGGCGACGTCCGACGGCCGCTCGACGCCGCCCCTCTCGAGGATGGCGCGGTAGACCGGCTGCTGCGCATAGTTGCGGAAAACGCGATCGGTGAGCGCGCACAGTGCGTCGCGATCGTTGCTCAGGCCTACCGGCAGCCCAGCCACGATCCGGGGACTCGGACGGCCGGCGTCGGCGGCCGCTTTGGAAACGGCGGGCACCACACTCTCCTCGGTGAGGGCGGGGCCGGCCAAGAACGTGATCGCGCCGTCGGCACATGAACCTGCGACGTTGAGCATCCGCGGGCCCAAGGCGCCGACGAGTACGGGTACCCGGGCGACGTCGGAAATGGCGAACGAGCCCCACGCGCGCACGGTCGCGCCTCGATATTCGACTCTCTGCTCGCGGAGGGCGGGCTCGAGCGCCATCAGGTACTCGCGCATCTGGAGGACCGGGTGGTCGTACGTGTACCCGAACATGTTCTCGACGATCAGCTTGTGGGATACGCCGACCCCAAGAACGAACCGCCCGTCGCATGCCGCTTGTGCGGTAAGGGCCTCGCGCGCCATCGCGAGGGGGTGACGCGGGTAGATGGGCAGCACCGCAGTGCCCATCTCGATGTGAGGGAGTTCCCGCCCAAGGATCGCGAGCGCCACCAGGGCGTCGAAGTCGAAGAGCTCATAATGCACCCGGCGCCGGAGCACGGGTCGCGGCCGCTGGCCCGGGCTCTGGGCCATCCAGATCGTCGACGCGCCGGCGCGCTCGATGAACCTCGCCCGGTCGAGGAATGCGTCCATCCCGCCCGTTCCATGGATCGCGATACCTACTCGCACACGGGCACCTCCGGCTCTGGCGCGAACTCGCAGATGTTCGCCCCTCGCACACCGGCTTGCCGCAGCAGGCTCCGCATCCCGAAGCCGGGGAGCAGGTCGAGGAAGGAGGCGTCGCCGAACTCCCGCACGATGGTCCGCACGGTCTGGGCCCACCGGACGGTGCGCACGATGTTGTACGCCAGGCGCTCCTTTAGCTCGGGTCCCGCGCACAGTCGCTCGGCAAATGAGCACCCGATTATCGGGAGCACCGGGGCACGGACCGGAAGACCTTCGAGCAGTTCTGCGAGTGCGTCGGCCGTCTCGGACATGAGCGGGCTGTGCGATGCGAAGGGGATGCCGAGAGCCTCGGCATGGCCCAGCCCGGCGGCCGCGATGTCCCTGTCGAGTTCGCAGGCGTCACCGTGGACGCTCAACACCGTGGCCGTGGCGCCGTTCTCCGCGGCCAACCACACGTCGTTCCTCGTAGAAACCCACGCGCTGACCTCGGCGGTCGGCGGCCCGACGATCACGACCATGGTGCCGGTGCCGACGCGACCATTGGCCTCGAGAATTCGTCCACGGAGGACGACCGCCTCGAGCGCCGTCGCGAAAGGCAACACTCCGGCAGCGACGGCCGCTGTCCATTCGCCGGCGGAATGACCGGCGACAACCGATGGCGAGAGACCCTCGGCAGTCGCGTCCAGGAATCGGGCGTACCAGATCGCCGTCACCACCGGTTGCGCATCGGCCGGGTGCATGCCCACCGCGCCGGCGCGTACGTCGGCGAGGACCGGCCGAGCAAGGATGTCGTCGGCTTCCTCCAGCAGCGCGCTGCCGGCGCGCCCCACTCGGAGATCCAGCGGACGGTCGAGACGAAGCCCACCCCCGGGGAAGGTCACCGCCACCCGCCCGTCGTCAGTGCTTAGCCCGGAGAATGGCATGGACCACGTCGTCGGAATCGCGCAGCAACAGCCGGTCGTCGACGCGCTCCAGCACGACGTCCGCGCCGGCCTGGAGCCAACGCTTGAACCGAATGTTCACGCTCCCAGTGTGCCCTTCGTGCAGCGCCTCGCGCGACGCCACGAGGAGGACACACCCCGAGAGGGCGCCGGGCACGACGACGCCCGGGAATCCGGCCTGACGGGCGACGTCGGGGTCTCGATGGATGGGGTTGGTGTCACCCATGACCTCGCAGAACCGCCGCACGGCCACATCGGTGATGCTGCCGATCGACTCGCGATATGCGGTCACGAGCGGCGCGCCTCGCCCGGCGGGATGGCCGTCGAAGGGTGTGCAAGGAGCGCCACCCGCCAGGCAACGTCGTAGCCCCCGACAGTGGCGGCGATCGTGACCCAGTTGTCATCCCGCTCGACGGCGATCCGGGGCTCATCAACCGGCGTTGCCCCGTTCCGGGCGATGGACGTCGAGTGGTGAACGGGGAAGAGGTTCGTGCTGGCGAACACGTTGTCGTCGATGGTCAATTCATAGCGTGCGAGCGCCAGGAGCGCACCGGGCAGGAACATCCATCGCTCAGCCGCCTCGACCCGCTCCCGGAGCGCCGACGGCCCGACGTCGGCCAGCACGGCGCGCGCCCGCTCGCACGCCTGGGCCCAGTCGGGTGGTTGGCCGGTCATTTCCCTGTTCCACGAAACGCGGCGACGACGGCGATGACGGCATCGGAGGTTCGCGTGTAGCTCGAGCGCCATTGGTCGAGTCCGAGCTCGTCGGCCTTGCGCGCCGCCGCGCCCTCGAACTCGACCTGGCCCTGCGGGCGTACGCGGATCGTCTGCAGGTCGTACAGCAGCACGCTCGAGTCCAGGCACTTGAGAGTCGCCTCCTTGACGGCGAACCTCGCGGCCTGAAGCCAGGTCGGGCCGATCCTCTCCTCAGGTGTCAGCACGGCTTCGCCGACATCGCCGGCGCGCTCCCACCGCTTGAGCATCACCGCGTCGATTCCCAGTCGCAGGTCCGTCACGACGCCCACACCGCCCCGGCCGCCAGCGCATCGCCGTAGTCGACCACCACGACACCGCCTTCTCCGCTAGCGAGCCGTCGCGCCAGCGTGGCCGCGAGCGGCACGCCGTGGTTGGGCAACGAGAACACCGACCAATCACCACCATCACTGCCGCGATCAGCGAAGGACACCATGTCTTTGGTCAGAAGCACGCGGTCTGTGCTTCCGGTGTTGACGCGTAGCCAGTCGTCCACCCGCCGCTCGCGGCGCTCACGGGAGCCGCCGACGGCGAGGATCGGCCGGCGTAGGCGGGGAAGTCCGTCTCCCGCGGCGAGCAGGAAGGCCACCGCCCCCTCGTCGTCGAGCGGCGCGGCGAAGTCCTTCGTCGGTTCGTCGGCGAAGATGGCTCCGCTGTCGGTCTCGGGCCTTGCGTAGGCGGCACCTGCCACCGCGTACAGCACCGTTCCCATCTCGACCATGTCGACGGCCGCTTGCAGGGCGACGACGTCGGCCCAGGGCGCACACGTGAACTGGTCCGCCGGGCCTGCGATCCCGCAGTACTTCGAGGCGAGGTAGATCCCAATGTTCGGCAGCGCGGCCAGCGCGAAGAAGGGATTCAGCTTGCGCGCCTCGGCAACGAGATCGGCATTGAGCGCTGGCACCTCCTCAAGCGCGAGGGCCTGGAGCAGCCCGCCTGCCAACTCCGTGCTGGCTCCGACGAACAGGGCGACATCCTCGCGAGGCTTGTCGGTGTTCCCCGTTTCGCCCAGCGCCTCCTGGACGGCAGCGATCAAGAAGTAATCAGTCGGGGTGGCGGCCTTGCGGTCGTGGCGGTGCCCGACGTATCGCTTCGCTTGGAACGCGCCCTCCTCCCGTCCGAAGCCGAAGTCACCCAGGCCCGCGATGACCGTCATGGTTCCACCCTCGTGAGCACCAGCGAGACGTTCGAGCCCCCGAGACCGAAGGAGTTCGAGATCGCGACACCGACCTCCGCCTTCTGGGCGGTGTTAGCCACGTGGCGAAGCTGGCACTCGGGATCAGGGGAGTGCAGGTTGATGGTTGGAGGCACGATGTGATCCCGCATGGCGAGCAGGCAGAAGGCGGCCTCGGCCGTCCCGGCGGCCGCGATCAGGTGACCGGTCGCTCCCTTCGTGGACGACACCGGCACCTCGGATGCACGGTCCCCGAGCAAGGTATTGATGGCGCGGCTCTCGGCGACGTCGTTGTCGCGCGTGCCCGTGCCGTGGGCGTTGACGTAGTCGACGTCCGCGGGGCACAGCGACGCTCGCGCGAGCGCGTCCTGCATGCACTGAGTCTGGATTGCTCCGTCCGGCCACGAGGAAGTCACATGGTGGGTCGCGATCCTGGCGCCCCAGCCGGCGACCGCGCCGTACACGCGGACGCCGCGCGCCGAGGCGTCCGCGTACCGCTCGAGGGTCAAGAAGCAGGCACCTTCGGAGATGACGAAGCCGGCCCTCGTCCTGTCGAAGGGGCGACTCGCCGTGGGGGGATCGCTGTTGTGGGTCGTCAGCGCTCCGAGCGCGCCGAAGGCCACCAACTGGACCTCGTTCAAGACGGCGTCAGTGCCTCCCGCCACGACGACGGATGCGTCGCCCACCTGGAGCAGGCGAGAGGCCTCTACGAGGGCCATGGCGCCGCTCGAACAGGCCGTGGTGAGCCCGATCACGGGCCCGCCCGTTCCGAACAACTCGCCGATGGTCCGCGCCACGAAACCGATGGCCTGCACTCTGCACAGGCGATCGCGGCCCTGTTGGCCCTGACCGATGTAGGCCCTCATCTCCGCAGGCGATAGGCAAATGCCGTGCGTCCCCACCACTACGCCTCCGACGGCCCTCTCCCAGTCAGCCGAGGCGATGCCCGCATCGGCGAGGGCAGCCTCGATGGCTGCCGCCGCGTAGTCGGTCGCGCGGAAGTGCGCACCCGAATCGTCCACTACCCGGGCCGGGACCGATGGTCCGCGCCCGCCCACCTGGCAGCCGAAGGCACTCACGTCGAACTGAGTGATCCGGCTGATGCCGCTTCGTCCCTCGACCACGGCGCTCCACGTCTCCTCGCGGCTCGCGCCGAGGGGGCTCACCAGCCCGATGCCAGTCACGACGACATCGTCGGCGGCCGGCACCCGAGCAGCTCGCATCCGAGGTGATCGGCTCACGTCGCCCCCAGGCTGCGCGCCATCATCGCGACCAGGTCTCGTACCGCCAGCACGAGGAAAACCGCGTCGATGCGGTCGCCGACGGCGATGCGTCCTTCGACCTCCGGAATCACGGCTGTCACCTCGCCAAGACCGACGGCCGTGACCTTTCCCTCGTCGTCCAGCCACGGGATGTTCGCTTCCTCGAAGCGCGTCCGGAGCTCAGTGAGGGGCAGTTGCGCGTCGAACCGCTTGCTCACCCGATAGCCGATGTCGACGATGTCGAGTGAGTCCGCGTCCAGGTCCGCCGACAGCATCGAGTCCAGCGACACCTCGGACTCGTCCAGGTCCAACGCCTTGCGGACGATGTCGAGCATCGCTGCCTCAACCTCTTGTCGGGTGATCCCGGAACCGCTGCTGGCATGTGCCACGTAGTTTCTCCAATTCTCTTCGGCACCCGGTGGATGCCCTATCAGGCCAACCCTCCGTCGACCCCGACGACCTGCCCCGTGACATAGGACGCTTCCGACGCGAGGAACGCCACCACTTGCGCGATCTCGTCAGCAGTCCCGACCCGACGCTGCGCCACCCGGTCCTTCAGGAACCGGCGAACCTCTTCTTCAGGGACGCCTCGCGTCATGTCCGTAGGGACGAGCCCGGGCGCGACTGCGTTCACGAGGACATTGCGGCGTCCGACCTCCGCGGCCAATGAGCGCGTCATCGCCTCGATGCCCGCCTTGGATGCGCAATACGCGGTCTGGCCGGCGCTCGCTAGGCGCACTGCGCCCGACGAGATGTTGACAATCCGGCCCCATCGTTGCGAAGTCATATGGGGAAGGAGCCTGTGAATCATCAGGTAGGACCCGATGAGATTGACGCGGACCGTCTCATGCCACCGTTCGGGAGATGAGCTGATGAGGAGTTCGTCCGACTTCCAGGCCGCGTTGTTGATCAGCACCGAAGGAGGACCCAGCGACGCCTCGACGGCGGCGGCGAACGCCTCGACGGCGTCGATCTCCCGCACGTCGAGCGGAAAGGCCGCCAGTGCCCCTAGCGGGCTCAGCTCCTTCACCAGCGCGTCCGCCGCTCCCGCGCTCGCGCAATACCCGATCGCTACGGAGAAGCGGGGCATGAGCGCGCGGACGATGGCCGCGCCGATGCCTCGGGCGCCGCCGGTCACGACGGCAACGCGCGGAGTCACGTTGTGTCGTCTCGATGATCGCGGCGCCCGTGCTGCCCGGCTGCGCCTGTGCCACCGTGCCCACCGGCTTGCCTCATCGCAATCCCTCCTACCTCCCCGGGGCGCAGGAGTGTACCGCCGCGGCATATGTGAAGGTTGCTAAGTAGTGGCCTAGTTTACTCCTCGCTGCCCCACAGGATGACCAACGCGTTCGCGTCATCCCACGCGCACACCGCGAGTCATCCGACACCAAATGTCGACACAACGCTGCCGCGTCGAGAAGTTCAACGTTGGGGACGCTCGTCCCTTGCATCCCGTCAGTCTGAAGAACCCGCCCCCAAAACGCGAGCACCAAACAGCGGATTCTTCAACAGTCTCCTAGACGTCAGTCGTCGAGACGCCAGATGCGAACGGCGTTTCCCGCGACGATCTTCTCCCGCTGGTCGCGCGGCACGTAACCCATCGTGTCCTCGATGACGCGACGCGAGTACGGCCAATCGTTGCCGTGGTGCGGATAGTCGCTCGACCACATCATGTTCTCGATACCGACCTTCTCGCGAAGCTCGATCCCGGAGCGGTCGGTGATGAACGTGGCCGCGTTGTTGCGGTACCAGTAATGCGACGGCGGCTCTTTGATCGGCAGCTTGCCCCACGAGCGGTTGCGCCAGTAGCGGTCGTCGATACCTTCGAGGAGGTGCGGCAGCCAGCCGACGCCGGTCTCGATCCAACAGATCTGCAGCTCCGGGAACCGTTCGAACACGCCCGTGAACAGCATCTGCGTGAGGCTGCCGGCGCACATCGAGAACACATGGCTCATGCTCCCGATGGCCTTCGCCCGCGCGGCCTCGGTGCTCATGGCGTACAGCTCGTTGCCACGCTTCGCGGCGGCCTTGCGCCCGGACGCCCGCTGACGGCGGGAGATGATGTTGATGTGGATGGAGACGGGCACGCCCTCGTCGACCGCTGCGGCCCAGAACGGATCGTCGTCGGTCGACAAGCTCTCTCCGCCGGCGGGCCAGTTCGAGATGATGACGCCTTTCGCGCCGCGAGCCTTCGCCTTACGTAGGCCGTCGACCGCGGCGTCCATGCCGAGCGACGGGATCTGCGCGAGCCCGATCAGACGTGACGGGTCGGGCGCGCAGAACTCCTCGAACAGGAAGTTGTTGTAGGCCTCGACACCGGCGAGCACGAAGTCGTCATCGTCGTCGCCGAGGAAGTGGCTCATCGTGCGCTGCGGGGGGAAGAGCACTTCGGCGTCGACCCCGTCGATATCCATGTCTTTCAGCCGTGCCTCACCGTTGTAACAGCCGGTGCGCGCGTCGTCGTAGGTGACGCCCATCCACCGGAACTGATCGAACGGCATACCCGGTGTGGAGACCAGCCCGATCGGGTCGGGTTCGCCGCCCACCGCGGTCTGCCACGCGTCGCCACCCTCGGCGTCCTTCACGAGCTTCGGCGCCTTGTCCTGGTGCTTCGACGACAGCCAGTTGTTCCAGATGTCGGGTGGCTCGAGGATGTGGCAGTCCGCGTCGACGATGCGGTATTTCGACATCCGGTTCCTCCTGCGGAGCGGCGGAGAGCCAAGAGTAGGCTGACACGAACGTCAGGGAAAGCGGCCGGAGGGTTCCATGACAACCGCCCTGCTCGATGGGGTGCGCGTGATCGACCTGGCCGGTGAGCCGGGCGCGCGAGCCGGCCGCATCCTCGCCGACCTCGGCGCCGAGGTCGTGAAGCTCGAGCTCCCTGCCGGCGACCCGTTGCGCGCCGAGCCGAACCGTTTCCGGACCTGGAACGCGGCCAAGACGAGCGTGCTGGTCGACGGTCCCCACGACGACACGATCGATCCGCTGCTCGCGGGTGCCGACATCGTGATCGATACGCCGGGCTGGCCGGGAACGCTCGACCTCTCCCCCGAACGGGCGCCGCACGCAGTGTGGGTGAGCATCACCCCGTTCGGCCTTACCGGGCCGCGCGCGCCGTGGCGGGCCTCCGATCTCGGCATCATGGCCGCGAGCGGCAACATGTTCTGCACCGGCGACCCCGACCGTCCACCGGTTCGGTGCAGCGAACCGTCCGGGTACGCGCACGTGGGCCCGGAAGCGGCGTTCGCCGCGCTCACAGCGTTGTGGTCGGGCGTGCCGCACCGCGTCGACGTCTCGATGCAGGAAGTCGTCTTCATCTCCAACATGACGACCCCGGCCAATTTCCCGAGGACGGGCTTCCGCGGCCGGCGCCGCGGCGCAAACATCGGTCGCACACGCGAGATCTGGCCCACGCGCGACGGCTACGTGTCGTTCGGGCTTCGAGGCGGCAAGGCGCGCGTACCGAGCCTGCAACTCCTCACTGCGCGCGTCGCCGCCGAAGGCATTCCGGGCTCCGAGGCGCTTGTCTCACGCGAGTGGACCGACTTCTCGCCCGCGACGACTTCCGACGACGAGCTCAAGGCGATCGAAGCGCCGGTCGCCGAGTACTTCGCGCGGCACACGATGCAGGAGCTGTACGACCTTGCCTGCGAGACCAACATGATGCTCGCGCCGGCCAACTCGCCACGCGAGATCTACGCGAGTGCACAGCTGGCCGCGCGCGAGTTCTTCGGCCTCGTCGGTGACGTCGCTCGGTTTCCACGCTCGTTCGCGGTGGTGCGCAGCGCCGACAACGAAGCCGCCCCGGCGCGCCCCTCAGCCGGCGCGCCGGCACTCGGCGCGGGCCCCGTTCCCGAGTGGGGCCAGCGATCAACGCCGGCCGGCGAAGCGGGGCAGCCGGCATGGGCGGGCATCAAGATCCTCGAGTTCGGTTCGGGCGCGGCGGGGCCAATCGCGACGCGCTACTTCGTGGAGCACGGCGCCACGGTGCTGCGGGTGGAATCGAAGAGCCGGCCTGATTTCTTGCGGGTGTACGCGCTCGGCCCTGACAACCCGCACGGCCTCGAAGGCGCGCCGATGTTCGACGGGCTCAACGCAGGCAAGCTCGACGTCACCCTGAATCTCAAGCACCCGAAGGCCATCGAGCTCGTCCGGCGGCTGGTCGTCGAGTGGGCCGACGCGGTCGCCGAGAACTTCGCGCCGAAGGCCATGCGCGGCTTCGGCCTCGACTACGACACCCTCGTCGCGCTCAGGCCGGACCTGGTCATGGTGAGCGCGTGTCTCAACGGGCAGAACGGCCCCCATCGCGACTACCCCGGCTTCGGCGGCCAGGGCGCGGCGCTCTCGGGGTTCAACTGGCTCACCGGCTGGCCCGATCGCGAGCCGGTCGGTCCGCACGCCACCATCACCGACTCACTCGCGCCCCGCTACGTCGCCACCGCGCTGGCGGCTGCGCTCCTGTATCACCGCCGCACCGGCCGGGGCGTGTACCTCGACGTCTCGCAAGTGGAGACGGGCATCTACTCGCTCAGTCCCTGGCTGCTCGATTACGAGATCGACGGGGTGACCGGCGTGCGGATGGGCAACCGGTCGCGCCACGCCGTGCCGCACGGCGCATTTCCCTGCACCGGCGACGACCGATGGGTCGCAATCGTGACGTGGACCGACGACGAATGGGCCCGCCTCGCCGCGATCATCGGCGTCGATGATCCGTCACTTGCGACGTTCGCAGCGCGACGCGAGCGCGTCAACGACGTCGAAGCTGCCGTTGCGTCGTGGACTTCGGCGCGCACGCGCGAGGAGGTCGCCGACACATTGCAGGCCGCGGGTATCGAGGCCGTACCCGTCAACGATTTCGGCGACGTGCACGCCGACCCCCAGGTCGCGCACCGACAGCACTTCGTACAGCTCACCCACCCGTTCATGGGTTGGGGCAACTACGAACGCACCGGCCACCGTTTGAGTGACGCGCTTGCCGGGTTTTCGCGCGCCGGCCCGACGCTCGGTCAGGACAACGACCGCGTGCTGGGCGAGGTCCTCGGGCTCACACCAGACCAACGGGCGCAGCTCGCGTCTGAAGGCGTGCTCGACTGAGTCCACTGGTAGCTTGCGGGCGCCATGGACCTGCGCTTCTCGGCTGCCGACGAAGCCTTCCGCCAAGAAGCCCGCGACTGGCTCACCGAGAAGCTCACCGGTGACTTCGCCATCGTGCGGGGCCGCGGCGGCCCCGGCGACGAGCACTCGCTCTTCGACGAACGGCTTGCGTGGGAACAGGCGCTCGGACGCGCCGGGTGGACGTGCCTGTCGTGGCCGAAGCAGTACGGCGGACGCGACGCGACGCTGCTCGAACAGGTGATCTTCTACGAAGAATACGCACGCGCCGGCGGCCCCGGTCGAGTCGGGCTCATCGGCGAAGGGCTCATCGGACCCACGATCGTGCACTTCGGCACCGAGGAGCAGAAGCAACGGTTCTTGCCGCCGATCGTGAAAGGCGACGAGCTCTGGTGTCAGGGCTACTCCGAGCCCGACGCCGGCTCCGACCTCGCGAACGTCCAGACCCGCGCCGAGCGCGACGGCGACGAGTGGGTAATCACCGGCCAGAAAGTGTGGACGTCGCTCGCGCATTGGGCCGACTGGTGCTTCGTCCTCGCGCGTACTGATACGACCGCGCCCAAGCACCGCGGCATCAGCTATCTGCTCGTGCCGATGCACGGCGCGGGCATCGAGATTCGTCCGATCGTTCAGATCACCGGCCATTCCGAGTTCAACGAGGTGTTCTTCGACGGCGCGCGCACACACGTCGACAACGTGATCGGCGAAGTCAATGACGGGTGGAGAGTCGCGATGGGCACCCTTGCGTTCGAACGCGGCGCCCTCACACTCGGACAACAGCTCTCGTTCGCCAACGAGCTCGACGAGATCATCCAGCGGGCGCAGGCCAACGGCGACGCCGGGCGCGCCGTCGTGCGTCAGCGGCTCGTGGACGCGTGGATCCGCTTGCAGATCATGCGATGGAACGCACTGCGGAGCCTGAGCTCGATGGCAGTGGGTGCGCTCACCCGGGAGACATCGATTTCGAAGCTCTACTGGGCGACGTTGCACCAGCAGCTCGGGGAGCTGGCGATGCGGGTGCTCGGGCCGGCGGCGGAGATCGCGGGCGGCGCGCCGTACGATCTCACCGCGCTCCAACGAATGTTCCTGTACAGCCGAGCCGACACGATCTACGGCGGCTCCAACGAGATCCAACGCAACATCATCGGTGAGCGCGTGCTCGGCCTGCCATCGGAGCCCAAGTCATGACCCAAACGCCGCCCTACCCCGACGGTCACCAACTCCTCGCCGGCAAGACCGCGCTGGTCACTGCAGCCGCGGGCACCGGCATCGGCTTCGCGACCGCGAAGCGCTGCGCCGAGGAAGGTGCGACTGTCGCGATCAGCGACATGCACGAACGGCGTCTCGGTGAGGCCGCCGAGCAGCTCGAGGACGTGATGGGCCGGCACCCCGTCACGGTGCAATGCGACGTCACCGACGAATCACAGGTGCAGCGCATGTTCGACACTGCGATCGGTGAGCTCGGCCACCTCGACGTGTTGGTCAACAACGCCGGGCTCGGCGGCACCGCCAATCTCGTCGACATGACCGACGAGCAGTGGAGCTCGGTGCTCGACGTGACGCTCAACGGCACGTTTCGCTGCACACGCGCCGCGTTGCGCCACATGATGCCGCGCGGCGCGGGCGCGGTCGTCAACAACGCGTCCGTGGTCGGCTGGCGCGCGCAAGCCGGTCAAGCCCATTACGCGGCGGCCAAAGCCGGCGTCATGGCGCTCACGCGCTGCGCCGCGATCGAGGCGGCAGAGGCGGGTGTGCGAGTCAACGCGGTCGCGCCGAGCCTTGCGATGCACCCGTTCCTGGCCAAGGTCACGACCGAAGACCTGCTCGATGAGCTCACGACGCGCGAAGCATTCGGCCGCGCGGCTGCGCCCTGGGAAGTTGCGAACGTGATCGTGTTCCTGGCGAGCGGGTACTCGTCCTACATGACCGGTGAGGTCATCTCGGTGAGCAGCCAGCACCCGTAGCGGACCAAACCACCTACAACGCCCGAGTGGCCCTGTCTTCGGCGCGGTCGCCCCCACCGGAGTCGGGGCACAGGCACCGATGAGGCGGAGCAGGCCCGGCGGCCTTGTGTCGGGTTGGGCCGGGCGCTGTCGGCGTCGGCCGCTCCGGATCGCGGACCACGCGTTGGGACGGTTAGCCGCTCGTGTTCTTGGCTGCGTCGAGGAAGGCGGGCTTCTCACCGCCGCCGTGCACGAGCAGGTTCGCACCGCTGACGTAACTCGCCAGGGAGGATGCGAGGAACAAACATGCGTCGCCCACGTCACGCGGCTCCGCCAAGCGGCCGAGTGGAACGGTCGCGGCGACCGACGCGATGCCGTCGTCGTCGCCGTAGAACAAATGCGCTTGCTCGGTGCGGACCATGCCCGCAGTCACGGCGTTGACCCGGACTTTGGGCGCGAACTCGACCGCCAGCGTCTCCGTCAGGTTGAGCAGTCCGGCCTTTGCGGCACCGTACGCCGCGGTCTCGGGTGAGGGACGCGTGCCGCTGACGCTCGCGATGTTGATGATCACGCCGCCGTCGGGCTGGTCCTGCATCACCGCGTTCGCCCGCTGCGCGAGCACGAGCGGGGCGACCAGATTGAGGGTGACGATCGCGGCGGAGAACTTCGGTGATGCGCTCGCGCTGTCGGCCGGCGGCGAGCCACCCGCGTTGCTGACGACCACGTCGAGGTGTCCGACCTGATCGAGCGTGAAGCCGATCACCTTGTCGATCTCTGCGGCTTCACGGACATCGGCCGCGAGGAAACGCGCGCGGTTACCGCCGGCGGCGGGGAGTTCCTCGGGTTCGCGGCGACAACAGATCACCACGCCGGCGCCCGCCTCGAGAAAGCGCTCGGTGATGCCACGGCCGACGCCGCGGCATCCTCCGGTTACGAGCACGGCCCGGCCCGACATGTCCAGCGGATTGGTCATGCGGATAAGGTATCGATTGACTGACGGGTCATTCAGCTGCCGGCGACCGACCCGGGTCGTGCACCCGCCTCACACACCCTCGAGCAGGGATCACGGCGCATGGGGATTGGCCACACGGTTGACGATCACGGCATTGCCGAAGTTATCGTCGACAATCCACCCGTCAACGCGCTGGCGGTAGCGGACTGGTTCGAGCTGGCCGCGCTCGTGCGGGGGCTCGGCGACGATTCGCAGGTGCGGGTGCTGATCCTCGCTGCCGAGGGAAAGGGCTTCAACGCCGGCGTCGACATCAAAGAGATGCAGGCGAGCGACGGCTTCGAGGCGTTGATCGGCGCCAACCGCGGCTGCTACGCGGCGTTCGCAGCGGTGTACGAGTGCGCGGTGCCGGTGATCGCGGCGGTGCACGGCTACTGCCTCGGCGGCGGGATCGGGCTCGCGGGCAACGCCGACGTGATCATCGCCTCGAGTGATGCGACCTTCGGGCTGCCCGAGGTCGATCGGGGCGCGCTCGGCGCGGCGACGCACCTGGCCCGGCTCGTGCCGCAGCACAAGATGCGGGCGATGGTCTACACGAGCGCGACGGCCTCCGCGGCCGAGCTGCACCAGTACGGCTCCGTGCTCCAAGTGGTCGAGCGCGCGGAGCTGCGCGAGGCCGCGCGTGCGGTGGCACGTCAGATCGCGGAGAAGAGCCCGACCGTCATCCGTACTGCGAAGGAGTCGCTCAACGGCATCGACCCCGTCGACGTCAAGCGCAGCTACCGCTTCGAGCAGGGCTTCACCTTCGAGCTCAACCTCTCCGGCGTGGCCGACGAGGCGCGCGACGCGTTCGTCGACAAGCGCGACGCGAAGTTCTCGAAGTAGCGCTCCGGAGCCTTCGTTGCCCGACAAGCGCACGACGGAGGACGAGGTCGTCGCGGAGCTGCGCGACGGCATGACGATCGGAATCGGCGGCTGGGGTTCTCGCCGCAAGCCCATGTCGCTCGTGCGGGCGATCGTGCGATCGCCGTTGCGTGACCTCACGATCGTGTCGTACGGCGGTCCCGACGTCGGGCTGTTGTGCGCCGCGGGCAAGGTGAAGAAGGTCGTCTACAGCTTCGTGTCGCTCGACTCGATCCCGCTCGAGCCCCACTTTCGCGCCGCGCGCCAAGCGGGCACGATCGAGACGACCGATCTCGACGAGGGCATGTTCCTGCTCGGGCTGCAAGCCGCGGCCTGGCGCGTGCCGTTCCTCCCGACTCGCGTCGGTCTCGGGTCCGACATCCTCCACGTCAACCCCGACTTCCGCACCGTGCAGTCGCCGTACGCCGACGGCGAAGGACTAGTGGCGATGCCTGCCCTCGCGCTCGACGTCGCGCTCATTCACATGAACCGCGGCGACGAGGGCGGCACCGGCCAGTATCTCGGCATCGATCCCTACTTCGACGACCTGTTCTGCAGCGCGGCGAAACGCGCGTTCATGTCGGTCGAGAAAGTCGTGCCCACCGACGACTTCTTGAAGGAAGGGCCGGTGCAGTCGCTCCGCGTCAATCGGCTCATGACCGACGGCGTGGTCGAGGCGCCCAACGGCGCCCACTTCACCTCCTGTGCTCCCGACTACGACCGCGACGAGACGTTCCAGAAGACCTACGCGGCAACCGCCAAGTCGCCCGCCGCGTGGCACGAGTTCAAGGCGAAGTATCTCGACGTGAGCGAGACCGAGTACCAACAGGCGGTGGCAGGCTCGTGAGCGCGCGTACCGGACCGGCCACGCGCGCCGAGGTGTGCGCGGTCGCGTGCGCGGAGGCGTGGCGGGGCAACGGCGAGATCCTCGCCAATCCGATCGGCACGATCCCGATGATCGGCGGCCGGCTCGCGAAAGCCACGTTCGAGCCCGACCTCGTCATGACCGACGGCGAAGCATTGCTCGTGGAGAACATCGTGCCGCTCGGGGTCGACGATCCGCCGAAGGTCGTAGCGGGGTGGAACCCGTATCGCGCCATGTTCGACATCGTGTGGGGCGGCCGCCGTCACATCATGATGGGCGCATCGCAAGTCGACCGGTTCGGCAACCAGAACATCGCGTTCATCGGGCCGTCGGACCGCCCGAAGACACAGCTGCTCGGCTTTCGAGGCGCGCCCGGCAACACGATCAACAACAAGACGAGCTACTGGGTGCCCAACCACTCGATGAAGGTGTTCGTCGAGCACGTCGACGTGGTGACCGGCATCGGGTACGACCGCGCCGCCGACCTCGGCCCCGGAGCCGCACGGTTCCACTGCCTGCCTCGCGTCGTATCCAACCTCGGCGTGCTCGATTTCGAGACGCCCAACCACTCGATGCGGTTGCGCTCGGTGCACCCAGGCGTGACGGTCGACGAGGTCGTCGACGCGACGGGTTTCTCGCTCGTCATCCCGTCCGACATCGGTGACACGCGCCTCCCCACCGACGACGAGCTCCGTCTCATCCGCGAGGAGATCGACCCTCGCGGTCTCGGCGAAGCCGAAGTCCCGTCCCCATGACGCCCAACCTCATTCTTGCGTCAAAAATCGGGGTCACATCCCGGCCGCTGACGCAAAGTGGGAGGGTTGGATGATGCGCGCGGGGTTGCGCACGCGGGCGTGCGAGTTGTTCAGGGTCGAGTACCCAATCGTGCAGACGGGGATGGGGTGGGTCGCGGGCGCGCGACTGACGTCGGCGACGAGTGCCGCCGGTGGGCTCGGGATCCTCGCGTCGGCGACGATGACCACGACGCAGCTCCAGGACGCGATCCGCGAGGTGACCGAGCGCACCGACAAGCCGTTCGGCGTGAACCTCCGGTCCGACCAGCCCGACATCGACGATCGCATCGACCTGCTCATCCGCGCCGAGGTGAAGGTCGCGAGCTTCGCGCAGGCCCCAGGCGAGAAGCTCATCAAGAAGCTGAAGGACGCCGGCGTCGTCACGATGCCCACCGTCGGGGCGCGGCGTCACGCCGAGAAGGTGGCGGAGTGGGGTGTCGATGCGGTCATTGCGCAAGGCGCCGAGGGTGGCGGCCACACCGGCACCGTGCCCACGTCGTTGCTGCTGCCCGCGGTCTGTGACGCGGTCGACATTCCCGTCATCGCCGCGGGTGGATTTCAGGACGGTCGGGGCCTCGTCGCCGCGCTCGCGTGGGGTGCGAGTGGTGTCGCGATGGGCACGCGCTTCCTGCTTACCAAAGAGAGCACCGTCCCCGACGCGATCAAGCAGATCTACCTCGAGACGCCCGTTACCGGCACGGTCGTGACCAAGGCGATCGACGGGCACCGGCAGCGGGTGATCCGCACCGAGGTCGTCGACCACCTCGAGGGGGCCGGCAAAGTCACCGCGCTCCCCCGCGCGCTTCGGAACGCGCTGGCATTCCGCAAGCTCACCGGCACGTCGATGCGGGCGCTCGTCCAAGAGGGGCTGGCCATGCGCAAGAGCCAAGAGCTCACGTGGAGCCAGCTCGCGATGGCCGCCAATGCGCCGATGCTCACGAAGGCGGCGATGGTTGACGGCAAGACCGAGGTCGGTATCTTGCCGACGGGCCAGGTTGTGGGCACCATCGACGAGCTGCCGACGGTGGCCGAGCTCATCGAGCGGATCATGACTGAAGCCGACACGACCCTCACCCGTCTGGAGCAACGATGAACCAACAGGTGCCGGCAGTCGACGGGTGGTTCACGACCGACGCCGAAGAGCCGCGGCTCATCGGCAGCCGCGGCGTGGAAACCGGCAGTTACTTCTTTCCAAAGGCGCTCGCGGTGTCGGCCAACCCGGCGGCGCCCACCGAGGAGCGCGAAGACGTGCTGCTGTCGCGGCGCGGCACCGTGTGGTCGTTCACGACGAATCACTACCAGCCCCCGGAGCCCTACAGGTCGCCCGACCCGTTCGAGCCGTACTCGGTGCTCGCGGTCGAGCTGGCCGAGGAGCAGATGGTCGTGCTCGGTCAGCTTGCGTCGGGCGTCGATCCGTCGACGCTGACGGTCGGGATGGAAGTGGAGCTGGTGGTCGAACCGCTCTTCGAAGACGACGAGTATGCGCACATGATCTGGAAGTGGAGGCCGGTATGACGGCACCTGAGATCGCGATTCTCGGCGTCGGCATGCACCCCTGGGGGAAGTGGGGACGAAACTTTGTCGAGTACGGCGTCGTCGCGGCACGGGCTGCGCTTGACGACGCGGTTGTCGAGTGGAACGACATCCAGTTCGTGTCGGGCGCCGACACGATGCGCAATGGGTACCCCGGTTACGTGTCGGGCGCCACGTTTGCGCAGGCCCTCGGGTGGCAGGGCGCGCAGGTCGCGTCGTCGTACGCCGCGTGCGCGTCCGGCGCGGCCGCGCTCAGCACGGCGCGGGCGCAGATCCTCGCCGGTCTGTGCGACGTGGCGCTCGTCGTCGGCGCCGACACCACACCGAAGGGCTTCCTTGCTCCGAACAAAGGCGAGCGGGGCGACGATCCGGACTGGCTGCGGTTCCGGTTATTGGGCGCGACGAACCCCACGTACTTCGCGCTCTACGCGCGCCGCCGGATGGAGCTCCATGGTGCGACGCCACGCGACTTCGCCAAGGTGAAGGTGAAGAACGCGCAGCACGGCCTGCACAATCCCTACGCGCGGTATCGGAAAGAGGTCAGCGAAGCCGATGTCATGGCGTCGCCGGTGGTCTCGGAACCGCTGCGCCTGCTCGACATCTGCGCGACCAGCGACGGAGCCGCCGCGCTCGTCGTGTCGAGCATGGAATTCGCCCGCTCGCGGGGCGCGGGCACGCCTGTGCGGGTCGCGGCGATCTCCACTGTCACGCCGCGCTACCCCAACACGGTGATCGAGATGCCCAACTTCTCGACCGACTCGGGAGCCGGCGCCGCGCTGCCGGAGCTGAGCTTCCGTGACTCGATCGCGGCGAAGGCGTACGAGGAAGCGGGTCTGGGGCCCGATGATCTCGACCTCGCGGAGGTCTACGACCTGTCCACCGCGCTCGAGCTCGACTGGTACGAGAACATCGGACTCTGCAAGCCGGGCGAAGCCGAGAAGCTGCTCAATGACGGCGACACGACCATCGGCGGCCGCGTGCCCGTCAATCCCAGCGGCGGACTCGCGTGCTTCGGCGAGGCGGTGCCGGCGCAGGCGCTCGCGCAGGTGTGCGAGATCGCGTGGCACCTGCGCGGCCAAGCCGGCGACCGGCAAGTTGAAGGCGCGCGCGTCGGCCTCACCGTCAACCAAGGCCTCTTCGGCCACGGCTCCTCAGTGATCCTGACGGTGTGACTCGCAGATAACCTCGACGCACGATGGACCTCACCTATTCGGCTCGCGAAGACGCGTTTCGTGCCGACGCGCGCGAGTGGCTCGAGGCCAACGTGCCTGACCCCGCCCTGCCGTCGGGCGACACGCGTGACGGCTTCGTGCGGCACCTGGAATGGGAGCGAAAGCTCTTCGACGCGCGTTGGGCGGTGGTGTCGTGGCCGGAAAAGTACGGCGGGCGCGACGCGAGCCTGTGGGAGTGGTTGATCTTCGAAGAGGAGTACTACCGCGCTGCGGCGCCGCAACGCGTGACGCAGAACGGCATCTTCCTGCTCGCGCCGACGGTCTTCGAGTTCGGCACGTCCGAGCAGCAGGAACGCATCCTGGCGAAGATGGCGTCGAGCGAGGAGACGTGGTGTCAGGGCTGGTCCGAGCCCGACGCCGGCAGTGACCTCGCCGCGATCAAGAGCCGCGCGACCCGCGACGAGGTTGCAGGGGGGTGGCGGCTCAGCGGCCAGAAGACGTGGACAACGCGCGGCGCGTTCTGCACGCATCTCTTCGGTCTCTTCCGCACCGATCCCGCGGCCGAGCAGCACCGCGGGCTCACGTACTTTCTCGTGCCGCTTGACGCGCCCGGCATCACCGTGCGCGGCTTCGGCCGCCTCGACGGCGACGAGGGGTTCGCCGAGGTCTTCCTCGATGACGTGTTCGTGCCCGATCACGACGTGCTCGGCGAAGTCGATCAGGGCTGGAGCGTCGCGATGGCCACGACCGGTTCCGAGCGCGGCCTCACCCTGCGCTCCCCCGGCCGGTTCCTCGCGACCGCGCAGCGCCTGCGCGATCTCTACCGTGACATCGGCGAGTATGCCGACCCCGCGTTGCGTGACGAGGTCATCCAGGCGTCGATCGACGCGGAGGCGTACCAGCTCCAGACGCTGCAAACCGTCACGAAACTCGTCGACGGCCAACAGATCGGCGCGCAATCAAGCCTCGTGAAGCTCTTCTGGTCGGAGCTCGACGTGCACCTCCACGAGACGGCACTCCAACTGCTGGGTCCGCGCGCCGAGCTCGCCGACGAACCGTGGATGAAGGGGTACGAGTTCGCGCTCTCGGGCCCGATCTACGCCGGCACGAATGAGATCCAGCGCAACGTCGTGGCCGAGCGCGTGCTCGGCTTGCCGCGGAAGTAATCCGATGATGCGCTTCGCCTTCTCCGACGATCAGCTCGCGTTCCGCGACGCAGTACGCGATCTCCTCGAGCGTGAGTGCCCGCCCGAGGTCGTGCGCGCCGCGTGGAGCAACGAGACGGGCCGCACCGACCACGTGTGGAAGCACCTCGCCGACGTGGGCGTGCTCGGACTGATCGCGCCCGAGTCAACCGGCGGCCTCGGCCTCACCATGCTCGACCTCGTACTGGTGCTCGAGGAGGCGGGTCGCGTCGCGTTGCCGGAGCCGATCGTCGAACACACCGCGGTCGCGCTCCCCCTGCTGCAACCCGAGGAGCAAGCAGCGGCGGCAGCGGGCTCCATCACCGTCGGCGCCGGACTCGCGGGCGAACCGTTCGTCCCCCACGCCGATTCGGCCGATCTGATCGTGCTCCAACACGAGGTCGCGCTCTACGCCGTCCCCACCAAAGACGTG
The DNA here is from genome assembly GCA_038236695.1 of Acidimicrobiia bacterium. Taxonomy (GTDB): domain Bacteria; phylum Actinomycetota; class Acidimicrobiia; order IMCC26256; family JBBRZM01; genus JBBRZM01. The sequence goes on from JBBRZM010000013.1 coordinate 37,560, forward strand.
GAGTTGACGTCCGCCGCGTCGATCGACGGATCGCGCCGGCTCAGCACAGTGCGATGGAACCCGTCGCCCGACAACCTCATCGCATCGGGAGACGAGCTCGCCGACGCGCTCGAACGGGGCGCGCTCGGCGTTGCCGCCCAGCTCGTCGGTCTCGCCGACCGAATGATCGACATGACCGTCGAGTACGCGCGACACCGCGAACAGTTCAGCGTGCCGATCGGGAGTTTCCAAGCGGTCAAGCATCACCTGGCAAACGCCCGCGTGAAGCTCGAGTTCGCCCGTCCGCTCGTGTACCGCGCCGCGTACTCGATCGCGCACGACGATCCCGACCGCGCGATCCATGTGTCGATGGCGAAAGCGCAGTCATCCGACGCAGCAGCACTCGCTGCACGGGTCGCGCTGCAGTGTCACGGGGCCATCGGCTACAGCTACGAGCACGACCTCCACCTGTTCATGAAACGGGCGTGGGCGCTCGCTGCCACATGGGGCGACGCCCGATGGCACCGGGCCCGTGTGGGACGTGCGATCCTGTAGGTTCCTCCACACATGGAGACCTGATGAGCGCGCTACCCGCCCCGGCTTGCCCGAGCCGCCACGCTGACCTCTCACAGGGTGCTACCGGCGACCTCAACCTCTGGTCGTGTCCCACCGGCGATGGCCTCGCCTTCACCGTCTCGGAGGCGTATACGCGCCTTCAAGAGGACGAGATCGCGCGGCTGTGGGAGCTGGCGGACAAGGCGGGACCGGGACCGCATGCCTGTCCGATCTGCACCGGACCGATGCGTCGCGCCACCGGCGGCTACGACGACGATGAGATCAAGTTAGGCGAGAAGGACGACACACCCGACACCGGCAGCGTGATTCTCGACATCTGCGTCGGCGACCAGTTCGTCTGGTTCGACGCCGGCGAGCTGGATCTCATGCCGCAAGACAAGAAGGATGCCGAGCCGTCGTCCGAGGAGCTCGCGACCATCGGGAAGATGACGCGCCAGTTCGGCCACAATCTGACCGAGACCTGGGAAAAACGAGACTCCAATCCAATCGTCGATGCGGTATACCGACACGTCGTGCGTCATCCCGGTTTCCTCGGCGTCGTCGACCACATGGCACTCGACCCCGAGGCGATGGACGAGCTCGCAAACGAGACGAAGAACGCGCGCGAAGAAGAAGCCGAAGACGACGCCCGTGACGCAGCCGCCAAGAATTCCGGAGCGCCGAATGCCTGAGGCCTACATCGTCGACGCGATCCGCACGCCGGTGGGCAAGCGCGGCGGCGGGTTGAGCCAGGTACATCCGGCCGACCTCGGCGCCCACGTGATCAAGGCACTCGTCGACCGCAGCGACCTCGATCCGATGGGGGTCGACGACGTGTTCTGGGGATGCGTCGACACCGTCGGCCCGCAGGCCGGCGACATCGGCCGCACGTGCTGGCTCGCGGCAGGGCTGCCCGAGGCGATCCCCGGCACGACGATCGACCGGCAGTGCGGCTCGTCGCAACAAGCGGTGCACTTCGCGGCGCAGGCAGTCATGAGCGGCACCAACGACATGATCGTCGCGGGCGGCGTGCAGAACATGAGCATGATCCCGATCAGCAGCGCGATGACGCTCGCGGAGCCGTTGGGCTTCGAAGACCCGTTTCGCGGCTCCGAAGGTTGGCAGGCACGCTACGGCGACCAGGAGGTCTCGCAGTTCCGCGGCGCCGAGATGATCGCCGAGAAGTGGGACATCTCGCGCGAAGACATGGAGGCGTTCGCGCTCGAGAGCCACGAACGGGCCATCCGGGCGCAGGACGAGGGGCGTTTCGACCGCGAGATCTTGCCGTACGGCGAGGTCCGCGCCGACGAGGGACCGCGGCGCGGCACATCACTCGAGAAGATGGCGTCGCTGCCGACCCTCGAGGACGGCGGACGGCTCACCGCCGCGGTCGCGTCGCAGATCTCCGATGCCGCGACCGCGATGCTGATCGTCGGCGAGGAGGCGCTGAAGGATCACAGCCTCAAGCCGCGGGCTCGCATTCATCACCTGTCGGTCCGCGGCGACGATCCCATCTACATGCTCGCGGCCCCCATTCCCGCGACGGCCTACGCGCTCGAGAAGACCGGCATGTCGCTCGACGACATCGATGTCATCGAGATCAACGAGGCGTTCGCGTGTGTCGTGCTCGCATGGCAGAAGGAGACCGGCGCCGATCTCGCCAAGGTCAATGTGAACGGCGGGGCGATCGCGCTTGGGCACCCGCTCGGCGCCACCGGTACCCGTCTCATGACCACGCTGCTCCACGAGCTCGAGCGCACCGGCGGTCGCTATGGGCTCCAGACGATGTGCGAGGGCGGCGGCCAGGCCAACGTCACCATCATCGAACGCTTGAGCTGATCGTCAGCTCGCCGACCCGCGCAACCGAAGCCCCGCGGCACGGTAGACGGCGTCGATGGCACGCATGTTGGCGACCGCGTCGAACGGCGGCGTGAGCGTCGGCTCGCCGCGTAACACTGCCGCGGTGAACGCCTCGAGCTGATACGTGTAGGTGGGCTTGCGCCCGAACGTCTCCCGCGTCACGCCGCTCCCGGCGCGCAACGTGAGCCGATGGTGGAACTGCGCGGTGGGATTGAACACCTTCATCGAGCCCTTCGTGCCTGTCACCTTCACTGCGATCTTGAGCAGCGTGCGCGACAACAACGCACAAGTCATCTGGCCGCGCCACCGGGAAACGCAAGGTCGGCTTGCATCCAGCGGTCGACGTCGGGCGAGGACAGCTTGTACCGCGCGCCGGTGACGTCGGGCTCGCCTCCCATGAGCCGCGCCATGTGCAGCGCGTAACAGCCGACGTCCATCGTGGCGCCGCCGGCGAAATCCAGGCGATAGCGGATGTCGCCCTTCAGCGGCAGCGGGATGCACATCGCGGTCTCGACGCGCTCGATGTCGCCAAGCACGCCGCTGTCGACGACATCTTTCATGCGTCGTGCCAGGGGGTGGTAGCGGTAATGAAACGCCTCCATCACGACGAGCCCGCTCTTGTCGGCTGCCGCTGCGACTTCCTCGGCTTCGGCCGCGTTCGCGGTGAACGGCTTCTCACACAGCACGTGTTTCCCGGCCGCCAACGCTTTCATCGTCCAGGTCGCGTGCAGGCCGTTGGGCAGCGGGTTGTAGATGGCGTCGATCTCGGGATCGGCGAGCAGCGCGTCGTAGTTATCGTGGACTCGCGGCACACCCCGCTTCGCCGCGAACTTCTCGGCCCGGCTTCGGTCACGCGCCGCGACTGCAACGACCTCGGCATCGCCGACCGCGCGAGCCGGTCTGATGATGGCTGCAGGCGCGATACGCGCCGCGCCCAGGATTCCGATCCGCACGTGGTCCACCAGCGGCTCCCTCAGTCGGTCACGAACTTCGCGTACTCGTCGAGCACGGGCACGACCGCGTCCCGACCCGCCGTCTCGACCCGGAGCACGACCTCGTCGATGCCGAGCGACGCGTAGTAGTCGAGCTTGCCGGGATCGGGGATGGTGCCGAACGGCACGACGCGGAGCTCCGATGAATCGCGCCCGACCGCGTCGGCAGCTCGGTGCAGCTCGGGCAGTGCAGCCCGGATGCCAGCGCCGCCGATCGGGATCCAGCCGTCGGCGTACTCGGCGACGTGCGCGAACAGCTTCGGCCCGGCCGCGCCCCCGATGAGGATCGGAGGGCCGCCGACCCGCGCGGGCTTCGGCCACGACCATGACGGTCCGAAGTCGACGAACTCGCCGTGAAACTCGGCGACGTCGTCGCGCCACAACTGCTTCATGGCGAGCACGTGCTCCCGGGTCTGCTCTCGACGCCGCTTCATGTCGACGCCGTGATGCTCCATCTCGTCGGCGTTCCAGCCGAAGCCGATCCCGAACACGAAGCGCCCGGCGCTGACGAGGTCGAGCGTCGCGATGGCCTTGGCCGTGACGATCGGCTCGTGCTGCGCCACGATGCAGATGCCGGTGCCGAGTGAGATCCGTTCGGTCACGGCCGCCGCACTCGCGAGCGCGACGAACGGGTCGAGCGTGCGCTTGTACTCCTCGGCGAGCTCGGCGTCTCCGGTTGGTGGCGGTGAGCGGCGGCTGGTCGGGATGTGCGTGTGCTCCGGGATGTACAGCGACGCGAGGCCGCGCGCTTCCGCTTCGACCGCGAGGTCGGCAACCGCGATCGACGTGTCGGTGGCGAACATCGTGATCCCGAAGCGCATCGAGGTACCGTACCTGCCACTTCGTATCTCCGGGGAGTGACGGTTGAGCGGCATCTGTGAGGGGCGCGCCGTGATCGTGACCGGTGCCGGTCGCGGCATCGGACGCGCGCACGCGCTCGAGTTTGCGCGGCAGGGCGCGAAAGTCGTCGTCAACGACCTGGGAGCGGAACTCGACGGCACCGGCGGGTCAACCGGCCCCGCCGGCGAAGTCGTCGACGAGATCCGGGCCATGGGCGCCGAAGCCGCTGCCAACGGCAGTGACGTCGCCGACTGGACCGGTGCCCAAGAGCTGGTGCAGAGCGCGCTCGACGCCTTCGGCCGGCTTGATGTGCTCGTCAACAACGCCGGGTTCCTCCGCGACCGCATGATCGTGTCGACGTCCGAAGAAGAGTGGGACGCCGTCATCCGCGTGCACCTGAAAGGCCACTTCTGCCCGACCCGTTTCGCCGGTGCCTACTGGCGCGAACAGTCAAAGGCCGGCGAGTCCGTCGACGCTCGCATCATCAACACGAGCTCCGGCGCCGGACTCATGGGGAGCGTGGGCCAAGGCACGTACTCGGCCGCCAAAGCCGGCATCGCCGCGCTGACCCTCGTGGAAGCGGCTGAGCTCGGGCGCTACGGCGTGACCGCGAACGCGATCGCGCCCGCCGCCCGCACCCGCATGACCGAAGCGGTCTTCGCCGACACGATGGCGAAGCCCGATGACGGCTTCGACGCGATGGCGCCCGCCAACATCGCGCCGCTCGTCGTATGGCTCGGCAGCGAAGAGTCGCGCGGCGTCACCGGACGCGTCTTCGAAGTCGAAGGCGGCATGATCAGCGTCGCCGATGGCTGGCAGCACGGGCCGAAACTCGACAAGGGCGAACGATGGGATCCCGCAGAAGTCGGCGGGACGGTGCGTGATCTGCTTGCGAAAGCACCCGACCCGGCGCCGGTCTACGGCACGTCGTAACAGACGGGTTCACACACAGGCGTGCGGCGACCGCCCGCCTGACCTCCACGGCAGAAGGCGCGGGGTTCGCGCCGGCTTCATCATCTCCTCACATTTGCCCGGTACTGTCGAGTGACGGCTTCTCGAGGAGGCGTGGATGCTGGTGCAGCTCGTGTTCGGGTTCCTCATCGCTGTCGCGATCTTCGTGCCGCTCGAGCGCGTGTTCGCGCTCCGGCGCGACCAGAAGGTGCTGCACCGCGGTTGGCGCAGTGACGTCGTCCATTTCGTCGTGACGAACCCGGTGAAGAGGGGCCTCGTGCTCGTCGCGCTCGCGGTGCCGTTCGTCATCCTGCGCGCCACCACCGGCAGCCTCACGCAACCATTGGTGACCACGCAGCCGTGGTGGCTGGAGATGCTCGAGGCCATCGTGCTCGCCGACTTCTTCGCGTACTGGGGTCATCGCTTCGCACACACCGTGCCGTTCCTCTGGCGCTTCCACCGCGTCCACCACAGCATCGAAGACATGGACTGGCTCGCCGCGTCGCGCGTGCATCCGCTCGACGGCGTGTTCACGAGCTTCGTGGGCGTGCTCCCGCTGATCGCGCTCGGGTTCTCCGCCGCGTCGTTCGGCGCGTATCTCGCCATCGTGCCGCTCCAGGCCCTGCTGATCCACGCCAATGTCAAATGGCGCTTCGGTCCGCTCGAGTGGGTGACAGGCACGCCGAGGTGGCATCACTGGCATCACGCGGCGGAGCCCGCAGCCCGCAACAAGAACTTCGCGGCGCTGCTCCCCATCGTCGACGTGACCTTCGGTACCGCGTACATGCCGAAGGGTCGGTGGCCGGCGGCCTACGGCTTGGGCGCGGGCGCCGCCCCGGTACCCGGAGGTTGGTGGCGCCAGATGCAGCATCCGTTCCGCACCGCGCAACACGTGCTCGACGAACCGCCGGCGCTGCCGTCGAGCGCCATCGCGATCGACGAGCCGCCGTTCGTGCCTGCGTGAGCACGCGGGATCACGCGAGCATGAGGCGTGGCCCCGGACAACCTGGACGATGAGCTCGACGATCTGCCCGTCGTCGAGCTCGAAGATGCCGAGCTGGGCATTCGGCCCGAGGACCGCTACGCCGCGATTCCGCCCGGCCCCAAGCTCATCCGCCGCCGCGTCCACGATGAGTCGCGCCGCGCGCCGGCGTATCTCCTGGTGGCGCTCTTCATGCTGGTGGCGCTGGCCGCGTGGCTGGGCCGCGGCAGCCACCACGGGGCGACGAGCTCGAATGGCGCCGGAACGGCCGGCGAGCATGCGACCCGCCTGTTCCGGCACCTCACCAACGCGCAGGTCGTCATGCGGATCCGCAATGCGCTGTTCGTCGTCGACGTCGACCGCGGCTCGCTCGTCGGCCTCGCGCCGCGCAATGTGCCGCCACAGCCGGTCGATCGCCTGATCGTGACCGGCCGCACACTGGTCGCGCAGGTGGACGGTCGCGCGTACGCGATCCGCAGCGCCGCCGCCCCCGCCGTCGACCTCGGCCCGGCCGAAACAGTGGTCGCCGCGACCGAGCCGGAGCGAGTCTGGATCACCGCCCTCGTCGGTGGGCAATATTTGCTGCGACAGGTGGCAACCGATGGCACAACGATCGAGATCGCGCAGCTGCAGCCCACCGAAGGACTCGCCGGTGTGAGCACCGGTGGTGTCGTGTTGTCGTCGAGCCGGCCATCCCGCGTGACGCTCTTGGCACCACGAGACGGTTCGCGGCAACGACTCGGCGGCACCGCGTCGTTCATCGCGAGCAACGCCGCCGCGGTGGTGACGACGGAGATTCGAGGGCGGCTCGACTATCTCAATGTCGACGACCCGGCCCACGGTCGGCATGCGTCGTTCCGGCGCGGCCTCGTGAATGCCTCGGGCCGCGTGTTGCCCGATTTCTCGAGTATGAGTCTGTCGCCCGACGGGTCTCGACTTGCATTCACCAATCCGAGCGCGGCCGGCGTCACGCTCGCGCTCATCGATCTACACACCGGACGCATCGTTTCCCGTCAGGCCATACCGGTCGCCGACACGCCGACCGCATGGTCACGCGACAGCAGCTGGCTCTTCGCAGGCGCGCCCGGCGGCGGCCTGCTCGCGATCGATCGACGGGGAACGTCCGCGCTGGTCGACGCGCCGGTCGATCCCTTCTCGCTGATCACTGTCGTCGGCGCGCCGCTGCTCCCCCGCTAGCCGCGAGCGGACACCGTCAGAGCGTGGTCAAGCCGGCATGCAGGTACCGCCATCGACGCACAGCACCTGACCGGTAACCAACTTCGCGTCATCGCTGGCGAAGAACACCGCGGTACCCGCGATGTCTTCCGGCTCGAGCGATTGCTTCATCGCGCTCATCATCGGGATCATCCCGATGTACTCCTCGGGCACGATCTTCTTCGTCGCTTCGGTCATCGTGACGCCCGGCGCGATGCAGTTCACGGTGATTCCGTGCTGGCCGAGCTGTGAGGCCATGAACTTCGTCAGTCCGATCACGCCCCACTTCGTCATGCTGTAACTGAACGACGCGACCTCCGTGAACTTGGGCTCCGGGGGGTTCAGATTGTAGAGGTACGCCGCGCCGGACGATTGATTGACGATCCGGCCGAACTTCTTCGCCGCCATCGTGGGCGCGACGGCCCGCGTCATCAGCCACGCGCCGAACAAGTTCACGTCGTAGACCCGCTTCAAGTACTCGAAGGTGTTGTCGGCGTTGTCGATGTCGTAGTAGAGGGCCGCGTTGTTGAGCAGCACGTCGATCGTGCCGAACTGGTCAATGGTCGCCTCCGCACATGCCTTCGCCGACTCCTCGTTGGAGATGTCGGTCTTGACAAACACGGCGTCGCCTTTGCCATCGAGCTGCTTCATCGCTGTCTCGGCGCGGTCCTCGTTGATCTCGGCCACGACCACCTTCGCGCCCTCGGCGAGAAATCGTTCCGCGTACTCGAGACCGATGCCTTGACCGGCACCGGTGATGATCGCAACCTTGTCGTCGAGTCGACCCATCTCGTGCGTCTCCTACTTCTTCAGCCGGGCAATGAGGTTGAAGCGCTCGGTCGCGACCGGTTCGCCGGTCTTCTCGTCGCGCCACTCGGTGCTCACGACGACGAAGGTCATGTTTGCGGTCTCCGAGTCTTTCTCGTACACGTCGGTGATCGTGCCCTCGCCGACCAAGGTGTCGCCGACCACGATTTGGCGGTGGTACTCGAACTCTTGCTCGCCGTGCAGTACCAGCGCACCTTTGCCGAACAGCTCCCCCATCAGCTTGTGCATCGGGTTGTCGCCGCCCGTCGGATCGGGCGGCTGGGGCACCGCCTGGTTCCAGAACGACTGCACGAACGTCCACGTCGGCGGCACGGGGATGTTGTCGAAGCCGGCGGCCCGCGCCGCAGCCACGTCGCGGAAGACGGGATTGTCATCCTTCACCGCGGCGGCAAACGCGGCAACGGGGCCAGCCTCGACCACCACTCGCGCCGCGGTCGTCTGCTTCCCGATCACACTGGTATCGGCCGCCATCGCGTGAAGGCTCCTCTCGAACTGACGTCGGCGTCAGTCTCACCGGCAACGGCCGAGTGCGCAACACAGCGCTGCATCGCCGGAAAGGCAGCCGCTAACGTGACGGCGACGTCAGGTTCGATCAAGGGGGACGGATGGGTCTGCTCGACGGCAAGGTCGCGATCATCACCGGTGCCGGGCACGGTGTCGGACGAGGCGAGGCGATCGAGCTGGCCGACCAGGGCGCGAAGGTCGTCGTCAACGACCTCGGCGGCTCGGTGACGGGAGAAGGCGCCGACAAGCGAGCTGCCGACGAGGTCGTCGACGTGATCAAGGCCCGCGGCGGCGACGCGGCGGCCAACTACGACGATGTCTCCGACTTCGCGGGCGCGAAAAACATCATCGACACCGCGATCGAAGCGTTCGGCAAGCTCGACGTGCTCGTCAACAACGCCGGCATCCTGCGCGACAAGATGATCTTCTCGATGGCCGAAAGCGACTTCGACTCGGTCATCAAGGTGCACCTCAAGGGCACGTGGAACACCACGCATCACGCGTCGGTCTACTGGCGCGCCGAGTCGAAGGACGGCCGCCAACCCCGCGCCGCGATCGTCAACACCGTGTCGAGCGCGGGGTTGCAGGGTCAGGCCAGCCAGTCCAACTACGGCGCGGCGAAAGCCGGCATCGCGGCGATGACGATCATCGCCAGCCTCGAGCTCGGCCGCTACGGCGTGCGGGCCAACTGCGTCGGGCCGGGGGGATTCACCCGCATGGTCGGTCAGGCCATGAAAGACATCGAGATCAAGGAGCCCGAGGAGTACACCGAGTTCACGCCGATGAATCCCGGTAACTCTGCGCCGGCAGTGGCGTGGCTCGCGTCCGACGACTCCATTCCCGTCACCGGCCAGGTGCTGCGCATGGTCGGCAACTCGCTCGCGGTGTACCGGCCGTGGGAGATGGGCGAGCAGTTCTACAGCACCGACAAGGATGGCAATCCGACGCGATGGGATCCTGCTCGCATCGGTCCGACGCTGCACAAGTTCGTGTTCGGCACGGTCAACCCGGGCATCGAACGGCTCCAGCGATAGCACGCCGTCGCCGGGCAGTAGGGTCCGCGCATGCCTGACTACGAGACGATCAGCTACGAGGAGCGCGACGGCGTCGCGTGGGTGACGCTCGATCGTCCCGGCGTACACAACGCGTTCAACTCGTTGATGCAACGCGAGCTCCGTGCTTGCTGGCGGTCGCTTCGGCGCAATGACGACGTGCGCTGCATCGTGTTGACCGGAGCGGGCGAAAAGGCGTTCTGCACCGGCATCGACCGCATGGAGCAGATGGGCGGCGACACCGACTCGTCGACCGATCTCGATGTGGTCGGGTCCGGCTCCACGCCGTTCATGTTCAACGATCCGGGCGACAACATCGGTCCGAAGAGCTGCGACCTCTGGAAGCCCGTCATCGGCGCCGTCAACGGCATGGCCTGCGGCGGCGCGTTCTACATGCTCGGCGAGGTCGAGTTCATCGTTGCTGCGGAACACGCGACGTTCTTCGACCCGCATGTCACCTACGGGATGACCGCGGCGTTCGAGCCGATGCACATGTCGGGGATCATGCCGTTCGGCGAGATCATGCGACTCTCGCTGCTCGGCAACCACGAACGATTGTCGGCGCAGCGCGCCCACGAGGTCGGGATGGTGTCCGAAGTCGTGCCCGCCGACCAACTGCTTGCACGCGCGGGTGAGCTTGCCGGCGTCATCGCGTCGCAGCCGGCGCTCGCGGTGGAGGGCACGGTGCGCGCGATCTGGGCCGCGCGCGAGCTCGGCCAGCGCCAGGCGTTGCGTCTGGGCTACGCGTTCGTCGCGATGGGCACCAGTCCCGAGTCGATCGCCGAAGGACAGCAGCTCTTCGCGTCGGGCGAGCGCGTCGAGTGGAAACCGCGGTGAGTGAGTGACGCGTCGCGTTGCCATTGTCGGCGCGGCGTTATCGGATTGCGGACGGGTCGACACGAAGTCTCCGTTCGAGTTGCACTACCAGGCCGCGAGCAGAGCCATCGCCGACGCCGGGCTCACCAAGGCCGATGTCGACGGTCTGGCCTCGGCCGGCACCGGATTGCTCGCGCCCATCGAGATCGGCGAGTACTTGGGCTTGCGGCCCACTTGGGTCGACGGCACGTCGGTGGGCGGCAGCACTTGGGAGTTCATGGTCGAGCATGCGGTGGAGGCCATCGTTGCCGGCCATGCCGAAGTGGTGGTGCTCGTGTACGGCTCGACCACGCGCGCCGATCTCAAGTCGAAGCGGCGCCGGGCCAACATCGGCTTCGGCGGTCGGGGGCCGATCCAGTTCGAGACGCCGTACGGCCACACCATCATCGCGAAGTACGCGATGAGCGCCCGCCGTCATATGCACGAGTTCGCCACGAGCATCGACCAGCTCGCCGAGATCGCGGTGTCGAGCCGCTACAACGCCGGGTTCAATCCCGACGCCTACTACCGCGACCCGATCACCATCGACGACGTCAACAGTGCACCGATGATCGCCGATCCGCTGACCAAGCTGCACTGCTGCATCCGGTCCGACGGAGGCGGCGCGGTGGTGCTCACGTCTGAGGAGCGCGCCCGTGACCTGTCCCACGCGCCGGTGTGGGTGCTCGGTACCGGCGAGGCCGTGTCGCACACGACGCTCAGCGAGTGGCACGACTTCACCGAGTCACCCGCGGTGCATTCGGGCCGGCAGGCCTTCGGCCGTGCGGGTGTCACCGTCGCCGATATCGACATCTGTCAGCTCTACGACGCCTTCACCTCGATGGTGCTGCTCTCGTTCGAAGCGCTCGGCTTCTGCGGCAAAGGTGAGGGCGGCGCGTTCGTGGAGGACGGCAAGATGCGGATCGGCGGCGCGCTGCCGACCAACACCGACGGCGGCGGACTCTCGGCGTGCCATCCCGGCATGCGTGGGATGTTCTTGCTCGTCGAAGCGGCGAAGCAGTTGCGCGGCGAGGCCGGCGCGCGCCAGGTGGCTGACGCGAAACTCGCGTGCGTCAATGGCACCGGTGGATGGTTCTCATCGGCCAGCACGGTGATTCTCGGCGTCGACTAGTGCCGCGTCAGCCAACGTTTGCCTGCTTCGCGAGCGGTGACTCAGACCCGGCGTTCTGGGATACGGGGGTCCCGGACTGAACATGAGCGGCACTGGCGTCCCCCGCTCTAGCATCGAACCCGTGGTTGAGCCCGCTATCCCCGAGACGAAGTACGCCCGCAGCGGCGACGTCCACATCGCCTACCAGATGTGGGGTGACGGGCCGCTGACGTTCGTGTTCGTACCGCCCGTGATCTCCGCTATTGAGCTGTCCTGGGACGAGCCGCACTACGAGCGGTTCCTCCGCCGCCTCGGCTCGTTCTGCCGCGTGATCCACTTCGACAAGCGAGGGTGCGGCGCGTCCGAGCGCGTCGTCGGTGCGCCCACGCTCGAGGACCGCGTCGACGACCTCCGGGCCGTGATGGACACCGAGGGCGTCGAGACCGCGGCGATCGGTGGGGTATCCGAGGGCGGCCCGATGTGCATCATGTTCGCCGCCCTGTACCCCGAGCGGGTGTCGCACCTCGTGCTCACCAACACGACCTCGACCTTCCGCGGCAGCGACGACTACCCGCACATGCCCGTTCCCGACGTGATGAGCCAGTTCGTCGATGCGTGGGCCGAGAGCTGGGGCACGCCGGCCACGCTCACGCTGCCGCTGATGGTGCCGAGCCTGGCCGGCGACGAGCGCCGCCTCCGCTGGCTCAACCGCTACGAGCGGGCGTCGGTGAGCCCGGCCGGCTTGAAGGCGCTGATGCGCCTCAACATGGAGATCGACACGCGGCCCGTCCTGTCGGCGATCCGGGTGCCGACGCTCGTCGTTCACCGGAGCGGCGACCGGGTCATCCCGGTCGAGAACGGCCGCTGGCTCGCCGACCACATCGCCGGCGCGCATTACGTCGAGCTCGACGGCGACGACCACATCCCCTGGATCGGCGACCAGGACACGTACCTCGACACGGTGCAGGACTTCCTGTTCGGCAGCCACCACCGCGAGATCGACCGCGTGCTCGCGACGGTGCTCTTCACCGACATGGTCGACTCCACCGCGACGGCATCGGGACTCGGCGACCGGCGTTGGCGGCAGATCCTCGACGCCCATGACCGCGTCGCCCACCGCGAGGTCGAGCGGCACGGCGGCCGCGTCATAAAGACGACGGGCGACGGCCTGCTGGCGACGTTCGACGGCCCGGCGAGGGCCATCCGGTGTGCACGCCTTCTCAGCGACGAGCTGTCGAGCGAGGGCGTGCCAATCCGGGCCGGCCTCCACACCGGCGAGATCGAGTTGCGCGGCGACGACGTGGGAGGCATCGCGGTCCACATCGGGGCCCGGGTCGAAGCCGCGGCCGGTCCGGGCGAGATCCTCGTGTCCCGAACGGTGAAGGACCTCGTCGCCGGGTCCGGCATCGCGTTCGCCGACCGGGGAAACCACCAGCTCAAGGGCGTGCCGGAGGAATGGCAGCTGTTCGCGGTCACGTCGGCGTGACCGTCGAGGGCTCCGTGCGACACTCGACGAGCGCGGCTACACGATCGTCGAAGCCGTCCCCTGAGCGCCGACGAGGTGGCCGTCATGGCATCACGTAGGTGCCCCCGATGTGCCGATCGGCCACGATCGCGAACGTCACGGAGCCGGCGATCGGGGCACCCCCGGCCGGCGTTCGGGGGCACTCCAGTCTGTCGTTCTGTGCGGCCTGCCCGCTTTCGACCGGTTGTCCTCGACACGAGATGCTTCAGGTCTCCATCTCGACGTCGTACACGCCGCCCTTGCCTTGACTGCGGGCTGGTCGAGGCACGAGCATCGCATCATGCGTCATCGCCTCTTGCTGCCCCTCGTCGCTGTGCTCGTGATCGTCGCCGCCGGATGCGACTGGCCGAACATCATCCCGCCCGGCAACGCGCCCGTGCGGTACCGCGACCCGATCTTCAACGCGGTCACGGTGACGAGCAACGTGACGTACGGCAGCGCGGTCAATCTGGGAAACCAGACGATCACCTTGCAGCTCAACATGTACCAGCCCACTGGCGACACGGTCACCAGTCGGCCCGCGATCGTGTGGGTCCACGGCGGCTCGTTCTGTTGTGGCAGTAAGACGTCGCCCGAGCTCGCCGACGAAGCGACGACGTTCTCCAAGGAGGGATATCTGAACGTCTCGATCGACTATCGGCTCGAGTCACCGGGCTGCTCGGGATCCTTCTCGAATTGCGTCGCGGCGATTCAGGAGGCCGCAGCTGATGCGCAGACCGCGGTGCGTTTCCTTCGAACCAACGCCGCGACATACGGCATCGACCCGAACCGCATCGCCATCGGCGGCTCGTCCGCGGGTGCGATCACCGCGCTGAACGTGGGCTATTCGTCCTCCGAGGATCCGTCGGCGAGCGTGCGAGCGGCGGTCTCGCTCTCGGGTGCGCAGCTCGTCGTCGGCACCATCTCGCCGGGCGACGCCCCGGCCCTCGACTTCCACTGCACGACCGACCCGCTCGTGCAGTATCAGTGGGCGGTGAACACGATCAACGCGGCGAAGGCTCAGGGGCTCGACGCGTTCCTCGAGTCCTGGAACGAGACTTGCCACGTGCCGTATGCCGAGCACCGTCAACAGATCCTCGAGCAGTCGAGGAACTTCTTGTGGTGGGAGATGGACCTCGCCCACGCGGCAACCTGAGGAGGCACGCCCGTCCGACTGACCCGGCGATCGGCGTGCGCAGCATTAGCGCCCCATAACGCGCGCTGATCAGCGCACGAAGAGCGTCCCCGAAGTGCTGCGTCCTGGACACCCGAAACGTTGGCTGACGCGGCACTAGCTCCGAGTAGCGCCCGCGATCCCTACCGGGCAGGATCGGCGCATGGACTTGCGTCGCCAAGCGATCTATATGGGCCGGGGCCGCGCGCTCGTGGGCTTCTCGATGCTCGCGGATCCCGGGCGCTCGGCGCGTATCTGGGCCGGTGGCAGTTCGAGCGCGTCAACGCGTATGTGGACACGCATGACGGGCATTCGGGAAGTCACGATCGGCGTCGGCACCGCCACGGCTGCCGCGCAACGCGTCGGCGGCGCCGACTGGCTCTCGATGGCAGCGCTGTGCGACGTGGCAGACGGCGCGATCGCTCTGTTCGCGCGCGGCGTCCCGCGCCGCACTCGTTTCTACGGTCTCGTCGTGCTCGGATATGGCCTCGCGCAGCTACCGCTCGCGCGCCGGCTGGGTGACGCGGAGCACTCGCCGGCTTGAGCTCACCGAGCCGGCCGTTTCGGCGGCGAGACCCGGGCACCAAAGAACCCGCGATGAATGATGGGCGCGAGCGTGTCGAGCATCGTGGCGTCATCGAGCACTACCCGGCGTGACGACGTCGCGTAGCTGAAGCGCTCCAGCATTGCCATCAACGCGGCGACTGCGGCGCGTTCCTCTGCCGCCGTGACGCTGCCCGCCTCCCGCATGAGCTCGCCCAATCGAGACCCGATCGCGGTGAACGCCTTGACGCCCACGCGGTCGAGGTCGCGGTCGACGGTCTGATCTTCCATCCATGCCCGGATGACAGGACCGTAGCGTCGGTAGGTGCCGACGAATCCCTCGAGGAACGAGCGCAGCTCCTTCCGCCCTTCCGCTCCAGGACCGATCGGGCGCATCGCGTCGGCCAGTTGGCGCATTTCTTCCGCACAGTCGAGCGCGAGCGCCCGCAGCAGGTCCTCCTTATTGGTGAAGTACAGGTAGAACGTGCCATGCGATGTCTCGGCGACGCGCACGATGTCGTCGACCCGAGAGGCGTGATACCCACGCTCTGCGAAGACCTGCATTCCCGCATCGAACAGCTTCTGCATGGTCTCGCGACCCTGGGCGCGCAACTCGCGTCGCTGCGCCGGCGTGCCCGAACGGCCGGCTTCGCCCGGTTCACCCGCGCTGCGGACAGCTTTCGACTTCGCAGCCTTGTCTGACTTGCGTCCCGCTGCGGTCGCGGCGCGTCCCTTGCGACGCGGCTTGGTAGGTTCGCTCACGAAGAAGTCCCCTGGCCCGCGACCAAAGGCTGCCCGATGCTTCCGGCAACCACTGGCGAAGCCGCTCGGCGTTTCGCGGATGCTACCGCCTACGTCACCGACGACGGATGGGCGCTGACGTACCGCGATGTCGACCGCATCTCCGACGAGGTCGCGGTCGGCCTCACCGATCGTGGCGTGCGCGAGGGCGACGTGATCGCGCTCGTGCTTCCGCCGGGTCCCGAGTACCTCAGCGCGTACCTCGCGGCCGCGAAGGTTGGTGCGATCACTGCCGGTGTCAACGATCGTTTGTCACAACCAGAGCGCGATGCCGTGCTCGGCATCGCGGCACCGCGGCTGGTGCTCACCGCGCCCGGCCTCAGCGGCGGCACCGGCGCCGACGTCGAGGAAGTCGCGTCCGCTGCGAGTGCCGACGCCTTGCTGTTCGCGTTGCGCGTGCGAGGCCCGGTGCCGCCGCCCCTCGTCGAGAACGCCGACCGGCCGGTCGCGATCGTTTTCACGTCGGGCACGACTGGCCTCCCGCGCGGTGCGCTGTACTGCAACCGGCAGCTCGAGTTCATCACCCAGACCGATGTCGGCGACAGGTGGGGTGGCGGCACCCGCAGCTTCACCGGCACGTCATTCGCGCATCTCGGTTTCATGACGAAGCTCCCGGGGGCGTTGCACCGCGGCGGCACCAACTTCATCATGACCCGCTGGCGCGCGGCCGACGCGTTGCGTCTCGTTGCCGAGCAACGGATGACCACGGTTGCGGGCGTGCCCACGCAGCTCGCGCTGATGCTCCGGCAACCCGACTTCGACGCCCACGACCTCACCAGCGTGCGTTTCATCGTGGTCGGCGGCGGCCCGATCACACCGGGCCTCGCCGAAGAGGCTCGCGCCCGCTTCGGGGCCGCACTTGCGACGCGCTACTCGTGCACGGAAGCAGGCATCGGATTGGGCACCGCCTTCGACGATCACCCCGAAGATGCCGTGGTCAGCGTGGGCCGTCCGCTGCCGGGTGTCGACCTCGCGCTGATCGACGACAACGAGCCGGTTGCGCGCGGCGCCGTGGGACAGGTCTGTCTCCGCTCCCCCGCGATGATGAGCGGCTACTGGCGCGATGCCGACGCGACCAAAACCGCGTTCACAGCCGACGGGTTCGTGCGCACCGGCGACCTCGGCTGGCTCGACGGGGAAGGGCGGCTCCGGCTGGTCGGTCGCAGCAAGGAGATGTACGTGCGCGGCGGATACAACGTGTACCCGGTCGAAGTGGAAGACGTGCTGTCCACGCACCCCGACGTTGCCGCGATCGCGACCGTACCGCGCCCCGACCCGGTGATGGGCGAAGTCGGTGTCGCGGTTGTCGTGCCGCGCGATGCCGACCGTCCGCCCACACTCGAGGCGTTGCGAGAGTTCGCGGCGCCGCATCTCGCGGCGTACAAGCTGCCCGAAGCGCTGCACCTGGTCGGCACCCTGCCGCTCACCGCGATGGAGAAGATCGACCGCAAGGCCTTGGTCGCGCTCGTGCGCGGCCCGGTAGGCTGACCGCAACATCGGCAACAACTTCGGGAGCACACGCGCGTGCAGCTTGATTTCACGCTGGAGCAAGACGAGTTGCGCGACGGCGTGCGCACGATGCTGACCAACGAGTGCCCGATGGCGTTGGTGCGTGAAGTGTTCGAGAAGGGCACCCGTGCCGATGCGCTCTGGGCGCACATGGTCGAGCTCGGCTGGCCCGCGCTCACCGTGCCCGAAACCGCCGGGGGCCTGGGTTTGGGCGCGGTCGAGCTCGCCGTCGTCGTGGAGGAGCTCGGACGCGTGATGGCTCCGGGTCCCTACCTCGCGACCGTCACCGAGTTTGCTGCCGTCGTGCGCGAAGTCGGCGACGATGCGCAGCGGCAACGGTTCCTTGGCGCAGTGGCTGCGGGTGAGATCACTGGCGCGCTCGCCCTCGCCGAGGGGTCGGGCAGTTTCGATCCCGCGCAGGTGACCGCGACGGCGATCACCGAAGGCGACGACGTCGTGCTCACGGGCACGAAACACTTCGTGCTCGACGGCGCGACTGCCGACGAGGTGGTGGTCGTCGCCCGCGCGCCCGGCACAGCCGGCGACGACGGTCTCGGTGCCTACGTGGTACCCGGCGCCCAGTTGGCCGCCGAGCCGGTCGCGGCACTCGACCGGAGCCGGCCGATCGCGGCGGTCGCGCTCAACGACGTACGGGTGCCGCGCGACCGCGTCCTCGGAGCGCCCAGTGGGCCGAGCGCGCCCGGGCTGCGGCGCGCCGTCGAGGAGGCGACCGTCGCGCTTGCACTCGACACCGTCGGTACGTGCCAAACCATCTTCGACGTGTCGCTCGAGTACGCGAAACACCGCGAGCAGTTCGGCGTGGCGATTGGTTCGTTCCAGGCGATCAAGCACAAGTTTGCCGACATGGCAATCCTGCTCGAACGGGCCCGGGCGACCGGCTACTTCGCCGCACTCACGATCGCCGAAGACGACGAGCGGCGATCAATTGCCACGTCGATGGCCAAGGCCGCGGCCGGCGACGCGCAGGCGCGCATCGCCAAGGAGGGCATCCAGGTGCACGGCGGTATCGGTTTCACGTGGGAGCACGACATGCACTTGTGGGTGCGGCGCGTGACCTCGAATGCCGCGTTGTTCGGCACCGCGGCCGAGCACCGTGCGCGCGTCGCGACGGCGATCGGCTTGTAGTGGGTCGTTCGACGCCGTTGCTACGCGGCGAGCGCAACTCCGTAGATGGCCACCGCGACCACCGCGTACATGAAGCCCGCAATGAGCGCGTTCTGATGGGTGTCGAAGATCAAGCGCAGCCCGCCGGGTTTGGTGCCGCCGAGGAGTCCGAGCGCGTTGGCCTCGAGAAGCGCCCACAGGACGAGCCACACGATCCAGAACAACCAGCGGTGACTGGCGGACGCGTCGACACCGCCGATCTTGTACGGGAAGTGCGAGGTGCCGACCATGAACACCAGCATCGGCAGTGAGAAGATCGCGTTCATCCTCGACGCCAGCAGCGCCTGGCGACCCTCTGCGGCCGCTGCGGGATTGGCCTCGCCGCCGGCCTGTACGTTGCGCGCGTTCGCGATCACGATCTTCTGCTTGGGCCAGATGACGAGCCACACGTTGAGGAACATCGTCACCGCGAGCAAAATGCCGCCAAGGATCGCGGTGCCTTGCGGACTCCGCCAGTACTCGACGTTCATCAGCTGAGCTTTCAAGTCGCCATTGGCGTCGGGCGATTGCTGGAACGAGAGGATCAGCAGCCCCGACAAGAACGTGGCGGCTGCAGACCAGCGGAACCACCACAGCGCACGCGACGCGAGCTTGTCGATGGAGTTGTTGCGCGCTGCGGCTTCCATTTCGGCGAACGCAGGTACCTGCACGAAGTTGAAGTAGTAGAGGAGTCCGATCCAGGTGATTCCGACCACGACGTGCGACCAACGCGAGACATACGCGCCACCAGCGCGCGACCAGATGTCGAGTGCCGAACCAAGCATGCGATAAACCCCCAATGTGCGACGGCGGCGCGGAACGTATCACCGAGCGGTCTCGCCGCGCGTGACCTCCGTCAAACCTCGCCCCACCCGTTGACGCACCCGACTGCGCTCCCGCCATTGGACAATCTGTGACTACTTGAGACTTGCCATGGCCCCCTCAGGCATCTAGCTTCGATCGGATGCGACGCCTCCGGAACCTGGCCCCGACAGGACTTCTGCTCGGTGCCGAGCTGGCCGGGGTGTTCGCCCTGGTCCGCCTCGGACACGTCGACGGGTTCTCGGTCCCGTTCGCCCACGTCGGCTTGTGGCTTCGACAGTCGCCGCCGGCTGACGTCCTCGCCGCGACCCTCCGCCTCATCGCGCTCGGCGGGTTGTGCTGGCTCTTCGCCTCGACGGTTCTGTACGGCTTCGCGCGCGTGGTGCGAGCGACACGCCTCATCAACGCTCTCGGATGGTGCATTCTGCCGGCGATTCGTCGCGTCGTCGACGGGGCGCTGGCGGTCTCGCTCGTGACGACCGGCGTCGCCGCGAGTGGTGCCCGGCTCGCGCACGCAGCTCCCCCGCCCACGACGTCCACGACGTCGACAACGTCCATGTCTCCCCATGTGCGCAGCGGGCGGGCGCACGTCCTCGAATCGTTTCCGCCCGCGCCGCCATCACCGTCATCGCCGGCGCAGCGACCGCCGGCGGCGCCGGCATCGCCTCCCGATCTGCCGACTCCGACTCCGGCTCCGGTTCTCGACGCGCAAGCGCACCGTCATGTCGTCGTCGCCGGCGACAACCTGTGGACGATCGCGGCCACTGAGGTCGCGCGCGCGACGGCTCGAAGCGAGAGTGAGGTGATCGACCAGGACATCGCGCGCTATTGGGTCGAGCTGCTCACGGCCGCGCGTCCCGCGCTGCGCAGCGGCAACCCCAACCTCATCTACCCCGGCGAAGTGGTGTCGCTCCCGCCGATCACGGGTCGCGCGGCAGCCCCAACACCCGCTCCCCGATGATGTTGCGCTGCACCTCGCTGGTACCGCCGGCAATCGTGAGACAGCGGTTGAAGAGGAACTGGTAGACCCACACCGCCGCGTCGCCGTCGCTCACGGCACCTTCGCTCCCGGCGAGCTCCAGTCCGACCTCTTGGACGGCTTGATCATGTTCGACGCCCAACAGCTTGCGCACCGCCGCCTCGGAGCCACTCGGATCGGCGCCCGCGAGCGCGCTCAAAGCGAGCCGGAACCCGAGCACCGCGAGCGCGTACTCGTTCGCGACGAGCCCGCCCACAGCCGAGAGCGTGAGCGGATCGTCGTCGCGGCCCAGCGTGCGTACGAGCCCGAGCACGCCTTTGAGCCCGGGGCCGATCGTGCCGCCGCTGCCCATGAACACCCGCTCGTTCGCAAGCGACGTGCGGGTGGCGCGCCAACCGTCGTGCTCCTGGCCGACCAGACAGTCGTCGGGCACGAACACGTCGTCGAAGAACACCTCGTTGAACATCGCCTGGCCCGTGAGCTCGCGCAACGGGCGCACCTCGATACCCTCGGTCTTCATGTCGAGCATGAAGAAGCTGATGCCCTGATGCTTCGGCGCATCCGCGTCGGTGCGGGCCAGGAGGATCCCCCACTCGGCCGTGTGGGCCATCGACGTCCACACTTTCTGGCCTGTGACCTTCCAGCCGCCCTCGACTCGCTCGGCCTTCGTCGCGAGCGACGCGAGGTCAGACCCCGCACCCGGCTCGCTGAAGAGCTGGCACCACTGGATCTCACCACGCAACGTCGGCGGGATCCAGCGCTCCTGCTGTTCGGTCGTGCCGTAGACCATCAGCGGCGGGAGCGCCCATGCCCCGACAGTGATCGCGGGCTGCGTGATCTTCGCCCGGCGGAACTCCTCGTTGATCACGAGTTGCTCGAGCGCGCCGGCGTCGCGTCCCCACGGCTTCGGCCACTGCGGTGAGACGTAGCCGGCGTCGGCGATGCGCACGCGCTGCTCGGCCGGATCAAGACCACTGATCTCCTCGAGAAACTCGCGCAGCTCCTCGCGATGGACCTCGGCCTCTGGTGGGAGGTCGACGATCAGGCGTCGGCGTGCACCCGCGAGCGCGTGTCGGGCGGAGCGCACGCGCCACGACGACGGGCTGCCCAGCAGGGCGCGAATCGCGGTGGCGCGGCGTAGGTAGATGTGCGTGTCGTGTTCCCACGTGAACCCGATCCCACCGAGGATCTGCACGCAGTCCTTCGCGCACTCGACGAACGCGTCGACAGCGAGTGCCGCTGCGGCCGCCGCGGTAAACGGCCCGGTCCGGACGTCGTCGGCCGCGCGCGCCGCATCCCACACCGCGGCCCGAGCGAGCTCAGTGCGGGCGAGCATGTTGGCGCAGCGGTGCTTGACGCCCTGGAACTGGCCGATCGGCCGGTCGAACTGACGACGGTCCTTGGCATACGCAGCGGCGGTGTCAACGCACCATTGCGCGCCGCCGACAGCTTCGGCGGAGAACACGACCGCCGCGAGGTGCCGCACCTCGAGCATCGTCAGCTCGGGTAGCACGCGAGCAGGCGGCACGAGCACGTCGTCGACCGTCACCTCGGCGACGCGACGCGTGGGGTCGGTACTCGCCAGCTCCGTGGCACTGAACTCGCCTTCGCGCAGGACGCACCAGCCCGCACCTGCCGGCGCGATGAGCAGCTGGGCGAGGTGACCCGACAGCACGGGACGAAGCGTGCCGTGCACACGCAGACCGTCATCGGTCTCCTCGGCGTCGAGCGCGCCGTCGAGCGCGACGGCGCCGACGATCGCTCCGCTCGCGAGATCGGGGAGCAGTTCAGCGGCAACTTCTTTGCCCGCCGCTTCCAGCACGACCGCCGCGAGCGTGGTCGCGGCGAACGGTCCCGGCGCGGCCGCACGACCGAGCTCTTCGAGCGCGACGACCAGCTCGGGGAGCCCGTAGCCCTCGCCACCATGGGCTTCGTCGATGTGAACGTTCGCCCAGCCCTGGGCGACCAGGTCGGCCCAGAACGCCGGGAGCGCTTCCACGTCGGCGTCGAGGAGCGCTCGCGGCACCGCAGGCGGGCAATGCCGGTCGGCCCAGCCCCGCACCGCCTGGTGCAGCGCTTCGTGCTCTTCAGTGATGCCAATGGGCATGGAGTGAGGGCTCCTTGGGCGGTGCTCGATGGTCGCGCACGTCGTGGCCGACGTCAGATCCGCCAGCGTTGTCGCGACCGGACCGAGTTACCGAACCGTAGGGAGATCTTCGGTCCCGTGACCCCCAGTCAGGAGATCTTTTCGCCGTCCTTCAGGACTGAGATCGCCTGGGTGGGACAGCCTTGGGCCGCGAGCAGGATCTTTTCCTCGGGCGCGGCGTCCGGATCGAGCACGATCGCGACACCGTCGTCATCGAGGTCGAAGACGCCCGGCGCCCAGAACGAGCAGTTACCCGAGCCCATGCACGCCTCACGATTGATCTCGATCTGCAACGCCACGGCAAACCTCCAGCGTCGCGGGCCCCAGCCCAGCGACTACGTGCCGGAAACATTAGCCGAGGCCATCGGACGTGGATTGCTCCTAGCGGTAGCGTTTTCGAGATGGAGATCCGCTGCGCCGAGTGTGGCTGCGTCGTCGATTCTGGTGTTCGGGTGATCCCGTGTGACCAGGCGAACTGTTGCTGCCGCCTTCCACTGCGCAAGAGCGACTCGCTCAAAAACTCAAACTGAGTCACTGCCGACTGCCCGCCGTCGGTGGTGTGCCGCGAGTGGCTCCTTGACGTCGCGGTAGCGGCCCAACGACCATGAGGCCGGCCGAAACGAACTCGAACCGAGAGGCACTGCATGGCCACGCCCGTTGTCGATGCCGACGCGCACGTGTACGAGAACGCGAGCGCGTGGCGCGAGCTCAACGACCGCCGGCCCGGCTGGCTGGGCTTCGTCGAGTCGGGCGGCACGACCGTGCTCTCGGTCGACGGCAAGGCGTACCCGGTGCAAGCGGGCCGCGGGCGCGGCGCGCCGATCGAGACTGCAACCAACCCGGCGGCGGTCGAAGGGGCCGGCGACGTCGCCGCTCGCCTCCGCGACATGGATTCCGAGGGCATCGACATGCAAGTGCTCTACGGCAGCTTCACGATCGGGCTCACCAGCTACGACGACGCGGGGCTCGCGGCCGAGGTTGCCGAGGCGTACAACGACTGGATGCTCGACGATCTGTGCGCGCATGATGCGACGCGCCTGAAGACGGTCGCGATCGTACCGCTCCAGGATGTCGAGCTGTCGATCGCCGAATTGCGACGCGCGGTCCGCAAGGGCGCGGTGGCAGTGACGATTCCGCCGGTCGTGGGTGAGCGCAATCTCGACGACCCGGTGTTCTTGCCGTTCTTTGAGGCAGCCGCGGATGCCAACGTCGCGCTCGGCGTGCACAGCGCGCCGGGCATGAACCTGCCGCTCCCCGCGGCGGAACGCTTTTCGAACTACGCGCAGGTGCACGCGCTGAGCTTTCCCGTCGATCAGATGGTGGCGTTCACGGCGCTCGCGATGGGCGGCGTGCTCGACCGCTTTCCGACGCTGCGGGTCGCGTTCCTGGAGTCGGGCATCGGGTGGGTGCCGTACTTCGTGTATCGGGTGCACGAGCACTTCGAGAAGAAGCCCGACCTGCTCCCGGCGATGAAAAGCGATCCGCGGGAACTCATCGAGCGAGGCCAGTGCTACTTCTCCTTCGAGTGCGAAGAGCAGTTGCTCGACACGTACGTGGAGCATCTCGGTGCCGACAGCATCGTCTTCGCGTCCGACTATCCGCACTGGGACAGCGACTTTCCCGGCACGGTCGAGGAGGCCCGCCGTTACGCCAAGATGCTGGGCGACGACGCGATCGACAAACTGCTGGGCGCCAACGCGCTCCGGCTGTACGGCCTCACCGCCTGAGTGGTTCGCACGCGACGCGCGCTACTCGATGCGGCCGAACCCCAGCGTTTGTGCAAAAGGGGGTGCTATAGGAACCACTTTTGCACAAACGTATTTCGCGGACTCGCGTCTTATACGGACGGGTCGAAGACCACCGGCAGCGTCGTGGGCGAGCGGAAGTTCTCGCCGTGAATATGCACGTCGTCGCGCTCCCACAGCTCGGGATCGGGCCGCAGGTTGGGGCAGCGGTCGAGCAACCGGTTGACGGCCGACGCCATCTCCATGCGTGCCAAGTGCATGCCGAGGCACATGTGCGGGCCGACGCCGAACGCGATGTGGGGTATCGGATCGCGGAAGATGTCGAACTCCTCGGCGCGTTCCCAGCGGGTCTCGTCGCGGTTGGCCGAACCGAGATTGGCGTGCACCTCGGCGCCCGTCGGCACAGTGACACCACCGACATCGGTATCGCTCGCCGCACTGCGCATCGTGAGCAGCAGCGGCGTCTCCCACCGCAACGACTCTTCGATCGCCTGCGTCATCAGCGACCGGTCGGCGCGCAGCGCGTCGAGCTGCTCGGGGTGAGTGAGCAGCGCGAACAAGAAGTTGCCGGTCGCGCGATACGTGGTCTCCGCACCGGCCGGAAGCAGGAGGCGGATGAACGAGAAGATCTCCTCGTCACCGAGCTGCTCACTGTCGAGCTCGGCCCGTACGAGCTCGCTGATGAGATCCGATTCCGGAACGCGTCGACGTTCGTCGAGGATTCCGGCGAAGTAGTCACGAAGCTCGAGCGACGCCATGATCCCGGCATCGGGATTGGTGGCGACGTTCAGCAGTGCGATCGCGCGCTGGTG
The DNA here is from genome assembly GCA_038236695.1 of Acidimicrobiia bacterium. Lineage (GTDB taxonomy): Bacteria > Actinomycetota > Acidimicrobiia > IMCC26256 > JBBRZM01 > JBBRZM01. The sequence continues at coordinate 62,483 of JBBRZM010000013.1, forward strand.
GAAGAACGGGTAGTCGTCGGCCGGCAGGCCGAGGATCGCCGCGATCACATGCACCGGGTACCGATACGTGAACTCGCTGACGAGCTCGGCGCGGCCGCGCGCGGCGAAGCGGTCGATGTGCTGGTCGATGACCGGCACGACGAGCTCGGCGTCCCAGTGCTGCAACGTCTTCTGGCGAAACGCCAAGGCAACGAGCGAACGCAGCCGCTTGTGCTCGGGCTCGTCCATGCCGACGAGCGGGTACGGGCCCATGACGACCGCCAACAGCTCGCGGATGGCGCCCGAGCAAAAACCGACATTGTCGCGCAGGACTGCCGAGACCGCGTCGTAGGTCTGCGCGGTCCACACCTCGGTGCGTTCCTCCGCGAAATTCATCTGCCAGGCACACTCGATCGGCGCTTCCGGCCGCTTCCTACGGAACCGGGGATACGGATCACGCACGTCGCCCGCAACATTGTCGAGGAACTGCGCCATCGGATCGAACGAGTCGTATGGATCCGAGTCCGGCTTATTGATTGCGGCCACGATGCTCCCTGCCAGGAAGGCTGACGTATGCGTCAGATTCTAGGGGGGCTCATGCCGCGCGCCGCGCACATCCGGTCACGTCGCGACCTGCAAGAACCGCTCGTAGCGCTCGGCCACCGGCTCGGCCCACGCCGAGTCGGGCTCGACGCGCCGGCCGACACGTGCCCACCGCCGGCCGTCAGTCATGGCCAACGGCTCCTCGAGCCCCGCCGCGATGCGCGCCAGCCACGCCGAGCCGAGCGCCCCACCCTCGGGCACCGCAACACAGTCGACCGGCAGCCGCGTGCAGTCGGCCAACGCTTGCACCCACTCGTCGACCCGCGTCCCGCCACCGGTGGCGACGATCCGACGGGGCTGCACGTTCGCAGCTTCGACCATGCGACGCGCGACGAAGCCCGATGCCTCGAAGACCGAACGCCGCAGCGCGGCCGCGTCGTGCCGCAAGTTGAGATCGGCCAGTGCGGCGCGGCGATCCGGATCGTGGAACGGCACCCGTTCGCCGCGCGGGTATGGCGCCCAGACGGGTACCGAGTGCGGTTCGGCCGGACCGGGTGCGCCGGCAAACAGGTTCGTCGCCCAGTTGCAGAACAGGCCGCCGGCGTTGCTCGGTCCGCCGACGAGGTACTTGCCGGGTGCGGTATGCGGGATCGTGAACAGCCCGCGCACGGGGTCGCTGCGTTCGGAGACCGCCCACACGATGAGCGTCGTGCCGAGAATCACGAGCACATCGCCGTCGTCGTCGGCGCCGGCGACCAGTTGCTCGGCCAGCGCGTCGATGCACCCCGACCCGAGTGCCGGACCGTCAGGGCCGCCGACCCGGCCGCACTCGAAGCCGGTCGGCACCAGTCGCGGCAGTTGGTCGACGCGAACACCGATCTCGGCCGCGAGCTGCGGATCCCACGCCGTCCAGTCGAACAGCGGCGACGCGGTGCTCGCAGTCGACGTATCGAGCACCGGCTCTCCGGCGAGGGCGTTGTTCGCGACGGTCTGCGCGGGCCAGTACCCATGCGCGTCGGGTGCCTCGTGCAATGTCCACCGGAGAAACGCGAGCAGCTCACCGCTCTCGACCGGATTGCCGGTCGAGCGGGTGCGGCCCCGAGCATCGCCGTACAGCAGACCGGGGCTGACGGGTACGCCCGCGGCATCGACGGCCGTGAGTGACGGCACCATCGCCGCGACGCTCACGCCTTTGATGTCGAGGTCGCCGAGTGCAGCCAGTGCCGCGCGCGGACCCGCGTGCCACGCGACCGCGGCGTCGTGCTCGAACCGGTCGGGCGTCGGTACCCGAAAGTCGTGCGGCACACGCGCGTGCGCGACCACGTTGCCGTCGCCGTCGGCAGCGATCGCCTTCACCGACGACGTACCGATATCGATCCCGACCGTGACGGGCGTGCTCATCCCGGGACTCCGAGTGCCCCGAGCACTTCGTCGTGGAGGAGACCGTTGGTCGCGACCGCGCTGCCGCCGTCGGCACGGCGGTGGCCCGAGATATCCGTGAGCCGGCCGCCTGCTTCCTCGACGATCACGAGCAACGGGGCGACATCCCACACCTGTAATCCCTCGGGCTCGACGGCGATGTCAACCGCGCCCTCGGCGACGAGCATGTGCGACCAGAAATCGCCGAAGCCTCTCGTGCGCGAGCACCGACGGCCGAGGGCGAGGAACTCGTCGGCCCGGCCGATGCGGTCGAAGCTCCCGATGTCGTCGTACGCGAGGTGCGCGTCGCCGAGATCGCGCACACCCGACACGTGGATCGGCTCGCCATTCACGAATGCACCGTCGCCCCGAGACGCCCACCAGCGGCGGCCGAGTGCCGGGGCCGAGACCACGCCCAGGGCGAGCTCGTCGCCGTGTTCGAGCGCGATGAGCGTCGCCCACACCGGCACCCCGCGCACATAGTTCTTCGTGGCGTCGATCGGGTCGATGATCCAGCGGCGATCGGCGTCGCCCTCCGCACCGAGCTCTTCGCCGATGAGTGCGTCACCGGGATGGTCGCGGTTGATCCGAGACCGCAGCTCCCGTTCGACGGCCCGATCAGCTTCGGTGACCGGCGTCGCGTCGGGCTTCGTCTCCACGACGAGATCACTCGCCCGGAAGCGGGCGGCGCTCATCGCATCGGCGGCGTCGGCCAGGTGGAGCGCGAATGCGAGGTCGGCGTCGATGGTCGCAATCTAGTGAACGAAGCGTCATGAGCCCGCCGGGATGTGCCCAGCAGCTTGCGGCGCGTGGCCGGCTCGGTCAGCCTGTGCGATGTCGGCCGTCGGAGGACAGCTATGGCCACTCGCCAGGAAGCGCTCACCTTCACGCCCCGCACGGTCGCGCGCTCTGAGGCCGAGCTCCTCGCCGGGGCAACCGAACGCGGGGCGCTGTCGCACGCCGACTCGAAGTCGGGCGCCCGGATGGAACGGGTCGTCATCGACGGGGAGCCCTACGTAGCGAAGTGGTTGAGCTTCGATGACGACTGGACCATGCGTTGCGTCGGCGACCTCGGGTGCAAGACGCTGCAGCTCTGGGAGTACGGCATCCTCGACGCCCTTCCCGACTGCATCAACCAACCGGTCGTCGGCTGCGCGCACGATCCCGGTATCGGCCCCGGCGGCAAGCAAACCATCGTGCTCATGCGCGACATCAGCGCGTGGACTGTCCCCGAAGGCGATCAACCGATCCCGTTGCCGCAGCATCTCGGCTTCCTCGACCACATGGCGCAGATGCAAGCCCGGTTCTGGGGCTTCGAAGACCGCTTCGGACTCACCCCGATGCCCAACCGGTACATGGAATCGTCGCCGTGGATGATCGAGACCGAGGCCGCGCTGGGCTCGGACGCGGTCATCCCTCCGTTGATGGGCCGCGGCTGGGATCTCCTCCCGGGGCTCGCGCCCGGACTGGCGAAGATCGTGATGCCACTCGCGCGCGACCCATCGTCGCTGATCGACGCGTACGGCGACACGCCAACGACGTTGCTGCACGGCAATTGGAAGCTCGGCAACCTCGGCACCGACGATGCCGGTCGCACGGTGCTCTTCGACTGGGAAGCGCCGGGTGCGGCCCCGGGCTGCGTCGAGTTCGCCTGGTACCTGTGCCTGAACGCGGCGCGACTCCCCCAATCAAAAGAAGACGCGACCCGCGAGTACCGCGCTGCGCTCGAGCGTCACGGCATCGACACCGCCGCCTGGTTCGAGCACCAGCTGCAGCTGGCGCTGCTCGGCGCGATGGTGCAGTTCGGCTGGGAGAAGGCGCTCGGCGGTCGCGGTCCGGAGCTCGAGTGGTGGGAGCAGCGGGTCGTCGAGGGCGCGCGCCACTTGTCGTGACCGAGTCGGCGAGCCGCGTCCGCGAGGCGTATGACGGGGGCGCTGCGAACTGGGCGTCGAGACCGGCGGCGATCTATCGCCGCATGGCTGACGCGCTCGTGGCGGCCGTGCGTGTGCCGCTGCTCGGGACCCGCGTGCTCGACATCGGCGCGGGCACGGGTGCAACGACCGCGGCGTTTCTCGCGGCCGGAGCCGGTGTCGTCGGCTCCGATCTTTCCTTCGCAATGTTGCGCGTCGATCGCGAGGACCGTCCGCCCGCCGTGAACGCCGATGCCGCTTCGATGCCATTCGCGCCTGACAGTTTCGACGCGAGCGCGTTCGCATTCGTGCTCTCGCATCTTGATGCACCGCTTGACGCGCTCGTCGAGGCAGCCCGCGTCACCCGGCGCGGCGGAGCTGTCCTGAGTGTCGGTTACGACGGCCGGTGGTCGTTCGCCGCCAAGGAGACCATCGAGGTCACGCTCGTGACGTTCGGCTTCGAACGGCCCGCGTGGTACGACCGGTTGAAGCGCGAGACGGAGCCGTTGAGCGCGTTCCCCGACCGGCTGGCTGCCTTGGCCCGCGAGGCCGGTCTCGTCGACATCGTCGTCCACGAAGTCAGCGCTGACGTTCACGTGCGAACTGCCGACGCGATCGTCGCCTGGCGACTCTCGATGCCGATGTACGAGCCGTTCATCGCCGGGCTCGACGACGCAACCGGCGCGCGCGTGATGCATGCCCTCCACGAAGCCGTCGGGCCGGCACCCGAACCGCTCGTGCCGGGCCTCCTCGTGCTCGACGCCCGCGTCGGTTAGCCGGGCAGGACTTCAAGCACGGTGGCGGAGCCCATGCCGCCGCCGGCGCACATGCTCGCGACGCCGAGTCCGCCGCCGCGCCTGCGCAGCTCGTGCACCAGGGTCACGATCATGCGGGCGCCGGTGCACGCCACGGGGTGACCGAGGCTGCAGCCACTGCCGTTGACGTTGACGATGTCGTGATCGAATCCGAGGATGCGGCTCGACGCGACCGCCATCGACGCGAACGCCTCGTTGATCTCCACCAATTGCATGTCGCCGGCGGTGAGGCCGGCGCGCGCGAGCGCCTTGGGGATCGCGTAGGTGGGCCCGAGGCCAGTCTCGGCGGGCGGCACGCCTGCCGACGCCCACGACTTGACCACCGCGAGCGGCTGGAGGCCATGCGCGGCCGCGTACGCGGAGTCGACGATCACCATCGCCGCGCTGCCGTCGTTGAGACCCGACGAGTTGCCGGCGGTGATCGAAAAACCATCGATCTCCGGATGCAACGGTGGGAGCGACGCGAGCTTCTCCATCGACGTACCGCGCCGAGGATGCTCGTCGACTTTGAACACGATGGTCTCGCCGTCGCGTCGCGCGACCTCGATCGCGAAGATCTCCTCTTCGAAACGCCCGTCGTCGGTCGCGCGCACTGCCCGCATGTGTGACTCGTAGGCCCAATGGTCCATCTCTTCACGGGTGACGTTGGCCTTCTGGGCGGTGTTCCAGCCGACCGTGATCGACATGTCGAAGGCGGGCGCGTCGGGGATCTCGGGGTGACTGGGTGACATCCATGGCGCCATCTCGTCGGTGCCGAGCACCCGCTTCATGTTGGTCGGCGTGGTCGAGATGGACTCGGCGCCCCCTGCGATCACCACGGTGTCCATGCCGGCGCAAATATTCGCGGCCGCGCCCTGGACCGCGGCCATGCCCGAAGCGCAATGGCGCTGGGTCGCGACGCCGGGGACGTGCGTGAGGCCGAGCTCGACTGCGGCATACCGAGCGATGTCGCCGCCGCCTTGCATCACTTCGCCGAGCTGGATGTCGTCGACGTCGTCGCCGGGGATCCCGGAGCGCTTCAGGGCCTCGCCGAGGGCGTCTCTCGCGAGCTCGAACGCGCTCACGTCGACGAGCGTGCCCTTGCGTGCGGTGCCTATCGCGGTGCGGACAGCGGAAACGATGACGGCGTCGCCCATGACGTGCTCCCTGTTGCTCGTGGAGCAGTCATCGTAGCCTGACACCATCGTCAGGAATCGAGTCCAGTTAGCCTCCAGCGCATGGCCGAGACCCCGAACGCGGCGCCGCGTGTGGTCATCGTCGGAGCGGGCTTCGCCGGCCTCGAAGTAGCGAAGGGCCTCGCGGGAACGTCGCTGCACGTTACGCTCGTCGACCAGCGCAACTACAACACCTTCCAGCCGTTGCTCTACCAAGTCGCGAGCTCCGGACTCGACGAAGGCGACGTCGCGCACGCCATCCGGCCGCTCTTCGAGGACAGTGCGAACATCGATGTACGGCTCGACACGGTGACGGGACTCGATCGCGATCACCGCGAGCTCGTCTGCGTCGATGGCGACCGCTTGCCGTTCGACTTTCTCGTGCTCGCCGCGGGAGCCACGACGAATTACTTCAACGTCGCCGGCGCGGAAGAGTACGCGTTCCCCCTGTACACGCTCGGTCACGCGATCGCGTTACGGAACCATGTGCTGCAGTGCTTCGAGCGCAGCGACGTCGACACCTCCCTCATCGAGGACGGCTCACTCAACGTCGTGATCGTGGGCGGCGGACCGACCGGCGTGGAAACCGCCGGCGCGTTATCGGAGCTGTTCCACAAAGTGATGGCGCGCGGCTACCGCCACATCCGTCCCGGTCAGGCACGCGTGATCCTCGTCGAGCAGCGCGACATGCTGCTCGCACCGTTCCGCGAGCGATCGCAAGCCCACGCGCGCGCGACACTCGTCAAGCTCGGCGTCAATATCCGGCTGGGCGAGTCCGTGAGTGAGGTGACGGCACGATCGGTTCGGCTGGCGACCGGCGACGAGTTGCCCGCGCAGACGGTCGTCTGGACGGCCGGGGTACAGCCCAGCCCGCTCGGACAGGCGCTCGAGCTACCACTCGAGCAGAACGGGCGGGTGCGCATGAACCCCGACCTCTCGGTGCGCGGCGATCCTGGGATCTTCGTCGTCGGCGATCTCGCCGGCGCGCGCCAGCGTGACGGATCGATGCTGCCGCAGCTCGCGCCGGTCGCGATGCAAGCCGGCCGCCACGTCGCGGCGCAGGTACAGCGCCGGATCGCGGGCCGGGCGACGAAGCCGTTCCGTTACCACGACAAAGGCACGATGGCGACGATCGGACGTCGCGCCGCCGTGGCCGACCTGCCCTTCGGCATCACGTTGGGAGGCACGCTCGCGTGGCTCGCGTGGCTCCTCCTGCACCTCTTGTATCTGATCGGGTTCCAGAACCGCACCCAGGTGCTGATCCAGTGGTCGTGGAACTATCTGACCTGGGACTGGGGTCCTCGCTTGATCCTCGAGCCCGAGGATCGGCGCGCGCGTGACGCGACGCGCGCTGGCGCTAGTCGCCCGCCGACTCCTCACTGACAAGCACGGGGCGGACGTGGCCGGCGCGGATCTCCGCGGCCAGCTCGCGCGCGGTGTGCACGGTGCGGCCGAGTTGGGTCGCGTACGCGCCGGCCCGGCCGGGCGCGTGCGCGTCGCTCGCGCCGACGGCCGGCCGCGGTACGACTTCGAGCGCGGCGGCAGTGAGAGCGTGCTCAACGGCCGTTGTCTGCGTACTTGCCACTTCGATCGCATGAACGGCGCTCCACGGTGCCGTCATCGTGACCTGCGCCGGCGTCGGCGCGATCCGTCCGCCGCGCAGTGCCCGCTCCCCCGCGGTGTTACGGACAGGGTGCGGCAGCACGAGCGCGGTGTCATTGTGCTCGACTTCTTCGAGCAGCTCGTCGAAGCGGTAGCTGCGCCACAACGGCTTCGACAGCGGCCCGAACGCGAGCACATGGCCGACGTCGGTCGACAGCTCGACGCCGGGAATCAACGGGAAATCGAGCGCGCGTGATGCGTCGGCCAGCTCGTCATCGGGCCACATCACGTCGTGCTCGGTGATGCAGAGCGCGTCGAGCCCGCGGGCACGGGCGGTGGTAACGAGCTCCTCGAGCGTCGTGCGACTGCACGACGAGCGGGGCGACGTGTGCGCGTGGAGATCAATCAGCACGCGAGCGACCCTCCCGTTGTGGAAACTGATACGCGTATCGGTAGTGTTGCCCGCCGCAGCCGACCCGGAGAATCCGGTCCCGGCGAGCAGGGGGAAACTCTATGGCTGGTCTTCTCGACGGCAAGGTTGCCATCGTCACGGGCGCCGGCCGCGGGATCGGGCGGGGCGAGGCGATGCTGCTCGCGTCCGAGGGCGCGCAGGTCGTCGTCAATGACCTCGGTGTCGCCCGCGAAGGTGACGGTCACGACACCACGCCCGCGCAGCAAGTCGTCGACGAGATCGCGGCCACCGGCGGCACCGCGGTCGCCAACTACGACAACGTGGCCACGTGGGAAGGAGCCGAGCACCTCGTCGGTCAAGCGATCGACACCTACGGCGATCTCAACGTGCTGGTCAACAACGCCGGCATCCTGCGCGACGGGATGAGCTTCAACATGACCGAGGCCGAGTTCGACGCTGTCATCACGGTGCACTTGAAAGGCCACTTCGCGCCCTCGCACTTCGCGGCCAAGTACTGGCGCGATCGGGCCAAGGCCGGCGACGAGGTCTACGGGCGGCTCATCAACACCGCGAGCGAGTCGGGCCTCTTCGGCCAAGCCGGTCAGAGCAACTACGCCGCGGCGAAGGCCGGCATCGCGTCGCTCACCATCGTGATGGCGCGTGAGCTGAAGAAGTACGGCGTGACCGTCAACTGTGTCGCGCCTCGGGCGCGCACGCGTCTCACCGACACGGTTCCCGGCGCCGTCGACTACATGAGCGCAAAGGAAGGCGAGTTCGACCAGTGGCACCCCGACAACATCGCGCCCGTAGTCGGCTTCCTCGCGAGTCCCGAAGCCGCCGACGTGAGCGGCCAGGTGCTGATCGTGTGGGCCGATCACGTGTACCGCATGGAGGGCTGGACGATCGGCGGCGAGCTGAACAAGGGCGACCGCTGGACCCCCGACGAGCTCGTCAACAAGAAAGACGACCTCTTCCCCGGCCCACACACCCGCAAGATTCCCAAGATGGGTTTCGGGCTCTGAGCTCTATGCGACCCGATGCCTGAGTGGGGCGAGCTCCAAGAGGATCAGCTCCGGTTCATGGCCGGGCGCTACCCCGTCGAGATCGCGTACCGCGATCTCGACAAGGGCGAGCAGATCACGTTTCGCGCGTGGGACGAGCAATCCAACCAGCTGGCGCGCGGCCTCACCGCCCAGGGCATCGAACACGGCGACCGCGTGTCGGTCTATGTGCCGAGCGAGTACCCGTTGCGCTGGATCGTCGCATACGCCGCGGTCCACAAGGCCGGTGCGGTCGCGGTACCCGGCAACGTTCGGCTCACCGCGCGCGAGCTCACCGTCATTCTCGGCCACGCGGAGATTCGCGGGGCGATCACCTGCGACGCGCTGCTCCCCACACTGCGCAAGGTGCGCGACCAGGTGCCGTCACTCGAGCTCATCGTCAGTCTCGACGGCCCGTCCGAAGACGTCGTCGGCTGGCACGACGTGCTCGCGGCCGACGGCAGCGACTATCAAGTGCCGGTCGCGCTCGATGACCTGGCCGACATCATGTACACCTCGGGCACCACCGGCCTGCCCAAGGGCGTCGCGGTACGGCATCACAATGTCGGCACGATTCCCAACATGGAGCCCAATTGGACGGGCGACGGCTGGCTGCACGGCGCGCCGCTCTTCACCTTCGCCGGCATCGCGTTCATCTACAACCCGATGAAGATGGGATTCAGCGCGATTTACCTGCCGAAGTTCGACGCCGGCCGCTGGATGGAGATCGTCGAACGCGAGCGTCCGACCATGACGCTGATCGTGCCCGCCATGGCCGAGTTGATCGTCGCGCATCCCGACTTCGAGAGACGCGACCTGTCGAGTCTGACGATGGTGTCGATCGGCAGCGCGCCGGTCGCACCCGCGACCCAACTCTCGCTGCAAGAACGCCTGCCCGACGCGATTGTCTCGAACTCCTACGGCATGACGGAGGCGGGCGCTGCATTCATCATCATGCCCAAAGACGAGGTCGCAAAGCGTGTCGGTTCGGTCGGCAAGGCGATCCCACCGATGGAGACCAAGATCGTCGACGAAGCCGGCCGGGACTGCGTACCACGCGAGGTCGGCGAGCTGCTCACCCGCATGCCGGGCAAGCAGCGCGAGTACTACAAGGACGAGGCGGCCACCGCGAGCACGTGGACCGACGACGGCTGGCTGCGCAGCGGTGACCTCGGCTATCTCGACGACGACGGCTACCTCTATATCGTCGGCCGCAAGAAAGACGTGATCATCCGCGGCGGCAACAACATCTACGCGACCGACGTCGAGGCCGCGATCCTCGAGCATCCCGCAGTGCGTGAAGTCGCGGTCGTCGGCGTCCCGCACGACGTGCTCGGCGAAGACGTTGCTGCCTTCGTCGTGCGCAGTCCGGGCGCGCCCGTGACCGATGAACAGCTGAAGGCCCACTGCGCGGAACGTCTCGCGGATTACAAACGACCGCGTCAGATCACCTTCGTTGACGAGCTGCCGCGCAACGCGACCGGCAAGGTGATGAAGCACGCGCTCGTGCCCGCGGCCGCCTCGCCGACCGGCACGCGGCGCTGACGCTCGGTATTCTCCGGCGCCATCCGAATCGAAGTCAGGACACGCGCGTGGCACTCACCGATTTGAAGGGCCAGACGACCGGCACCCAGACGATCGTGATCGAACGCGGCCCCGTGCGGGTGTTCGCCGCAGCGCTGGGTGATGATGACGAGCTCTACAAGGGCGATGCCGCGCCGGTGCCGCCGACGTTCCCGTTCGTCATGCCGTACTGGGGCTCGCTCGGCACCGGCGGCGCGGGCGGCATACCGATCGAGAAGTTGCGCGGGCCGGGTCGGGCGATCCTGCACGGTGAGCAGGCATTCGAGTACTCGCGCTGGCCCAAGGTCGGCGACGTGCTCGAAGGCACAACGGTAATCACCGACGTGTACGAAAAGCAGCGCTCCAACGGCGGCACGCTCGAGTTCTACGTGACCGAGACCGACTGGAAAGACGCGAGCACCGGCGAGCCTGTCGTGAAGGCGATCTTCACCCTCGCGATCAACGTGCGGCCGCCGAAAGACTGACTCGACGGTCAGGCACCCGTCGACGCGGGTACGAGGGCCCCGGTAGCAACCGGAGCCCGTCGCGGCAGCCAGACGAGCGCCACCAGTGCACCGATCACCGTGAGCACGATGGCCGCGGTCAAACCCGCTCGCGCACCGTCGACGAAAGCGTGCCGCGCGGTTGTCGTGAGCAGTCGCCGCGCTGTCGGATCGAGACGCTTCGCGTCGGCCAAAGCCGAACTGATCGAGCGCTTGGCGTCGGCAGCCTTGAGCGCCGGAAGTGGGGCGACGGACCGGCCGAGGTTCTGCGCGTAGACGGTGGCGAACACGCTGCCCACGATCGCGACACCAAAGGCGCCGCCCACGAACCGGCTGACCATGTTGACCGCGGAGCCGTCGCCGGCCTCCTCGAGCGGCAGACCGTTCATCACGACGGTGGTCGCCGGTGCCAGGACGAACGCCCAACCGGCCGCGGCGATCATCGTGCCGAGCACTACGTCGAGCCAACCCCCTTCGACCCGAAGGACCGCGATGACCACAAGGCCGAGCGCGGTGATGAGCAGGCCCAGGGCCAGCGTCGTGCGCGCGCCCAGTCGCTCGAGAATCTTGGGGCTCAGCGTCGTGAGCACGCTGAACGTCACCGCGAGGGGCACGAGCGACAGGCCGGTTTCGAGCACGGAGCGGGCGCGCACGAACTGCAGGTATTGCGGCACGAGGAAAAGCACGCCCGACAGCGTCACGTACACGAGGAACAGCGAGATGGCGCCGGTGCTCGCAGTGCGTCGGCGCAGGATCCGCACGTTGAACATTGGTGCGTCGACGCGCAGCTCCCACACGACGAACGCGCATCCGAGCGCGAGCCCACCGGCGATCGCCAGCACGGTCGACGGTGCTGACCACCCCGTCGTCGGCCCCTGGATGATGCCGTAGAGCAGCACACCGAGGGCACCG
>JBBRZM010000014.1:0-73301 GCA_038236695.1 Acidimicrobiia bacterium
CTCGTCGCGGTCGATCACCGCCGCGGTGTGCGACCCCTTGTGCGGGTCAATCCCAATGATGAACATGTCCATCCTCCTCGGATCAGAGTGACGCCGCGGCGGGCACTTCTGATGCGGGGATGCCGTTCCTGTTTCGAGCCACGCCACAGCACGGGAACCGGCAGGATTGCCTCATCGCTCGCAAGCCAACCGAACGGCGGCAGGGCATTCTCGAGACCACCCACCGGCACCCTCGACGCTACGAATACACCGCAACGACGTGCACCCGATTCTCCATCAGGGCATTCTGTGCCGGTACTGGTTGCGCAGGTTTCGTACTGCTGTGGGATGAGAGCCTCGGGCTCCTGAAGAGCAACGCCGAGTGCCTCTCGACGAAGGCTGTTGGGAAGCAAGACCCACGACAAGCAGCTGACCGAGCCAGCGGGGCTGTCATAAGCGTCAGGCATCTCCGACGCTCCGCGCTAAAGAGCCGACTGATCGACACGAGGAACTCCGCGTGTCGGGGGCCAGGCGATTCCGAGATCGAGGACAACTAGCTCGGAGGAGCGAAGAACTCGAGCGCGATGTTGTCGGGATCGCGAAATGAGAGGCCGGAGCCGTAGGGGGCGTCGACGATACCGCCGTGCGCGACGCCGAGTTCGTTCAGCCTCGACTCCCATTGCTGCAGGTCGGCTCGGTCTGCGCACGCGAACGCGACATGATCGAGTCCGACGCGCCGCTCATCGAACGGTTCTGTCCGGCCGTCGGGGAACTGATGGAGACCTACCAAGGTCTGGCCCACCGCCCACACGACGTGCCGGAAGGGTCCAGTGTCCTCATCGAGGACCGGCTTGGCGCCGAAGAGCCGTTCGTACCATGGGACGCTGCGGCCCAAGTCGGTGACGGTCAGAGCAACGTGCGTGACGGTTGGAAACTCCGGCATGGCGTCCCCCTATATCCAGTTATATCCAGGATGCGCAGGGCATGATCGCGCAGGTCGGGCGCGGATTCCAGAACGGTCGAACTCGCGAGCGCAACGTTGCCGCCGCGCAGCAGCCTCGATACATGGATGCGAAACACCACGCGCCATATCTGCCGCTACGGGCGGCCGCGCCTGAGAGGCCGCCGCACAGATCTGCGCTCAGATCAACGGCGGGCGATCCGGCGATCTGGGATACCGGGTGTCAAGGAGCGGTACCGCGCGCTTCCGGCGCACCAACCGAGCGCCACTTATGAGTAGCGAGTCAGCACATCCCTTGCGATCGCGATGTCACCGCGGATGTTCCACAGTGGATGACGGCGGGCGGTTTGGAACGACGTCGGAAGGTTTCCATCGCGTACGTGGCCAGCGATGACCGCTCCGAACCCAGCGGCAACCATGACACCGCCGCTTTTCCAATGGCCACGGACCGCAGCAAGCGCGCCTGCGAATTGAAGACTGTCGCCCGCTATGAGGCACCAGCGGTTGAACGCGGTCCGATGCTCGCCTCGATGCTCGGCAAGAAACTCGGAGAAGGAGTCAGCCAATGTGTCCTCGCTACGAGGCGCGCTCTGAAACGGCACAGCTAGCGACCACCGATGCCGCAGTGGTGGGCTTTCGTTCCCGACCGAACTAGCCCCGCTTGGCGTAGTCGGCGAAGCCCTGCCAGTCGATGACGACACACGGTTCATCGCCAACGATCCAGGCGTCGTGGCCCGGAGGGCATTCCATGAAATCGCCCGGGCCAAACTCCATTTCTTCGCCGTCGTCCATCACGATTTTCATCCGACCAGAGATGAAATAGCCCATGTGCGCGGCCTGGCAACTATCAGTACCGGCGATCGGCTTCACATGCTTCGACCACTGCCATCCCGGCTCGAAGGTCGCTCGTCCGACTGGACCGCGGTCCAGATTCACGAGGTCTAACTTGCCTTTGCCCTCCTCGAAGGCGCGCGTCTCCTCTGGCGAATCGAGACTCTTGCGGACCATCTGACCCATCACGCACCTCCGTGTCGGACTGTCGTCGTCGTCAACAGTATGGCCGCTCAGCGCGGACGCCGCTCACGGGATCGGTCGCTGCGGGGGTCGGCACATCGGCGATGGGTACTTCCAAGCGGCCCAGTCGCAGTTCTTGCGGGCTACTGGCAAGTCACGTCGCGGGGAAGGCGGCGGGACGAACGAACGAACGCGCCGATCCGCGCGAGCAAAGCATCCCCAACGTGCCGTACCGGGACACCCGAAACGTGGCTGACGCGGCACTAGAGCCCGCCGGCGCACCCCAGCGCGTCAAACTGACCCCCGAAGCTGGACCGATGCCGGCCACCCCGACGGCATCGCCTCGCCGGTCGCCTTCACCAGGCGGTGATCGGTCGGCGCTGGCGCGTCAGCCTCGGCTACCGGAGCGCAGCGATGCAGAGATAGACGCTCGCTCCGATGAGCCATGCAGAGCCGACGACCGCGAGCCGCCCGTAGACATGGGAGCGATCGACGTCTCGCGTGCTCAGACCACCGATCGCACCCACCAGGGCCACCCCAACCCCGATCCAGATACTCACCACCGGCAGGAAGATCGTGACAGCGAAGGCGACGCATGCGAGCGCGAGGCCCATGCCCAGTGGCCCCACCCACGAATAGGCGGACCGGGCACGTGACGTGCTCGCTGGCATCACACACCCATCATGGCCCCGTGAGCATCTCGCGTCAGCATCCTCGCGAGACGGGCCGTCGTCGCAGCCGGGGTGGCTGCCTTCCAGGATCAGCGGCTTCTCCTCGTGCACCGCGCTGATGACGCGACGTGGTGCCTGCCCGGGGGGTCGGCTCGAGGTGGGAGAGTCCCTCGCTGAGTGCGCGCTCCGGGAATGCCTCGAGGAGACCGGCTGCCTGTGGCCGCTGGCGATCGTGCCGGCGTCACTGCGCGTGATCGGCCATCTCACGCCGCACGCGTCGGCGATGGACGGGTTCATCGAGGTCATCGGCAACCGGGGTTCGCTCGGTGACATCGTGCCCGAGCTCGTGGTGCTCCTCGGATTTGCCGCGGTGCTGCTCCCCCTGTCGGTCGTCGCCACGCGGTGATCGATCAAGACGAGCTGACCGAGCGGCCGGGGATCGTCACGCGGCGTCGATGCGACCCGCCGCGACCGCAGCCGCCTCGGCGGCTCCGAGCTGCTGCTCCACGATCAGGAGGCCGCCGTCCCAGAAACCGGGATCGGCGAGATCCACACCGACGATGCGTCCCAACTCCTCGGGCGACTGGGAACCGCCACGGCGAAGCAGCTCGAGATAGCTCGACACGAACTCGGCGCCGCGCGCTTCATAGGCGCGATATATCGAGAGCGCGAGGAGTTGACCATACGCGTACGCATACACATAGCCGGGCGTGCCGATGAAGTGCGGGATGTACGACCACCACGTGCGGTAGCCCTCACTGATCTCCACTGCGTCACCGAGCATCGGGGTCTGGGTCTCGACCCACAGCTCGCCGAAACGGTCCACGCTGAGCTCGCCGACCGATCGCCGCTCGGTGTGCACGACATCCTCGAACCGGTTCATCGCGGTTTGGCGGAACACGGTGGCGATCTGACCCTCGATGCTCTCGGCGAGCAGGGCAAGGCGCGCCGCCGGATCGGTGGTCGCATCGAGCAGCCGGCCGAAGGTGACCGTCTCACCGAACACCGACGCGGTCTCGGCCAGGGTCAGCGGCGTGGACTGATGAAAGATGCCCTGCTCGCGTGCCAGGTAGGCATGGAGTCCGTGTCCGAGCTCGTGCGCGAGGGTGAGCACGTCGCGGCGGTGAGACGTCCAGTTGAGCATGACATACGGATGATGTGACGGCACCGTGTAGGCACAGAACGCGCCCGGCCGTTTCGCGGGGCGTACCGGCGCGTCGATCCATGCTTCATCGAAGAAACGCTTCGCGACTTCGGCGAGCTCGGGCGAAAACGACGCGTACGAGTCGAGCACGAGATCACGCGCCTCACTCCAGCCGAACTCCGACTCCTCCGACGCGACCGACGCCACCCGGTCGTAGTCGGCGAGGCGGTCGAGGCCCAATAGCCGCGCCTTGAGCGCGTACCAGTGCCGCGGGATGTCGTACCGGCGCTGCACCGCCGCGACGAGCGCGCGCACTGATTCGTCACTCGCCTCGTTGGCGAGGTTCATGCTCGCGAGCCAATCGGGAAAGCGACGGAACCGATCGTCAACCGACTTGTCGGCGAGCAGCGTGTTGTAAACGAACGCGCGGGTGCGCAACCCGGGCGCGAGCGCGGCCGTGACCGCTTCGGCGGCGACGCGGCGCGTCTCTCGATCGGGCGACATGAGCCGCGTGAGCGCTTCTTCGAGGCTCACCGTCGCACCCCCGACTTCAGGGGTGATGACAGACGTCAGCTCGCTGAACAATCGTGTCCACGCGTTCCGGCCCGTGACTGCCTTCTCGTTGAGGATGACCTCCTCGGGCTCACTCAGCAGATGAGGGCGATACCGGCGCGCGGCCTCGAGATAGTGCCGGCAGAACTCGAGCCGACCGTCGGCGAGAAGCTCCGCGGCGCGCTCGTCGGGCACGGCCGCCCACTCCAGTTCGAGGAAGAGCAGCTCACTGGTGATCGCCGTGGCCCGTTCCTCGACCCGCTGGAGCTGCGCGCCGCAGTCGGGATCGGCGGTGTCGACGGCGAAGCGCAGCCCGGCGTACGAGCCTGCACGACCCACGAGATCATTGACGTCGCCGAGTGACTCCATGACGTCGACCATCGCCGGCACATCGAGCTCGCCGATCGTGCCGCGGCGGGTGGCCAGCTGCTCCGCGAGTTGGAGCGCCGTGTCGAGCAGGTCGTCGACCGAACGGCCATCGAGGAGCGGATCGAGATCCCACGCCACATCGGAGGCGCCAAGATCAGTGCTGGAATCGGTGACAGGCATGACGCCGATCCTATGGCGAACCCGCGGTCGGTCAGGCGGGGACGACGCCCGGCTCGAGCGCCTCGGGCAACGGTTCGTCATGCACGACGGAAAGACGCTGAGTGGCGCGAGTCAACGTGACGTACAGCAGGCGGAGGCCCGCGGCGTCAGGCGCGACGAGCAGGCTCGGCTCGATGACGATGACGTGATCGAACTCGAGTCCTTTCGCGTCGACTGCATCCAAAATCGCGATCGGCGCATCGATCGACTCGGCGGTGTCGGCGACCGCACCCACATCGCTGAGCTCGACGACGAGGGGCTTGTGCAGTGGAGGCGGCGCGATCACCGCGACGGTACCGGGCTCGGCGCAGGCCCGGCGGGCGATCCTCGCTCCCGCCCGCACCAGCTCATCGGCGCGCACCGCCTCGAAGGAGGGCATGACACCGGTCGTCCGCACGGAACGCGCCGATTCGATGCCCGGTGCCGCGGCGGCAAGCACGCGGTTCGCTATCTGCATGATCTCCGCCGGCGTGCGGTAGTTGACGCTCAGCACGACGCGCCGCGCTTGGAGCCGGTTCGAGACCTTTCCACCGCGCGTGCTCTCGACAGCCGCGATCACGTCTTCCCAATCGTCCAGCGCACCCGCCCGGCTCGCCTGGCCGAAATCACCGACGAGCGTCATCGAGAGGGACGGGCAGCGACGGGCCACCATGCGCCACTCCATCGCCGACAGATCCTGGGCCTCGTCGACGAGGACGTGACCGAACGTGCGGGGCTCAACCCCGTCGTCGGAGCTGCTCGCTGCCTCTCCTGCGCCATAGCGCTCGGCGAGCGCGGCCGCAGTGGTGTAGCCGCTGAGGCCGAGCTCGTCGACGACGCGACCGGCCGCTTCGAGCGATGCCTGGTCCGCGCGCCGCCGACCGCGTGGCCGCCGCCGAGCCGCGGCCGGGGGACCGAGAATGGAATCGGCCTCGTCGATGAGCGCGACGTCGGCATCGGTCCAGTCGACGGCTTCGGCGCCGGCCAAGCGCGGGCGGAACAACGCCGCTTGCTCGACCCGACTCAGTGCTCGCCGGGCTGCCGACCGGATCAGGGTCTCGAAGCTGAACAGATCGTGCACCAGGTCCATGCCGCTGAGCACCGGCCACATTCGCCAGAGCGCCGCTTTGACGTCGGGGATGCGGCGAAGCCGAGTGGCCAGCTCGGCCTGCCATTCCTCGGGTGGGACGCCCCCGCGCGCGAGCGCGGCGGCGGTCGACACGTCGACGAGCTCCGCGCTGTCGAACTCGAGCTGCGGCGCGGCTTCAGGCGCGGTGAGATCGACGTCGCGTCGGTACGCGCGTATCAACGATTGCCGGAACTGCTCGATCAAATAGTCGACCACGAGTCGCGTGACGAGCGGACGCCGCTCGTTATGCGTGCCGCGGCGCTGACGAGCGCGCTCGATGATCCGAGCGCTCTCGGCGCTCGTGAGCCGCAGCCGATGGCCGTCGATGGTCACGACGAGATCGCGCGGCAACGCGCGCTCCCGATCCGCGATCGCATTGGCGATGACGGTGGCCATGCGGAGGTCGCCCTTGACCTTGGCGACGAATGCCGACTCATGACCGGTGACCGTGAGTTGTGGCTTCAAGCCGTTCGCAGTCGAGAGCTGCACCTCGTCTTCACCGAGCGCGGGCAGCACCTCGTCGATGTAGCGCAGGAAGATCCGGTTTGGACCCACGAGCAAGACACCCTGCGACGCGAGCCGGCGACGGTGCGTATAGACGAGGTAGGCCGCGCGATGCAGTGCGACCGCGGTCTTGCCGGTGCCGGGGCCACCGGAGACGATGAGCATGCCGGCGATGTCGGCACGGATCGCTTCGTCCTGCTCGGCTTGGATCGTGGCCACGATGTCGCCCATGCGGCCGGTGCGCTCGCGCTCGATCGCGGCGAGCAGCGCGCCCTCCCCCACGACGGTGAGACCGGCGTCGGCAGTGGCCTCGGTGTTGAACACCTCGTCGTCGAGGCCGAGCAGCTCGCGCCCGAGCGTGAGGAAGTGGCGCCGGCGCACGACGCCCATCGGTTCAACCGGCGTGGCGCGGTAGAACGGCTCGGCGACCGGTGCCCGCCAGTCGATCACGAGCGGCGTCTGATCGGCATCGGTCACCGAGAGCCGGCCGATGTAATAGCGAGGGCCGTCGTCGAGGTCGACGCGACCGAAGCACAGCGGCGAGTCGCCGATCTGGAGCGCCGCGAGCCGCCGGCGCGTCGTGGCGGCGGCGATGTCACGCTCCAGCCGGGCCTGGTGGGTGCCGCCGCGCCGCACGTCGGCGTAACCCTCCGCCACCCGCGCGGCCGACCGGCGCATGTCGTCGAGCCGCGCGTATGCGGCATCGAGATAGCGCTGCTCGGCCTCGATCTCGGGGTCTCGCGCCACGCCGCTCCTCCCCAGGGGAACAGTGCAGTTTAGTACCTGGGGTGACGAACGCTTCCGGGACGCGACGCGCCCTCAGAGCGAGCGGGGCACGGTGACCGTCACGTCATGGGGATCGATGAGCAGCTCCCGGGCGCCGAGTTGCAGATCGCTTCCGTCGGCGATGACCCACCGACCGGCGAGGTTGGGCAGGGGTTCGCCCGTTGCGCCGAGGTGCCGCTCGAGCCCGCGGACGATGCCGCTGTGGGCGACGAGCAGCGTGTCGCCGGCGGGAGTTCGCTCGGCGGCGTCGTGCACGGCGGCGAGCACACGAGCGAGGAGCGAGTCGTTCGACTCGAAGTCGGGCGGTGAGCGGTACGCGTCGAGGTACCCCGGCCATTCGGCCTCGATCTGGGCGCGCGTCAGTCCGGTCCACTGACCGATGTCGCGCTCGCGCAGGCGTGGATCGAGGGTCACTTCCGGGTCGCGGTCCGGCGTGACGATCAGCTCGGCAGTCCGTCGGGCCCGAATGAGATCCGAGCTCCACACCGCGGCCATCGCGCCGAGCGCGCGCCCGGCGGCGAGTGCCTGACGCTCCCCGAGCGGAGACAGCGGCGGATCGGCCTGGCCCTGCCAGCGGCCGTCTTCGTTCCAGGTGGACTCGCCGTGTCGAATCAGCAGCAGACGGGCCATCGGCCTCACTCGACGAGCTTGATGAAGTCGGGCTCCCGTTTCTCGAAGAACGCCGTGATCGCTTCCACGTTCTCGGCCGAGCCGATGAGTCGCCCGAACGCGGCGTCCTCACGCGCACGCGCGGCGCGCACCGCGTCAATGCGGCCGGCGACCATGAGCTCCTTGGTGGCCATGACCGACGACAGCGGACGCGAGGCGATGCGACGTGCGACCGCGAGCGTCTCGGCGAGCAGCGCGTCGCTTTCGCACCGGCGCCACGCGATGCCGGTCTGCACCGCGGTGTCGGCATCGATCCAGTCGCTCGTGAGCAGCACGTGCGCCGCCGCCTGCCACCCCATCACGGCAGGGAACAACACACTGCTGGCGGCTTCAGGTGCGACGCCCAGTGTGGTGAACGGCGTTCGGAGACGCGCGTCGGACGCGATGAACACGAGGTCGCAGTGCGCGAGCAACGTGAACCCGATGCCGACGCCCAGGCCGTTGACGGCCGCGAGCAATGGCTTCGGAAATGCAATCACCGTGTCGATGAACGCCGGGAAGCCGGGCTCGTCACCGGTCGTGATCTCGCCCATCTCGGCGATGTCCTGGCCGGCCGAGAACGCACGTCCGGCACCCGTGATGACGACCGCGCCGATGTCGGGTTGCGTCGCGGCCTCCTCGAGGGCTTCGCGCGCGGCGCGATACAGCTCGTTGTTGAACGCGTTCAGCGCGTCGGGGCGGTCGAGCGTGATGAGACGCACGCGGTCGGCGTCTTCGATGCGCAGCATGGGCTCAGTCTGGCAGACGTCGTCGACGCGGCCCTGCCCCGGCGGTCCGACGCCTCACCCGGCAGTGTTGACGGCGAAGAATCACGCCGTGCAGGCTCACCTGATCGACCCTACCGAACACCACCGTGATTTCCGTGTCGATGCTGTGGGAAAGACTTGCGTGGTGGACGACGCCGTGACCGGGACGACATGGATGAGCGGCCCGCGGTTCGCAACCCCTCGGTCGAGCGCGAGGGCGCCGAGACCGACGAGTCGGGCGCGGTGATCGACACGACTCGCGAGCCGGTCGAGAGGGCAGCTACGGAGGCAGCCGAGGAGAATCGCGACACGACAACCCGACGCGAGGCATTCGAGCTCGAGTTGATGGAAGAAGATCGTTCCGATGCGGGTCGCGAAGTCGAAGTCGACACCATCGACGTCGACGACTCGAAGGAGCCTCCGACGCGCACGGGGCCGCCTGATCGGCGGCCCCGGCGGAGTGGATCGGAAAGACCTAGCGGCGCCTGATCGCCTTTTTCTTCGCGGGTGACTTCTTCTTCGCGGGTGACCCCTTGCCGGTGAGCACCGCGTCCTTGAAGGCCTTGAGCGGCGTAATCCGCGCCTTACGCGAGGCCTTGATCTTGATCGTCTCACCCGTTCCCGGGTTACGGCCCATGCGCGCCGGACGATCGACTCGCGCGAACTTGCAGAAGCCGCTGATCGCCACGGCCTCGCCCGTGGCCACGGTTTCCGTCACGGTGTCGACGAATGTCTGGAGCATCGCGTCCGCGGTCTTGCGGTCGATGTCGACGCCGTCGGCTTCAAAGCGATCTCTGAGCTCGTTGACCAGGTCTCTCCGGTTCACATTGCCTCCTTGGGGGGCGTATCCGACCCGGCAGCTTGCCCGCGCCGGGATCCCAGGGCGCGGACCCTAGTAGGCCCGCCGGGAATGCGTCTGGCCTTCCGGCTCAGCCTTGGGGCGTATAGCCCACGGGCAGGCTGATCGACTTGTACTCGAGGAAGGCCTGGAGTCCCTCGGGGCCGAGCTCCCGACCCACGCCCGATTCCTTGTAGCCGCCGAACGGCGCCGCGAACTCGAGCATGAAGCCGTTGACGGTGTAGGTGCCGGTGCGTACTTGCTTCGCGATGTCAATGCCATGGTCGACGTCGGCGCTCCAGACGGAGCCCGACAGACCGTAGTTGGACTCGTTGGCGATGCGGACCGCGTCGGCCGGGTCGTCGTACGCGATCACCGCGAGCACCGGACCGAAGATCTCCTCTTGCGCGATGCGCATGGAATTGTCGACGTCGACGAACACACTGGGCTCGACGTACCAACCGCGGTCAAGTCCCTTCGGCCGTCCGCCTCCGGTCGCGATCTTCGCGCCCTCCTGCTGGCCGAGCTCGAGATAGCCCTCGACGCGATCACGCTGACGCTGCGCGACGAGTGGGCCGATCTCAGTTGCGGGATCGAGCGGATCGCCGACGGTCATCGCCTCGACGGCGTCCACTAAACGGTCGACCACCTCTTGGTAACGGTCACGCGACGCGAGAATCCGGGTCTGAGCGACGCACGCCTGCCCGTTGTTCATCGTTGCCGCGGGCACGAGCCCCGCGATGACCTCGTCGAGGTTCGCGTCGTCGAGGATGATCGCAGCCGACTTGCCGCCGAGCTCCAGCGTGACGCGCCGGAGCCGTTCGCCGCACAGTGCCGCGATGCGCTTGCCTGCGGCGGTACTACCGGTAAACGCGATCTTGTCGACGCCCGGATGGGTGACGAGGTGCTCGCCGACCTCACGTCCGGCGACGACGATGTTGAGCACACCCTTCGGGACGCCCGCCTCGTGCAGCGCGGCGGCGAGCTCGTAGGCGTCAAACGGCGTCTCCGGCGCGGGCTTGAGCACCATCGTGCACCCGGCCGCCAGCGCGGGCGCGAGCTTCAGCATCGTGACGAAGAGCGGCACGTTCCAGGGCACGATCGCGCCGACGACGCCGACGGGCTCTCGCCGCACGAGGGCCGGACCCATCACGCCGGCACGCATCTCCTCGAACGGGAACTCACGCGCCAGGCCGGTGTAGTAGTCGAGCACCATCGTGGCCGAGAAGACCTGACCCATCACGGCCCACGAGATCGGCGAACCCATCTCCTCGGAGATCGTGTGCGCGATGTCGTCCATGCGCGACCGGATGATGCCTGAGAGCTTGGCCATTACTTCGGCGCGTTCGGCCGGCGAGGTGCGGGGCCAAGGACCGTTGTCGAACGCATCGCGTGCCGCGGTCACGGCCCGGTCGATATCGGCGGTGGTGCCCTCGGGCACGCGGCCGATCGACTGCTCGGTCGCGGGCGAGATCACTTCGATGGTGTCGCTGCCGCTCGGCGCAACCCATTCGCCGCCAATGAAGAGTTTGTCTTCGATGCGCACTGCTGCTCCCTCGTGTTCGGTGCATGGAGCGTAGGCGGCGCCGGGGCAGCGCGGCGAAAGGCCCAACAGCCCGGTATCCGGGTTTGACGAGCCGCAAAGGAGGGGACGTTACCGGTATGGATGCCGTGGGGCACCGGCGCGCTCGGCCGCACCTGACCGTGTCGGTGTAACGCTCCCATGTGTTTCTCGGCCGAGGCTGACGTCGTGGCCGGGGTCGTGGTGGGCGGCATCGGGATCGACGCGTTGCGACAGGTACGCCAACCACAGCAGCTCGCACTCGCGTCGCTTCCCATGCTGCTCGCAGCCCACGAGCTCGACGAGGCGTTCGTGTGGTGGGGCCTCCACGGACAGGTTGCACCGTCGACGGCCCGGGCCGCCCTCTCGCTCTACCTCTTGATCGCATTCGTCGTGTTACCGGTGTTGGTGCCGGCGGCAGTCATGCTCACCGAACCGGATGCTCGAAGACGCCGAATCATGGCCGCGTGTACCGCTGTCGGCGCCGTCGTCGCGTACACGCTGCTCTCGGTCATCCTGCGCGCGCCGATCAGCGCGGTGATCGACGGTCACCACATCGCCTACCGAACCGGCATCGCGAACGACAGGGCAATCCTGCCGCTGTACGTGCTGGCGACGTGCGCCCCGTTCCTCGCTTCCAGCTACCGGCGTCTCGTGCAGTTCGGGATCGTCAACCTTGCCGCCGTCGCGTTCCTCTCCTGGCTCACAAAGACGGGGTTGACGTCACTCTGGTGCACATGGGCGGCGATCGCCAGCGTGGTGATCGCCGCGCACCTGCGCGCCGTGAACAAGCCCCGTGTCCCGGCACCATCGCGGTCTGAATCACTGCTCTGAGCTGCACATCACGAACAGCCGCTCGTCGCGCCGCAGCTCGGGCACGCGTGACAGCTCCCCGCGCGCTGCATGATGTCGCCGCAGACGTGGCAGATCACCGTCTCGCGTTCACGGGCCGGCGCCGCCGGTGACGAGCTCGCCCCCGGTGGCCGGTCAGCCATCGGCAGCGGGTCGCTCGGGTGGTTGGCCACCGACGCCTCCTCGACGCCGGGCAGGGTCGGCTGGATCCGCTCGTCGACCGTGAGCATGCCCATTTCCCGGCGCTCCTCGAGCGGCAGGTACTCCACGGCCATACGCCGGAAGATGTAGTCGACGAGACTCGTCGCGATGCGCAGCTCCGGGTCATCGGTCATGCCCGCAGGCTCGAAACGCATGTTGCTGAACATCTCGCAGAACGCGCGCAGCGGCACGCCGTACTGCAACCCGTGGCTCACCGAGATCGCGAACGCGTCCATGATCCCGGCCAGTGTCGAGCCCTGCTTGGCCACCTTGAGGAAGACCTCACCTGGACGCCCGTCTTCGAACTCGCCCACGGTCACATAGCCGTGACAGTCGGCGACCCGGAACGAGAACGTCTTCGAGTTGCGCTTGCGCGGCAGCTTCTGGCGGACCGGCTCCTGGATGATCACCGTCTCGACGATCCGCTCCACCTGCTGCTCGAGCGCGTCGGACGCGCCGGCCTTCTTCTGCGTGGAGAGAGGCTGCGCGACCTTGCAATTGTCGCGATAGATCGCGACCGCCTTCAGCCCGAGACGCCACGCCTCGATGTGCATCGCTTCGACCTCTTCGACCGCCGCCTCTTCCGGCATGTTGATGGTCTTCGAGATCGCGCCGCTGATGAACGGCTGCACCGCGCCCATCATCGTGACGTGACCCAGGTAATGAATCGCGTTGTCGCCCATCGAACACGCGAACACCGGCAAGTGCTCGGGGTTGAACGACGGCGCGCCGATAATCGTCTTGTGCTCGTTGATGTAGGCAACGATCGCGTCGGCTTGCTCGTCGGTGTAGCCGAGACGGCGCAACGCACGCGGCACCGTGTGGTTGACGATGAGCATCGTGCCGCCACCAACGAGCTTCTTCGCCTTGGTCAGCGCGAGGTCGGGCTCGATGCCGGTGGTGTCACAATCCATCATCAACGCGATCGTGCCGGTCGGCGCCAGCACCGTTGCCTGCGAGTTGCGCACGCCGTAGATCGCGCCGACCTCGACCGCCTTGTCCCACGCGTGCTGCGCCGCACTCGCCAGCCCCGATGGCACCAGCTCGTCGTCGATCTTCGCGACTTCGGCGCGATGCATGCGCAACACGTTGAGCATCGCATCGGCATTGTCGGCGTAACCGCCGAACGGTCCCATGCGACCGGCGGTGCGCGCGCTCGTCGCGTACGCGTGGCCGGTCATGAGCGCGGTCAGCGCGCCTGCCAACGCCCGGCCTTCCGGTGAGTCGTACGCAAGCCCCAGCGCCATGATCAACGCGCCGAGGTTCGCGTAGCCGAGCCCGAGCTGGCGAAACTGACGGCTCGTCTCCGCGATCTTCTCCGTTGGGTAGTCGGCGTTGCCGACGAGGATCTCCTGCGCTGTGAACACCACCTCGATCGTGTGCTTGTACGCCTCGACGTCGAACGTGTCGGTGTCGTCGAGGTAGCGCAACAGGTTGATACTCGCCAGGTTGCACGCCGAGTTGTCGAGGTGCATGTACTCGGAGCACGGGTTGCTGGCGTTGATGCGGCCGGTGTTGGGTGCGGTGTGCCACCTGTTGATCGTGGTATCGAACTGCATCCCCGGGTCGGCGCACTGCCACGTGGCTTCCGAGATCTGCCGCATCAGCTCGCGTGCCTTCACCGTTTTGATCGGCTCACCGGTGATGACCGCGTTCAACTGCCAGTCGCGGTCTTCGAGCACCGCTTCCATGAACGCGTCGCTGACGCGAACCGAGTTGTTCGCGTTCTGGTACTGGATCGAGTGGCTGTCCTTGCCATCGAGATCCATGTCGAATCCGGCTTCGGCGAGCGCGCGCGCCTTGCGCTCCTCACGCGCCTTGCACCAGATGAACTCTTCGATGTCGGGGTGATCGACATTGAGGATCACCATCTTCGCTGCCCGTCGCGTCTTGCCGCCGCTCTTGATCGTGCCGGCCGACGCGTCGGCGCCGCGCATGAAGCTCACCGGCCCGCTGGCGGTGCCGCCGCCCTTCAAGTGCTCGTACGACGAACGAATGTTGGACAAGTTGATGCCCGACCCGGACCCGCCCTTGAAGATCGTGCCTTCCTCGCGGTACCAGTTGAGAATGCCGTCCATCGTGTCGTCGACGGCGAGGATGAAACACGCGCTCGCCTGCGCGGGTACGCCGTTCACGCCGATGTTGAACCACACCGGTGAGTTGAACGCGGCGTGCTGGTGCACGAGCAGGTACTTGAGCTCGTTGCGGAACGCCTCGGCCTCGCCGTCATCGACGAAGTAGCCGTCACGGTGACCCCAGGCCGTGATCGTGTCGGCGACGCGGTCGATGACCTGACGCAGCGAGGACTCGCGCTCGGGCGTGCCGAGCGTGCCGCGGAAATACTTCTGGGCGACGATGTTGGTCGCGTTCTGCGACCAGTCGACCGGGAACTCCACGTCAGCCTGAAAGAACGCGTCGGTGCCGTCCTTGTAGTTGGGAATGCGCGCCTCGCGGCGTTCCCACTCGATGGTGTCATAGGGATGCACACCCGGCTCGGTGAAGAACCGACGGATCCCGATCCCGATCTGCTCCGGCGCCATAGCCATCGAACAGCTCCCTTTCCCCGGTGGGCCCCCACACAAGATGTTGTGGTTGGTTCAGTCGATAACGCGAGATGCTGGGTAATTACAGCACTGGGATTCGCTGCTGTCAACGGTCATCATCGGGGACCGCCGCAGGTCAGCTGCCCTTCGCGAAGGTTCGCATCGAGGAGCTCGTGGCACGCCGGTCGCCACTACGACGAGCGGGACGGCCGGCGCTTGGGCTCTGTCGTCTTTTGGAGCAACCCCACCTCGCGCTCGAAGTCGCGCAGATTGTCGAAGCCCTTGTACACAGACGCGAAACGCATGTACGACACCGGATCAAGCGCCCGCAACCGCTCGAGCACCGCGAGACCGAGACGCTCGCTCGCCACTTCGGGCCCATCTTCGCGGGCGAGCTCCTCGATCTCGGCCGCGATCGCCGCCACGGTGCCCTCCTCGATCGGACGGTTCTTCACGGCGCGGTCGATGCCGGCCTCGAGCTTCTCGCGCTCGAACGGCTCCTTGACTCCCGAGCGCTTCAACACCATGACCGGCAGCTCCTCGAGCCGCTCGTACGTGGTGTAACGCCGGCCGCACGCCAGGCACTCCCGACGACGGCGAATCGCGACGCCGTCGTCAGCGGGGCGCGAGTCAACGACCTTGTCGTCGACCTCGAGACAGAACGGGCATCGCACCGCGCCACGGTACCTGGGCGCCGCCACCGTCACCACGGCGCCGCCTTCCGTGATCCCTGTGCGGACCGACGGCTGTTATCGCTGCCACACGATCGTCTCGCCCGGCAACAGCGGCGCGTCGTGGCGAGCTCGGCTGAGCGCGTCGACGACCGGCCGCGGATCACTGTCCGGAACGAGTCGAGTCGCGACGTTCCACAACGAGTCGCCCGGCTTGACCTGGTAGCTGACGACGGGCGGCCTGCGCTCGGGGGCCGCGAGGGGTGAGCCCCCGAGCGCTGCGCCGGCCCGTCCCGCCACGACCACGAGCCCGAATCCCAGCAGGATCGCTGCGAGCCGCCTGCGGCGGTACGCCGCGGCGGAAACTCGGGCCCGGCTCACCGGACGTGGGCGCACGGGAACGGCCGTGGGGCCGATCCGATGCCCATATCCGGGCCGATGAGTGGTCATGACGGCAGCCATTTGGAGCTCCTTCTATGCAGTGGTCAGCGTTCGATCACGGTCGTATCGAATCACGGGGGTGTGACAGTCACGTCGGGTGCAAACCCGGAACCGGCCCGAACGCATGTTCGGATATCACCACGAACGGGCGTTCGAGTCAAGGGGTTTTCCCGAACAGATGTTTGCCCCGAACGCATGATCGTGTTACGTTGCGCTCCATGATCGATCTCACGCCCCGCCAGCGCCAGATTCTCGCTTTCATCGACGCCGAAGTCCGCCAGCGGGGCTATCCCCCGAGTGTGCGTGAGATCGGCGAGGCCGTCGGCCTGTCCTCGAGCTCCACCGTCCATGCCCACCTCGCGGCGCTCCAGGACAAGGGCTACATCACCCGCGACCCCACGAAGCCCCGTGCGATCGAGGTGCACTTCGATACCGGGTCGGGAGCGGCCGTCGAGCGGGGAACGGTCCGCCAGGTGCCGCTCGTCGGCGACGTCGCGGCCGGCACCGGCGTGCTCGCCGCGGAAAACATCGAGGAGACGCTGCCGCTCCCCGAAGACTTCACCGGCAAGGGCCAGGTCTTCATGGTGCGAGTACGCGGCGACTCGATGATCGAGGCCGGCATTCTCGACGGCGACTACGTCGTCGCCCGCCAGCAAGACACAGCCGACCCCGGCGACACGGTGATCGCCGGCATTCCCGACGACGAGGCGACGGTGAAGACGTTCCTGCGCCGTCGGGGTAAAATCGTGTTACGTCCCGAGAACCCCACGATGGACGAGATGGTGTTCGACCCGCCCGAGGTCTCCATCTACGGGAAGGTTGTCACGGTCCTGCGCCGCTTGTGAGCGCAGTTCCCGCCCGTTGTGAGCGCAGTTCCCGCCCGGATCACGTGCGTCACCCTCGGCGTCGCGGACCTCGCACGCGCGACCGCGTTCTACGAGGCGCTCGGCTGGGAACGCTCGTCGGTCTCGGGCGACGAGATCTCGTTCTTCCGCACCGCGGGCACCATGCTGGCGCTGTTCGGTCGAGATGATCTCGCAGCCGACGCGACGGTGCCGTCGACGCCCCGCGCCGGGTTGTTCACGGGCGTCACGCTCGCGATCAACGTCATGACCGACGCCGAGGTCGACGATGCCCTTGCCGGTGCGGCCGCCGCCGGCGCCACGATCATCAAGCCGGCGCTGCACACCGACTACGGCGGTTACTCCGGGTACTTCGCCGACCCCGAGGGCAACCTCTGGGAGGTCGTCCGCGTGCCAACATTCGCCGTCGACGACGCCGGCCACATCGTCATCCCCTGAGTGCTCATTTTGCGAGTCCGAGAAAGCGCGCGAGCACGGCATGACACTGCTCGACCGACGCGCGGGTCACGCACTCCCCCGCCGTATGCGAGACGGCCGGGTCGCCGCTGCCGAAGTTGACTGCCGGCACGCCGCGCGCCGCGAAGCGGGCCACGTCGGTCCATCCGAGCTTGGGGCGCACCGGTAGTGCGGCGCACTGCACGAACTCCGCGACAAGCGGGTCGGCGAGGTTGGGCGGCGCAGCCGGGGAGGCGTTGAGCACGTCGATGTGGTCGGCTCCCGTGAGCAGCGCGTGCACCTGTGCGCGCGCCTCCTCAACCGAGTAGCGCGGCGCGAAGCGACGGTTCACCACGATCAAACACTCGTCGGGCACTACGTTGTTGGCGACACCGCCCTCGACGCGCACGACTTGCAGCGACTCGCGGTACTCCAACCCGTCGACGTCGACCGTATCGCTCTGATGCGCGGCGATCCGCGCCAGCGCGGCAGCGGCGGCGTGGATCGCATTGCGTCCCATCCACGGACGGGCGGAGTGGGCGCGTTCGCCGGCGAAGTGCGCGCGCAGGTGCAACGTGCCTTGACACCCCGCTTCCACCGCGCCGCCAGTTGGCTCGAGGAGTACCGCGAAGTCACCGTCGAGCAGGTCGGGCCGCTCGGCGAACACCGCGCGCAGGCCGTTGTGCTCTTCCGCAATCTCCTCGCCTTCGTAGAACACGAAGGTGAGATCGAAGCGCGGTGCCGCGCCGACCGCACCGGCATCCTCTGCCAGGCGCAAGAGCACCGCCAGGCCGCCCTTCATGTCGGCGGCGCCGAGGCCGGAGAGCACGTCACCCTCGAGGCGGGGCGTGAGATTGTCGTTGGCGGGCACGGTGTCGAGATGGCCCCCGAGCACGACTCGGCGATCACGGCCGTGCTCGGTGCGGGCGATCACATTGTTGGCGAGCCGGCTCACCACGAGCCCGCTCGCACGGCCGCGCAGCCGCTGCTCCACCGCGTCGGCAAGCACCTCCTCGTGGCGACTGACCGACGGCACCCCGATCAGCGCGGCCGTCAATGCGAGCAGGTCATCGCTCGGCGCTTCGAGCACCGCAGCAGCATCGCCACCGGCCTCGCCGCCCGGGGCGACACTCACGGTGCGACGCCGTGCTCGCGAAGAATCGCGTTGAGCTGCAACTTGTCGTGCTCCTCGCCCTCAGCGAGGTAGCGCAAGACCAGCACACAGGGCAGGCCGAACTCGCCGCCGGGAAACTGCTTCGCCCGGATGGCCTGCACGGCGATCGCACGCGCCGGCACTTCGCCCCGACCGATCTCTACACCGGTATCAGCGTCGACCACCGGCACCGACGACGTGAGAATCACGCCCGCGCCAAGCTTGGCGCCGGCGCCGACACGCGCGCCATCGACGATCATGCAGCGAGAACCGATAAACGCGTCGTCGCCGATCACGACCGGCGCGGCCTGCGGCGGTTCGAGCACGCCGCCGATGCCGACACCACCCGAGAGGTGCACCCGCTCGCCGATCTGCGCGCACGAGCCGACCGTCGCCCAGGTGTCGACCATCGTCTCCGCCCCCACTCGGGCGCCGATGTTGACGTAACTCGGCATCAGTACGACACCCGGCCCCAGATACGAGCCCCAACGCGCCGACGCTCCCGGCACTACCCGCACCTTCGCCGCGCCGTAGTCGTGCTTCAGCGGGATCTTGTCGTGATACTCGAACGGGCCGACTTCCTCGACGGCCGTCTGCCGCAAGCGGAACAGCAACAAGATGGCCTGCTTCAACCACTCGTGCACGACGACCGTGCCGTCGACGACCTCCGCGACCCGCGCCTCGCCGCGATCGAGCAACTCGATCGCCTGGTGCACCGCGATCGTCGCCTCGTCGAGCGGCATGACTGCGGCGAGCTCGTCACGTCCGTCCCACAGGGTGCCGATGATGCGAGCGAGATCATCCACGGATGCGATGCCCTTCCTGCAGTGGCCGGCGGCCCAGGCTAGCGAGCGAGCCAGGCGAGGCCGAGACGCACATCGCCGGTCACGCAATGATCGCGGCGGCTCCCAGGCGGTCGACCGTGAGCTCGATTCGATCGTCGTGCTGGGTCAACGCAACGCGCACGTGGTCACCGGCGTTGTAGAAGTCGCCGGGCGCGACGAGCAAGCCGGTGCGGGCGAGGCGCTCGGCGGTGGCCCAGCCGTCAGCATCGCCGGCTGCATCGCGCAGCCACAGGTAGAACGTCGAGTGTCCACCGTCATGCAGCAGCCCGGCGGCTTCGAGCGCGGGGAGCAGCCGGGCCCGGCGCGTGGCGTACCTGGCGCGCTGTCCGGCGACGTGCTCGTCGTCATCGAGTGCCGCCGCCGCGGCAGCCTGCACGGGAAGCGGCGTCATCATGCCGGCGTGCTTGCGCACCTCACCCAGATAGGTCACGAGCGCGGCGTCCCCGGCGACGAACCCCGCCCGCAGTCCCGCCATGTTGGAACGCTTCGACAGCGAGTGCACCGCAAGCACACCGTCGCTGCCGCCAGCGAGTGCGGTCGCAGGTGGTGCCGCGGCGCCCGCCGCGTCGAACGTGAACTCCGCATAGCACTCGTCGCTCGCGACCACGATGCCGCGGGCGCGGGCCCACTCCACCGTGGCCTGGAATTGTCCGGAATTGGCCGACGATCCGGTGGGGTTGCCGGGCTCGTTGACCCAGAGCACGAGCGCGCGGTCGGCGTCGCCGGGCTCGACGCGGGTGAGATCGAGCAGCCATTCGACGTCGAGCGGCACTGGGACCGCGCGGAGTCCGGCCAGCGTCGCACCCATGGCGTAGGTCGGATACGCGACCGATGGGTACAGGACGGTGTCGCGCGACGGATCACGGAGCGACAGCAGCCGGGGCAACGACGCGACCAGCTCCTTGGTGCCCACGCACGCGGCCACCTGTTCCGGCGCGAGACCAACCGCGAACCGGCGCTCGATCCAGTCGACGGCCGCTTGCCGGTACCGGGCCGTGCCGATCGACGGCGGGTAGCCCGTCGCCTCGGGCGCGGCGTCTTCGAGGGCACGCACGGCGACCTCGGGCATCGGATCAACGGGCGTACCAACCGAGCAATCGACCACGCCGCCGGGTACAGAGTCTGCCGTCGCGCGCAGCTCGGTCAGTCGGTCGTGCGGGTACGGCGGTGGTACGAACCCGCCGTCGGGGGTCATCCGCCGACGATAGCGCCGACCGTCACGGATCAGGCGCCGGCGTACGACACGACTTGTCCGCGCCCGTTGTCCTTGGCCGCGTACATCGCAACGTCGGCTCGACGCAGCAGTTCGCCGGCCGAGATCACATCGGCACCCGCGAATGCCACACCGACGCTGCACCCGATGACAACCTCGCCCCCACCGGGCTCGACCGGCACGGTCATGCCGTCGACGACGCGCTGTGCCACTTGTATCGCCTCGTCGGCGCTCGTGAGGTCAGGTAGCACCGCCGCGAACTCGTCGCCGCCGAGACGAGCGACGCTGTCGGTAGGACGCAGGGCGAGTTGCAGTCGACGAGCCACAGCCACCAGCAGTCGGTCACCCGAGGCGTGACCGAGATTGTCGTTGACCGTCTTGAAGCGATCGAGGTCGACGTAGATCACCGCGAGCGACGCCGGATGGCGAGCCCGCCGCGCAAGCGCGAACTCGAGGTGCTCGAGCAGCAACGAACGGTTCGGCAGTTCGGTGAGCGCGTCGTGCATGGCCCGGTGGCTGAGATCGGCCTCGACCGCTTTCACTCTGGTCACGTCGCGCGCCACGCCTTCGACCGCGTACATGACGCTGTCTGCATCGCGGAGGAGGACGAGCCGATGTTCGGTCCAGATCACCTCGCCGTTGCGACGGACCATGCGCATGATGAGCGGGTCGACCGGCTCGTCGGGGTCTCCCGGCTCTGCCTCCGCCATCATGGCGGTCAGCGGCTCGCGATCATCCCGATGCACGGCGCGAAAACCGAGCATGGCGTTCGCGTAGAACTCTTCGGGCGCGTACCCGAGGAACGTGCTGAGCGCCGGGTTGATGTACTCGTACGCGGGCTCGGGCAGGAAGCGGATCCGGTAGATCAGGTCGGTTGCGTTCTCCGCGAGTCTCCGAAAGCGTGCCTCGCTCTGTAGCAGGGTACGCTGCGCGGCCAGGAGCTCGGTGGTGCGTTCCGCGACCCGCTGCTCGAGTGTGTTGTGCACGCCGCGCAGCTCCTCTTCGACACGCCGATAGGGAGAGATGTCTTCGATGGTCGATATCCAGTACTCGACAAGCCCGCTCTCGTCGCGCACCGCGCGCGCAGTGAGATGACCCCAGACGACCGCGCCGTTGCTGCGCACGTAGCGCTTGTCGCACTCGATGCAGTCAACCTCCGCGCCGGCCCCGCCGGCGAGCGCGACACGGTCACGCTCGAGGTCGTCGGGGTAGGTCAGATCCGCGCGAGTGCACCCGATGAGGTCGTCGTGTCGGAATCCAAGGAAATCGCACATCGCCTGGTTGACATCGAGGATCCGGTTTTCGGCCGACCAGATGACCGAGGCGACCGGCGAGTCGACGAACGCACGGAGATAGCGCGCGGGCGGCTGTAGTGCCACAGTCGGCGATGCCACAGTCGGTAGTGCCACGGTCGGCGATGCCACAGTCGGCGGTGCCATCGGAGCCTCCCAGAAGTTGGTGTGAGCATAGCGCGCGCGGATGCTCACTCTACGCAGTCTACCTCACTCTACGCAGTTCTAATCAAAGGCCAGGAACTCCCGGAAGCGGCCCATCCCCGTATCGGGGATTCGGGCCCGTACCCGAGTGCCCGCGGAGGCGTGCACTTCGACGA
The DNA here is from genome assembly GCA_038236695.1 of Acidimicrobiia bacterium. Classification (GTDB taxonomy): domain Bacteria; phylum Actinomycetota; class Acidimicrobiia; order IMCC26256; family JBBRZM01; genus JBBRZM01. Next base: position 21,951 of record JBBRZM010000014.1, read on the forward strand.
GGACCTCGCCGTCCCGGTGCACGGCCGCGAGCACGTCGCCGCGGTCGTACGGCACGAGCAGCTCAACAATCGTTCCGAGCGCGTGCAGCCGCCGGCTGATCGCCTCGACCAGCTTCTCCGCGCCTTCGCCCGTCACGGCTGACACCGCGACCGAGCCGGGGTGCGACGCGAGCAGATCATCGAGGCCGTCGGGGTCGGAGACATCGAGTTTGTTGACCACCAAGAGCTCGGGCCGTTCGCCGGCACCGATCTCGCGCAAGACCGTGCGGACGGCCTCGATCTGCGCGTCGGCTTCCCACGAACTGCCGTCGACGACTTGCACCAGCAGGTCGGCGTCGACGACCTCCTCGAGCGTGGAACGGAACGCCTCGACCAGCTGGTGCGGGAGCCGCCGCACGAACCCGACGGTGTCCGCGACCAGGATGGTTTCGCCGCCCGGAAGGTGCAGGCGCCGGATCGTGGGGTCGAGCGTGGAGAACAGCCGGTTCTCGACGACCGCGTCGGAACGCGTCAGCAAGTTGAGCAACGTCGACTTGCCCGCGTTGGTATAGCCAACGAGGGCCACGACGGGAAAATCGCGCCGGCGCCGAGACTTGCGCTGGGTCGCCCGAGTGCGAGCGAGTCGGTCGAGATCGGCTTCGAGCTTCGAAACGCGGCGTTGGATCCGCCTCCGGTCGACTTCCAGCTGGGTCTCGCCGGGGCCACGCGTACCGATCCCGCCGGCTTGTTGACTCAGCTGCAACCCACGACCGCGCAACCGCGGCAACCGGTAGCGAAGCTGTGCCAACTCCACCTGGACCATGCCCTCCTGGCTGGTGGCGTGCTGGGCGAAGATGTCGAGGATCAGCGCGACCCGGTCGACCACGTCACGCTCGAACAGCTTCTCGAGATTGCGCTGCTGTGCCGGGGTGAGCTCGTCGTCGAACACGACGACGTCGATGTCGGCCGCGTCGGCGAGGTCGCGCAACTCGTTGGCCTTGCCGGATCCGATGTAGGTCGCGGGGTGGGGTGTGTCGCGGCGTTGCAGCACGGTCTCGACCGGCACGGCGCCGGCAGTATCGGCGAGGAGAGCGAGCTCTTCGAGCGAAGCCTCGGCCTCCTCCACGGAGCGAGTGCCGTACCCGGTGCCCACGAGCAGTGCGCGTTGGCGGACGACACCGAGATCGACCTCGGTCGCGGTAAGCCGGCGGCGCCGTCGGCCTTCGCGACCCCGCGTCACGGCCGCAGCCCCGCTGGGTCGAGTGTCACGTCGAACACGTGGATCACCGGGCCGTGGAGTCGGATCGTGTCGCCGAGCTCGACCACGAGGTCGCCGCCGGGTACGTGGACGGTGACGCGATCACCGACAAGGCCGCGCCGCGCGGCAACTGCGACGGCCGCGCATGCACCGGTCCCGCAACTCAACGTCTCGCCGACGCCCCGCTCCCACGCGCGCATGGTGATCGCATCCGGCTCGTTCGGCGTGGGTCCGACGAACTCGACGTTGGTGCGGTTGGGAAATCGCTCGTCGTACTCGAGGCGCGATCCGTGCTGGACGACGCGTGTCGACCAGGGGTCGTCGACAAACACCACCAGGTGTGGGTTGCCCATTCCCGCGGCGTCACCCTCGTACGTGATCCCGTGAAACGTGGCCTTGAGCCCGAACGGGCTCGGCGCGCGGACGGGAATGTCGGCAGGGTCGAATGTCACCGGGCCCATGTCGCAGGTCGCCGCGGCAACGACGTCGGTCGCGGTGTCGATCTCGAGATCGACGGTCCGGCGTCCCGCGGCGGTATCGACGACGAGTCGCTCGCCGTCGCCGAGACCGGCGCGGTGCGCGACCCAGGCCAGGCAGCGGATGCCGTTGCCAGTCATCTCCGCGAGACCGCCATCGGCGTTGCGCAGCACCATCACGCAATCCGAGCCGTCGCGGCCGGGCTCGACCGAGATCACGCCGTCCGCACCGATACCCCGGTGCCGGTCGCAGACGGCGCACGCGGCGCGCTCGTCGAGCGCGGGCGCACGCTCACTCGCGAGCTGCACCAGGAAGTCGTTGCCGGTGGCGTGAAGCTTCGCCAGTTCGATCGAGCTCATCGAGACCACGCTTGCAAAAGCGCTGGGAGTATCGCGCCGGGATTATCCGACGTACCGAACCATCCGATGCGCGGGTCCCGGCGGAACCACATCCGCTGACGGCGTGCGAACGTGGCCGTGCGTCGCACCGCGCGCTCGAACGCGTCGTCGACCGACGGCATGTGTCCTTCGAGAAAGCTGATGATCTCGTTGTAACCGATGGCTTGACGCGCGGTACGCGACACACGGGCGCCGTGGCGCCGGACGAGCGCCTCGACTTCCTCGACGAGGCCGGTGTCGCGCATCGCCTCGACACGAGCGGCGATCCGTTGCGCAAGTACCGTCCGCGGAAGCCACACGCCTGCGAGACGCACCGGGAACATCGTGGCTCCGCACGCGCCCACACCGGCGCCAAAGGATGAGAACGGCTTGCCGGTGATATGAATTACTTCGAGCGCGCGAACGATGCGCCGCGCGTTCTTGGGGTCGATTTTCGCCGCCGCGGCCGGATCGAGTCGTTCGAGCTCGTCGTACACCGCCGGCACACCGCCCGGTTGGGCGGCTCGCGCGGCGATCTCGGCCCGGACGCCGCGATCTTCACCCGGGAAGCGCAGGTCGTCGATCACCGCTTGCACGTACAGCCCCGTACCGCCGACGAGCAGCGCCCGCTTGCCACGCGACTGGATGTCGGCGACCGCGGCGCGCGCCGCAGCCTGATGGCGAACGACCGACCAGTCTTCGGTCGGCTCGACAAGATCGATCATGTGGTGCTGCACCGCGGCACGTTCAGGTTGTGATGGCTTCGCCGTGCCGACGTCGAGCCCGCGGTAGACCTGCATCGAGTCGACCGAGACGATCTCCACGTCGTCGAAGTGCTCCGCCACGGCGAGGGCGAGCGCAGATTTCCCGCTTGCGGTCGGCCCAACGAGCCCGAGGTGCGTGGTCGCGGTGGTCACCCCGCCGTCACGGGAATGCGGGTGTGCGGGCGCGGGGGCGCGGCGCGGGTCAGCGCAACGAGATCACCGCGAAGCCAGTGGGGTGCCGCGTGGGTGATGCGCACGGTCGCGAACCCACCGGGCTCGGTTGGCACCGGGCCACCGTCGAAGTGCACCAGCTTGTTCCCCCGGGTGCGGCCGGAGCGCATCGCCGCGTCGTTCTTCGACGGACCGTCGATCAGCACCTCTTCCTCGAGGCCCAGCCGCGCCTCGTGCTTCGCGAGGGCATGCCGTTCGACGGCGGCCGTGAGTCGTTGCATCCGATCCTTCGTGACCGCCGGATCGATGAAGTCGTCGTGCATCGTCGCGGCCTCGGTACCCGGCCGGGATGAGAACACAAATGTGTACGCCGCGTCGTACTCGGCGGCCTCGACCACTTCGAGGGTGCGTTCGAAGTCGGCATCGGTCTCGCCCGGAAAGCCGACGATGATGTCGGTGGTGACCGCGAGGTCTGGGATCGCGGCGCGCGCTTCGGCCAGGCGGGTGAGGTACCGCTCGGCGGTGTAGCCGCGGTGCATGCGGGCGAGCGTGCGGTCGCTACCCGACTGCAGCGGGAGGTGCAGGTGCTCGCAGACGGCGTCGCACTCGACCATCGCCGCGATGGTCTCGGAGCGAAGGTCTTTGGCGTGCGGCGACGTGTACCGGATCCGTTCGAGGCCATCGATCGCGTCGAGGACACGAAGGAGGTCGGCAAAGCGAGGTGAGTACTGGCCGGAGCCGAGATCACGGCCGTAGGAGTTGACGTTCTGGCCGAGCAGTGTGACCTCGCGCACGCCGTCGGCCACTTGCTGCTCGACCTCACGCACGATGTCGCCCATTCGGCGGCTGACCTCGCGGCCCCGCACCGCCGGCACGATGCAGAACGCACACTTGTTATCGCAACCGATCTGGATTGTCACCCAGGCGGAGTGGCGGTGCTCGCGATGGGCCGGGAGTGCCGACGGATACGCGTCGTGTTCCTCGAGGATCTCGACGATCGGACCGTCGAGTCGCGAGCGCTCGAGCAGTGCGGGTGCGTTGGCGAGGTTGTGCGTACCGAACACGACGTCGACATGTGCAGCTCGCTCGACGATCAGGTCGCGGTCCTTCTGTGCGAGACAGCCGCCCACGGCGATCTGCAGGTCGGGGCGTTGCTGCTTGAGCGCCTTCGCCCGTCCGAGGTGCCCGTAGAGCTTGTTGTCGGCGTTTTCGCGGATGCAGCACGTGTTGAAGATGACGACGTCGGCCTGCTCCATGTCGGACGTCGGTTGCATCCCGTCAGCCACCAGGAGGCCGGCGATGCGCTCCGAGTCGTGCTCGTTCATCTGGCAGCCGAAGGTGCGGATATGGAATCGGCGCGGCTCGGTCATCGGCTGACCAGTGTACGGGGAGGCGGCGCTACGCCCGACGGCCGCGGCGGTGGGCGAGGCGGATGAGCGGGCGTTTGACGACATACCAGCTGGCCGTGGCGACGGCGACGGTCACGGCGAACGCGACCACGGTGACCATCACCGCGTTGCCGGTGAATGGCTTCTACCCGAACCAGTCGCGCTGCACGATGACGACGACGTGGTAATGCCACAGGTAGATGCCGTAGCTGATGACGCCGAGGAACACCATCCACGGTGTGCGCAGGAACCGCCGGATCAAGTCGACGACCTGGCGAAAGCCGGAGGCGTGCTCACCCACTCCGGATATGACCTGAACTGGGTGCCCCTCCCGCTCTTCTACCTGGTCCTGGCAGCAATCGGTCTTGTCATCGCGCTGCGCAGTCCGAAGACACGGGCGCCGGCGGTCTTCCTGATCATCTGCGTCGGGCTCGGCATCACCCAGCTCCTCGCGCCCGACATGACCCTGACCCTGCACCTCTACACGCTCACCCTCGGACGCTTGTTCCTCCCGACGCTCGCGGCGTTCGTGTTGCTCGCGATCACGGTTCCGCCGCGATACCTCCGACCGTTCTGGTACGTGATCGTGTGGGTGCAGCTGTTCATCAGCGAACGAGCGCTCATCAAGGCGTGGGGCACGGTGAACCTGGCCGCCCTCGGAGCCTGGCTCGCGTTCGCGGTGCCGCTGGTGCTCGTCGCCGTGGGTGCAGTGGTGCTCGGGCTGCGCACGCGCGACGGCACACCGGCGATACCGGCCTGGGGTCGGGCGTTGATCGCGACGGCCGCGGTGCTTGCGCTGTTGGCCGCGTTCGGACCCGCGGTCGAACACGTCCGCGGCGAGTACCGCTACGACGAGTACAAGTCGATCGCGTCAGGAGACTCCTACCGGCTGCACCCGAACCGTCTCGGTGAGTTGTGCTCGTGGCCCCTCTGGAAGGCCGCAGACCAAGCGCACGGCCAGGTGATCGCGCTCGCCTTCGGATGGCGGCGCCCCGAGGGCGACAACCAGATGCAGTACCCGTTCCTCGGGTCCCGGCTCCAGAACACCGTCACCTACGTTCTGATCACCAAGGACGGGCACATCGTGAACTACGTCAGCCCCGCGGCGCGGGGCTTCATCGACGCAGACGCGTGGTTGGGCCGGCTGCGCGCCCAGCACGTCGACTACGTGGCGTTGCTCCCGCCGCTCCCGCCCGAGACGGCCATCGTGGCCCGCCGACCCGACATCTTCCGCCCGTCGCGGAGGGTTCGTGCGTCGACCACAAGCGCGCCGCGCCGGCCCGGCTTTTCCGGGTTCGAACCGATCGCATTGGGAAGAGTGGTCCGGTGCCTCCGACCTCGGGAACCAGCAGCCTCGGGCCCACGCGGCGCGTGCTGGGTCTCGAAGCGCCCTGGTAGCGTCCCGCGGCTATGTCTCGCTCCATGCTGGGTGACCGCCCGCGCCTGATTCTGCTGAGCTTCCTGATGCTCTTCGTGGAGCTCGCGCTCATCCGGTGGACCGGCTCCAACGTCATCTACCTCTCCTACTTCTCCAACTTCGTCCTTCTGGGGAGCTTCCTCGGAATCGGGTTGGGATTCCTGCGCGGTGACCGCCGCCCGGATCTGTGGCCGTTCGCTCCCGTCGCACTGGGCGCGCTGATCGCGTTCGCGCGGTTCTTCCCGGTCGAGATCAACAGCTCCGGCGGTGAGTTCCTGTACTTCGGCGAGCTGCGCACCTCCGGCCCGCCGCGCCAGCTCGTCCTCACGGTCGTCTTCCTCGTTGTCGCCGCGGTCATGGCGTTCATCGCCCAGGGCGTCGCCCGTACGTTCTCGAAGTTCCTGCCACTCGAGGCCTACAAGCTGGACCTGATCGGCAGCGTGCTCGGCATCGTCGGCTTCTCCGCACTCGCGTTCTTACGCGCGCCGCCGCTCGCGTGGGGCGCGATCGCGGTGGTCGTCATGCTCGCGCTCGAAGCTCCGAAGATGAGCGTGACCGGCGCACTGCAGGTTCTGGGCGGCGTGACGATCCTCGTCGTGCTCGCGCTCGAGACGTTCAGCGTCGGTACCAGCTGGTCGCCGTACTACAAGATCGAGACCACGCCCTCGAAGCAGATTCCCGGCGCGCTGCTGGTGAACGTCAACGGCCTGCCCCACCAGGCCTACTTCCCTGCGGTCGGCGCGGACGGAAAGCTCAGCCCGGTGTACAACCTGACCTACGACTCGATCAAGGGCCACAAGCTCGACAATGTGCTCGTGATCGGCGCAGGTGGCGGCAATGACGTCTCGGTCGCGCTGAAGCGCGGCGCGAAGCACGTCGACGCGGTCGAGATCGACCCGCGGCTCTACGACCTCGGGAAGTCGCATCACCCCGACCGGCCGTACTCCGACCCGCGCGTTACCGCGCACATCGGCGACGGGCGCGCGTTCCTCGAGAGCACGGACACGAAGTACGACCTGATCGTGTTCGCGCTGCCGGACTCGCTCACCCTCGTGTCGGGGAACTCCGCGCTGCGACTCGAGAGCTATCTCTTCACCAAGGAAGCGTTCGAAGCGGCACGCGATCACGTGAAGCCGCATGGAGCGTTCTCGCTCTACAACTACTACCGGGAAGGATGGCTGATCGACCGGTACGCAGGTACCGCTCGTGACGCCTTCGGACACGACCCGTGTGTCATCGGCCTCGGGCCCAAGGTGGACCTCGCAGTGCTCGTCGTCGGCCGTGAACGCGCCGACGCGAACTGCGGACCGAACGGCAAGTGGAAGCCCGTGGGAGCGGTAGCCGCGCCGGCGACCGACGACCATCCCTTCGCGTATCTCCGCACGCGCACGATCCCGAGCGTCTACTCGGTTTCGATGGCGTTGATCCTCGCGGTCTCGATCGGCCTCATCCTGCTGGCGCTGTACCCCTGGAAGCGAGGTGTCCGGCGCGAGGTCGGGGCGATGTTCACGTTCACCGACCTGTTCTTCATGGGCGCGGCGTTCTTATTATTGGAGACCAAGAACGTCGTCCAGTTCGCGCTGCTCTTCGGCACCACCTGGTTCGTGAACGCGCTCGTCTTCCTCGGCGTCCTCCTCAGCGTCTTGCTCGCGGTGGCGGTGTCGAAGCGGATCACCTTCAAGCATCCGGCGCGGATCTACCTCTTGCTCCTCGCGTCGCTCGTGCTCGCCTGGCTCGTCCCGCCGGACAACCTGCTCAGCCTGGCGCTGGTCCCCCGCTTCATCGTCGCCTCGACGCTCGCGTTCCTCCCGATCTTCTTTGCCAACCTGATCTTCACGCAGCGGTTCAAGTCCGTCGCCGCCTCGACCACCGCCTTCGGTGCGAACCTGCTCGGAGCGATGGTCGGAGGAATCCTCGAGTACATGGCCCTCATCACCGGCTACCGGGCCCTCCTGATCCTCGTGGCCGTGCTCTACGGGCTCGCGCTGCTGTTCGGTCGTCGCCACCTCACCGAGGAACCGGCCGATGAAGGTGCAGAGCTCGAACCGAGCACTGCACAGCCCGTCCCGGCATCGTGAGCCTCCCCAACCTGACCTCGCGCCAGAAGAACGTCCTCGCGTTCCTGGTGCTCGGGGTCCTCTTCCTCCTGCCGCTGCGCGGGCTCCTGCGGTCGCAGGGCCCGCCGATGGAAGAGGGCTTCATGCTCGTCTTCCCGGAGCGGGTGCTGGCCGGAGACATCCCGAACGTGGGCACGGCTGGAAGATCAGGCACGGCGTGAGCGTACGCGTACGCGCTGCGATCGTTTGAACGCATCCGACGGTTGGGCTGAACGGGTGGGTCAGCCGTCGATATCGGCGGCTTCGTCATCAGACGGCAGCACGACCTCGCCGCCGTCGTCACTCACATCGTCGATGCCGACCAGTGCGCGGATCTTCTCGCTGATCTCGACCATCATGTCGAGGTTGTCGGCGAGGAACTGCTTCGCGTTCTCCCGGCCTTGCCCGAGCTGCTCGCCCTCGTAGGTGAACCACGCGCCCGACTTCTTCACGATGCCGAGATCGACACCCACGTCGAGCAATGAGCCCTCACGGCTGATGCCCTTGCCGTACATGATGTCGAACTCCGCCTGCTTGAACGGCGGCGCGACCTTGTTCTTCACCACCTTGACCCGAGCACGGTTGCCGATCATCTCGGCGCCGTCTTTGATCGTCTCGACCCGGCGGATGTCGAGACGCACCGACGAGTAGAACTTCAGCGCGCGCCCGCCCGGTGTGGTCTCAGGCGAGCCGAACATCACACCGATCTTCTCTCGCAGCTGGTTGATGAAGATGCAGATCGTACGGGACCGGTTGAGGTTGGCGGTGAGCTTGCGCAGCGCCTGGCTCATCAGCCGGGCCTGGAGCCCCATGTGGGTGTCGCCCATCTCGCCTTCGAGCTCGGCCCGGGGCACGAGCGCGGCCACCGAGTCGATCACGACCACGTCGAGCGCACCGGAACGGATGAGCATGTCGGTGATCTCGAGGGCCTGCTCGCCCGTGTCGGGTTGAGAGATCAGCAGCTCGTCGACGTTGACGCCGATGGCGCCGGCATAGACCGGATCCATCGCGTGCTCCGCGTCGATGTACGCGCACGCGCCGCCGTTGCGCTGGGCCTCGGCCACCACGTGCATGGCGAGCGTCGACTTGCCCGACGACTCCGGGCCGAAGATCTCGACGACCCGGCCGCGGGGCAGGCCCCCGATGCCGAGCGCCAGGTCGAGCGCGAGCGCGCCCGTAGGAATCGCGGCGATGCCCACGTGGCCCCGCTCGCCGAGCTTCATGATCGCGCCCTTGCCGAACTGCTTTTCGATCTGGCCGACCGCCATCTCGAGTGCCTTGTCACGTTCCACCGGTGCTCCTCCTGGATTGCTGCGAACTGTCGTGGGGGAAATGCCGTTGGCGAGCAACCTACGGCGGGGGTGTGACAGTTATGGCGAGAAGCCGGCGCACGGATGCCCCGACCCGCTCATTACACGCGTGGAATTCCACACGTGGGAGCATGGTAGGGCGAACAGGCGTTCGGGTCAAGCACTCCGGGACGCCTGCGAACGACCAGGTCAGGTGTTCCCGGCCACGCCGCCACTGAGGGCGCACCGGGCGACGATGCCGTACTCGGCGCCGGCCGAGCGGGTGCGGCTGTGCATCAGCAGCACTTCGTCGACCCGCCACGGTGGGCCGACCACCTGGTCGAGCGCGTTGACCGGCGCCGGGACGTCGCCGGGTGGGTTCACGCGCGCGAGCGTGAGGTGCGGGTGGAACTCGCGGCGCCCCGACTCGTGGCCGAGCGGCACCAAAGCCTGCTCCACGTGTCGCGCCATGGACTCCATCGCGCTCAGACCCTCACCGACGCCCTCCCACAAGACGGTCGCGTTGGCGACGGACGGAAACGCGCCGGCGCCACCGAACTGCGCCTCGAACGGCGCAATCCCGCTGACGGCCTGGTGTACTGCGTCGTTGACAGCATCGGCATCGGCCACCCGCCCGAGGAATTGCAGAGTGATGTGCCACTGGTCGCGCGTCGCCCAGCGCAACTTCTTCCCCGCCGACGAGCGCCGCACCGGCGCGACGGTCTGCTCGATCGCATCGAGGACAGCATCGGGCGGCAGAATCGCCACGAACGCACGTCCGATGACTGCCATCGCCCTACCTCATCCCGTCGAGACGCATACGCAACAGATTAAGCAATGAGATCGTCGAGAACTGCCGGATCCGGTCGCGATCACCAGGCAACCGAGCCGTCACCGCTTCGACGGGCACGCCGGGGAGCGCGAGGCCGAACCAGACGGTGCCGACCGGCTGGCCGTCCTGCTCCGTGGGGCCCGCCACGCCGGTGACAGAGATCCCGACATCGGCTTCGAGCAGGCGCTTCGCGCCTTCGGCCATCTCCTTCGCTGACTGCTCACTCACCACCCGATCCGCGGTGACACCGAGCACCGAATGCTTCACTTCGGTCGCGTATGAGGCGATCGAGCCGCGAAACACTTTGCTCGCGCCCGGCGGGGCGGACAGCCGGCTGCCGACCAGACCACCGGTCAACGACTCGCCCACCGCGATCGTCCAACGCCGCTCGAGCAAGCGCATGGTGACGGCGTACTCCATCGTCTCGTCGTCGACACCGAAGACGAGGTCGCCCAGAATCTCGCGCAACGCGGCCTCTTCGGCGTCGATCAGCCACCGCGCCTCGGACTCGGTCGCAGCCTTGGCGGTGATCCGCACGACGATGCCTTCAATGCCGCGCGCGAGGAACGCGATGGTGGGATTGCTCTGCGCGTCGACCCGCGCCGCGATCATCTCCGCGAGACCGGACTCCGACGCCCCCCAAGTCTTCAGCGATCGGGACCGGATGGTTGCAGCCTCCCCCGAACGGCGGATCAGGTCGGGCAGCACGTGCGCGGTGACCATCTCCTTCATCTCGTACGGCACACCCGGCACCGCGTACACGACCGCGTCGCCAACGGGGCACGCGAGTCCGGGCGCGGTGCCCATCGGATTGGGCAGGACCGTCGCGCCGCGCGGCACGTCGGCCTGGCGAAGGTTGTTCGCCGGCATGTCGCGGCCCCGCCTGCCGAACAGCGACGCGATGTGCTCCACGAGGTCGTCGCGGCGCTCGAGCTCGACGCCCATCACCGCGGCCAATGCCTCGCGCGTGACGTCGTCGGGTGTGGGGCCAAGGCCGCCGCAGACGATCAGCGCGGCGGCGCCGCGCACGAGATCCTTGATCGCTGCCACCATGCGAGCCAGGTTGTCGCCCACCTGGCGATGCTCGTAGCTCTCGATGCCCGACGCCGCGAGTTGCTCGCCGATCCAGGCACTGTTGGTGTCGACGATCTGGCCGAGCAAGAGCTCGGTGCCGATCGCCAGGACCTCACACCTCACGCGTCTCCCGCCATCCTCGTCGGAGAATGTCGAGCGCCGAGACCAACGTGAGGACGACCGCGAACCACAGCACCACTTGCTGCAGGCCCACGCTGTCGTCGGTGATCGGACACAGCACGACGCCGACCGCGAGCAGTTGGACGACCGTCTTCCACTTGCCGAGGCGCCGTGCCGGCAACGAGATCCCTCGGCGCGCCGCGAACGAGCGGTACGCCGAGATCCCGAGCTCGCGCGCCACGACGAGCACCAGCGCGGCCCAGGCGAGCTGGCCGCGGAGCACGAGGGCCAGGAACCCTCCGATCACGAGGAACTTGTCGGCCAGCGGGTCGAGAAACGCGCCCGATCGGGTGGTGCCGTCGCGTCGCGCCACCCAGCCGTCGACGCCATCGGTGCACGACAGGACGAACCACAGGGTGACGGTGAGCCAGGATGCACCCTCCTCGCGCACGAGCACGAGGGTGGGCACCGCGAGCACCAGCCGAGCGATCGTGATCGCGTTGGCGCGCGTCGCGAGTGCTCCGGGACCGACGCGCCGCCGCGAGATCGGCGTCGCCGGCGCACTCATCGGCACGCGACGACCGGGCGGACTGATCGTCCGGTCAACGTCAATGGCCGCACGATCAGGTCAGGACCCAGCGCGCCGGTGACGAGCGCGCGAACCGTCGTGCCCGGACGGGCGTACGCACCGTCGAGGCGGATGATGCCGTCGATCTCGGGCGCTTCACGATGGGTGCGGCCGACGGCGTCGCCGGTGTCGTCGTCGATGCTGTCAACAATCAGATCGACCTCGGTACCCACGAGCGCATCGCGCGCGGCGTGGCTGATCGGGTCTTGCACCTCGGCGCATTCGCGCAGCCATTCGTTGACGGTCTCGCCGTCGACCGCGCCCTCGAGCCCGGCGGCCGGCGTGCCGTCCTCGGGCGAGAACGCGAAGAACCCGGCCCAGTCGAGCTGCACGGCAGAGAGGAAGGCGAGCAGCTCGTCGTGCTGGTCCTCGGTCTCGCCGGGAAACCCGACGATGAACGAGGAGCGGAACGCCGCGCTCCGCTCCTGCGCGCGGATGGCATCGATCATCGAGACGAAGCGCTCGCCGCTCCCCCACCGTTTCATGCGCCGTAGGAGCGGCGCGGCGACGTGCTGCAACGACAGATCGAAGTACGGCACGACGGTGGGAAGCTCGAGCATCGTGGCGACGAGCGGATCGCGCACCTCACTCGGATAGAGATAGAGGAGTCGAATCCGCTGCAGGCCCTGCGCGGAGAGCTCGTCGAGGCGACGGAGCAACGGCGCGAGCGCGCCGGGCTCGCCCGCGTCGCGGCCGTACCAGGCGAGGTCCTGTGCGACCAGTACGAGCTCGGCGACTCCCCCAACGACCAGGGCGCGCGCTTCCGCCTCGATTGCCTCGGGTGTGCGCGACCGCTGCTTGCCGCGAAACGACGGAATGGCACAGAACGCGCAGGCGCGGTCGCAGCCCTCCGCGATCTTCACGTACGCCCACGGCGCGCTGGGCGCCGGGCGCGGCAGCTCGAGCAGGTCGCGCACCCCGGTCGGATTGCGCGTCGACGCGCCCGAACGAGTCGGTCCGAAGAGCACCTCTGCCAGCGCGCCCTCGGCACCGAACCCGACGACGGCGTCGGCCTCGGGCAGCGCTCGGGCGAGCTCGTCGCCGTAGCGCTCGGCCATACATCCGGTGACCACGAGTCGGGCGCCGGGCTTGCGGGCACCGGCGAGCGCGAGCGTGGTGTCGATCGACTCCTGACGCGCCGCCTCGATGAACGCGCACGTGTTGACGACCACGAGATCGGCCTCGTCGGCCGCAGTCGCCGACTCGAGCCCGTCGGCGAGCAACGAGGCGACCACTTTGTCGGAGTCGACCACGTTCTTGGGGCAACCGAGCGTCTCGACGTGGAAGCGCATTGGCGCGCCAGATTCAGGACGCGCCGGGGCGCCTGAGGCAGAGTCGCTGGTCACCGGCTCATCCTACAAGCGAGGCTTCGTACACTGGCCGGGCTGCTTCTCGTCGTCAGGAGTCTCCCGTGTCGAGCCCGACTGTGTGGTGCCCATCGTGCGGCGCGGAGTACCAGGCCGGTTCTCGACTCTGCAGCGACTGTCGGGTCGCGCTGGTGAGCACGCCGCCGTCATCGGGGCGGGGCACGGCAGGCGCGTGGGACGCGAGGGCGGAACAGGCGAGCGACGATGACCTCATGGAGCTCGGATCGTGGCCCCGGCTGGCGGCCCAGATCCTTCGGCGGCGACTCGAGAGCGCCGGGCTCTCGGTGATGGTGGAGTGGACGGGCCCGGGCCCCGAGGCAGAAGGCACGATCGTCGTGCCCGCGTCACAGGCCGAGTTCGCGAGCGCGATCGTCAATGAGCTCGACGTGGACGACGAGGTACCCGACACCTCGCCACTCGCGTACGTCGTTCGCATCGAAGAGCACCTGGCGGTTGCCGGCCAGCTGCTCGAGGAGCTCAGGACGCGCCTCGACGAGCAGGAGCGCGACGGCTCGAGCTGAGGCCGAGCGAGCTGCGGGAACCCGAGCTGAGAGCGCCCGAATTGCCACCCGTGTAACTCGCGGCCGGCAGGGCCGGTCAGAGTCGTTCGATAGGCGGAGTAACCCAAGGAGGTACTCCATGTACAACTTTGCGATTGTCGCCCTGCTCGCCGTCGGTACGGTGAAGTTGGTCGATTTCCTCAGTGACACGCTTCCCATCATCAAGCCGTACCGTTCGCTGCTCACGTTTGTCGTCGGCATCGGCGCCGTTCTCGCGCTCGACTACTCGTTGTTCGCGGGCTGGGGAGTTGCGGTGCGGAACCGCACCATGGGCGTGTGGATCACGGGCTTCGTCGTGGCGGGCATGACCGTCGCATGGCGCGCGGTGTTCGCATACCTCACCCACGACCGGGCCACGCTCGACGAGAGTCTCGGCGAGCACCGGCCGCTGCGTAAGGCGGCCTAGTCCGCCGCATTCAGCCGCAGTCGTCAACGATGCCGGCTGCGCAACGAGCGAGGGGCGCCCCTTTCGTGGGCGCCCCGCTCGCGTCTCGATGGGTTCCGGCAAGGTCGACGTCCTTACGGCACGCGTGGCGCAGCGACGACATCGCCGGCGTTCTTGGTGTCGTAGGGATGGGAGTGAGTCCGGCGCGTCGGCGGAACCTGTCAAGCATTTTGAGACACGTTGTCGTCACGTGTTGTGCGCGACGTCTTCGGTGGGTTCGTTGATCCAGGCGACGGTGGGGAGCTTCGGTGGTTTGGGGCGGCGGTGCCGGAACCCGGCGGGGTTGGTGGTGTAGGCGGCGTCTCAGCGCGTTTGGCGCGCACCTCGCCGGCGGTCCAGTAGTGAACCGACGCGGGCGTGTGGTAGCCGATGCCCTGTCTGTCAGGCCAGCTCAGTTACACCGTTCATCTGACAGTCCCCCCGAAACCTCGTCAGACCCGTGAACGATCGGGGATAGCGGGTCGGTTCAGCGGACGGGCTGTTGGGCCGGGCGGTCTTCTTCGATAGCGGACAGGAAGCTCTCGACTGCGTCTGGTGCGATGGGCTGTGAGAATAGGAACCCTTGGCCTCTCTCAAAGTGCTCGTGGCGGAGAGTCTCGAGCTGGGTGTTGTCCTCGATGCCCTCGGCGATCGTTTCGAGTCCGAGGGTTCGACCGAGCTCGACCATGGTGTGGATGAGCGCGCGGGATTCGGGGGAGTCCCCCATCGCGGCGATGAACGAGCGATCGATCTTGAGCGCGTCGACGGGGAACTGCCGCAGGTAGGCGAGCGACGAGTAGCCGGTGCCGAAGTCGTCGATCGCCACGAGCACCCCCAGGGCTTTGAGGTTGCTGAGATGACCGATGGTCGCGTCGGCGTCTCGCATGAGGGCGGTTTCGGTGATCTCGATCACAAGTGCGCTGGGTGCGAGTCCGCTGGCCGTGAGGGCCTCGCGGACGTGGTCGAGGAGGGAGGGCGTCTCAAGTTGTCGCATGGAGACGTTCACGGACATCGTGAGCTGGTGTCCTCGCTGGTACCAAGCGACGGCCTGCCGACAGGCCTCGTTGAGCACCCAGCGGCCCACCTCGATGATCATCCCGGTTTCCTCGAGCATCGGGACGAACTCGTCGGGAGCCACGACGCCTCGGGTCGGGTGACGCCACCGCAGGAGCGCTTCGACGCCGTAGACCCGCATGCTGTCCAGGTCGAACAGCGGCTGGTAGACGAGGAAGAACTCGGTGTCGGCGAGCGCGGACTGCAGGTCCATCTTGAGCCCGAGTCGATTGAGCACGGCGGACTGCATCTCCGGCTCGAACAGCGCCCAGCAGTTCTTGCCCATCGCCTTGGCGCGGTAGAGCGCGATGTCGGCGTCGCGGAGCAGCTCGTGGGCCGAAGTCCGGACGCCGGCCGCGATACCGATGCTGGCTGAGATCGTCAGCGGCGGGCCGTGGTCTCCCTCGAGGTGGAACGGTTCTCGCAGCACGTCGCGGAGGCGTTCGGCCACCAGCTCGGGACCGGCAGCCAGGGAGACCCCTTCGGCGAGGACCACGAACTCGTCGCCGCCCAGTCGCCCGACGGTGTCGCCCGCCCGCAAGATCGCCGCGAACCGGTTGGCGACTGCTTGGAGGATCTCGTCGCCGGCTTCGTGCCCGAGCGTGTCGTTCACCTCCTTGAAGTTGTCGAGGTCGATGAACAACGCGGCGACAGGCTGATGCTCACGACGCGAGCGGACCAGCATCTGCTCGGCCCGATCGAGGATGAGCGTCCGGTTCGCCAGCCCGGTGAGCGAATCGTGCAGCGCCTGGTGCGCCAGTTGCTCCTCAGCCTCTTTGCGCTCCGTGGTGTCGCGGAGGTTGGCGACGAAGCCCGCGACCGAGGGGCGGTCCCGCAGATCGCTCAGGACCGCTTCTGCGTATCGCGACGTGCCGTCGGAATGCAGCATCCGGAACTCGACCGGCTCGGTGACCGCGTCGGTCTGGAGGCGAGAGGCGAGCTGGATCTCGGCGGGTTCACGGTCGTTCGGATGAACGAAGTCTGTGGCGAGCCGTCCGACGACCTCGGCCGGCGTCCTTCCCAGCAGCGTGGCCGTCGCGGGACTCGCGTAGGTGATGAGGCGGCCCTCGCCGATCACCAGGGTGGTGTCGGACGAGTGCTGGACCAGAGAGCGGAATCGGTCTTCGCTCGTGCGCATGGACGACTCCGCCTGCTCCTTCTGCTCCATCGTCGCGCCGGCCATTCGGATCACGAACAGGAGCACGAACGCGCCCATGAGCCCGAGCGCCTCGGCGTTCGCCACCGAGAGGAACGACGGCGCCCAGCCCAGCCAGATCGCGAGCTGTCCCACGCCGATGCCGACCAAGCTCCACAACGCGGTGACGCGCCATGTACGCGAGCCGTCATGCGAGATGTTCTCGAGCGCGACGAACGCAAACGCGCCGGTCAGGACTGGACCCCACCCCGAGAGGTAGATGACGGTCGTGACCGCCGCGGCGTGCCACGCCACCCGAGCGTGCAGTCGAAGGCTGCTCGGCTTCTGCCGGCACCAGAGATCCAGCGCGATGCTGAGCGAGGGAATCGTCACGAAGACAGCGAGCCAGAGCCCCACGGGCTCCTCGACGACCAGGTCAAAATGCTGCAAGAGGAGGATGGCCGCGAACGCGCCCGGACCTATCAGATAGCCCAGCAGATACGGGCTCAGCCTCACCCGGCGCAGCCAGCGATCGACGCCCTTCGACGTCCACCGGTCGCTCACGGGTTCGGTCTTGGATCCCGGTCCCTGACGCCGCTCGGCCAACATCCCGCGACCCTTCCGACCCTCCGGTCGTCTGCTGTCCTCCACAACCTTTCGGCCCGTTATGACGGGGCCTTGAGCCAAGCATTTTGAGACACGTTGTCGTCACGTGTTGTGCGCGACGTCTTCGGTGGGTTCGTTGATCCAGGCGACGGTGGGGAGCTTCGGTGGTTTGGCGAGGCAGTGCCGGAATTGGGCGGGTTTAGTGGTGTAGGCGGCGTCGAGGGTCAGAGCTCCGATGCTTTTCCCTATCTCCAACGCCAGCTTGTGCTTCGCGAGGTCGTTCTCGAGCCGTTCGATCTTCTTGCGGGCCCGGTCCAGCTCGACCTGCTCGGAGCTGCGCCTCGCCGGCCGCGACTTCGGCTCCAGCTCGGCCGGCGCGCCGACATCGCGGGCTCGGCGCCACTCCACGATGTGCGAGGAATACAGGCCCTCGCGGCGCAACAACGCGCCCTTGGCGCCCGGATCGGTCAATCTCTCGTACTCATCGAGGATGGCGAGCTTGAACTCGGCGGAGTATCGCCGCCGCGTCGGCTTCGCCGCAGGGTCGTCGTCACCCACGATGCCATCATGGGCGCGCGTGAACAAGGGCTGCAGAAGTCATAGTCATCGATCTACATGATCCTGTTCTCGCCCTGAGGGATAGTGGACTACAGCAGGTGTCTCAGTCAGCCTGACAGACAGGGTCCCTCGAGTGCTACGAGCTAGACGCGGCTTTGCAGTTCCTCGAGCTCGTCGACAGTCATGAGCACCGTGCGCGCCTTCGATCCCTCCGACGGACCGACCACGCCGCGGCGCTCGAGCAGGTCCATGATGCGCCCGGCACGCGAGAAGCCGACGCGCAGCTTGCGTTGCAACATGCTCGTCGAGCCCAGGCCGCTGCGCACGATGAGCTCCATCGCCTCGTGCAGCAACTCGTCATCATTGTCGAGATCACCCTGGCCGGCGGAGCCGCCGCCCGAGCCGTCGTCAGCCACGCCCTCCACGTACAGCGGTTCCTTTGCCTGCCGCTTCCAATGGGCGACGACCTTGTGGACGCATTCCTCGTCTACCCATGATCCCTGGATGCGTTGGGCCCGGCTCGACGACGCCGACACGAGGAGCATGTCGCCTTGGCCGATGAGCTTCTCGGCGCCGGACTGGTCGAGGATCACGCGCGAGTCGGCGAGGCTGCTTACCGAGAACGCGAGCCGGCTCGGAATGTTGGCCTTGATCACGCCGGTGATCACGTCCACCGACGGCCGCTGCGTCGCGATCACGAGATGGATCCCGACCGCGCGCGCCATCTGCGCGATGCGACAGATGCTTGCCTCCACGTCGCGCGCCGCAACCATCATGAGGTCGTTGAGCTCGTCGACCACGATGACGATGCACGGCAGGCGCTCGTAGCCCTTGCCGGTAACGGGGTCGGGATCGTCTCTGGTCGGGAGATCACCGCGGTCGAACGCCGCGTTGTAGCCGGTGATGTCACGCACGCCGATCTCGGACAGCAGCTCGTAGCGCATGTCCATCTCACGCACCGCCCAGTCGAGCGCGTTGGCCGCCTTCTTCGGGTTGGTGACGACCGACGTGAGCAGGTGCGGCAGATCGTTGTACGCGCCGAGCTCGACGCGCTTGGGGTCGACCAGGATCAGGCGCACCTGATCGGGAGTCGAACGCATCAGGATCGACGTGACGAGTGAGTTGATGCAGCTCGACTTCCCGGCGCCGGTCGCTCCCGCGATCAGCAAGTGCGGCATCGTTGCGAGATTGAGCATGTGCGAACGCCCCGAGATGTCGCGTCCGAGCCCGACCTCGAGCGGGTGGGTCGCCTGCTCGGCCTCATTCGACGCGAGGACATCACCGAGCGTGACGAGCTGGCGCTGTTTGTTGGGCACTTCAACGCCGATCGCGCTGCGCCCCGGGATGGGGGCGAGGATCCGCACGTCGGGTGACGCCATCGCGTAGGCGATGTCATGGCTCAGGCCGGTCACCCGGTTGACCTTGACCCCCGGCGCCAGTTCGAGCTCATAACGGGTGACCGTCGGTCCGATTGTCATGCCGACGAGTGCCGCGTCGACCCCGAACTCGCGCAGCGTCGTCTCGAGGATGTTGCCGCCCTCCTCCACGAGGTGCCGGTCGGCCTGGCGGTTGCTGCCGCGCTTCAACAGGTCGGCGGCCGGGAGCTTCCACGCGTCGGCGCGAGAACCCGGACCGAGATCGATGGCGACCTGGCCGCTCGATTCGACGGTTGTCTTGACCGGTGCCGGCGGACGAGCCGGCGGCGCGTCGACCTCGAGCGGCGGCACATCGATGTCGTGCGGTGGGACGTCGATGTCGAGCGGAGGGATGTCGGCCAGCAAATCGTCGGCGTCATCTGCGCCGAGATCCACGACACCATCGAGGTCGTCGGCATGGTCATAGAGCTTCGGGCGCGGCGCGCTGGTCGCGTGTGCAGCTTCGACTTCGTCTTCGGCCGCGCGTTCGTCTGCGGCTTCGGCTGCTTCCGTGTCTGCGTCCTCGTCGTCGACTGCGGCGTGCGCACGCGTCAGCTGCACCGCGTGATCGTCATCTTCGACGGGCGTGACCCGGACCATCTCCCGTACTCGATGACCGCTCCAACGCACACCCGTGCCCATCGCGTGAAGGACGCGCTGCATGGGGATGCCTGGCGCGAGCAGCGCACCCAAGACCGCGAGACCGGCAAGCACGACGCTCGCACCGACGATGCCGGTCGCGCTCTTCAGCGGTCCGGCGATCAGCGCGCCGACCAGTCCCCCGGCGTTGCGGAGCTTGTCGAGCGGCCCGTCGATGGCGGGACTCCCGGCCGCGAGGTGCATCGCACCGATGGCGGTCAGGAACAGCAGCGCGGCGCCCAGACCGACGCGCAGCGGTGCCGGTTCAGCCCGCTTCTCCCCCGGCTCGTCATCGGCTGCATCGGCCGCATCGGCGTGATGCGCGTTCGGACGCGACCAGAACAGGAGTCCGGCAAGGCCGAAGCATGCAACCGGCACCAACGGCTGCGCTTGGCCGAGCAGCGCTTCCGTGCCCGAAGCGAGTGCAGCGCCGAGCGGTCCGGCCAGATTCGACGCGAGGCCGAGGATGGTGAGGATCCCGAGGATCACGAGCACCACCGCCGCCGCATCTGCCCGGTGGCCTTCGAGCTGGAGCGAGGCCGCCTCGCGGCTGCGTTCCCAGAGGGTCGGGGCCGCTTTCGCCGGCCGCTTCGCGCGGCTCTTCGGCCGCGTCGAACTGGTACGACTCCGCCCCCGCGATGGCGCGGCCCGGCGGCGCCGCCGTCGAGTGGCCATGCCCAAACAGTAACACTGGCCCCACAAGCCACAACGGATGCACGGGCCGCACCGGCAGCGTCGTGCCGGCCCCAGCCTTTCTACAGCGCAGGCACGTAGCCGCCGTCGACCGGGTACACCTGGCCGGTGATCCAGTCGGCCGCATCGCTGCAGAGCAGCACCGCGAGCGGCGCCGGATCAGATGGCTGGCCGATGCGTCCGACCGGGTATGCGCGAGCGAGTTTCTCCTCGAGCGACGGGTCGCGCTCGATTGCCTGGGCGAGCAAGCCGTGCTTCATCGTGCCGAGCGAGATGCAGTTGGCCGTGACGCCGTCGCGACCGACCTCCGCGGCAAGGCCGCGCGAGAAGCCCATCGCCGCGGCTTTCGCCGCGCCGTACACGACTTGTTTGCGTTCACCCTTGCGGCCGGCGTCGGACACGATCGTCAGGATCCGGCCCCACTGCCGTTCGATCATGAACGGCAGATACGCGCGCGTGACACCGAGCACCGCGGCGAGGTTGAGCCGGATGAGTGGGTCCCACTCGTCGGGTCCGGTTTCGACGAACGACTTGATCGTGATGCCCTCGGCGGGGATGCCCGCGTTGTTGACCAGGATGTCGACCGCACCGGTCTCTTTGACCATCGCCGGTACCTGCTGGCGCTCGGTAACGTCGGCGATCACCGCGTGCGCCGTGCCGTGCTCGGCCTCGATCTCCTTCACAACAACTTCAGCACGCTCGAGATGCACGTCGTTGACCCAGACTTCTGCGCCCGCGCGCGCGAGTTGGATGCAGATCGCGCGTCCGACTCCACCGCCGCCGCCGGTCACGAGCGCGACTCGTCCTTCGATGAAGTTGGACCAGTCGCGGATCACGTCAGACTTCCATCACCACGGGGATGACGGTCGGCCGCCGCTTCGTGCGCTCGTTGATGAACTTGCCCAACGCCTTGCGTGCATGCCGGCGCAGGGTTTCGAAGTCGGTAGCGCCCTCATCGGTCGCGGCTTCCAGCGACTCGAGCACGGCCGCCTTGGCTTCGTCGAGCAGCGCCTCGGCTTCGGGCGCGTAGACCCAGCCGCGGGTGACGATCTCGGGGCCGGTGATCACTTCGCCCGACGCAGCATCGATCGTCACGATCACGACGACGACGCCTTCCTCCGCGAGGTTGCGGCGGTCGCGCAGCACGCCGTGACCGACGTCGCCGACGATCCCATCGACGTAGAGGAAGCCGGCCGGCACGGCGCGGCGCTCCACGTCGATGCCGTCCCGATCGATCGTGAGCGCGTCACCGTCTTCACATACGAGGACGTGGTCGGCTTGCACTCCCACCGCTTCCGCGAGCCGAGCATGGTGCACCATGTGGCGATACTCACCGTGCACGGGCACGAACCAGTCGGGCTTGACCAGGTTGAGTACGAATTTCAGCTCCTCTTGCGACGCGTGCCCCGAGACGTGGACGGGCGCGTTACCGCCGTGCACGACCTCGGCACCGGCACGGTGCAACGAATCGATCACGTGCGACACGCTGGACTCGTTCCCGGGGATCGCGTGCGCCGAGATCACGACAACGTCGTCTTCGCTGACCTTCACCCACTTGTGCTCGTGCGCCGCCATCAATGACAGTGCGCTGAGCGGCTCACCCTGCGAGCCCGTGCAGATGATGCACACCTCGCCGGGCGCGTAGCGCGGCGTGTCTTCGATGTCGATGATGCGATCGTCGCTCCCGAGATCGAGCAGATCCATCTCGCGCGCCATCGCGACGTTGTGGATCATCGACCGGCCGAGGAACGCAACCCGTCGACCTTCGCTGAGCGCGGCGTGGGCCACCTGCTGCACACGATGCAAGTGCGACGCGAAGCTCGCGACGATGAACCGCTTCGTGGGGTGCTCCCGAAAGATCGATCGCATCGCGCCGCCGACCGTCGACTCCGATGGTGTGTACCCCGGCCGCTCGGCGTTGGTGGAGTCGGAGAGCAGGAGCCGCACGCCGCCGTCACGACGTGCGATCTCGCCCAGGAGCGCGAGGTCAGTGGTGCGTCCGTCGACGGGTGAGAGATCGAGCTTGAAATCGCCGGTATGCAGAATCGTGCCCGCCGGGGTGTAATACGCCGTCGCGAACGCGCACGGCACCGAATGCGTCACGGGGATGAACTCGCAGTCGAACGGCCCGATCTTCCGGCGTTCGCCGTCCTGCACCGGGATCAGTTCCGTGCGCCCCATCATCCCGGCCTCTTCGATGCGGTTGCGGGCGAGCGCGAGCGACAGGGGCGAGCCGTAGATCGGAATCGACAGGTCGCGTAGGAGAAAGGCGAGGCCGCCGGCGTGGTCCTCGTGCGCGTGTGTGAGGAACACCCCCTCGACGCGATCGGCGTTCTCACGGAGATACGTGAAGTCGGGTAGCACGAGATCGATACCCGGCATGTCGGCATCGGGGAACATCAACCCGCAGTCGACGACGAGGATGCGTCCGTCGACCTCGAGACAGAAGCAGTTGCGCCCGATCTCGCCCAGGCCGCCGAGAAAGACGATCCGAACCGGCTCACTCATGGGCGCAGGCTAGCAAGGCGCGATTCCCCCGCCGTGCCCCGTTCGATGACAATGCGTCTACGCGACTGCTTCTCTCGCGGCTGCTGCTTCGCGATCTTTCGCGACCTCGTCGAGCGCGGCGTACTCCTCGCCGGTGTCGGTCCAGTCTTCGAACTGGATGACGCCGAGCTCGGTGAAGCGCTCGCGCAGCCAGCCGTCGCCGGCGTCGAGGAGCCCGAGCTTCTTGCAGTTGGGCACGATCTTCGAGAACAGCATCGACTGGAAGATCTGGCGATCGGGCGCCTGCATGACGATCGAGATCGCTTCCTTCACGTCGATGCCCATACGCTCCCACACCTCTTGCTGCAGGAACCGGTCACGCATGCGGACCGCGGCCTCGAACGCGAACTCCTGGCGCTCGCGGATCTCCGAGTTGCTGAGCTGCTGATAGAACTCCTGCAACGACAGCACGCCGAACGCGACGTGACGCGCTTCGTCGCTGATCACATAGCGCAAGAGCTTCTTGAGCAGCGGCTCGGTGGTCATCGTGTGGATGAACCCGAACGCCGCGAGCGCGAGGCCCTCGACCATGATCTGCATGCCGAGATACGTCATGTCCCAGCGCGCGTCGCCGATGATGTCGTCGAGCAGCATCCGCAAGTGGGCGTTGACCGGGTAGTGCCCCGACAGCTTCGTGTCGAGATACTTGGCGAACACCTCGACGTGGCGGGCTTCGTCCATCACCTGGGTGGCGGCGTAGTACTTCGCATCGATCCACGGCACCGTCTCGACGATCTGCGCGGTACAGATGAGCGCGCCCTGCTCGCCGTGCATGAACTGTGACAGCGTCCAGTTCTGGGATTCGACCCCGAACTCGATCCATTCCTTGTCGCCCCACTTCTCGAAGGCCGTGCCCGAGAGGTCCATGCCCACGCCGCCGAAGCCGGCCATCTCGGCGTTCTGCTCGGCGTTGGCCAACACGACCTTCTCCTGATCGACCTCGGTGTCCCACGGCAGGTCGGTCTCGCCGTTCCACTGCGATCGCTTCGCCTTCTCGTAGAGCTTCCCCAGAGCGGGCCGGGAACGCTCGTAGTCCCACGTGAAGATGGCATCGGCGTTCGCCCGAACTGCATGCTCGACCTCGTCGACGTCGTGGTTGCTGACCGACAGGATCGCCTCGAGGTCGTTGACGTCTTGGCGGCCGATCATGTCGAAGTTGGTGGCCATGCGTTTTTACCCCCTGGTGGATGAGCCAGCGGTCGGGACGCGGCCGCTGAGACCGGGCAACACAAACTCGCGGACGAGCGCGTGGACGTCGTCGGGATCGGTCAGTCGGAACGGGGAATTGGGTGCGATCGAATACGCGAGCGTGGTGCGGGCGATCCACTCGCCGGCGCGTGCGAGACGATCATCGGCGAGGTAGGGCGCGAGACAGGGTGCGACGAGCCGGCCGACGTCACCGAGAAACGCGTCGCCCGCGGCGAACGTGACGAACGGCAGCACGACTTCGGGTTCGAAGGCGAGCACGAGCTGCAGTGCCCCGTGCCCGGCGATCTCCCGGGCAGCGGTGGTCATCACTGCCACCACTACGTCTTCGATCGTGGTCTCGGCCGCGGCAGCGTCTCGAAGCGCCGCCGCGATCCGGTCGCGCTCGCAGCGCAAGACCGCCGCCATGAGCGGCGCCTTGCCCCCGAAGTACCGGTAGAGCGTCGCCCGCGCGCATCCCGCTTCGCGGGCCACGTCGTCGAGCGTGGTCTTCGACAGGCCGTGCCGGGCGACGCATGCGAGCATCGCTTCGATGGCACGAGCTTCCATCGCTTCGGCTGCGGTGACGTCGACCGTGGGGTTGGTCACGGGGAGCTGGCCGAGAAGATCGTCATCAAGTGAGACAATAAACCAAAAATCGTCTCAGCGTCAATATATCTGCGTGTTGTTCCTGGTCAGGGCGCTGGGGGCGCTGCGTCATCAAGGACGCCGCCGAGCAGCTCCTCGCGGACGAGCTGCCGCACCTGGGCGCGGTCGTCGAGATCCCACCGACCCGGTGACCCGATCAACGAGAGCACCATGCGCGCCACGTAGTCGGCGGCCTGGCTCCGATCGACGCCCGCGCGCAGCCGCCCCGCCGCTTCCTCGCGCTCGAGGTACGGCACGAGGAACGCGGTGATGAACTCGAGCACTCGATGCTGCTCAACCGTGATGAGTGCGAGCAGCCGGCCGGGCTCGGTCACGAGCACCTTCTGCAACACGGCATGATCCAGCACCGAGCGGCGCGCGAACACGAGGGCGTCCTCCAACAAGCTCGCGAAGTCGGGTGAGTCGAACACCGCCTCGCCGAGTCGTACGAAGAAGCGGTCCATCTCCCAGCCGACGGTCTCGCGCAGCAGCTGGTCCTTGCCGCCCGGGAACAGGCGGTAGATCGTGGCGCGCGAGACGCCAGACTCCTTGGCGACGTCATCGATCGTCGTCTTGACCAAGCCGAAGCGCGCGACGCATTCGTACGCTCCTTTGAGCACGCGCCCGCGCGGATCACTCACGCGGTCAACGGTACCGGGCCGTGCCGCCGAGCCCGTTGACCTGCGACGTCCAGGTTCGTACCGTTGCTGCTGCGCGACGAGGCCATCGACTTCAGTGGTGGAGCGATGAAGTACGGGGTGCCCGAGGCCTGACGAAGAAGGCGCCTCGTGTTTCGGGCCCGCCGCGAGGGCGGGCCCGAAACACGAGCAGTGCTGATGTCAGCTCTTCGGGAACTGGAACTTCTGCGCGGTCGGAGAGCTGAAGTTGGTCTTGACCGCCTTGAGCCCGCCCGGCGAGGACGGGTTGACCTCGAACACGGTGCTCGCCTTGGGCGGCACCCGGTCGGCGGCGGTGCCGTACTTGTAGTCACCGGTGAGACCGCCGAACTTCAACGTGCCGACATCTTGCATTGCCTTCATGATCCCCGCCCGGCTGAGGTCACCGTTGGCGACAGCCTTGGTGAGGATCTGACCGACGGCCCACGCCTGGGCGTAGCCGAACCCGAAATAGATATCGGGCTTCTGGTCGGCCTTGAACTTCTTGACGTCGGCCAGCATCTGCTTCATCCCCGGCACCGACACATCGCCCCACTCGGGGCCTTCGGCCGCGAGCCAGAAGTGCTTGCTCGCCCACGCCGCGGATGCTCCCGTTGACAGCAACGACACGTACGTGGGTGCTTGACCGATCCACCGCTGGTCGAGGTTGTCGGCCGCGGCCTTGCCCAGGGTCGGGATTGCTGCCGTCGGCAGCGCGATGAAGTAGACCGCGTCGCAGTCGGTCCCCTTCACCTGCTGATACTGGGCGCTGAGGTCGGTCTCACTGGCCTTGAACGTTGCGACCGTGCCCAACTTGAAATCGAGGTGCTTCGACGCGAACTCCACGCCCTTGAAACCGGCCGCGCCGTACAGGTCGTCGGGTCGGATCACACAGAGCCGCTTGCCCTTGCCTTCCTTGTCGACCCAGTACGAGATCGAGTTGATGGCCGCGATCTGGTACGGGGCGGCGATCGGCGCGAGGTTGGGATTGCGGACCCACTCCGCGTCGAGCGTCGCCGGTGACGCGACCATCTTGTCGGCCCTCATCTTCACCAACACCGCGTTGGCGATATCGGTGCCGAGCAGCTGGGCGAGCATCACCACGCTTTCGCGCAAGTCGTTGTAGTTCTGCTGCGCCGTGTTGGTGTTGTACACGCTGTCGCGCACGTCGAGCTTGACCTTGTACTTCCCGCCGATCCCGCCGGTGGCGTTGATCGCGTCGAAGTACGTCTGGTTGCCGTTGGTGAGCGGCACGCCGATGATCTGGGCGATGCCCGTCTGCGGCGTGATTGCGCCGACGGTGATCGTTGTGCCGTCGAAGCCGGCGACGGCGGCCGGCTTGCCTTTCTTGCCGCCACCTCCGTTGGAGCTGCTACTGCTGCGCCCACACGCAACCAGTGCGAGCGCCAACACGGCGATCACAGCGACGAGACGCGTTGCACCTCGAGCCCTTGCGTTCATGGTCTCTCCCCCCGTTGTCGGCCCAGAGCATACGCGGTTGTGCTTCCCGAATCCGATCACCTCAATACCTGAACGGCCAGGTGCTGAAGTACGCCTTCACGCGGCCCCAGACCGCAGCCAGCCCGCGGGACTCGATGAGCAGGAACCCGATGATGAGCAGCCCGAAAATGAGCTGGTTGAGCGCGAAGACCGACAGGAATCCACTCGAGTTGCCGCCACTGCCCTTCACGAACGGGATGTGCGTGTTCCGGCTGACGCGCTCGATCACCCGGGGCAGCCCGGCCACCACCAGTGCGCCCACCACCGAACCTCCGATCGTGCCGATACCGCCGACGATGATCATCGCCACGTACGTGATCGAGAGGGCAAGGCCGGGCGCGCCGCCGAAGTCGCCCGGGCTCGCGAACTGCTGCACCACGCCGAAGAGCCCACCGGCCACCGCCGCGAGCGCGCTGGCGACGGCGAACGCGCCGATTTTGTAGCGCGTGAGGCTCACACCGATGACCTCGGCCGCGACGTCGCGATCTCGCACCGCCTGCATCGCGCGACCCGGTCGCGTGCGCACCAGATTCATCGCGAGGAGGACCACGATGCCGACCATCAACCAGATGAGCCAGAACAGGCTCTGGCCGCGGGTGTAGCTGGACGCGCCCAGCTTGAGGTTCGAGAAATCGAGCGGCCCGATCGAGACGGGCGCGGACGTGTCGGTGCCCGCGCTCCCGCCGGTGAGCGAGTCCCAGTTGGTGAACACGTGATCGCCGACGTAGAGGAGCCCGAGCGTGACAATCGCGAGGTAGTTGCCGCGCAAGCGCAACGCGAACGGGCCGATCGCCGCGCCGATGACACCACCAACGATCGCAGTGAGCGGCAGCCAGACGAGCAGCGGCAAGTCTTGACGTACTCCGAACCACGCGCCTCCGTAGGCGCCGACGCCGAGGAAGAACGCCTGCCCGAGCGAGATCTGGCCCGTGTAGCCGGTGAGGATGTTGAGACCGATCGCACCGATCGCCGCGATGCCGCATCGGGCCAGCACATCGAGCCAGAAGTCGTCCAGGTTGAGCGGCAACGCGAACCACACCACGACGAGCAGGACAACGAACATCTGCCGCCAGCGCGAGCTGAACAGCCGCAGTTTGTCGGCCTCTCGCACGGCCATGGCGCGGTTGCGTCGGATCATCAGACCCGCCGTACTTCCGGCGTGCCGAACAAGCCGTACGGCCGGATCATCAGGATGATCAGCATCACGACGTACGGCATGACGAGACTGAACCCCTGCCCGAGCCACGTCGCGTACTCGGGTTGGTAGCCCGCAGTGAGCGACTGCGACACGCCGATGATGAGGCCGCCGACCACCGCACCGACCGGTGAGTCGAGCCCACCCAGGATGATGGCCGGGAACGCGGCCAGTGCGACCACTTCGATCTGGGGCGCCGCTCCGCCCGTGCTGCCCGCGGCCGCGGCCAGCGTGACACCTGCGAGCGCCGCGACCACGCCGGCGATTGCCCACGCGAGCGCGAACACCCGGCTCACGCTGATGCCCTGTGCGAGCGCGGCCTCCTGGTCGAGTGCGGTCGCCCGCATCGCTAGCCCCTGCTTCGAGTAGCGGAAGAACGCGAAGAACGCGGCGAGGACAAGCGCGACGAGACCGAGGGTCCAGAAGTCGGCGACCTTGAGGTTGAGGTCGGCGAGCTTCACGGTGTCGAGCTTCCACGGGTCACCGAGCGACAGCGGGCTCGCACCCCAGACCGCGGGCGCGATCTGATCGATGATGATGAGCAGACCGATGGTGACCATGATGAGGATGAACGGCGGCTTGCCGATCAGACGCCGCAGGATCAACGCCTCGACGAGCAAACCGATCACCGCCCCGCCGGCCATCGCCAGGAGGAGCGCCAAATAGAACGGGATGCCCCACGTCTGGTGGAAGTTGTAGGTGAGGTAGGCGCCGAGTAGCACGAACCCGCCCTGCGCGAAGTTGATGACCCCGGTGGCGCGGTAGATGACGACAAAGCCCAGCGCGACAAGTGCGTACTGGGCGCCGACCGCGATGCCCGAGAAGGACAGCTCGAGGAACTTCGTCATGGCCGGTACATCTCCTCGATCAGCTCCGCGAACTGCTCGGACACCGCCGCGCGCCGCACCTGCTGCGTCGCAGTGAGCACGCCACGCTCGTGGTCGAGCTCCTCGGGGAGCACCGCGAACCGCCGCAACTGCAGCTCGGGCGCGAGTGTGGCGTTGACCTCTTCGACGACCGCGGCGAGGAGCTCGCGCACCTCGGGCTTGCGTGCGAGGTCGCGCGAGGTGGTCACCGCCAAGTTGTGCTGGCGGCACCACTCCCCGAGGGTGACCGGCTCGATCGCGAGGAGCGCAGTAAGCGAAGGCCGACCCTCACCGATCACGATCGCTTCGCGCAGGAACGGCGAGGCTTTGAGCTCGCGCTCGACCAGCTCCGGCGACACGGCGGTGCCCGACGCCGTGCGGATCAGATCGGCTTTCCGACCGGTGATGGTCAGGAACCCATCGCTGTCGAGGGTGCCGACGTCGCCGGTGCGCAACCAGCGATCGGGCGTGAGGACGGCTCGGGTGGCCGCTTCGTTGCGGTAGTAGCCACGGAAGACGGCCAGGCTCCGCACGAGGACTTCGCTGTCGTCGGCAAGCCGCAACTCGATGCCCGGGAAGGGAAGGCCCATCGTGCCCAGACGCACGTCGACGGCCGGCGTGCACGACGCGACGCCGGCGTCTTCCGCCTGCCCGTAGAGCTCGCGGATCGAGACGTCGATCGATTCGAAGTACTCGAGCACGCGCGGGGCGATCGGCGCCGCCGTCGACAACGCGACACGGACCCGCCGCAACCCGAGTTTCGTGCGCAGGCTCCGGTAGAGCAGCACCCAACCGACCGCGCCGGTGCAGCGCCCGAGCAGGCCAACTCGCCCGCGCCGGCGCTGCGCCGCGAGCTGCTCCCCGCGCCGGTACCAGAAACGCAGCATCGCCCGCTTGAGCCGGCTCGTGCCGGCTTCACGCAGGCGCACGCCGGCGAGCAGCCGTTCCCACACGCGGGGAACACCGAGAAACACCGTCGGTTGCAGCTCGGCGAGATCGGCGCCGAACGTGTCGACACCCTCGCCGAAGTTCACGATTGCGCCGGCGGAGACCGCGACGCAGCTCGACAGGAGTCGCTCGGTCACAAAGGCGAGCGGCAGGTACGAGAACAGCTCGTCGCCGGCGCGCACACCGAGCGTCTCGTTGGCGAGGTCGGCCGCGGCGACGAGGTTGGCGTGCGACAGGACGGCGCCCTTGGGGAGCGCCGTGGTGCCGGCCGTGTAGATGACAGTTGCAGGAGCGGTCGGGTCGAGCGCGGCGACGCGACGCGGCCAATCATCCGCCCGCGCTTCACCAAGCACCTCGACTTCTTCGAGACTGAGGACGAACTCGCCGTCGATCTGACGAATCCCGCGGGTGTCGATCACGATGATCTTGCGCAATCGCGGCAGTTGCTCACGGACCTCGAGCACCTTGTCGAGCTGCTCTTCGTCTTCGACGATGAGGGCGAAGCTGCCCGAGTCCCGCAGCGCATGACGCAACTCGCCGGCCGGGCTGCCCGGGTAGAGCCCGACCGTGAGGGCCCCGAGGCCCTGGGTCGCGAGATCGGCGACGATCCACTCCACCCGGTTGTCGGCGAGCACGGCAATGCGATCGCCGGCCACGGCACCGAGCTCCAGCAGGCCCGACGCCAGACGAGCGGTACGCGCCGCGACGTCGGCCCACGTGTGCTCGGTCCAGACTCCGAGACGCTTCTGGCGGAGCGCGACCCGCGCGCCTCGCGTATTCGCGTTGTGGAGCAACCGCGCCGGGAGCGACGAGACGTGCGGCACGGAGGTCGCACCGGTTGCGCGGCCGTCGACGGCGACGGTCACGACGCCTGCCCGAGGTATGCCTCGATCACCTTCGGATCGGACTGGATCTCGGCGGGTGTGCCCGACGCGATCGCTTGGCCGAAGTCGAGCACGAGCACGCGGTCGGCAATGTCCATGACCATGTGCATGTCGTGCTCGACGAGGATCATGGTGAGCTGCAACTCGTGGCGCACCTCGAGGATGTACCGCGCCATGTCTTCGACCTCTTCGAGGTTCATCCCCGAGACCGGCTCGTCGAGGAGGAGCAGGACCGGATCCATCGCGAGCGAGCGACCGAGCTCGATGCGCTTCTGGATGCCGTACGGGAGCAACCCCACCGGCTGATGGCGAAACGGCCCGAGCTCCAGCAGTTCCACGATCTCCTCGCACCGTCGCCGGTGCACGATCTCTTCGCGCTTCGCCCGCCCGAACCAGAGCGCGCCGGCGAGGAAGCCGGTGCGCATCAACAGGTGACGGCCGAGCATGAGATTGTCGATCAACGTGAGGTTGGAAAAGAGCCCGAGGTTCTGAAACGTGCGGGCGATGCCGCGAGCCGCGATCGCAGGCGGCCGCTTGCCGACGAGGTCGACACCGTCGAGCAACATGCGTCCCGACTGTGGCCGGTAGACCCCGTTGAGACAGTTGAAGATCGACGTCTTGCCGGCGCCGTTGGGTCCGATGATCGCGAACAGCTCGCCCGGCTGGACGCTGAACGACACGTCGTTGAGCGCGGTGACGCCCCCGAACCGAAGGGTCAGCTCGGTCACTTCGAGGAGCGGGTCATCGGCGCGCGGCTCGGCGGTGCTCACGCGCTCCACCGCTTCTTGCGCCGGTAGCTCTTCACGTCACGGAACGAGCGGCGGCCCGCCTCTCCGACGCCGAGATAGAACTCTTGGATGTCCTGGTCGGCCAGCAGCTCCGGACCGGGACCGGCTTTCACCACTCGACCGTTTTCGAGCACGTACCCGTGCTGCGCGATCGAGAGCGCGAGCGTGGCGTTCTGCTCGATCAGCAGCACGCTCGTGCCTTCCTTGTTGATCGCCACGATGATGTCGCGGATCTGGCGCACGATCAGCGGCGCGAGACCCAATGACGGCTCGTCGAGGAGCAGGAGCCGCGGTGACGCCATCAGCGCGCGGCCCATCGCCACCATTTGCTGCTCTCCACCCGAGAGGTAGCCGGCGGTTGACCTCTGCCGGTCGCGCAGCACTGGGAAGAGGTCCATCACGTGCTCGTAGCTCTCACGCACTTTCGCCGTGTCGCGACGTGTGTACGCGCCGGCGCGCAGATTGTCGTCGACGGTGAGCTCCGCGAAAATTCGCCGGCCCTCCATCACCTGCGCCAGGCCGCGCCGCACAATCGCGGCCGGCGCCGCGTGGGCGATTGGCTGGCCGTCAAACTCGACGTCGCCGTTGGTGACCTCGCCGTGATGGGTGGGAAGGAGCCCGGAGACCGCGCGCAGCAAGGTCGTCTTGCCCGCGCCGTTCGCACCCAGCACCGCGACGACGGAGCCGGTCGGTACCTCGATGCTCACGCCGCGGAGTACGAGGATGACGCCGTTGTAGACGACCTCGACGTTGCGCACAGCGAGAATCGGGTACACGGGGTCGCCCATGGCGGACGGACACTAACAGCCGATGTGTGGCCCGTCTCGGGAGCGCGGTGTGCTCAGAGACCGAGCAGCGCGTCGAGGCCCACGGTCAATCCGGGACGCGCTCGTACCGCACGAATGGCGAGGAGCACGCCGGGCATGAACGACGTGCGGTCGTAGGAGTCGTGGCGGATCGTGAGCGACTGGCCCGTTGTACCAAGGAGCACTTCCTGGTGCGCGACGAGACCCTTGAGGCGAAGCGAGTGCACTCGGATGCCGGGTGCACCTTCGGCGCCGCGCGCCCCGGCGGCGGTCAATTTCGTGGTGGGATCGGCTGACCACTGGTCGGACGCGGCCGCCATACGCTCCGCAGTGAGCATGGCGGTGCCGGATGGCGCGTCGAGCTTCTGGTCGTGGTGCAGCTCGATGACCTCGGCGGTCTCGAAGTACGGCGCCGCCATCTCGGCAAAGCGCATCATGAGCACGGCGCCGATCGCGAAGTTTGGGGCGATGACCGCGTGCGCGCTGCCGTCGGTAAAGCGGGTCCGCAGCTGCGCGATGTCGTCGCTCGTGAAGCCGGTCGTGCCGACCACGGCGTGCACGGCGTTGTCAGCACACCAGAACAGATTGTCGCGTGCGGCTTCGAGCACGGTGAAGTCGACGGCGACCTCCGCGCCGGCGTCGGCGAGAGCGCCCGGCTTGGCGCCCACATGCAGGCCGGTACCGTGAATGCCGAGCTGGTCGAGGTCGATACCCGCGTGCTCGGGGTCGACCGCGGCAACCAGCTCGAGCTCGGGGTCGTCGAGCACCGCCCGGCACACGGTCGAGCCCATCCGCCCACCGGCGCCGAACACCCCCACCTTGATCATGCCCGGAGCCTAGTGAGCGTCGGCGCAGCGCACCTCGACGTTGTCGCCCTCTCCCGCCGCCGCCGGGAGCGTGACCGGCAGTACGCGACTCATCACGACGCGGCGACGAGCGAGCGAAGCGAACGAGGAGCTCGGAGGAACGGCGACCGGACGGAAGGGCGTGGGCCGGGTATCCCGGCCCGGCAGGGAGCGTGACCGAACGATTACGCGACGCGGGCTGCGAACGCTGACTCGTCGATGGGCCCGATCACCGCGAGGCTCCGCTCGCCCTGCGCGACGACGCGATCGATCACGCGGGCAACCGCCTCGGGAGTGACCGCATCGACCCGCTGCACGAGCTCGTCGAGCGAGAGGATCTCGCGCATCGTCAGCTCGCTGCTGCCGATGCGGTTCATGCGGCTGGTCGAGCTCTCGAGCGACAGCGCCATCGATCCCTTCAGATGACCCTTCGCCGCGTCGAGCTCGCGTGCGGAAATGCCACCGTCGGTCACGAGGCGTTCCAGTTCCACGTCGATGACGCCCAACACCTCGTCGACCCCGCCCGGGCCTGTTCCCGCGTAGATCGCGAGGGCGCCGGTGTCGTCGAACGCAATGCGGTAGGAGTAGACGGAGTACGCCAAGCCGCGCTTCTCGCGCACTTCTTGAAACAACCGCGACGACATTCCGCCGCCCAGGGCGGTGTTGAGCACCGTCAACGCGAACCGGTCGGGATCGTGGCGCGAGAACGCCTGCATCCCGAGTACGAGATGAGCCTGTTCGGTCGCGCGGGTGACCACCGTCAGCGGACGTGCCGGCAAGCCGTTGTTGACGTGCAACCGATCCGTGCGAGTGCCGAGACCCGCCGGCAGTCGGGCGCTGACCAGGTCGACGACCTGCTGGTGCACCAGGTTGCCGGCCGCGGCGACGACGACGTTACGGGGTTCGTAGTGCATCCGGTGGTATCCCGCGATCGTGTCGCGCGCCATGCCGATGATCGACTCGGTGGTGCCGATCACTGCACGGCCCACCGGATGGCCGGCCCACAGTGCCTGCGCGAAGACATCGTGCACGAGGTCGTCGGGAGTGTCGTCACGCATTTTGATCTCTTCGAGGATGACGTGTCGTTCCGACTCGACCTCGTCTTCGCGAATCGCCGGCGCCCAGAAAATGTCCGAGAGGATCTCGATGGCAAGTTCGAGCTCCGCGTCGGGGACGCTCACGTAGAACGCAGTCATCTCCTGCATGGTGAACGCATTCATGTCGCCGCCGACTGACTCGATCGCCTCCGCGATCTCGTGCGCGAGGCGCGACTCCGATCCCTTGAACAACAGGTGCTCGAGAAAGTGACTTGCGCCGTGGAGCTCGTTGGTCTCGTCGCGCGAGCCAGTGCCGACCCAGAACCCGATCGCCGCGCTCCGCAGCGTTGGAAGCTGTTCGGTGACCACCCGAAGCCCGTTCTCGAGCTCCGTGCGTCGAATGAGCTCGGTCATACGCGGTCAGGCACCCAGTTGGTCACACACAGGTCATCGGCACGGCAATGGCCCGGGTTTACCGACCGCCGCGGCCGCCGCCGCCACCGCCACGACCACCGCCACCACTGCCGCCACGACCACCGCGCCGGCCACCACGACCACCGCGGGGCCCACCGCCGGGGCCGCCGCCGGGGCCACCGCTGCGGGCAGCCTCGGCCGGCCCGAGGTCGCCGAACTCGTCCTTGACCTGGTCTTCCCAGACCTTCTCGAACGAGGCTGTCTCGGTGTCGGCATCGTCGGTCGCGCTTGCTCGGGAACCCGACGTTGCCCGCTCGTCTGCGCCCTCGCTGCTGCGGGACTCAGTGGATCTCGGTCGCTCACTGCGCTCACGCCGCGGCGGCCGCTCAACGCGATCGCGATCACGGTCGCGGCCACCACGATCGCCGTCGCCGCCATCTTCGTCGCCGGAGTCGTCACCGAGCAGCGACAGTGAGAGCTTCCCCTGGTTGTCGATGTCGTCGACGCGCACTTGTAGCTCGTCGCCGAGCGAGAGCACGTCTTCGACGCGGTCGATGCGCTTGCCGCGGCCCAGCTTGGAGATGTGGAGCAATCCGTCGCGTCCCGGCAGGACATTGACGAACGCACCGAACTTCGTGATGTTGACCACCCGACCGGTGTACTTGGCGCCGAGCTCGGCCGTGGGCGGATCGAGAATCAACTCGACGCGGCGCCTGGCCTCCTCGACTTTCTCGCCGTCCTTCGAGCCGATGCTCACGGTGCCGACGATGCCGTCGTCGCTTACGGAGATGTCGGCGCCGCTCTCCTGCTGGATGGTGTTGATCACCTTGCCCTTGGGCCCGATGACCTCGCCGATCTTGTCCATGGGAATCTCGAAGCTCACGATCTTCGGTGCCGTCTCGCGCACGTCGCTTCTCGGCTCCGAGATCGCGTCTGCCATCACGTCGAGAATCTTCAGGCGGGCTTCTTTCGCTTGTTGCAATGCCTTCAGGAGCACGTCGGCGGGCAAGCCGTCAATCTTGGTGTCGAGCTGCAACGCGGTGACGAAATCACTCGTACCGGCGACCTTGAAGTCCATGTCGCCGAACGCGTCTTCCGCGCCGAGGATGTCGGTGAGCGTCGTGTACTTGCCATCGTGGTAGACGAGCCCCATCGCGATCCCGGCGACCGGTGCTTTCAGCGGTACGCCGGCGTCCATCAGCGACAGTGTGGAACCGCATACCGATGCCATAGACGATGAACCGTTCGACGACAAGACGTCGGACACGACCCGCAAGGTGTACGGCCACTCCTGCGCACTCGGTACCACGGGTAGCAGCGCCCGCTCGGCGAGCGCACCGTGGCCGATCTCGCGCCGCTTCGGCGAGCCGACACGGCCGGTCTCGCCGGTGGAGAAGGGCGGGAAGTTGTAGTGGTGCATGTAGCGCTTGCGATCGTCGATGCCGATCGTGTCGAGCATCTGCTCCATGCGCGGCATGCCCAGCGTGGTGACGCTGAGCACTTGCGTCTCGCCGCGCTGGAAGAGACCGTCGCCGTGCGCCGTCGGGATGAGCCCGACGGCAGCCGACACGTTGCGGAGATCGCCGAGGCTCCGGCCGTCGATACGCACGCCGTCGTTGACGATGCGGCTGCGCACGACCTGCTTCTGCAGCGAACGGAAGGCATTCTTGATCTCGCCCTCACGACCGGCGAACGCTCCGGGTGCGGTGTCAGAGCCGACGAGCTCTGCGGTCACTGCATTGCGGAGCTCATCGAGGCGCCGGTTGCGGTCGGCCTTGTCGGCGATCGCCATTGCGTCCGCGGTCGCGTCGCGCACCGAATCGCCGACCGCGTCGAAGACGTCGTCGGTGTAGTCGACGCGCGGCTCGTAGTCGATCGTCTCGATCGGCCCGGTCGCTTCCTGGACCGCCTTGACCAGGTCGAGTTGCAGGTCGATCGCCGCGCCGATCCACTTCTTGGCCGCTTCGAGTCCTTCGGCGATGACCTCTTCGGTCACCTTCTTGGCGCCCTGCTCGTAGAGCTCCCACGAGACTTCGGTACCGCCGGCTTCGACCATCATGATCGCGACGTCGCCGTGAGCGAGCTTGCGTCCTGCGACGACGAGCTCGAAGGTCGACTCGTCGCCGGCTTGATAGGTGGGGTGCGCGACCCATTCGCCTTCGTGCTGTGCGAGGCGCACGGCACCGATCGGACCGTCGAACGGAATGCCCGACACCATCAGCGCGGCCGACGCGCCGTTGATCGACACGATGTCGTGTGGGTTCTCGAGATCGGCGCCGAGGACGGTGGCGATCACCTGCACTTCGTTGCGGAAGTCGCTGGGGAACGACGGGCGCAGCGGCCGGTCGGTGAGCCGGCACGTGAGGACGGCCTGCTCTCCCGGACGACCCTCGCGGCGGAAGAACGAGCCCGGGATCTTGCCCGCGGCGTACATCCGCTCCTCGACGTCGACCGTCAGCGGGAAGAAGTCGATTCCCTCACGGGGCTTGCTGGTGACGACGGTCGACAGCACGGTGGTGTTGCCGACCTGTACCACGACCGCGCCGTGCGCCTGGGGCGCGAGCTTGCCGGTCTCCAATGACATGGTGAGCCCGGCCTCGTTGATGGGACCGGCTACACGAACTGCGCCGAGCGCCTTGGAATCAGGCATGCGGGGCACTCCTCTCTCGTCGACGCCCTGCGCCGACACTTGGGCGAGAGGATCCCGGTTCCCAGTTGTCACGGCCCCACAGCCGTGCTGGCGGTGGCAACTGACAACCGACTTCGCTCTCGCGGTCTTGCTCGGAGAAAGCGGACGACCCGCTCCCCGGTCCCGGTTACCGTCGAAGCCCGAGCTTCCCGATGATCGCCCGGTACCGGTCGACGTTGTTGCGCCGGAGGTAATCGAGCAGCCGACGCCGTTGGCCGACGAGCATGAGCAGACCGCGACGCGAGTGATGGTCCTTCTTATGGACCTTCAAATGCTCGGTCAGGTGGTTGATACGCCCCGTAAGGAGCGCCACCTGCACCTCCGGTGAACCGGTATCGGTCTCGTGGAGGCGGTGCTCTGCGATTGTGGCGGTGGTATCGGGCATCGAGAAGAAAGAAACCTTCTGAGGTGCGGGAATGCATCGGCTCCCTGCCGACGCACGAACCATACGGTAGCACGGGCACATGATGCGAGGCCCAGCGGGGTTGAGGAGGACGGGCCGGGCGCGAGTTACCGGTTTCGGTCACCGCTCACACGACCAGGCGGCGGGTCGCATCGACGTCGAGGGTCATCTGCGCGACGAGGGCGTCGACCGAATCGAAGCGCTGTTCGCTGCGCAGTCGTTCCAGGAAGCGAACCTTCACGTACTGCCCGTACAGGTCACCGTCGAAATCGAGCACGTACGCCTCCAGGAGCGATACCTCGGCGTCGGCGTAAAACGTGGGCCGGCGGCCCAGCGAGATGGCGGCCGGCCGCTCCACCGCGTCTTCACCTACGAACATCCCGGCGTAGATCCCGTCGGCAGGCAGGCAGATGTTGGGCGGCACCGCGAGATTGGCGGTCGGGAAACCGAGGTCGCGTCCGCGCCGGTCCCCCACTTCCACCGTGCCCCGCACCTCATGGGCGCGCCCGAGCAGCCGGGCGGCCGCGGCCACATCGCCCGCGGCGAGCAGCTCACGGATCTGCGTCGACGAGTACGGAGCGCCGGATGGGTCACCGTCGATCGCGACCAGCCCGAGACCGAGGACTTCGAAGCCGAGCTCCGCGCCCATGCGGTGCAGCAGCGCGACGTCGCCGCCGCGGCCGTGACCGAAATGGAAGTCGGCGCCCACCACGACGAGCCGCGCGCCCATCAAGTCGACGAGCACCTCGCGCACGAACTCCTCGGCCGGCTCGCGCGAGCGTGCCTCGTCGAACGGCAGCACGCAGCACTCGTCGAGATATCCCGTCGCCGCGAGCAGCTCGAGCTTCTGTTCGAGGGTCGTGAGAAGTTTGGGGGCCGATTCGGGCCGCACCACCTCGGCCGGGTGGCGGTCGAACGTCACGCACGCGGCTTCGAGGCCGCGTGCCTCGGCCAGCTCCCGCACGAACCGGAGCACCGCCTGGTGGCCGCGGTGCACGCCGTCGTACGCGCCGATCGTGACGACGGCACCGGGCGCGGGGCGGGCGGCTTCCTCGGCCGGCGTGAGCAGGCGCATGTGCGCTTCTTAGTCGGCTTCGACCGGCGCGAGCACGACCGCCGGCTTCACCGCGGCCTTCCGCCGCTCGTAGACGGCAACGAGGTCGCCCGCTGGGTCGATGAGCGCGAACGGCCCCGGCTCTGCGGTCTCACCGAGCAGCACCCGGGCGGGGAACGTCACGCCGTGGCCCACCGCTCGCACCTGCTCGGTGTCGATGTCGACGCGAGGAAGGTCGCGCATCGCCGTCGCCGGTGGCAGCACGACCGCGTCGGTATCGGCCTCGATCACCTCCAGAGGATGCGCCTCATCGAGGACGAACGAGCCGACACGCAGTCGCCGGAGCGCGCGCAGATGCGCGCAGCCGCCGAGCACTTCTCCGACGTCGGCGGCAAGCGAACGGATGAAGGTGCCGCTCCCACACTCGACCCGAACGGTCGCGACCGGATAGGGACCGGGCTCGAACGCCTCGATCTCGAAGCGGTCGACGTGCACCTGGCGCGGCGCGCGATCGACTTCTTTGCCTTGCCGCGCCAGCTCGTGCAGGCGACGGCCCCCGACCCTGACCGCCGAGACCATCGGCGGCATCTGCTCGATATCTCCGAGGAAGTGCTCGGTCGCCGCCTCGACCTCATCGCGGGTCAACGGCATCGGACGCTGGTCGATGGTGTCACCGCTGCCGTCGAGGGTGGTCGTCGCGATGCCGAACACGATCTCGCCGCGGTACTCCTTCTGCGTGTCCTGGAGGAAGCGCAAGAGGCGCGTGGCGCGTCCGAGCCCGACCAGCAGCACAC
Source organism: Acidimicrobiia bacterium (assembly GCA_038236695.1). Lineage (GTDB taxonomy): Bacteria > Actinomycetota > Acidimicrobiia > IMCC26256 > JBBRZM01 > JBBRZM01. Next base: position 61,530 of record JBBRZM010000014.1, read on the forward strand.
CGGTGGCATCGGGGTCGAGCGTGCCGGCGTGCCCGACGCGTCGCTGGCCGTACGCCTTGCGCAGCTTTGCCACCACGTCATGCGACGTGCACCCGGCGGGCTTGTCGACGACGACCAAGCCATCGGTGCTCATCGGCGCCGCCGTCGGGATCGCTCGCGATACATCGTCTCGCCGCGCGCCCTAGATCGCGGCCTGAATGCGAGCGACGACGCTCGGGATGTCGAGCGTCGACGTGAAACCGGCGGCAAAGCGGTGCCCTCCGCCTCCGTGCGCCTCCGCGACGCGGCACACGTCGATATCGCCGAGCGATCGCAGGCTCACCCGCACCGATCCGTCGGCCTCCTCCTTCAGCACGCACGTCACTTCGGCTTCGGACGTGCGGCGCAGAATATCGATGAGCCCTTCCACCTCGTCCATCGTGACGTCGTGACGCCTCAACATCTCTTGCGTCACCGCGGTCCAGACAAACCGTTGCTCGCGGACAAGCTCCGCGTTGCCGAGCGCCTCGCCCAGCAGCTGCAGGTACGCGAAACGGTGCTCCTCGAAGAGCGTGCGGGTGAGCTCGGCGACCGGTAGGTCGAACTCCATCAACTCGCGGGCGAGATCGAACACGGCAGGCGTCGTGGTGTCGTACTGGAAGCGACCGGTATCGCAGACCAGCGCGGCGTAGATGCACACCGCGGCGGCGTAGTTGAGCTCGAGGCCGAGCTCGCGCACGAGTCGGTGCACCAGCACGCCGCTGGCCGCGGCCTGCGGGTCGATGACGTTGATCGTGCCGTAGCGGGCATTGGAGATGTGATGGTCGACCACAATGAGCTCGCGTGCTGCTTTCGCCGCATGCTCGAGCTCGCTCAGCCGTCCGAGCGACCCGCAATCGAAGGTGATCATCACGTCGGGCTCGGAGGGAAAGTCGGCCGGCGACGTGAGCAGCTCCAAGCCCGGTAACTGCCGGTAGTGCGGCGCAGTTGCGAACGGCGCGGGGAACGATGCGACGCAGGAACGGCCGGCGGCGCGCAGCACGTGGAACAAGCCGAGCATCGAACCGAGCGCGTCACCATCGGGGCTCACGTGACACGCGAGCGCGAGTTGATCGGCATCGGTGATCGCGTTGGCGGCCGCGACAAGTGCGTCGCTCACTTCGCCGTTCCCGCTGGCGATGCTCACGCTTCCTCCTGCTCGTCGTGGTGCAGGCTGCGGATGATCTCCTCGACCCGCCGGCCCTGCGCAACCGCCGGATCTTCATGAAACGACAGTTCCGGGATGTACTTGAGCCGAACCTGGCGGCCGAGGACCGTGCGGAGGTGCGGAGACGCCGAAACCAGCGCGGCGGCGGTGTCGGGGTGCTGGTCGGTGGGGTCGAGCACGGAATAGTAGACGGTGGCCTGACGCAGATCCGATGTGACCTCGACGCCCGTGACGGTGACGAAACCGAGGCGCGGATCGGAGAGCCGTTCGAGCTCGTCGGCCACGACTTCGAGAACGATCTCGTTGACCCGCGCCATGCGCGGATAGCGGCGCGGGTTCTGCTTCGGGCGCGGCACGTCAATCGTCCGGCTCGAGGTACGCCGTCGACGTGTCGAGCAACTCGACGTCGGGCGCCGCGGCCACGAAACGTTCCACGGTGGCGAGCACCTCGTGCAGGTGGCGCTCGCTCTCGGCGACGATGGCCACGCCGATCGACGCTCGCTGCCAGCGGTCGTGATGATCGACCTCCGCGACCGACAGGCGGTACTTGTGGCGCAGCCCGTCGACAATCGGACGGATGGTCGCGCGCTTCGCCTTCAGCGACCGGCTCGCCGGCACATGGAGATCGAAACAGACGGCCACGGCATGCACGTCACCATTGTTGCGGCTTCGGTGCGGGTCGCGGCACTCGGGCCGCGGTCACGGCTGCGCGGCCACCTGGTCGATTCGGCGACCGTTCAGCGGCTGGAGCGGACGGTTGCTCGGCTGCACCGCCGTCGCGAGCAATGCCTGGACCTGGTCGGCTCCCAGCATGAGGGGCGTCGGAAAAACGATCCACGTGATGCCTTCGGTGCAGGGTGGCGTGGTGAGCGACCCGTTGTAGCGATACGCCTTGGGGTCGGTGGGCGCGAGCTTCGAGAGGTCGACGTCGGCGCCCGTCGCCTTCGGCTGTTCACCCGGGGCGGGGATGGCGGCGACGACCGGCGCGAGTGCGGGGTTCGACGCTCCGATCTCGACGAACAATCCGACCGCAGCGAACTTGTGGTCGCTGGACTCGTGAACCAAGTGGATCTCCATCGGGAACGACTTCCCGTCGAGCCGATGCTCGCTCGGTCCGTGGAAGTGGAGCTGTTCCAGTTCGTACTTCGTGCCGTCGATGGTGATGCCGCCGGCATGGTCAACCTCGAACTCGGCGCCCTTGGCGCTGTCGAACCCGTTGCCGTGCAGCTTCACCTTGCCGCCCGACGCGGTGTAGGAGATCGCAACCCGCTGGTTGGTGGGCACGGCGCCAGTGAGCTCGATCGGCGATTGGGCCGTGCCGGAATTGCATGCCTTGTACTTGGGCGAGAGCCTCGACCAGTTGTCAGGTCCGTTCGGCCCGGGCGAGAACGAGAAGTTCGGTGCCTTCGTCGTTTCCGACTGCTTGGTCGAGGACTTTGTGCTCGAGCCGCACGCGACGCCGAGTGCACGCGTCAAGGCGAGGATCAACACGATCGGACGGTTTCGCAGCGGATGCTCCCTGCCTCGACGAACTGATCAGGACGCGCCTGGCGCGGTGCGCGCGATCTCCTTGACCTCGTACGTCTCGATCACATCGCCCGGCTTGAGGTCCTGGTAGTTCTCCAAGCCGATGCCGCACTCGAACCCCGACTGCACCTCGCGCGCATCGTCCTTGAACCGCTTCAGCGACGCGATCGCGCCGTTCCAGATGACAGTGCCGTCACGCAGGAACCGCACCTTCGAGCCCCGGGTAATCGTGCCCTCGCGCACGTAGCATCCGGCCACTTTGCCGACGCGCGGTACCGAAAAGACCTCGCGCACCTCCGCTTCGCCGGTGACGGCTTCGACGAGCTCGGGCTTGAGCATTCCGAGCAGCGCGGACTGCACGTCTTCGAGGACCTTGTAGATGACCTCGTACAGGCGCATCTCGACGCCTTGGGTCTCTGCGAGCTCGCGTGCCTTGCGGTCGGGCCGCACGTTGAAGCCGATGACGGTGGCGTTGGACACGGCGGCGAGGTTGATATCCGACTCGGTGATGCCACCGACCCCGCGCAGCACGAACGACAAACGTACTTCCTCGTGCTCTTGGTCGAGCTTGCGCAACGATTCGGTGACGGCCTCGAGCGAGCCGTGCACGTCAGCCTTGAGAATGAGGTTGAGGGTAGCGACCTCGCCCCGCTGCACCATGGCGAAGATGTCTTCGAGGCGGGCACCACCCCCGAGCGACAAGGGATGGGCGAGGTTGACAGCCCGGCGCCGGCGGGCGCGGGCTTCGGCCACGATACGCGCCGTCTTGTCGTCGGGTGCGACGCGCAGTTCGTCGCCCGCGAGGGGAACGTCGTCGAGACCGAGCACTTCGACCGGCATCGACGGACCGGCCTCGATGACCGAGTTGCCATGCTCGTCGAACAATGCCCGCACCTTTCCCCAACCCCCACCCGCGACCACCGGGTCGCCGACGCGGAGCGTGCCGGTGTCGATGAGGGCGGTGACGACCGGGCCGCGCCCGGGATCGAGGTTGGACTCGAGCACGAACGCACGAGCCGGCGCCTTCGGGTTGGCGGCCAGCGGCGGCTCTTCGAGATCGGCGACCAGGATGATGGCGTCGAGCAGCTCCTCGACACCCAACGCTTGCGGCGCCGACACCTCGTTGACGATCGTGTTGCCGCCCCACTCCTCGGGCACGAGCTCCTGCTCGACGAGCTGCTGGCGCACGCGGCTGGTGTCAGCGTTGTCGCGGTCGACCTTGGTGATCGCAACGATGATCGGCACCTCGGCGGCCCGCGCGTGGTTGATCGCTTCGACGGTCTGCGGCATCACGCCGTCGTCGGCCGCGACAACCAGTACCGCGATGTCGGTCGCCTGCGCGCCGCGCGCCCGCATCGCGGTGAACGCCTCGTGACCGGGCGTGTCGATGAACGTGATTGTGCGGTCGGCGCGCTCGATCTGGTACGCGCCGATGTGCTGCGTGATCCCGCCCGCCTCGCCGGCAACCACGTTGGCCGAGCGGATCGTGTCGAGCAGCGTCGTCTTGCCGTGGTCGACATGGCCCATCACGGTGACGATCGGCGCGCGCGGCTCGAGCAGCGCCTCGTCTTCCCCTTCGTCGTCGTCACCGAGGAGCGCCTGCAACTCGAGCTCGGCTTCCTGGCCGGGCTCGACGAGCAGCAGCTCAGCGCCGAGTGTCTCGGCGATGAGCTCGATCATCTCGTCGGCGAGCGACTGCGTGCCGGTGACCATTTCCCCCGCGTCGAAGAGCAGGCGGACGAGGTCGGCCGTCGTGCGGTTGAGCCTGGGCGCGAGCTCTTGAATCGTGCTGCCGCGCTGCACGACGATCTCGCCCTCGGGCACCGGTGCGTCGAGCGGCGTGAGCGTGGGCATCGATGCCGGGCCGAGCTCCTCCAGGTTGCGACGGCGCCGCTTCTTGCGCCGCGGGCGCTGGCCCTGCGGCCCACCGGGACCGCGGCCACGACCCCCGGGCCCACCACCGGGGCCACCTCGTCCTCCGGGAGCACCGGGACCGCCGCCGGGGCGACCGCTGGGCGCGCCGGCACCGAGACCACCGGTGCGCGGGGGGAAGCCGCCGGCACTCGGGCGGGGAGTGAAGCCGCCGGTTCGCGGCGGACCGCTGCCGGTGCGCGATGGACCCGCGCCGCCGGGTCGACCGGGTGGTGTGCGCTGGCCGGGCGGTGGCGGGATGGGACGACCCCCGCCGGGCGGGGGCGGGATCGGACGACCCGCGAGATCGGCGTCAGGCGCGCCGGCCGGTGCATCAGTCGCGGCCGCTGCGGGTTGTTCCGCCGACGATGGCTCGCGCGCCGGGACCCCAGTCGGACGGTGCGGCGGCGGCGCCGGCATCGGTGCGCGCTCGGGTTCGGGGATGCCGCCGGTGGAGCGCACCACTCGGTGCGGCGGCAGGGGCATTGGCTCGGGCAGCGCCGGCGTGACGGTGCCCGCGTCGCCGTCCGGCGTGGGCCCGTCAGCGGCAGGCGTCGCTTTCTTCGGCGCGGCCTTGGCCGGCGCGCTCTTGGTGGGCTTGGGCTCCTCGACGACCGGCTCGCGCCGCAGACCCTTGGAGTCGGCGAGTCGCCGAACCCGATCGGCCTGTGGATCCTCGATGCTCGAGGAGTGGCTCTTGACCCCGATGCGGAGCTCTTCGGCGAGTTCGAGCACGACGTGGTTTTCCACGCCCAACTCTCTCGCCAGCTCGTAGACCCGGATCTTCTTCGTGGCCAAGACCGCTGCTCGCCTTCGTCGTCGCTCGCGCCACTCGGGCGCACTCAGCTTCTCCGGCGGTCTCAACCGCCATCATCAGCCGTTCATCGGGACATTGTCGCGCGTAACCATTCCTGCTCCGTGCCGGTAATCGGACTCCGCAACGCCCGGCTCAACGCCTGTCGCCGCAACGCCTGCTCCGTGCACGCTAGCGACCCGGCACACAACCATGCGCCGCGGCCGGGTCCCGGGCCCACTCCAAGGGAGCCGTCGGGCCGGCGGGCGATGCGTTGCAGCTCGGACGGGGCGGCTGTACGCCGGCAGCCGACGCACGTGCGGCGGCGGGCTCGCGTCAGTCGCCTCCTCCGTCACGCGACGAGCCGGCGTCGACCGCGGCCTCCTCTGCGGGGGCCGCAGCTTCGTCGGTCGCTTGACCCGCGGGCGTCTCGGATTGCGCGTCCGGAGATTCAGGGGCTGCCGCCGCGGCTTGCTCATCCGGAGCGTCGGGCGCGTCAGTGTCGGCCGCGCCGGCGACGTTCGCGGCTGCGGGCACCACGGCCTCGGTCGTGACTGCACCAGCCGCATCCGGCGCGGCGTAGCCGGCAGCTGCAGCCGAGATCGCCTCGCCGCCCTCGGCCGGCTGCCACACGAGCTCGCCGGTCGCGTTCTGCACCCACTCGCCTTCGGCGTACTCGACGCCCCCGCCGGCCTCTTCCTCGGCGAGTTGCGCCTCGCTCTTGATGTCGACGCGCCAACCGGTGAGCCGGGCGGCGAGCCGCGCGTTCTGGCCTTCCTTGCCGATCGCGAGCGACAGTTGGAAGTCGGGCACGATGACCTCGGCAGTGCCCGTATCCGGATGCACGCGCACCTCACGCACGCGCGCCGGCGCGAGCGCCTTCATCACGAACTCCTGCGGGTTGTCGCTGTAGGGGACGATGTCGACTTTCTCGCCGCGCAGCTCGTTGACGACCATGCGGACGCGCGACCCCCGCGCACCCACGCATGCACCCACCGGGTCGACGTTGTTGTCATTGGACGCGACCGCGAGCTTCGTGCGGTGGCCCGGCTCGCGCGCGATCGCCTTCAGCTCGACGACACCATCGACGATCTCGGGCACTTCGAGCTCGAACAGCCGCTTCACGAGGCCCGGGTGCGTGCGCGACACCACGATCTGCGGACCCTTCGCCGTCTTGCGGACCTCGACGATGTACGCCTTGAGCCGGCTGCCGTGGTCGTAGTGCTCGTTTTGCACTTGCTCGGCCTGCGGAAGCAGCGCCTCGACCCGACCGAGGTCGAGGAGGGTGTACCGGGCGTCGGTCTGTTGGATGATGCCGGTGACGATGTCGCCCTCGCGGCCCGCGTACTCCTCATATTTCATCTCGCGTTCGGCCTCGCGGATGCGCTGCAGGATCACCTGCTTGGCGGTCTGCGCGGCGATGCGTCCGAAGTCGTCGGGGGTGTCGTCCCACTCGCGGACGACATGGCCATCCTCGTCGAGCTCCTGGGCGATGACCTTGATGTCACCGGTCTCGATGTCGATCTCGACCAGTGCTTCCTCGGCCGACGTGGGCAGCCGTTTGTACGCGGTCACGAGTGCGTTGGCCAACGCCTCGAGCATGATCTCGATCGAGATGCCCTTCTCGCGCTCGATGTTCTCGAGCGCCTCCATCATTTCCGAGTTCATGGTCGCGCTCCCTGCGCCGGCGGGATACCCGCCGGCGGCCCTTCGGGCCGGTCGCCGCTCCGTGGTCGGCGCACGGTGTAACCGGCGCCAAGCTCGACTTCGGTCGCTCGCGCGGCGGACGTTGCTCTCGCGCTCATCGGGAAGCCTTCTGTTGGTGCTTTGCCTTGCCGGGTTTCGGCGTGGGGCCCCAGTCGAAGACGGTGCGTGCTTGCACGACATCGTCGTACGCGATCGCGTGCGGCGCGCCCTCGATCTCGACGGTGACCTGGGCCTCGTCGGCCGCGGTGAGCGTGCCGCGCTCGCGCACGACACTGCCGTCTGCAATCCGGTGCTTCACGCTCACTGCCGCACCGATGGCCCACTCGAAGTGTTCGCGCCGGCGCAGCGGGCGCTCGAGTCCGGGGCTGCTCACTTCGAGTGCGTACGGGCCCGCGACAATGTCGTGGGCATCAAGTACTGGTGACAATGCTTGCGTTGCCGCGGTGATCGCGTCGAGGTCGACGCCGCCGTCGCGATCGACGAGCACCTTGAGGACGGCCGCGCGGCCCGTGCCCGTGAGCTCCACGTCGAAGAGCTCGAGGCCGAGCGGTTCGAGGACGAGCGCGACCATTCCGGCGATGGTGTCGATTCGCTCTGTCATGCCCGTCCACCTCCTCGTTCTCGTTTCAATGACCCGGCTCCGGTCAAGAAAAAAACGTGGGCTTACGCCCACGTCTCCGCGACACGGTGCGAGGCCGGATCGTCCCGGCCGAACCAAGGAAGTATATCGAACGCCTTCCAGAAAGTCCCGGGCGCGACCTAGCGTGCGGCCGATGGCGAAGCCGGAGGCATTCGAGCTGGAGGCGGCCGGGCACACGGTCCGGATCACGAATCCCGACAAAGTCTTCTTCCCGGCCCGAGGCGAGACAAAGCTCGACCTCGCCCGCTACTACCTGGCCGTCGCCGACGGTGCAGTGCGCGGCGCGTTCGAGCGCCCGACGGTGCTGAAGCGTTTTCCCGACGGCGCCACCGGCGAGCCGTTCTTCCAGAAGCGGGTGCCGGCGAACCGGCCCGAGTGGCTCGAGACCGTGATGGTCACCTTCCCGAGCGGACGCTCGGCGGACGAGCTCTGCCCCACCGACATCGCGCACGTGCTGTGGGCGGTCAACCTCGGCTGCCTCGAGATGAACCCGTGGAACGTGCGGCGCGACGACGTCGACCACCCCGACGAGCTACGCGTCGACCTCGATCCGCAGCCCGGACTCCCCTACTCGATGGTCCAGGACGTCGCCGCGGCCGTCCACGAGGTGCTGGAGGAACACGATCTCGTGGGCTTCCCCAAGACATCGGGGTCACGCGGCATCCACGTGAACATCCGAATCGAAGCCCGCTGGGACTTCCTGGAAGTGCGACGGGCGGCGCTCGCGCTGGCGCGTGCCGTCGAGCGGAAGGAACGCACCCTCGCGACGTCGAAGTGGTGGAAGGAAGAGCGGGGCGACAAGGTCTTCATCGACTACAACCAGAACGCCCGTGACCGCACCGTCGCCTCTGCGTACTCCGTGCGCAGCAACGCCGAGGGTCGGGTGTCGTGCCCGCTCACCTGGGACGAGCTTGCCGACGCGGACCCGGCCGACTTGACGCTCGCAACCGTGCCGGCGCGGTACGCGTCGGTCGGCGACCCGTCCGCCGCTATCGACGACGTCGCGTACTCGCTGGAGCCGCTCCTCGACCTCGCGGCGCGCGACCGAGCCGAGGGCATGGGCGACGAGCCGTGGCCGCCCAACTTCCCGAAGATGCCGGGCGAACCCAAACGCGTCCAACCAAGCAAAGCGAAGAAACGCCCCTAACTCGTTTCTTTGGCGAAGACTTCCATGAGCTCGTAGGGGACGGGCGCTTCGAGTTGCGCGTAGGTGCACGAGGACGGATCGCGGTCGTGGCGCCAACGCTGGAACCGCGCGGTGTGACGGAACCGGTCGCCTTGCAAGTGCTCGTACGCGACTTCCGCGACCAGTTCGATGCGCAGCGGCTCCCACGTCATGTCCTTCTTCGCGTTCCACCGGCTCGGCGCGCCCGGCATGCGCTGACCGGGATCACCGGCTGCATCGGGATCGCCGCTGCCGAACTCGGCCCAGTCGCGCCACGGGTGGGCTTCGAGCGCGTTGGCGCGGTAGGGCTCGAGCTCGCCGACGAGCTGCTTGCGCACCGGCGCCGCGAAGCTGCTGGCGACACCGACGTGATGCAGCGTGGCGGCGTCGTCGTAGAGGCCGAGCAGCAACGAGCCCACGCCGTCGCCGTCCTTGTGCCAGCGGAAACCGGCGACCACACAGTCGCAGGTGCGCAAGTGCTTCACTTTCATCATGGTGCGCTGCCCCTCGCAGTACTCGCCGTCGAGGGGCTTGGCGACGACACCGTCGAGCCCGGCGCCCTCGAACCGATCGAACCACTGCGTCGCGACCTCGGGATCGGTCGACGCGGGTGTGAGGTGCACGGGCGCCTTCGCCTTGCTCAGCATCTTCTCGAGCAGCGCCCGCCGCTCCGAGAACGGGTGCGTCCGGAGGTCTTCGCTGTCGAGCGCGAGCAGGTCGAACGCCACCAGCGATGACGGTGTCTCGGTCGCGAGCTTGGAGACCCGGCTCGTCGCGGGATGGATACGCAGTGAGAGCAGATCGAAGTCGAGCCCGTGGTCGGTCATGATCACCAACTCGCCGTCGACGACGGCCTTGTCGGGCAGCGCCCGCTTCAGCGGCTCCAGGATCTCGGGGAAATAACGATTGAGCGGCCGTTCGTTGCGGCTGCCGAGCTCGATCTCGTCGCCGTCGCGAAAGACGATGCAGCGAAAGCCGTCGAACTTCGGCTCGTACAGCAACCCGTCGCGCGTCGGCAGCTCGCGCGCCAGCTTCGCCAGCATGGGCGACACCGGCGGCATCACGGGCAGCTTCATCTCACTCGCCGGTGAGCGCGGCGACAACACCGTCGAGTGGGACCTCGTCGCGCTCACCACTCGCGCGCACTTTCCGCTCGACGACGTTACGCGCGAGCCCTTTGGCGCCGATCGTGAGCTGGACGGGCATGCCGAGCAGATCGGCGTCGGCGAACTTCACGCCCGGCCTGGCATCACGGTCGTCGTAGAGCACCGTGAGGCCCGCGGCTTCGAGCTCGTCGACGATGCGCGTCGCGGCTTCCGCGACCTGCCCGGTGGTGTCGCCTTTGCCCGGCAGCTCGATCACGTACACGTCGTAGGGCGCGAGGGAAGCCGGCCACGCGATGCCGTTGTCGTCGTGATGCGCTTCGACCACCGCGGCGACGACGCGTGAGAGTCCGAGCCCGTAACAACCCATCACCATCGGATGCTGCTCACCGGCTTCGTCGGTGTAGCGCGCGTCGAGCGCCTCGGCGTACTTGGTGCCGAGCTGGAACACGTGGCCGACTTCGATGCCGCGGTCGATCTTGAGCGGCGCGCCGCAGTTGGGACACGGATCGCCGGGCACGACCGTGACGAGGTCGGCCCACGTGTCGACGTCGAAGTCGCGACCGAGTACCGCGTGCTTCACGTGGTAGTCGGCTTCGTTGGCCCCCGTGACCCACGACTGCAACTCGCGAACCAGCGGATCAGCGACGACCACTTTGGCGCCGGTGAAGTCGGGACCGAGGTAGCCCTTGGGGAGCTTGCGATGCTTGGCGAAGTCGTCGTCGGTGAAGAGGCGAGCCTGACGGGGCGCCACGGCGCGAGCGAGTGCACTCGGGTTGACCTCGCGGTCGCCTGGGACGAGCGCGAGACCGACCTCGCCGTCGACGTCGAACGCGATGCACTTCAGCAGCTCGTTCGGTTGCATGCCCAGGTGCGCCGCAACGCCGTCGATGCCAGGCAAGTCGGGAGTGTGGACGCGCTGGCGTTCCGGCGCGTCGACAACGGCGCCCTCGGTGTGCCCCCGGTCGCTCATCTGGCGGGTCGCGGCCTCGACATTGGCGGCGTAGTCACACGCCGCGCACCACACGAAGTCGTCTTCACCGACGGCAGCGACCGCCATGAACTCCTGCGACGTGTCGCCGCCGATCTCGCCCGACTGCGCCTTCACCGCGCGAAACATGAGGCCGCAGCGGGTGAAGACCTTCGCGTACGCGTCACGCATGACGTCGTACGTGCGGGCCAGGTCGGTCTGGTCGACATGGAAGCTGTAGGCGTCCTTCATGAGGAACTCGCGCGCCCGCAAGAGCCCGAAGCGCGGTCGCAGCTCGTCGCGGTACTTCCAGTTGATCTGATACAGGTTGACGGGCAGGTCGCGGTAGCTCGAGTAGTCGGCCGCGACGGTCGTGGTGATCACTTCCTCCGCGGTGGGCGAGAGACAGAAGCCCGTCTCCTTGCGATCTTCCAGCCGGAACATGAGCGGCCCGTACGCGACGTCGCGACCGGTGCGGGCCCACAGCTCGAGGGGCTGCACGATCGGCAGCAGCAGCTCCTGCCCGCCGCCGGCGTCCATCTCCTCGCGCACGATCTCCTCGACCCTGCGCAACACGCGGTAGCCGAGCGGCAACCACGAGTAGATCCCGCTCGCGACCTTGCGTAAGTACCCACCACGAACGAGGAGACGATGGCTGTCGACCTCGGCGTCAGCGGGATCGTCCCGCAACGTACGGGCGAACAGCTGGGACATCCGCATGGCCGGAGGCTAGCGGCGGCCGAACTTCCGGAGGTTCTGTTCAGAGACGC
>JBBRZM010000015.1:0-67512 GCA_038236695.1 Acidimicrobiia bacterium
AGACCAGAGGTTCGAGAAATCGATGCCTACCACCCGATCGGGCACGGATTGGGCACGGATTGGGCACGACTGCCAGCGCACGAGCGCTCGGTAGAGCAAGAAGTACTCTCTGAGCTGCTCTTTCGCAACACGAGCCCTCGTAGCTCAGGGGAGAGAGCAACGGTTTCCTAAACCGTGTGTCGCATGTTCGAATCATGCCGAGGGCGCTTTCTAAAACTGCCGGGGGCGCACTGCCGAGGGGCGCCTATGGACTCCACGCAAGTCCGCAGACCGGCTGGACGAGCAACTTGCCCATCCCCCCCTCGATCCGGAACGGACCGAACGCGTCGAACACAATGGGCGTGACGTCGGACGTCGAGCGGCCCACCAGCGCCCAGCGGGACAACACCTTGCGACATGCCTAGTTGGAAGCGGCACAGACGAGGCGTTCCCGACACGCCGCCACAGCCCAGGAGACGCCGGCGGCGGCGGTTGTGGCTGCTCGCGATCCTTGTCGTCATCGCCGCGCTCGTCCCCCTGGCGCTGTGGCTGTTGCGTCCGAAGCGCATCGACGTCACCGTCGACCGGCGTGACGTCACGATCGGCGCTCCGTTCAACGCGGGCCACGCGCTCAAGGTGGCCAAGCGGGCGTGGCCGCGCGACGGAACGCTCCGTACGGTCGTCACCGGACGCGTCATCGACGCCCACTGGCGTCGAAGCGTCGTCATGGTCGGCCGTCGCCCCGTCAACTCGCGCGCGCATCTCTCCGACGGCGCACGAATAAGCGTGCGCGTCGCGCACGACGAGGTCGAACCGACCGCCCAACGCCGCGTACCGGTCGCCGCACCGGGCCTCCCGCCGGTGGAGCATGAGCTGTGGCTACCCGGCGCTGCCGGCCTTGCCGATCAGGTCGTGGGAACCCGTAGCGGCGAGGTCGTGCGCCAAACGACCGTGCAAGCCCCCGTGCCGGCTTCACGTATGCCGGGCAATGTCGTCGCGTTGACGTTCGACGACGGGCCCAATCCCACCAACACTCCTCAGGTGCTCGCGATTCTCGATCAGTTTCAGATCAAGGCGATGTTCTGCGTCGTCGGCAATGCCGCCCGCAAGCACCCCGACTTGATCATTGCGATCCGCGCCCGGGGACATGTGCTGTGTGACCACACCGAGACCCACCCGTATCTCGACCGCATTCCTGTCGGCGAGGTCGCTACCCAGATCTCGGGACCGGTCGACTTCTACCGCTCCCTCACGGGCGAGACGCTCACGTTCATGCGTCCGCCGTACGGTGGGATCAACCAGTCGGTGCTCGACATCTCCCATAAACAGGGCCTCCGCGTGCTCGAATGGTCGGTCGACCCCCGGGATTTCGATCGCCCAGCCGCGCTCGTGATCACCGGGCGCGTGCTCGCCGGGGTTCGACCCGGTCGCATCGTGTTGATGCACGACGGAGGCAACGATCGCACCCAGACAATCGCCGCGTTGCCGGCGATCATCACGCAGCTACAGGCTCAGGGCTACACGTTCGTCCAGCCCGTCACGTAGGCCCACATGACAGCGGCACACGTATCCGCGAGAGTGTGACGATGAGTGCGACCGACTCGCCGACGCCACCGCTCGACGACATCCCGGGCCGGTTGCTGCAGCTGTTCACCGGCTTCGTGGTCACCCAAGCGCTGCACTCCGCCGCAACGCTCGAACTGGCCGATCTCGTCGCCGATGGTCCCGTCTCGGTCGACGACCTCGCGAAGCGAAGTGGCGCGCATCCCGAAGCGCTGCACCGGCTTCTTCGTACCCTCGCCGCCCATGGTGTGTTCGCCGAGGTCGCGCCGGGGCAGTTCGGGCCGACCGCGTTGTCCCGCGCACTCGAGACCGACGCCGTCGGATCGATGCGGCCCTACATTCTCTACGGCGGCGAAGTGATGTACGCCGCGTTCCGAGAGCTCGAGCACAGTGTCCGCACCGGCCGACCGGCATTCGAACAAGTCTTCGGTGCCTCATTGTTCGACTACATGCGGACGAATCCCGATGAGGGCGCCAGGTTCGACGCGGCGATGGCGGCGACAAGCACCGGTCGCGTCGCGGGGTTGTTCGATCGCGACTGGAGTGCCGCCGGCTCCGTTGTCGATGTCGGCGGCGGCAACGGCACCATCATGCGGGAGCTCCTCACGCGCCAGCCGCACCTGCGCGGCGCGGTGTTCGACCTTCCCCACGCCGTTGACGGAGCGGAGGCCATGCTCGAGGCCGGCGGGCTGTCGGATCGGTGCGCGTGCATCCGCGGCGACTTCTTCGAGGAAGTCCCGTCAGGTTTCGACGTCTACCTGTTGTCGCAGATCCTCCACGACTGGGACGACGAACGGGCAACTGCGATTCTGCGCAACTGCCGCGCCGCCATCGCGCCGCGCGGGCGTCTCGTCGTCCTCGAACAAGTTCTTCCGCCCGGCGACGCCCCCCATCCCGGCAAGATTCTCGACCTGCTCATGCTGGTGCTCACCGACGGCGGGCGGGAGCGTTCCGAACCACAGTGGCGGACGCTGTTGGGGAATGCGGGCTTCGCACTCGAGCACGTCGCACCATCAGGACGCAGCGACATCATCGAGTGCCGCCCCGTATAGAGGCGAGCGTCGAAGCGCGAGGCCGTCGTCACCCCGACGGTAGGCGGTTCCAGCAGTTTTCACCCGCTTGTCCGAACAAACAACTTGCGGCACACCCAAGCGCGAGAATCGATGCCATGGTGAGTGAAGCGCCGACCGCCTCGGGCGCGTCCACCGATCGACGCCCCCGAGCCTGACCCGCATGCTCATCCCCTTTCATGCCTCCGAACGAGCGAGCCTGGGCATCGAGATGGAGCTCGGGCTCGTAAATCGCGACAACGGCGAGCTCGTGAGCGCGGCGTCCGCGATTCTGTCCGCGCTCGCGGGCAACGCGGGTGTCGAAGCGCATCCCAAGGCGAAGCACGAGCTGTTCGAGAGCACGATCGAGATCATCACCGGCATCTGCCAGACCGTCGCCGAGGCACGAGCCGACCTGGCCGGCACGCTGGCCGAGGTCACCGCCGAAGCCGATCGCCTCGGCCTCGCGCCGATCTGCGTCGGCAGCCACCCCTATTCGAGCTGGCACGACCAGCAGGTGAGCCCCGACGCGCGCTACCACGACCTGCTGAACGAGATGCAGTGGACAGCCGAACGCCTGCTCATCTTCGGCATCCACTTCCACGTCGGCGTGCGCTCGGCCGAGAAGTCCATCGCAATTGCGAACGCGCTAGTCACCTACTTGCCGCACCTGCTCGCGCTGTCGGCATCGAGCCCGTACTGGCATTCGCGCGACACCGGCCTCGCGTCGTGTCGCACCAAAGTGTTCGAAGCACTGCCCACCGCGGGGCTGCCGTACCACATCGCCGATTGGGGCGAGTTCGAGACCTTCATGGAGACCCTCGTCACCGCGCGGGCGATCAAGTCGATCCGCGAAGTCTGGTGGGACATCCGCCCGCACCCCGACTTCGGCACGGTCGAGCTGCGCATGTGTGACGGGATCCCGACCTTGCGCGAGGTTGCGGCGGTCGGCGCGCTGGCACACAGTCTCGTCGCGTCGCTCGACGCGCGCCTCGACGCCGGCGAGACACTTTCTGCTCCGCGCGAGTGGGTCGTCCGCCAGAACAAGTGGCTCGCGACGCGTCACGGCATCGAGGCCGAGCTGATCGTGAACGACCACGGCGAGCGCACACCCGCGTGCGAACAGGTGCACGAGCTGCTGGTCGACCTCGCGCCAACCGCCCGAGAGCTCGGATGCGCCGCCGAGCTCGCGGATGTCGCCACGATCCTCGAAGGCGGTCCGAGCTATCTGCGCCAGCGACGCATCATCGGCGGCGGAGGCGAGCTTGTCGATGTTGTGCACGCGTTGATCGAGGAGCTCGCGACCGATACACCCGGAGCGACCGCATGAGCGCGCCGGCGACCGAAGCGCTCGCCGCCTTCCTCGACGCGCACTTCGAGGAACTGGTCGCCTTCCGCCGGCAGCTCCACGCCCGGCCCGAGCGCAGCCGCGAGGAGTTCGAGACCACTGCGCTCGTTGCGCAGCGACTCGAAGTCGCTGGGCTCCACCCACTGGTACTCCCCTCGGGAACGGGTCTCGTGTGTGACGTCGGCACGAGCGGCGGCACGACGGTCGCGCTGCGCGCCGACCTCGACGCGCTCTCGATGATCGACGAGAAGAAGGTGCACTATCGCTCGCAGCACGAGGGGGTTGCGCACGCGTGCGGCCACGACGTCCATGCGACGATCGTGCTCGGTGCCGGTCTCGCGCTCGCACGTCTCCTCGCGGCGCACGATCCGGCTGGCCGGGTGCGGCTGTTGTTCCAACCCGCCGAGGAGGCCGTGCCCGGCGGCGCGCTCGACGTGATCGAAGCCGGCGGTCTCGACGGTGTGGACTCGATCTTCGGTCTGCACTGCGATCCCAAGCTCGACACCGGTCAGATCGGTGTGCGCGTCGGCGCGATCACCTCGGCCGCGGACCTCATCGAGATTCGGCTCCACGGACCGGGCGGCCACACCGCTCGCCCCGAACTCACCGCCGATCTCGTCGCGATCGCCGGTCGGGTCGCGGCCGAGGTTCCGAGCCTTGTACGCGACCGCCAGCCCGAGCTCAGCGTCGTCTTCGGTGCGATCCACGCCGGTCAGGCGCCCAACGTGATCCCGTCGCTCGCAATCGTCACCGGCTCCGCCCGTACACCGGATCGGGCCGCGTGGGACGGCGCGGCCGCGCTCGTCACCGAGCTGCTCGACGCGCTCGTCACGCCGCTGGGAGCGACGTTCGAGCTCGTACACCGCCGCGGCGCGCCTCCGGTCAACAACGATGAACGCGCGACTGCGCTGCTCGACCGCGCGGCGCGGCGCGTGCTCGGCGACGCGGCGGTCGTCCCCACCGTGCAGAGCGCAGGCGGCGACGACTTCTCCTGGTACCTCGAACGGGTGCCCGGCGCGTACGCACGACTCGGCGTGCATGACCCTGCGTCCGACGGCCCGCGTCTCGACCTGCATGGGAGCACGTTCGACATCGACGAACGCGCGATCGCGGTGGGGATCAAGGTGCTCGTGCAGACATCGCTCGACGCGCTCTCCGAGCTCTCCGACGCGGGTTGGATCGGTTAGCCCGGCGCGCGTTGTCGGTAACGGGACGCGACAGCGTCGCGACTCTCAGCCGGCCCCGGCCACGAGTTGCTCGCTGACTTCGCACAGGCGCCACGATCCCGAACGCCTGAGCGGTCTGGTTGCACTGCCGGGTCTGCCTGAAGGCCGGGCAGGGGACAGCCCCCAGGCCAGACTCCGGACAATCGGACGGCTGCGGGCATCGGGACGCCATCCGATTCGACGGGTATTACCCCGGGTGCACCCGAATGAAACCAGATTTGTACGGGATCGCGTCACGTTTGCGCACGGGCCACCGAGGGCAGATTGCCGATACGCGCGTACATCGATCGATGCGGCGCGGAAAGATCCGAAAGATCCGACACATGACAGGAGTTTCCGAATATGGGCGAGAACACTGACGACCTCAAGGGCCGGGCCAAGGAAGCGGTCGGCGACCTCACCGACGATGACGACCTCAAGCGCGAGGGCAAGGTCGACCGTGCCGGCGCCAAGCTCAAGGGCGTGGCCGAGGACGCCAAGGACAAGGTCGAGGACGTCACCGACTCGGTGAAGGACAAGCTCCACCGCGACTGACCGAGACTGCGGCCCGCCGATCAGCGGTGCGAGGCGTGACGAGCCGCTCCGACCCCCTGGGCCGTTACCGCTCGAAGCGCCGCTTCGAAGCGACACCCGAGCCGTCCGGCGAGGCTGCCGAGCAGACCAGTCCCGGCGGCTCGGCGCGTTTCGTGGTGCAGGAGCATCACGCGCGCCGGCTCCACTGGGACTTGCGCCTCGAGCGTGACGGCGTGCTCGCGTCGTGGGCCGTTCCCAAAGGCATCCCGATGGATCCGCGCCGCAACCACCTCGCGGTACACACCGAAGATCACCCGCTCGAGTACCTCGAGTTCGAGGGCGACATCCCCAAGGGTCAATACGGCGCGGGCACGATGAAGGTGTGGGATCGCGGCACTTACACCGCCGAGAAGTTCCGCCCCGATGAGGTCATCGTCGTGTTGAGCGGCGAGCGCGTGCAGGGTCGCTACGTCTTGTTCCAGACCGATGGCGACAACTGGATGATCCATCGCATGGACCCGCCGGCCGATCCGACGCGCGAACCGATGCCCGGCAACGTCGAGCCGATGCTCGCGACCCTCAGCAAGACGTTGCCGGTCGACGACGACGCGTGGGCGTTCGAGGTCAAGTGGGACGGCATCCGCGCGCTGGCATACATCGAAGGCGGCCGCATCCGTCTGCAAGGTCGCCGCGGCACCGACGTCACGCATCGGTACCCGGAGCTCCGCGCACTCGGGGCGGCGCTCGGCGCGACTGAGGTGATTCTCGACGGCGAGATCGTGGCGTTCGATGACGAGCGGCCAAGCTTCGAGCGGCTACAACAGCGCATGCACGTCGAGGACGCCCGCGCGATCCGCCGGCTCACGAATGAAGTGCCGGTCGTGTACGCGATCTTCGACGTGCTGTGGCTCGACGGTCACCTCACGACCGCGCTCGCCTTTCGCGATCGTCGGCACCTGCTCGAGCAGCTCGCGTTGCAGGGCGCGTCGTGGCAGACGCCGGCTGCGCACGAGGGTGGCGGCGCGGACCTCCTCGAGGCGACGGAGCGGCTCGGCCTCGAGGGTGTCGTCGCGAAACGGCTCGACAGCGCCTACGAACCCGGGCACCGTTCGGCCGCGTGGCGCAAGATCAAGAACCAGGCGATGCAAGAATTCGTCGTGGGGGGATGGCTCCCCGGCCAAGGCGCGCGGTCCAACACACTCGGCGCGTTGGTCATCGGCTACCACGACGGCGACGCATTGAAGTACGCGGGCCGCGTCGGCACCGGTTTCAGTGACGCGGAGCTCCGCCGGCTCCAAGGCCTCCTGGCGGAGCGGGAGCGCCCGACGAGCCCGTTCTCCCCCGCGCCGAAGCTGAAGGAGGCGCGCTGGGTCGAACCCGATCTCGTCGCGAGCGTGCGCTTCACCGAGTGGACGAGGACAGGTCAGATCCGCCATCCCGCGTACCTCGGCCTTCGAGACGACAAGGATCCGCGCGAAGTGGCGCGCGAAGTGGCGAGCGAGGTGGCGCGCGACGTGTAACTCGGCGGCCGGTAGCGTCTCGCGTAACCGACAAGGGAGCAGGTTGATGGCGCGGTTCAAAGTCGGGGTGCAACTGCATCCCCAGGCCACTGATGTCAACGAGCTGCGCGCGGCGTGGCGCGCCGTCGACGGACTTGGCGTCGACAGTCTGTGGGTGTGGGACCACTTCTATCCGCTCTACGGCGATCCCGACGACAAGCATTACGAGGCCTACGCGCTGCTGGCCGCGATGGCGGTCGAGACGCATCACGCCAAGTTCGGCGCGCTCGTCACCTGCAACTCGTATCGCAATCCCAACCTCCTCGCCGACATGGCCCGCACGATCGACCATCTCAGCGGGGGCCGATTCATTCTCGGCATCGGCTCGGGCTGGTTCGAGCGCGACTATCAGGAGTACGGCTACGACTTCGGCACTGTGCCGCAGCGCTTGCGCGCGCTGGCCGCCGCGTTGCCCGTCATCAAGGCCCGCCTCGAGAAGCTCAACCCACCGCCCGTCCAGCGCGAGCTCCCGATTCTCATCGGTGGCGGCGGCGAGCAAGTCACGTTGCGGCTCGTGGCCGAGCACGCGCAGTTGTGGAACACATTCGGCCCGGTGCCCAACTTTGCCCATAAGAACGAGGTGCTCGACGAGTGGTGCGCGCGCATCGGTCGTGACCCGAAGGAGATCGAGCGCACCGTCGGAATCGGCTCCGACGAGATCGGCAATGTCACCGCGTACGTCGATGCCGGCGCGCAGCATGTGATCTTGATGGTGGGCGCGCCGTTCGACCTCGGTCCGGTCGAGCAGCTCCTCGCCGTCGCGCGCGACTGACGACGTTCATCCGGGCTCGGGCTCGTCGTCGGCCTCGCGCGTCACTTGCCGTGACAGCGTGGGAAATAACCCGAGCCCGGCGAGGATAGGGAGCCAGAAGCTGAACAATCGCCAGCCGAGCACCGTGGCCGTTGCCGCGGCGACCGGCGCGCCCGCGGCGACGAACGAGCCGATCATCGCCGACTCGACGATGCCGATGCCCCCGGGCGTGAGCGGGATCGCGGCCGCGAGCTGACCGATCACGTACGCCAGGAGCACCGCGGTCAAGGGCGTGCCGCGCCCGACGGTGGCCGCGACCGCGGTGAGCGCGCCCACATCGAGCAGCCAGTTGGCCGATGCCCACGCAAGGCCCCGTCGCAACGCGCGGCGGTCGTGGGCGAGCTCGCGCACACCTTCGACCGCCTTCTGCACTCCGGCTCCGACCGCGGCCGGATCGATGCGTGACCGAAACCGTGTGGGCACCACACGGCAGAGGAGCCGTTCCACCAGATCGCCTGCGGCCGCCGGGTGACGGACCGCCGGACGGACCCCCACCACCACGGCGACGATCGTGACCGCCACCATGCCCACGCTCAATGCCGCGCTGCCGTTGTCGCCGCCCACGATCGCGAGCACGACCGCGGGCACGAGCAGCAGCGCGAGCACAAACGACGACAGCATGCCGCTCGCCGCGAGCGCGGCGGTCGCGCGCACGGCATCGAGGCCGGCCCGACGCAACGCGCCGACGACGACGGCCATTGCTGCCGTGGTACCGCCCGGGAGTGTGCGCCCGAGTGACGTACCCACGAGGGTGGTGCGTTGCACGAGGTTGGGCGAGACGTCCTGTCCCATCGAGCGAAGCACGACTCGTACCAGTTCGCCGTAGGACAACAAGCTTGCGGCTTCGAACGCGACGAGTGCGACGATCGAAAGTGGATTGCCCCGCGCCAACGCCGCGCCGACATGCTTGAACCCGGCGATTCGCGGCCAGATCAAATGCACACCGAGCGCGATCGCGAAGACCTGTAACGCAATTCGGACGGTTCGCCGTTGGCCTCGGTGTGACGACGAGTCGTTCACCGTGCCATGCTGCCATGCGTCGTCGACGGATCGTGTCACTCGGGACCGCGCGCTGCCGGCGAGTCGGCCGTGCAAAGCTGTCGCATGCATTGCGAGAATTGAGTCTCACCACCATGTCCCGAGTTCCGTCTCGTTTGTTCCGCGCTCGCTCATTCGCGCTCATCGCCGTGATGACCGTCGTTGCCATCGGCGGCGGTTGCAGTGGTAGCGGTGGCTCGCAGAGGACGAAGAAGCACCCAAGCCCCGCCGCCGCGTCGACCGCGGCAACGAAAGCGTCCGGCCCGACCACCACGTCGACCGCTCCTCCGCCGGTTACCAACACGGTGTACGACCACACGCTGGCCGGAATGCTGAGCCCCGCCGTCGCCGGCGACCCGACCCGGGTGTATGTGCCCAACAGCGAGTCGGGCACCGTCGATGTGATCGATCCCGCGACGTTCACGGTGATCGAGCACTTCAAGACCGGAGCCCTCCCACAACACGTCGTGCCCGCATACGACCTGCAAACGCTGTACGTCAACAACAACCGCGAGAACACGCTCACGCCCATCGACCCGCGCACCGGCAAGCCGGGCGCGCCGATTCCCGTCGACGATCCGTACAACCTCTACTTCACGCTCGACGGCACGAAGGCCGTTGTCATTGCGGAGCGCAACAGTCGCCTCGACTTCCGCGACCCGAAGACGTGGGCGCTCATCCGAAGCGTTCCGATCGCGCACAAGGGCGTGAACCACGCCGATTTCACCGCCGACGGCAAGACGATGATCGTGAGCTGCGAGTTCTCTGGGTGGCTCGTGCGAGTCGACGTGGCCTCGATGACAGTGACCGGCGAGCTCGACGTCGGCGGCCAGCCGATCGACGTGCGGCTCTCACCCGATGGCGCGGTGATGTACGTGGCCAACCAGAGCCGCAACGGCGTGTCGGTCATCGACCCGGTCGCGCTCAAGGAGATCGGTTTCATCCCGACGGGGAAGGGCGCCCACGGTCTCTACCCGAACCGGAACGCGCAGCAGTTGTATGTGACCAACCGCCTCGCAGGATCGATCTCGGTGATCAACTTCGCGACCCGCACTGTCGCGGCCACCTGGGTCATCGGCGGCAGCCCCGACATGGGTGGCGTGTCGGCCGACGGCACCCAGCTCTGGCTCACCGGTCGGTACAACGCAGCCGTCTACGTCGTCGACACGAAGACGGGCACCCTCATGAAGACGATCACCGTGGGTCGGGGCCCGCACGGCCTCGCGCTGTTTCCACAGCCGGGCAGGTTCAGCCTCGGCCACACGGGCAATTACCGCTAGCTGCGCCTCGGGTCACGCGCCGGTGATCGCCACGACGCTCGACAGCGTCGCGCGGTTGGGACCTTGTCCGCCGATGAGGTAGCTGGTGTCGCCGACGGTCACGACCGCGGCGTCGGAGACCGGTGCGGGCAGCGCGCCGGCTGGTTGCACCGCGTGCGTCTTCACGTCGAACCGGAGAATCTGCGCGGTCACCGTGTTGTTCGCGAAGCCGCCGAGCACGTAGATCGCGCCGCCGATGGTGACGGCGCCGGCGTGCGACCACGGTTGCGGAAGCTGTGCGACGATCGTGGTCTTGCGGGTCGCAGGATCGAAACGCTGCACAGAGCGGGTGTCGACGCCGCCGGTAACGCCACCGAACACATAGATCGCGCCGTCGGCCACGGCGACCGCGGGATAGCGGACCGGCTCGGCGAGCTTGCCGACCGCATCGAAGTTCAAGCCATCGGCGGTAGCGAGCACATCAGGCGTGAACGTCTTGCCGTTGAAGCCGGCGAGCACGTACGCCGTGTCGCGGACCGACACTGCGACCTGGTCGGAACGGGGCTCGGGAAGCAGCCCGATGTTCTTGGTGCTGCGCTCCGGTGTGAACGCTTGCACCGACGCGCTCTGCGTCTCGCCCGCGGCGCCGCCGCCGAACACGACCAACGCCGACCCGATCGTCGCGCCCGCGGCATCGTGCACCGCGTGCGGCAGCGCGCCGGCAGTCGCGCTCTGGCCGGTCGCGGGATTGATACGCAGGATCGTGGTCGTCGACTGCTTCGACGCGTCAAGACCACCCAGCACGAACACCGCCTTGCCGTCGGTGAGCGCCACTTCGCGCGCCCGAGGCGCCGGGAGCTTCCACGACGCGGGAGCAGCATTGATCCCTGCCGTGCCGGCGCCACGCGTGGCGATCGATCCGGCCACGGTCGCGGTGGTCGATCCGGACGACCCGGGCTTGGTGGTCGTGGACGTCGTCGACTTGGAGCTCCTCGACGACCCGCCGCCCGAACACGCCACCGCGACGAGCGCGAGCGCGACAGCGGGCGCGGCGAGGACACGGGACCGGCGCGGCATCGGGTCATCCTGCCACGCGCCTCGACCCGGCTCACGGTCGCGAGACCGCGTTACGATGGCGGCACCAATCGAATCGGGGAGCTCGGGTAAGCCGGGCTGAGAGGGTGACCAAGTCGCCGTCGGTTGATCGTCACTGACTGCCGGCGCCGTCGTCACCGACCCCTCGAACCTGCCCTGGGTAATGCCAGCGAAGGGAAGCGATCGATGGATGCCGGAGCCTCACGGCCTGCGGCTGACCATGACCAAGTGGCGGTGATCTTCACCGGCGGCGATCCCGTGCCGGCAGCCGCGCTCGCACTGGTCCCGGCCGACGCGTTCGTGATCGCAGCCGACTCGGGCCTGCACCGTGTCGACCCTGGTCGCCGCGTCGACCTCGTGATCGGTGACTTCGACTCCGTCGATCCAGCCGCCCTCGACGCGGCGGTGTCGTCCGGCGCAACACTCGAGCGCCATCCCGAAGCCAAGGACCAGACCGACCTCGACCTCGCGCTGCGCGCCGCGCTCCGGCGCGGCTTCACGCGCGTGGTCGTCGCCGGTGGCTACGGCGGCCGCGTCGATCACTTCCTCGCCAACGCGCTGCTCCTCGGCTCGGCCGAGTTTGCTGATCTCGCGATCACGGCCTACGTCGGCACGGCCCGAATCATCGTCGTACGAGCCCGTGCCGACGTCGACGGCCATCCCGGCGAGCTGTGCTCCCTTCTTGCGGTCGGGGGCCCGGCGCGCGCCGTGCGCACGACCGGACTGCTCTACCCGCTCGACGGCGAAGACCTCCTCCCCGGTTCCAGTCGTGGCGTCAGCAACCAGCTCACGGCTCCAGTCGCGACCGTCACCATCGAGGCCGGCACGCTGCTGGCCGTCCAACCCCGGTTCGGAGGCACTTGACATGCGTCGCTTCGTCATCCCGTTCGCCGTGGTGCTCGCACTGGCGTCGGCGTGCGGCTCGTCGGGCTCGTCCGGCAAGTCAAAGTCGCGCGCCACCACGATCACACTCGTCACGCACGACTCGTTCGCCGTCTCGAAGTCGGTGCTCACCGACTTTACGAAGCGCACCGGCGTGAAGGTGAAGGTCGTTGCGTCGGGTGACGCCGGCGCCGCGCTCAACCAGGTCATCCTCACCAAAAGCCACCCGCTCGGTGACGCGTTCTTCGGCGTCGACAACACGCTGCTGTCGCGCGCGGTCAGCGCCGGGATCTTCGAGCGTTACCGCTCGCCGCAGCTCTCGCATGTGCCCACGCAGTATCAGCTGCCTTCCGGCAACAAGCTCACCCCCGTCGATCACGGCGATGTGTGCGTCAACTTCGACCGCGCCGAGCTCGCCAGGCGCAAGCTCCCGGCACCGCGCACGCTGTCCGACCTCGCGAAACCCATCTACAAGGGTCTCCTCGTGGCCGAGAACCCGGCAACGTCGTCACCCGGACTCGCGTTCGTACTCGCCACGATCGCAAAGTTCGGCACCGGCGGCTGGCAGCACTACTGGAGCACCCTGCGTGCGAACGGATTGAAGGTCGAGGCCGGTTGGGACCAGGCCTACAACGGCGACTTCTCGGCAGGTCCTGGTCACGGCGACCGTCCACTGGTGGTCTCGTACGCGACGAGCCCGCCCGCTTCCGTCGACCCGAACACGAAACCGCTCCCGGCACAGGCGCCGGTCGGCACCGCGCTCGACACGTGTTACAAGCAGATCGAGTTCGTCGGAGTGCTGCGTGGCACCCACCACGCGGCGGCGGCACGGCAGCTTGTCGATGAGATGTTGTCGACGCGCTTTCAACAAGATATGCCGCTGCAGATGTACGTGCTTCCGGTGCGTGACGGCGCCAAGTTGCCGGAGCTGTTCGTGAAGTACGCCGACCAGCCGACACATTCGTTCCAACTGCCGTCAGCCTCCGTGGAACACAACCGCGAGACCTGGATCGGACAATGGACCGATCGCGTCATCGGATGAGGCGTCCAACGGCGGCGCGCGCCGGCGCACGGGCGCTGCTCGTGATGATCCCGGTCGCGTTCGTCGGCGTGTTCTTCGCGTACCCGGTCACCTCGATCATCGGTCGCGGCCTGGCGCCGCACTGGCGCCTCGACCTCTCGCCCTTCGGCGACGTGCTGTCGAGCCGATCGCTTCGCCACATCATCTGGTTCACGGTGTGGCAGGCCGCGCTCTCGACACTGCTCACCCTCATCACTGCGCTGCCCGGTGCGTACGTGCTCGCGCGGTACGAGTTTCGAGGGAAACGACTCGTCCACGCGCTCGTGACCGTGCCATTCGTGCTCCCCACCGTCGTCGTGGGCGTCGCGTTCGCGAGCCTCCTCCGCCCCAACGGTCCCTTGGGCGGGCTCGGCCTCGACCAATCGCCCGTTGCGATCCTCGTCGCGCACGTGTTCTTCAACTACGCCGTCGTCGTGCGCACCGTCGGGGGACTCTGGTCGCACCTGGATCGGCGTCAGGAAGAAGCAGCTCGTGTGCTCGGTGCGAGCCGGTGGCAGGCGTTTCGCGAGGTGACACTGCCGGCGCTGCGACCGGCGATCGCGGCCGCCGCGTCGATCGTGTTCCTGTTCACGTTCACGTCATTCGGCGTGATCCTGATCCTCGGCGGTCCGCGCTTCGCGACGCTCGAGGTGGAGATCTTTCGCGAGACCTTCGAGTTGTTGCACCTTCCGCTCGCGGCGGCGCTGTCGATCGTGCAACTGCTTGCGGTGGTCGCCACCCTCGTCGTCGCCGGCCGCGCGCACAGCCGGCGCAACACCGCGCTTGCGCTGCGCGCCACTGCCGACGTCGCCCGCCGTCCGCGCAGCCCGCGCGAACGGGCCACGATCGCGGCCGTGCTCGTGACGATGACCGTGCTGCTCGGCGGACCCATCGCGGTGCTCATCGATCGTTCGCTGTCGACCCGATCCGGTTACGGCTTCGGTTTCTACCGCGCGCTCTCCACCCTCCATTCCGGCAGCTCGCTCTTCGTGGCGCCGACCGAGGCGATCCGCAACTCACTCGCGTTCGCGACGGCAGCAACCGTCATCGCGCTCGTCGTCGGCGGACTGGCCTCGTTCGCGCTCGCGTCGCGCCGATCCGGACAGGGTGTGACTCGCGCCGGCTTCGACATGCTGTTGATGCTGCCACTCGGCACGTCCGCGGTGACGATCGGGTTCGGGTTTCTCATCGCGCTCGACCATCCGCCGCTCGATCTACGTACCTCACCGATGTTGATCCCCATCGCGCACGCGCTCGTGGCGGTGCCGTTCGTCGTGCGGATCATGCTTCCCGTGCTGCGCTCGGTCGACAATCGCCTGCGCGAGGCGGCAAGCGTGCTCGGGGCGAGCCCGGCGCGGGTGTGGCGCGAGGTCGATCTTCCGATCGTCGCTCGGGCCGCGCTGGTTGCAGCCGGGTTCGCATTCGCGATCTCGCTCGGCGAGTTTGGCGCGACGATCTTCATCGTGCGGCCCGACTATCCAACCCTTCCGGTGGTCATCTACCGGTTGCTGACACACCCCGGCGTCGACAATTTCGGGGCCGCGATGGCGGCGAGCACGATCCTCATGGTGGTGACCGCCGCCGCGGTGCTCGCGATTGAGCGCTTCCGCGTCCGCGGGGTTGGCGAGTTCTGACGTGCTCACCGTCGAGCACCTCGTTGTGCAGTACGACCACACGCGCGCGCTCGACGCGCTCGATCTCGCCGTGGCCGACGGCGAGACACTTTGTGTGCTCGGGCCGAGCGGGAGCGGCAAGAGCACGCTCCTCCGTGCCATCGCCGGACTCGAGCCGCTCGCGGCGGGTCGCGTCGCCTGGGACGGCCACGACCTTGCTGACGTCCCTTCGCACCGCCGCAATCTTGGGCTCATGTTCCAAGACCACGCGTTGTTCCCGCACCGCGACGTGCTCGGCAACGTCGCGTTCGGCTTGCGGATGCAGGGCCTCGACGCGACGACGGCGGCGCAGCGAGCGCGTGAGACGCTCGCGCTGGTCGGTCTCGCCGGCTTCGAGCATCGGCGGATCCCGCAGCTCTCGGGCGGCGAGCAGCAGCGCGTCGCCCTCGCACGCGCGCTTGCGCCCGCGCCCCGGCTCCTCATGCTCGACGAGCCGCTCGGGTCGCTCGACCGCAACCTCCGCGATCATCTCGTGCTCGAGCTCCGGGAGCTCTTCGTTCGCCTGCACGTGACCGCGCTCTTCGTGACCCACGACCACGACGAGGCGTTTGCCATCGGGGACCGGGTCGCCATCATGCGAGCCGGACGCATCGAACAGGCGGGCTCCCCTTCCGACGTCTGGCGCCGGCCCGAGACCGCGTTCACCGCCCGGTTCCTCGGTTACAACGTCACCACACTCGGCAACGGGCTCGTTGCGATTCGACCCGACGGGTTGCACCTCGAACCCACCGGCCCGATGGAAGGAGTGGTGCGCTCGCGCACGTTCCGCCGCGACCACTTCCTCGTCGAGGTCGAGCTTGCGGGCGGCGACGTCCTCGAGGTCGCCGCTCCCGCCGGCGACCTGCCCGACGTGGGTGATCGGGTGCGCGTGTCGGCCGATCCGTCCGCCGTGGTGACCCTTCCCGCACGCTGAGTCCCCTCTGCACCGAATCTCCACACCTCCGGCGAGACTCCTGCAGACGCGGTCTTTATCCTGACGGCAATGCAGCGCAGCGCTACTGCTCCCGCTGCGACTCGGACGATCGTGGTCATCGAAGATGAAGCCTCGATCGCCTCCGCGGTCGCCGCGAGGCTTCGAAGTGAGGGCTTCGAGGTCTCGATCGCCGGTGACGGCCCGGGTGGCGTCGACCTCTGCCAGGAAGTGGAACCGGATCTTGTCGTGCTCGACCTCATGTTGCCCGGCCTCGACGGCCTCGAAGTGTGCCGGCGGATCCAGCACGAACGCCCTACTCCGGTGCTCATGCTCACCGCCCGCGACTCCGAGACCGATCTCGTCGTCGGGCTCGCCGTCGGCGCCGACGATTACCTCACGAAGCCGTTCTCGGCCCGCGAGCTCGTTGCCCGCGTCCACGCGCTCTTGCGACGGGTCGAACGTTCCGCGCAGACCACGGGCGACGACCCGGTCCTGCGGATGGGGGACGTGGTGCTCGATCGTTCGACGCGACGCGTGCAGTGCGGAGACGACACCGTGCACCTCACCCCCACCGAGTTCGACCTGCTCGCTCGCCTGGCGGAAGCACCGGGCCGCGTCTTCACGCGTGACCAACTCCTCAGTGAGGTGTGGGGCTATCGCGACGGCGCGGGTGGGCGCACGATCGACTCACACGTGCGCGCGCTGCGACGCAAGCTCGGCGACGACGTGATCCGCACCGTGCACGGCGTGGGCTACGCCGCAGGACCGGAGCTCTCATGAGACCGCTCGACCCGGTGCCGTCGATCAAGATCAAGCTCGGCGCGTTGATTTTCGCCGCGGTGGCGGTGACGGTCATGGTCTTCTGGGCCGGCGTCAAGCTCGGCGTCTGGCCCTCGGTCAGCGGTGTGATCGCGGCCGCGGTCGCGCTGTTGATGGTGAGGTTCCTCGCCCGCGGCATGACGTCGCCGCTGCGCGACATGGCCGACGCGGCCCGCGAGATGGCGCGTGGCACGTACGGCCGGCGGGTCACGGCCACGTCTCGCGACGAGGTCGGCGACCTCGCGCGTGCGTTCAACAAGATGGCGGCCGAGCTTGCCGAAACCGACCGCGTGCGACGCGACCTCGTCGCCAACGTGTCGCACGAGCTGCGCACGCCCATCACCGCGTTGCAGGCCGTCCTCGAGAACTTGATCGACGGTGTGGCGCCACCCGATCACGAGACTCTCCGCACGATGCTCGCCCAAGTGGAGCGGCTCGGCCGTCTTGTCACGCAGTTGCTCGACTTGTCCCGCCTCGAGTCGGGCGCGGTGCCGCTCGACCGGACCGAGTTCTCGGTCGAGCCGATGCTGGAGCACGCAGTGCGGGAGTCGCGCCTGTACACACCTGACGTCGCGGTCGCGGTCGTCGTGGAGACGCCCGGCCTCACTGCGGACGCCGATCAGGAGCGCGTGCACCAGGTCGTCGCGAACCTGCTCGAGAACGCGGTGCGGTACACGCCGCACGGTGGCCGCGTCGAGGTACGCGCCCGGCGCAGCGCCACGGGCGTCACCATTGAAGTGTGCGACGACGGCCCCGGGATCCCCGAGCCGGAGCGAGCCCGCATCTTCGAGCGCTTCTATCGCGCCGACGCGGCGCGGGCGACGACTGACGGTGGCGCCGGCCTCGGCCTCGCCATCGCGCAATGGATCGTCGACCTCCACGGAGGCGAGATCCATCCCGAACCACGCCAGCCGCACGGCTGTCGCATGGTCGTCACGCTGCCGAGCGCGGCATGACACCGCCCTCGACGTCCGGCGACGGTCACGACTCCGAACACCGACAAGGAGCATGAGCATGGCACTGGCCGCGATCGACGAGGCACTGAAGCGCATCCGGCGCGGCGAGATGGTTCTCGTCGTCGACGACGAAGACCGCGAAAACGAGGGTGACCTCACGATGGCGGCCGAGTGGGTGACTGCCGAGGCGGTCAACTTCATGCTGCGGTGGGCTCGCGGACTGGTGTGCATGCCGTGCGACGCGACACGGCTCATGCACCTCGAGATCGGACCGATGGTCCCCAACGCTACATGCGACACCGCGTTCACGGTCTCGATCGACCATCACGGCGTCGGGAGTGGTATCTCCGCGGCGGATCGTGCCTCCACCATCCGCCGGGTGCTCGAACCGTCAGCCCGCGCCAAGGACTTCATCCGACCGGGCCACGTGTTCCCGCTGCGCGCCCGTCCCGGCGGCGTACTCGAACGGCGCGGCCACACCGAGGCCGCAGTCGACCTCGCCCGGCTTGCGGGACTCTCTCCGTGCGCCGTCATCTGCGAGGTGCTGCACGACGACGGCTCGGCGGCGCGCCTCCCGTTCCTCGAGCTCTTCGCCGCGGAACACCGCATCTCGTTGATCTCGGTCGGGCAGGTCGCCGAGTACCGCGAACATCATGAGCTCCTCGCTCCGAGCAACGGCAATGGCGCTCGCTGTGCCCCCGCACCCCTACTGCTGTAACCCGCGAGAGCGACGACAGCGACGCCGGCCGTCAGGGTCCGGGGTCTTCGCCGATCTCTCGGAGGGCGGCGGCGATGGCGGCCCGCACGCGGCGCGCGGTGTCGGGCGCGAGGTGGGCCACCAGGCCGAGACCTGAGCGGCCGGCTTCCTCCATCGTCAGCACGACCCGCAACTTCCCCATGCCGCAGGCGTCGCAGTCGTCGCTGAGCGCGACGGCCCACGAGACAGGTGGTCGCTCGTCGTCGTCCGCGGGATGGTCATCGAGCGCGTCGTCGATGGACCGGCGCATGGCTGCTCCTCGCGGAGGTGGACGCGGCACGTTACCGGCCGGCGGTGCGACCGGAGGAGATTTGATTGCCATGGACCCTGGTAAGTGTCGCGTAGACGGGGCAGGCTGAGTCACTGAGGGAGGAGGAGCCATGCCCAGGTTGCGCAAGCTGGTCGTACGCACCGGCACCGTCGTCGCGGCGGTCGGAGTGGTGGCCGTCGCGGGTGGCACCACTCCGACCGCACTGGCGGCGCGTCAGGCCGGTGCGGCGCTCGGCCGCCGGGCGCGCGACGTGCAGCGCCGCCTGGCGGACGCGCGCGACCGGCTCGCGGCCGGCCCGCCCGACCCGGATGTGTCCGACGACGTGCTCGCCGACCGCGTGCGCTCCGCGCTCGGTCCACTCGAAAAGGAGCTCGACGTGCCGCGTGTGCACGTGATGGTTGAAGACGACGTCGTCGTGCTCCACGGCGACGTCCCCACGCTCGCCGACGCGGATCGGATCGCGCACGCGGCGCTCGACGTGTCCGGCGTAGTCGGCGTCGAGTCGTATCTTCACGTCGGCCTGCTCGCGAGCGACACCCGTCCGTCGACGGGACGCTTTCGAGCCGGCCCGTCCGCGGCTCTCCAACGGCTCCTTGCCGCCGCGCGGGCCGCAGGTGCTGACGATGCGAACGACATGCTCGCCGTCCGCGCGGTGCTGGGCGCCTTCTCGGATCGGCTGCCGTTGGACGAGCGCGAGCATCTGCTCGGCCACTTGCCCGACGACGCGCGCCTGCTCGCCGGTCCGCCGCGACGCAAAGGCAATGCACCCACCAAGCTGCGGACGGTGAACGAGCTGCTCGCGGTCGCCGGTGGGCGCGGTCACATCGACCCGGCGCGGGTCAAAGCGGTGGCACGATCGGTGCTCGCCGCCGTGCGTCAGCTCGTACCCGAAGAAGATCGTGACGTCGCGGTGGTGCTCCCCGCAGAGTCGGCGAGGCTCTGGGACGGAGCGGTACCCGCGCGTTGAGCCGCGCGTTGAGCCGCGCGTTGACCTTCACGTCGGGTCAGCGCAGGAGCGAGAGCACCAGCGCGGCTTGGCCGACGTGGTACGTGACGATGATCACGGCCGGCCCCCACGACAGGCGATGACGAAACTCGTTCCACGCGATGAGCAGATCGGACGCGAAGAACAGCGCCGCGCCGGCACCGGCCCAGGGATTGCCGGTCGCGAGCGCGCTCGCCACCATCGCTGAGATCACGACGAGATACGCGAGCAACGGCGCGACGAGTGCCCGATCGTCACCCGCCAGCACATGCGGGAGGATCCGGCTCGCAAACCCGGCCGCGACGAGCACCACGGGCACCGCAGCGAGCGCGACCGCGCCACCGGACCCGCCGTGGAGGTTGAAGCCCACGATGTAGCT
The DNA here is from genome assembly GCA_038236695.1 of Acidimicrobiia bacterium. GTDB lineage: Bacteria > Actinomycetota > Acidimicrobiia > IMCC26256 > JBBRZM01 > JBBRZM01. The sequence goes on from JBBRZM010000015.1 coordinate 20,136, forward strand.
CACGTGGCCGACGAGAAACGCGCCGAGGCCCGCTGCGAAGGTGCGGTGGTCGCGCGGGAGCATCAAGAAGACGTCGCCGACCAACGACAACACGAGCGCGGCAACGAACCAGACGCGAGTACCGGGGTGCACGGGGTCGATCGCCAGCGCGACACCGATCAACGCCACGAGCGCGGCCGGCTTGCACAAGTACTCGAGCCGTTTCGCGTCCCGCGCCACCGCGAGCCAGTCGCCGACCGCGAACGCGGCCGTGAGCACCAAAAGGATCCACGATGCGCCCGTCACGAGCGGCAGTTCTAGTGCACCGGCAAGGCCGCTAACACAGCGGCGACGCGACGTCGACGGAATTCGCGGACACCGTGCTCGTATTGCCCGCACCGTCGATCGCGGTGACGGTCACGGTGACAGTGCCCGGCTTGTACCAGGGACCGATCGTGACCTTGTAGGTGCCAGAGCCGGTCATCGCGCGCACCTCCGTCGGGTCGCCGAAGTCGTTGGTCGTTCGGGCGACGCGGTCTGGCGCGCCAGTGCCCACAGGAGCTTTGGGAGCTCGCCGGCCTCGTTGCGCGCCGGCACGATGACCGACACCTTGGGCGGCATTTCAGGCGGCACCGTGGGCGACGACGAGCGAGCAGTGCCGGTCGACGGGCTGAGCACCCGCACGCGAAAGCACACCAGGCAGCCGGCTACCCACGCGAGCAACAGGAACACGTCCCGGCCGTCCAGCGTCTGCCTCCCACGATCGTTCGCACATGCCGTCGTAGCTCTTCGCCGCTGCGCCATCGTACGGATCGCCGGCGGCGGCTGCGCTGGTCGAATCGCGCAGTAGGGTGCGGCCTCGATCGCCGTCGCGAGGAGCACGCATGGACTTCGAGATCAGCCCCAAGGCGCTCGAGCTACGCGCGCAGCTGCAGGAGTTCATCGAGACCCGCGTCGACCCCGCAACCAGCGTCTACGCCACGCAAGTGCGCGAGTCCGGCGACCCCCACTTCCACCCGCCGGTCATCGAAGACCTCAAGCGCGAAGCCCGCGATCGGGGTCTGTGGAACCTCTTCCTACCCAACGAGCGCTTCGGCGCCGGGCTGTCCAACGTCGACTACGCGCCGCTGTGCGAGCTGATGGGCCGCAGCCCGCTCGCACCCGAGGCCACCAACTGCGCCGCGCCCGACACCGGCAACATGGAGATCCTGGCCGAGTTCGGCACGCCCGCCCAGCAGGAACAGTGGCTGCAGCCGCTGCTCGACGGCGAGATCCGCTCGTGCTTCGCGATGACCGAGCCGTGGGTGGCGAGCTCGGACGCCACCAACATCCAAAGCCGCATCGAGCGTGACGGCGACCACTACGTCGTCAACGCGCACAAGTGGTGGACGAGCGGCGCCGCTTCACCGCGTTGCAAGGTGGCCATCGTGATGGGTGTTTCCAATCCCGATGCCGACCCCTATCACCGCCATTCGATGATCCTGGTGCCGTTCGACGCTGCCGGTTTCCAGATCGTGCGCACGTTGCCGGTCTTCGGCCACGACGCCGGCGGCGGCCACTGCGAGACGCTGTTCGACAACGTCCGCGTGCCCGCAACCAACCTGCTCGGCGAGGAGGGCGGCGGCTTCGCCATCGCACAGGCCCGGCTCGGGCCCGGTCGCATCCATCACTGCATGCGAGCGATCGGTCTGGCGGAGTGGGCCTTGCAGCTCATGTGCGAGCGCGCCCAGCAACGGATCGCGTTCGGCAAACCCCTCGCGCAACAAGGCGTCGTGCAGGATCAGATCGCTGAGTCGCGCATCGAGATCGAGCAGGCTCGGCTGCTCACCATGAAGGCCGCGTGGCTGATGGACACCGCGGGCAACAAGGGCGCGCGCTTCGAGATCTCCGCGATCAAGGTGGCGGCGGCGCGGGTCGCAACCAACGTGATCGATCGCGCGATCCAGCTCTTCGGCGGCGCCGGCGTTTCCGACGACTGGCCGCTCGCGGCGATGTACGCGCACGCCCGCACGCTGCATCTCGTCGATGGCCCCGACGAAGTACACAAGATGCAGATCGCGCGGCGGGAGCTTCGCCAGTACGAAACCGGCCGTTCCTGAATCCACACCCACGCACTGCCGCGTATGCTGCGGCCCGATGAAGGTACGGATCGGCTACGGCCCCGGCACGCAACCCGGATTCCATCGAGAATCGCTGGCCGAGCTGATCGACGGCCTCGAAACACGCGGGTTCGACTCGTTGTGGCTCTCGGAGCGCGTGAGCGCGCGTACGCCTGACCCGATGATCGGCCTCGCCTTCGCGGCCGGTCGCACCGAGCGATTGAAGCTCGGCACGAGCGTGCAAGTACTGCCCGGACGCAATCCAGCGCCGCTCGCGAAGGAGCTCGCAACGCTCGACGTGCTGTCGAACGGCAGGTTCCTGCCCGCGTTCGGCCTCGGCAACGTGCTCGCGGGCGAGCAGCAAGCGTTCGGCGTCGCACGTGAGCAACGAGCGCCGTGGTTCAACGAGGCGCTGCCGCTCATCCGACGGTTGTGGTCCGAAGACCGCGTCGACCATGACGGACCGCGCTTCCACTACAAGCAGCTACACATCGAGCCGAAGCCGATCCAGCAGCCTCTCGACGTCTGGCTCGGCGGGCGCGCGTCCAGCGAGCTGCGGCGCGTCGGCCGGCTCGGCGACGGCTGGCTCGCCAGCTTCGTCACGCCCGACGACTGCGCGGCAGCACGTCCGGTGATCGAGACGGCGGCACGCGACGCAGGTCGCACGATCGACCCGGAGCACTTCGGCGCGATGGTGTTTTACGCCCGCAGCACGATCCCGGCCACCCTCGCCGACCGCCTGGCCGCGGTCCGCCCCGGCGCCGACGCGGCCGAGCTCGTACCGATCGGTCTGCACGCGCTACGCGAACGACTCGAAACGTTCGTCGCGATCAAGTTCTCGAAGCTCGTGCTCGTGCCGATTGAGGAACCGAAGTCGTGGGACGACGAGCTCGACGCACTCAGCCCGCTACTCGAGCTCCAGACCTGACGTCGCTGCCCGTTACGTGCGCTGGGTGCGGCGTAGCCGCCGGGACCCAAGCGCTTACGCCGCGGTCGCTGCTCCGGACCGGATGCCGTGCTCGCCGACCGTGCCGACCCGCAGGCCGTCAAGCTCGAACCGCTCGGCCAGCAACGGCAACGCACCCAGGCCCGAGTGCCACGACCCGGGCGACGACGTGCAGTCGGAGTCGTGCAACAAGACGGTGCCGCCGCGCAGGTGACCCCGGCTGACGTCGTGCGCGACCGACTTCGGCGTTGCCTGCGGGCGCCAGTCGCGGCCCCAGGCCGTCCACAGCACGGTGTCGAGCCCCAGCCGGCGCGCCGCGCGCAGGGCCCCGCGAGAGAGCGTGCCGTAGGGCGGGCGGAACCAGGTCGGCGCCACGCCGGTCGCGTCAGCGATCACGTCGCGCGACCGGCAGATGTCGTCGAACGCGGCGCTCGGCGTGCGGCCCAGCATGCTCGTGTGCTCATCGCCGTGAACCGCGACCTCGTGACCGGCGGCCGCGACTTCGGATGCCAAGCCGGGCGCGGGGCGCACCATGTCACCGAGCATGAAGAACGTGGCATGCCATCCGAGCCGGTCGAGCTGCTCGAGGAACGCTGGCGTCGAGGCCGGATCGGGACCGTCGTCAAAGGTCAGCGCGACGTGGTCCGCGTCACCAATACCCGCGAGCGCCGGGGCGAGCCGTCGACGCAACACTGACACGCTCGCCAGTGCGGGCGCGGCATGGAACGCGGCGGCAGCGGCAACGCTCGCCGCGCCGGTGGCCGCGACAAGCGTGCGACGGTTCAGCGCAACACCTCAAGCGGTTGCTCATGCAGACCCGCGGCCCCGACCCGCTCCGCGAGCGCGGAGATCGCGACCTGGACGACACCCGGATCACTCTTGCGGGCGTCGAGCAGGTACACGCCCCGGTCGGCGATGGTCGCCGGGACGTTGGTGGGCGTGAACGTGTGGTCGGGCTTCACGAGCTTCTCCTTCTTGCGGCGGGAGTAGTACTGGTCGAACGCGTCGAGGCGGCGCTCGGGCACGAACTCGTGCGCGACGACGCCCGTCTGCTTCGAGATCACGTTGGCCGAGTGCTCGACATCGTTTCGCGCCCGCTGCCAGCGAAGGGGACGACCCTTGCCCCATCCGCCGTTACCGATGTCGACGCCGGCACCTGCGAGCCGCTCCAACTGGCGCCCACAATGTTGCGCGGTGCGACCGTCGACGATCACGGTGACACCTGAGGTCTTCAGTGCCGCGACCAGCGCGGGATCGTGGAGCTCCGTTCGGTCGACGCGCACGCCGATGTACGCCGCGCCGGTCGCGCCGCGGGGCGCCTTGGCGACGCCCACACCCCGGGCCGCGACTGCCTGCGCACCGACTGTGAGACCGCCGTAGACGAGCGCAAGGGACGCGGCCACGCTCGCGACCCGCCGCGGAGACTTGCGCACGCGGAGCGGTGCGGGCACGAAGTCGGCCTGCGCCGCGGTCTCGAGCACGTCGTCGCTCGGGTCGCTCGCGAACAGTGCCGATGCGCTGTGCAGGAGACGTTGGCGCGCGATTCCGGGTGCCGTGACTTCGGCCAGCGCGGTCGCGAGCTCGTCGTCGTCGTGCGCGTAGCGGTTGGCGCCGGCGCTGGCCATGGTCTGCGCGTTGTCGCGCCCGTGGCCGGGGATCGGCCGATATGTCACGACCGGAACGCCGAACGCGAAGGCCTCCATGCACGTGAGGCCGCCGGCATTCTCGACCAGCGCGTCGGCAGCGGCCATCAACTTCGGCATCTGGTCGGTCCAGCCGACGACGGTGCCGATACCGAGCTCGTCGAGGTCGCGCTTGAGCTCTTCGTCGCGCCCACACACCGTGATCGGGTGGAAATCACCCGCGGCGGCGATGGCCTTCACGGTGTCGCTGACTTCGCCCACGCCCCACGAGCCGGCGACGACGAGCACGGTGCGATCGGTCGGCGCGAGGTTGAGCCAGCGGCGCGCCTCGTCGCGGTCGGGACGGTCGACGCGAAACACCTCCCGCACCAACGGGCCGGGCGCGCGACATTCGCCGGCGCTGTGGCGCTGCGCGAGCTCGGCCGAGCGCGGACTCACGGTCAGGTGCAGATCGATGCTGTGGTGGACCCACATCTGGTGCACTGAGAAGTCGGTGCAGAACGTCACGACCGGGATCCGCAGCAGGCCCTTCTTGCGCCACCGGCCGAGCACGAGCGCGGGCAGGCCGTACGTGCAGACAATCACATCGGGATCGAACTGCTCGATCACGCGCCGGAGGCGCACACGCGTGAACCAGGAGTCGATCAAAACGATCGGCCAATAGAGCACCGGCAGCAGGTACTTGTACGTGAGCTCGTATGTCCACGGCGCAAACCGCAGTTGGAGCTGATACGTCCACCGGACCAGGCCGCCGATGTCGAACGGCGCCATCGTGAGGAAGTCGCGCACCTCGGCACGGTGACCACGCGCCTCGAGGCGGCGCCGCAGCTCATTCGCCGCGCCGTCATGACCCGCGCCCATGGACGCGGACAGGATGAGCACTCCCCGGCGCATCCGGGTCACGCTACTTTGAGTACCTATGGACATCGTGTTCGCGCTGGGCGCGGCCTTCCTCTACGCAGCTGCCTCGGTGCTCCAACAGCGGGAAGCGGAGTCGCTGCCCGACGAACACTCGCTGCGGTTGCGCCTGATGCTCGAGCTGCTTCACCGGCCGGTGTGGCTGGCAGGATATGCGGCCGATTGGCTCGCATTTGGATTGCAAGCAGCGGCCCTGTCAGTGGGATCGCTGATCGTCGTGCAACCGCTCATTGTAGCGGGACTGCTCTTCGCGCTGCCGATTGGTGCGGCATGGTCGGGTCGCCATCTCACCCGCATGGATGTGCTCTGGGCGTTGGTCCTGACCGGATCGTTGGCCGTCTTCCTGCTGGTCGGGGCCCCAACCGGCGGCATCAATCAGGCCTCGACCAGCGGCTGGCTGATCTGCGCTGGGATCTTGGTGCCGTTCGTGCTCTTCGCGCTCATTGCGGGAATTCGGGCACACGGTGCCGCCCGTGCGGTCATGTTCGCCGTGGCCACCGGCGTGCTGTACGGCGTGACCGCTGCGCTGACCAAGACCAGCGTGCACCTACTCGGCGACGGCCTCGGCCCGTTCCTCACCAACTGGGAGCCGTACGCGCTCGCGGCGGCGGCGAGCGTGGGCATGCTCGTCAACCAGAGCGCGTTCCAGGCCGGCTCGCTGACTGCGTCGTTGCCGACGCTCACGATCGTGGAGCCGGTCGTCGCCGCGCTCATCGGTGTGACGCTGATGCACGAGGAGCTCCGGGCCAGTGGCGCGGGCGCGGGGGCGGCCATCGCGGCCGCGGTCGTCGGCATGGCGGTTGCGGCCGTCGCGCTCGCGCGCCGCGCTGCGAAACTCGAAGCCGAGCTCGCCTCGGTCACTCACCTCGGGGCCATCTGACCGGAGGCGGCGCTGCACGGCGAGGAGCTCAGCCGAGCGTCTCCACCAAGAGGTCGCCGGCCTCGTGGCGAGCGCGCAACACTTTCTTGTCGAACTTACCGACGCTCGTCTTGGGCACCTCGTCAATGAACGCCCACCGCTCGGGCAGTTGCCACTTCGCGACTTTACCGCCGAGAAACTCGCGCAGCGCGTCGGCGCCCACGTCGGACCCGTCGCGGCGAACAACGCACGCGAGCGGGCGTTCGTCCCAACGCGGGTCGGGTACGCCGATCACACTCGCTTCGAGCACGTCGGGGTGGGCCATGAGCGCATTCTCGAGCTCGACCGACGAGATCCACTCCCCGCCCGACTTGATGACGTCTTTGGCGCGGTCGGTGAGCTGCATGAACCCGTTCGCGTCGACCGTGCCGACGTCACCGGTACGCAACCAGCCGTCGTCGAACTTTTCGGGTGACGGATCGCGGTAATAGCTGCTCGTGACCCAGGGGCCGCGCACTTGGATCTCGCCGACCGACTCGCCGTCCCACGGCTGCACGACGCCATCGGCGCCGACGACGCGCAGCTCAACGCCGGGCACGACTCGTCCGGTCTTGGCCCGCCAGTCCATCTCGCCTTCGCCGCCGATCTCGACGTGCTTCGGAGGATGGGCCACCGATGCCAACGGACTCGTCTCGGTCATGCCCCAGGCCTGGATGATGCGCACATCGTGCTCGCGCTCGAAGGCTTCCATCAGACTGCGCGGCACTGCAGAGCCTCCGCAGACGATCATGCGGAACGACGAGAGGTCGACCGGGTGATCCGCGCCGTAGCGCAACACGTCGGCCCAGATCGTGGGCACCGCGCCCGCGAACGTGGGGCGCTCCTGGTCGATGAAGCGCACGAGCGGCTCGGCTTGCAGGAACTGCGCCGGCATCAGGAAATCGACGCCCGCCATCCAGCCCGCGTAGGGCAGACCCCACGCATTTGCGTGGAACATCGGCACGATCGCGAGCACGCGGTCGCGTTCGGTGAGCGCCATCGAGCCCGCGCTGCACGCGGCCATCGAATGCAGGTACGACGAGCGGTGCGAGTAGACGACGCCCTTCGGATTGCCGGTGGTGCCGCTCGTGTAACACATCGCCGCCGCCGCATGCTCGTCGACGTCGGGCCACGCAAAGCCGAGCTGCTCCGCTGCGAGCAGCTCTTCGTAGCGCAACACGGTTGCGCCGTTCACCGCGAGCACATCGGCATCACCGTCGCCGATCACCACGTAGTGCTCGACCGTTTTCAGCTCGGCCGCGATCTTGGCGAGCGCCGGCACGACACTCTCGTCGACGATCACCACGCGGTCGGCCGCGTGATTGGCGATATATGCGAGCTGCTCGGGGAACAAACGGACATTGAGGGTGTGCAACACGGCGCCCATCACCGGCACCGCGAAATAGGCCTCGAGATGCTCCTGGGTGTTCCAGGCGAACGTGCCGACGCGGTCGCCGGGCTTGATACCGAGTCGGTGGAGCGCGGCGGCGAGTCGTTCGGCACGCTCGGCGACTTCGACGAACGTGGCCCGCCGGCTCCCGTCGCCTTCAGAGGTCACGACTTGGCTGTCACCGTGCACCGCCCGACCGTGGCGGAAGATCGAGCCGATCGTCAGCGGATAGTCGGGCATCGTGCTCTGCATCGCTCCGGCTCCTTCGTGGGTTCTCCGATCATGGCGCGTCGAGCGGTGGAGGGACAGCGCGGCCAGCCCGGCGTGGCAATCTGGAGGTCGCGGCGATGCCGGCCCCGGCATCTGAACCAACGGCGGCGGAACGCCCCGGGGCCTTCGACCCGTCGAGTCAGCCGCCGTAGTTCATGCGGGTGTCTTCCATGCGGAGCACCGGTGTGTCCTCGGTCTTCTGGAACCCGCAATCGACGATCTCACCAAGGAACAACGAGTGGGTGCCGAGGTGCACGTTCTGACGCACCTCGCAGTCGAGGTAGGCCAGCGCCTGGTCGAGGATCGGCGCGCCGGTGACACCGTCGTGGAATGCGAAGCCGTTGAGCGTCCTCGCGTCGAGGTCGACATCAACGGGCTTGGTGAACTTGCGCACGACCGCTCGATCTTCGCGATCGAGAAGGCACAGCGAGAACATCCCACCTTCGACAATGAGCTCATGGGTGAACGCCGCGCGCTCGACACTGATACCGACCAGCTTCGGGTCGGAGTCCACCTGGGTCGCCCAGTTGAGCGTCATGCCGTTGCGCCGTTCCCCCGCCCGCGCGCCGACCACGTAGAGGCCTGACGGCATGGTCCAGAGCACGCGGCGACGCAGCTTGTCGTGCTCCTCTGGGTCGGAGCCCTCGGGGAACGGGCCCACCAGACCCTCCGGCGAGGCCATGCGCGGAGACTATCGCCGGGCGATGTGTCTTCAGGCCAAGCCGGTGGCGTCGAACACCCACGAGAGGTCAGCGGTGTCGAGCCGCTCCTGCCAGTCGGGCGGCGCAGCAGACAGGAGCGTCTGCAGGTCCCAGTAGTCCTTCCACAGCGTGATGACCCCGGCAGTGACGTGTTGCACCGAAACGAACGGGAGCGCCACCGTCTCGCCGCCGGCCCAGTGCCAGACCTCGGTGTGCTCGGTCACGACGATGTCGCCGTCGGCGACCACGACACCGGGCCGGTGCTCGTAGCTCGCGAGCGTCTCGAGGCCCAGCCGCAGCCGGGCTTCGATGCTCTCGGGACCTCGCGCCGCGGTCGACGGGCCGGTCGGCACGTCGTAATAGATCGAGTCGGGTCCGAAGAACGAGCGGATGCGGGGCCAGTCACGGTCGTACAGCGCGGCCCAAAAGCCGGCCGTCACCGCCGTGGGCTCGGGGACGTCGCTCACGCGCTGCCGTGCGGCACCGAGCCGCGGCGGATCACGAGATCGTGCACGCGCGGAGGCTACCGCCGGCGGTGAAAGGGGCGAAACGCCTGCGTGGGGGGCGTCGATGACGAGGCCGGGCTACCCGCAACGGGCGCCGGCCGGGACCGCCAGGTCCACCCGCCACCTGATATCCTTGGGTTGATCCCGTTTCTGGCGTCGGCTGTTACGCGCGTCCGGAGTGGGGTTCCGCAAGGGCACACCGGCTCTCCTGCCGCCACTCCTTGCGTGTCGCACCCCGCGACACGTCGGATGAGCGTCTCGGATTCGTACGCCCCTCGCGAGACCTGTCCGTATCACCGCAAGGAGCAACACCGTGGCAACAGGCACCGTCAAGTGGTTCAACGCAGAGAAGGGCTTCGGCTTCATCGCCCGCGAGGGCGGCGATGACGTCTTCGTGCACTTCTCGGCAATCCAGGGCACCGGGTACCGGTCGCTCGAAGAAGGTCAGAAAGTCGAGTTCGACGTGGCTCCGGGCCGGAAGGGCGAGGAAGCCCAGAACGTCCGAGCGATCTGACGGGACGACGGCCCGGCCACCGGCTGGGCCGTCGCTCCGAAATTCATCCCAGTCCACCGAGCGGGGCCACCGAGCCCCGACCAAGCCTTGAGGCGGTGGTCATGTCCGGCAAGCAACGCACAACGTTCGCAAAGCTCGAGAAGGAGCGCGCGCGCCGCGCCAAGCAAGAGGCCAAGCGCGCGCGACGACAAGGTCGTGAGATCGAAGGCGTCGAAGGCCCGGCGATATCGAGCCCGTTGACGGTCACACTCGACTCCGACATTGACCTCGACGCGCCAGAACCGGGATCCGAAGCGACACCCGGCGACCTGCGCTCCGTCGAGCGCACTTCGCCGTAGCAGTTACTGCACCGGCGGCGGGGGCGGCTCGACCTCGAGCATCGCGCGGGCGGCTTCGAGGTCCTCTTCGAACACCGGATGACCGGCCGAGGCAGACGGCCGAATCAGGGCCTCCGGTACCGTGACGCCGTCGTGGATCTGTCGCGCTCGTTCGCACCCCTGCGCCACCGCCGCTTCGCGCTGCTGTGGGTGGGCGCGTTCGTGTCCAACATCGGCACGTGGATGGAGACGGTCGGCGTCGGCATCCTGGTCACCGAGACGACCGGCCGCGCCGGCTGGACCGGCCTCGTGGCAGCCGCGGCATTCGTGCCGGCAGCGTTCGTAGGGCCCTTCGGCGGCGCGCTCGCGGATCGCATCCCGCGCCGCACGCTGCTGCTCTTGACAACGACGGCGCAGACCGGGTTCGCCGCGCTGCTCACGCTCCTGGCGGTGGGCACACCCGCACCCGGCGTCGTCACGCTGATCGTGTTCGGCGCCGGTTGCATGCAGGCGCTCGGCTTCCCGTCGTACACGGCACTGCTGCCCGACCTCGTACCCGAGGAGGATCTCGTCGGGGCCATCGCACTGTCGTCGGCGCAGTGGAACCTCGGGCGCGTGATCGGTCCCGCGCTGGCAGGCATCGTGATCAGTGCCGGCGGTTACCAGTGGGCATTCGGAATCAACGCCGTGAGCTTCCTCGCAGTCATCGCGGTGCTGTTGCCGCTTCGTCTTCCCCGTCCGGTCCCGCACGGCGGCGAGTCGATCCTGGCGTCGATCCGCGACGGCATGCTCTTCGTGCGACGCGAACCGGGCCTGCGCGTCGTGGTCGGTTACATGGCGGTCAATTCGCTGTTTGCGGCGCCGTTCATTGCGCTCGTGCCGTACATGGCGATCAAAGTGCTGCACGAAGGCAAGTCGGGCACGTCCGCGCTCGTGACTGCGCAAGGTGTCGGTGCGGTCGCCATGGCGCTGCTGTTGGGCACGCTCGCGCACCGCTTCGGCTCTCGCAGGGTGTTGCTCGGCGTGCTGTGGGGGCTTCCTCCTGCGCTCGTGCTCTATGCCGCCGCCCCCACGTTCGCCTTCTCGGTCGTCACCATTTTCCTCGTCGGCTTCCTCTACCTCGGAGCGCTCTCGAGCTTCATGAGCATCGCCCAGCTCCGCGCGCCCGCCGCGGTGCGGGGACGGGTCATGAGCGTCATGCTGATCATGTTGGGAACGCTGTACCCGTTGGGGAGCATCCTGCAAGGCGCGATCGCGGATCAGATCGGCCTGCGGGTCACGATGGCGGGCGCAGCGGCGCTCATGCTCGCGATCCTCGGGCTCAACCGCATCGTCAATCCGCGGTTCGCGGACGCGCTCGAGACACCCAAGTCAGCGGGAGGCGAAGCAGCCGCGCCCGCCGCGCTCGTCGAGGAGATCCAAACCCCGTAACGTCGACGTGAACGGTGATTCGAACACGACCAGGAGCACACCAATGACTGCAGCGGTCGTCGAACGCGAAGACCGAGGACGCGTTGGCATCCTCACCCTCAACCGCCCGGAGGCGCGCAACGCGATCAATCTCGATGTCGCGACCGCAATGGAGGCCGCTCTGGACGCGATCGAACGCGAACCTGATGTGTGGGCCGTCGTGATCACCGGTGCGGGTGACGTCTTCAGCGCGGGCGCCGACTTGAAGATGGTGGCGCGCGGCGAAGGCCTGAATGCCACGACGCGACGCGGCGGCTTCGCCGGTCTGGTAACCCGCGACTTCCCCAAGCCGCTCATCGCCGCGGTCAATGGTCCCGCGCTCGCGGGTGGATTCGAGATCGTGCTGGCGTGCGACCTGGTCGTCGCGGCAACCGACGCGCGCTTCGGGCTGCCCGAGGTGACCCGCGGACTGTTCGCCGCGGCCGGCGGCTTGATCCGGTTGCCCAAGCGACTCCCGCTCGCAACCGCGATGGAGATCGCGATCACGGGCGATCCGATCGACGCCGGCCGTGCGCTCATGCTCGGGCTCGTCAACCGGGTCGTGCCGCGCGCCGAGGTCCTCGATGGCGCGCTCGCGCTTGCCGAACGCATCGCGGCGAACTCGCCGCTCGCGGTACGCAACGCACGGCGCATGGTGCGTGAAGCGGGTGAGCTGACCGAAGCGCAGGCCTGGGATCGCAGCCGTGAGCTGTCGCTCGAGGTCTTCAGTGGCGGCGACGCGATCGAGGGTGCAACGGCATTCGCCGAGAAGCGCGCGCCCGTCTGGAAGACCAGCTGAGGACGGATCGGTCCGGCTTCGACTGCGGGAGTGATCGCTCCTAGAATCGGGGCTCATGCGGACCGGTGCTCCCGAGCGAGCCGAGCCGACCCGGTGGCGGGTCGAGGAGCTGGCGCGCCGGGCCGAGGTCTCGGTCGACACCATCCGCTTCTACCAGAAGCGCCGCCTGGTGCCGCCGCCCGAGCGTAAGGGCCGCATCGGGTGGTACGGCGCCGAACACGTCGAGCGTCTGGCTCGCATCCGTGAGCTGCAGCAGCAGGGATTCTCGCTCGCGATGATCCGGCGCGTCTTCGCGGGTGAACTCGATTCGACCGATGTGCCGCTCGCGGCTGCCGTGGTCGATGCTCGCGACGACAACGCCGGCGAGGAAGAGTTCCTGACCCTCGACGAGCTGGCATCGCGATCGGGTGTACCGCCGGCGTTGCTCGACGCGGTCGTGCGCGAACGACTGTTGGTGCCGCGCGCCCACGCCGGCGAACCACGGTTCACCGCATCGGACGTCGCGATCGTGCAGCGCGGCTTACGCCTGTTGGAGACCGGCTTGCCGCTCCCCGAGCTGCTCGCGCTCGCGCGCCGGCACGACGAGTCGACCCGTGCGGTCGCGGAACACGCGGTCGCGATGTTCGACGAGCACGTGCGCCAACCGATTCGCGCGTCCGACAAGACTGACGACGAGAAGGCGCAGCAGCTCGTCGAAGCGTTTCGCGTGCTGCTACCGTCAGTCACCGCGCTCGTCGAGCACCACTTCCGGCGGGTGCTGCTCGAAGTCGCGCAAGAGCACTTGGGCTCAGTCGGCCAACCGGCCGAACTGGCCGCCGTCGACGCCGAGGCGATCCGCAGGATCGAGCCATGACCGTGCTGGATCGTCGCGAGCACGCACTTCCCCGTGGTGACGAGAAGGCAGCGGTCGTCGAGGCGATGTTCGACCGGGTCGCGCCACGGTACGACCGCCTCAACCGGATCATCTCGCTCGGCCTCGATCGTCGGTGGCGACGCCGCACGGTGCGAGCGTTGCATCTGCCCGCAGGTTCCACCGTGCTCGACCTCGGATGCGGCACCGGCGACCTCTGCAACGATCTCGTCACGGCCGGCCACCGGCCGGTCGGCGTCGATTTCTCCGCCGGCATGCTGGCAAACGCTCACACCGACGCGCCGCTGATGCGCGCGGATGCAACGCGTCTGCCGGTGCCGTCGCGATCGGTCGACGGGATCGTGTGCGGCTTCGCACTCCGCAACTTCGTCTCGCTCGATGAGTTCTTCCACGAGTGCGCCCGCGTGCTCCGGCCCGCGGGACGGATGGTCTCGCTCGACGCGGCCGAGCCCACCAACCCCGTGCTCCGAGCGGGCAACCACGTGTGGTTCCGAGGGATCGTGCCGTGGATCGGCGCGCGGCTGTCGTCCGACGCTGACGCGTACCGTTATCTCCCGCAGTCCACCGCTTACCTCCCGCCGCCGGGTGAGCTGGTCGCGCTCATCGAGGGCTGCGGCTTCACCGCAGTGCGCCGCACGCCCATGCTCGGCGGCTCGGTCCAACTCCTCAGCGGGACGAGCCGATGACCAGTACCGCGGCAGTCGCCGAGGGTCTGTCGGCCCGCACCCGGGAGATCGAGCCGCCCGCCGATCTGATCTCTCTGTTGTCATCTGATGGGTTCGCGTGGCTGCACGACGGCGTTGGGTTCGTCACCGCAGGCGTGGTGGCCCGAGTTGCTCCCGACCTCGCCGCGGTCACCCTCGCGGCGATCGAACACGATGATGCATCCGGGCTCACCGGCGGCGGCCTCCGCGCTGTCGGCGCGCTGCCGTTCGATGGCGCGTCGGGCGGCGACCTGATCATCCCGGCTCGCATCACCGGCCTCGACGCCGATGGGCGGGCGTGCGAGACGGTGCTCGCGCCCACCGAGGAACATTCGACGCTTCATCTTCCGCACCCGAGTCGGTTCACACTGCGCGCGCGGCCGACACGAGCGGCGTGGCGTACTTCCGTCGAACGGGCCCTCGCGATGATCGACGGCGGCGAGCTCGTCAAGGTGGTGCTCGCCCGCAAGGTCACGATCGACACTGACGAGCCGCTCGACATTCGCAGGCTGGCGGCGCACCTGCTCCGCGCCCAGTCGGGTTGCTTCGTCTATTCCCATGCCGGTCTCGTCGGCGCTACCCCGGAGCTGCTCGTGCGACGCGCGGGCGAGCGAGTGACATCTCGGCCGATGGCCGGCACCGTCACTCGCGATGGCGACGCCGCGCAGGACGCGCTCGCTGTCGACGCACTCAGTCGTTCCACGAAAGATGCGCTCGAGCATCGTCCGGTCGTCGATGCGGTCGTGGCCGGCCTACGCGAATCGTGTAACGACGTGATCGCCGAGCCGCAACCACAGGTCGTCCCCCTCGCCAACGTCGCGCATCTGGCGACCACGATCACCGCGCGCGTCGAACTCGCAGGTCCGTCTGCTGCCGAGATCGCGTGCGCGCTGCATCCCACCCCGGCCGTCGGCGGCACCCCGCGGGGCGCGGCGCTCGATGCCATTGCCGAGCTCGAGACCTTTGACCGCGACCGTTACGCGGGCCCCGTCGGCTGGGTCGACGCCCACGGCGACGGCGAGTGGGCGGTCGCACTCCGCTGCGGCGAGATCGACGGCCACACTGCGCATCTCTTCGCCGGTGCCGGGATCGTCAAGGGTTCGGAGCCCGACGCCGAGTGGGCCGAGACCCAGGCCAAGCTCGAACCCATGCTCGACGCGGTCCTGCACTTCGGCTAGGCAAGCGTTACGGCATCGGGATCCACGTTTCCGTCGCGCGGTCGAAGTACGCCGAGCTCCAGCGTCACTCCGGAACGGCAATGGCATCGATCGCGGTAGCGACGGCCTGCCACACCTCGTCATGACGTGCCGCGTTGGCGGCCCGGTCGGTGCGCACCAACACCACTTGCACGCCGCCGGCACGTGTCGCGGCATCGAGCGCGGCAGTGAGGAACATCGCCTTCTCGACGCGATGCACGGTGAGACGGTGCAACTGCGCCACCGCGCCGATGTCGACGGGTTGTGGTGTCGCGAACAGCGACTCAAAGTGCTCCGGGAGCTTGGCTTGCGGAAGAAACGAGAAGATCCCACCGCCGCCGTTGTCGATGACCAGGAACGTGGCGTCGATCCCGCGCTCTGCCGCGCCGAGCAGACCGTTCGCATCGTGCAGGAAGCACAGATCACCGCACAGCGCAACGACCGGCGGATCACTCGACCGGCGAGCGGCGGCGATGCCCAGGACCGTCGAGACGAAACCGTCGATGCCGCTCACGCCGCGGTTGGCAACGAAGTGGATGTCGCGGCGCGCGGCGGCGAACGACTCGACATCGCGCACCGGCATGCTGGACGCGACCACGAGCGTGGCGAGCGGCGTCACCGCGCCAACGACGTCGCGCGCAATCCGTCCCTCGAACGGCTCGGACCGCTCGTCGTCGAGCACCGTATCGATCACGCGCCGGGCGACGCGCTCGGCCTCGAGCCACCCGTCGCGCCAGAATGACGCCGGCGCACCGCGCAGGGAGCGGGTCACGGCGTCGAGGAGCGGGTTTGCCTCGACAGCGAGTACTTCGGTCGCCGCGTGCGAAGGGTCGCGCCACGGGTGGTCGGGATCGACGACGATCTGCGGCACGCGGTGGGCATCGAGCCAGGCGTTGAGTGCGCGACCCGTCGGCAGCGCGCCAAGGCGCACCGCGACCTGGGGAGGATGAGTGGCCGCGAACCGTTCGTCGCGCAGGAGCGCGTCATAGGTGGAGATCGATTCCGGGCCCGTTCGCAGGTTGGAGAGTGGATCCGCGAGCACCGGCCAGCCCGCGGCCCGCGCGAATCGATCGACCACCTCGGTTGAAGCGCGGGCACCCCATCCGGCGACGACCACGCCGTTGGGCGTCTCCGCGACACGCGCCGCAAGATGCTCGACCGTCTCGTCGTCGGGCAGTGCCGGCGCCCGCGTCACCCGTGTCCACGGTTGACCGTCCGCGCGGCCGGGCGCGTCAACGAGTGGGTCGCCGGTCGGCACCAACGGCTCGCGGAAGCCGAGGTTGACGTGCACGGGACCGGCTGGCGGTCCCAGTGCTTCGGCCGCGGCCCGCGCTGCGAGTGCCCGCCACGAAGCGCCCACTCCGGCACGATCAGTCGGGGGCTCGGCATCCACGAACCACCGCACCGCATCGCCGTAGAGCTTCACCTGATCGATGATCTGGCCGGCACCGCTGTGGCGCAGTTCGGGTGGCCTATCCGCGGTGCAGACGAGCAGTGGGGTGCGCGAGTGGTGTGCCTCGAGCACTGCGGGATGGAAATTCGCCGCCGCAGTGCCCGAGGTGCACAGCACGATCGCCGGCCTGCCCGTGGCTTTGCCGAGGCCGAGCGCGAAGAACGCTGCCGAGCGCTCGTCGAGGTGCACGTGGAGGCGAACACGGCCGTCGTTCGCGAGCGCCAGCGCAAGTGGGGTCGAACGCGACCCGGGCGAGATCGCGGCGAAGGTGACGCCGGCGCGCACCCACTCGTCGACGAGCGTGCGCGCAAACCCGGTCGCGGCGTCGCGAGTCATGCCAGGATGCCCGCATGCGAGTGGTCCTGGTCCACGGATTCACGCAGACGGCACGGTCGTGGGACCCCGTCGTGCACCAGCTGCCGGCCGACGTCGAGCCGTTGGCGGTCGACGTTCCGGTTGGCCTCGATTTCGTGGCGACGGCCGCGGCGCTCGGCCAGGCCGGCGGTCGGGCGGCCTACGTGGGGTATTCGATGGGGGGTCGGCTGTGTTTGCAGCTTGCGCTGGACCGGCCCGATTTGGTCGAGCGCCTGATCCTCATCAGCTCGTCGGCCGGGCTCGACGATCCCGACGCGCGCGTCGCGCGTCGCGACACCGACGAGCAACTCGCACAGGAGATCGAGCGCGACGGTGTCGACGCGTTTCTGTTGCGCTGGCTCGCGCAACCCTTGTTCGCATCGCTCACGGTCGAAGACGCCGATCTCGAAGATCGGGAGCGGCACACGGCGGCCGACCTTGCCACCACACTGCGCACCTTGGGCGCCGGGGTGCAGGAGCCATTGTGGGACCGGCTCGCCAAGCTGGCCATGCCCGTCTGGATCGTGGCCGGCGATCGTGATCCCAAGTTCATGGAACTCGGCCGCCGCATGTACGAGCTGATCCCGGGCGCAGAGCTCGCGGTGGTGTCGGGCACGGGTCACGCCGCGCATCTCGAGCATCCGGACGCGATCGCGTCGGTGATCGCCGAGGTGGTTCACGGCTCAATGACCTCGTAGCGGGCAACCAGCTCGGGCACCGGGGCGGGGCGGCGCAGCGCGAGCACGCCGTCGACGGGCACGAGCGGATCCGCCACCACGTCGCCAGCGAGCAGCGCCGCGGTGCCGAGCCCGCAGGCGAAGGGGAGCTCAGGAAGTGCGGCCGCGAGCGCGAGCCCGGCCGCGAGGCCGACCGACGTTTCCAGCATCGACGTCACAATCGCGGGAAGGCCGGCTGCGTCGGCCACGGCGAGAGCCGCCCGCACGCCGCCCAGTGGTTGCACCTTGAGCACGATGACATCGGCGGCGTCGAGACGCTCGACGTCGCGCGCGTCGCCGAGTGAGCGCAGCGACTCGTCGACCGCGATCGGTACCGTGACCTTGCGCCGCACGCGGGCGAGGTCGTCGAGCGTCGCGACGGGCTGCTCGATCAGCTCCACGTCGTAGCGATCGAGTCGTTCGATCACGTCGATGGCCATGTCGACGTCCCATGCGCCATTCGCGTCGACTCGGATCGCGACGGCCGGACCCAGGAGGTCACGCAGCTCCGCCACACGCTCGACATCGTCCGGCCCGGCGACCTTCAGCTTCACGCTCGAGAAACCGGCCAACGACCCGCGGTCGATCGGGCCGTCGGGCACGAGCGCATTGACCGGCACGGCGTCACGCACCGCTGGCGGCCAGCCTTCGCAGGCCGCTTCCTCGGCCGCGCGGCGTGCCAGTGTGGGATCGCATGGATAGCCCGGCCATGGCGAGCACTCGCCCCAGCCCGCCGGCCCGCTGAGCAACGTGATGTCACGATGGGTCACGCCGCGAACCGGCCGGACCAGCGGGATGCGCAGCCGGTGCTCGCTCACGAGATCACGAGCCCGACCGCCAGCACGACTGCGAGCACGAGCTCCAACCGAGACGTGCCGACGAGGGCACCGATGAGCGATGGCGGGTCAGTGCGGGTCAGCACCAGTCGCACCGGCGTGAACGCCAACGGGATCGCAGCCAGGCCGAGCAGGGCCCACGGCGCGCTGAACGCGGCCCCGACGACGGCGGCGAACGCGCCGATCACGCACGCGGCGAACACTCGTCGGGCTACTGGCGCACTAACCCGAACCGCGAGCGTGCGCTTGCCCGCGATACGGTCGGTCGCGACGTCGCGCACGTTGTTGGCCAGCAGGATCGCGCACGCGAGCAGCCCCATCGACGCGGCCGACCACCAAGCCGTCATCGGCACGCGCGCGAACTGCACGTAGGCCGAGCCGACGGTGGCAACGAAACCGAAGAAGACGAGCACCGCCAGCTCGCCGAATCCCGCGTAGCCGTACGGCTTCGGACCACCGGTGTAGAAGACAGCGGCCGCGATCGCCGCTGCGCCGACAACCAACAACCACAGGTTGACGACGATGGCGAGAGCGAGCCCGGCCGCTGCAGCCACCAGCAACGCGAGTCCGGCCGCGTTGCGTACCGCGTTCGGCGCCGCGACGCCCGATGCGGTCAACCGGAGTGGCCCGTTGCGGTCGGCGTCGGTACCACGCACGCCGTCCGAGTAATCGTTCGCATAGTTGACACCGACTTGGAGCCCGAGCGCGACGACGAGCGCGAGCGCGGCGCGCCCCCATCGCACGTCACCCGCGGCGCCGGCCGCAGCCGCCGTGCCGACGATCACCGGTGCGATCGCGGCGCCCAACGTCCGCGGCCGCGCCCCCGCCACCCACTCCGCGGCCGTGGTCACCCGCAGTCTCCCCAAGCGACCGCCACAGCCGCGCCACGCGCTGCGTACTTGGGGCGGCGACGGAGCGACCGGAGGGAGCGAAGGAGCTCGCAGGGGCGGCGAGCGCCCGCCGGCGGGGTATCCCCGCCCGCAGCGAGCGCGACCAAAGTCATGGCCGTTTCGGGTACTTGTCGAAGTCGGGGCGCCGTTTCTCGAGGTAGGCGTTCTTGCCTTCTTGGGCTTCCTCACTCATGTAATAGAGAAGGGTGGCGTCGCCCGCGAGTTGTTGGATGCCGGCGAGGCCGTCGTCGACGGCATTGAGCGACGCTTTCAGCATGCGCATCGCGAGCGGACTCATCTCGAGCATCTTGCGGCACCAGCGAACCGTCTCGAT
Organism: Acidimicrobiia bacterium; assembly: GCA_038236695.1. Taxonomy (GTDB): domain Bacteria; phylum Actinomycetota; class Acidimicrobiia; order IMCC26256; family JBBRZM01; genus JBBRZM01. The sequence continues at coordinate 39,919 of JBBRZM010000015.1, forward strand.
CTCGAGGTCTTCGAGCGGTACCACCGTGTTGACGAGCCCCATGTCGAGGGCGGCCTGCGCGTCGTACTGCTCGCAGAGGAACCAGATCTCGCGCGCCTTCTTCTGGCCGACCATGCGGGCGAGCAGGCCGGAGCCGTAACCCCCGTCGAACGAGCCGACTTTCGGCCCCGTCTGACCGAACCGCGCGTTGTCGGCGGCGACCGTGAGGTCACACACCACGTGCAAGACGTGACCGCCGCCGATCGCGTAGCCCGCGACCATCGCGACCACCGGCTTCGGGAGGCGCCGGATCTGCACCTGGAGATCGAGCACGTTGAGGCGTCCGATGCCGTCGTCGCCGACATATCCGTCGCTGCCCCGGATGCGTTGGTCGCCGCCCGAGCAGAACGCCTCGGGTCCTTCGCCCGTGAGGATGATCACGCCGATGTCACGGTCGTTGCGCGCTCGCTCGAACGCGTCCTGCAACTCGAACAGCGTCTGAGGACGAAACGCGTTGCGCACTTCGGGCCGGTTGATCGTGAGCTTGGCGATGCCGTCGGCGGTCTCGTAGCGGATGTCGGCGTAGTCGCCGTCAGGCTTCCATTCGGCGCCGGCCGTGATCGAGCGTCCGCCCCCGATGTCTCGGCCGACGATGTCTCGGCCTGCGGCTTTGTCGGTCATTGCCATCCTCGACTCTTGGAGCGATCACTCCTACGGACGCTACGGTAGCGCCGCATGGCCGGGGCCCACCAAGCGGAGTTGCTCGCCATCCGCCTTCCGGCGGAGCAGGCGGCCGACGCAGTGCTCGACGCGTGGACCCGCCACCAACCAGTCGCCGTGCTCGATCCGAACGCGCCCGATGCTGCCGTCGATCACGCCATTGCCTCGCTACGGATAGACGAGCCGGTCGATCCGTCAGTCGCAGCCGTCGTCGTCACCTCCGGCACCACCGCGCAGCCCAAGGCGGTCGAGCTCACGTGGGCGGGACTCGAGTGCATGGCGCGCGGTTTCTCCGCCGCGATCGGCGCCCACCCGGCGATAGATCGCTGGCTCGCGTGCCTGCCGCTGCATCACGTCGCCGGGCTGGCGATCCTGGCGCGCGCGTGGGTGAGCGGCGTGCCGGTGACGACACACGACGGTTTCGACATCAACCGTGTCGCCAACGCGCCCGAGGAGAGCGGCGCGACGCTCGTGTCGCTCGTGCCAACCATGCTGAAGCGACTGCTCGACGCGCGGCCGGACGCGCTCGCAATGTTCCGCCGCGTGATCCTCGGCGGTGCGCGCACGCCCCCGACATTGCGTGCGCTCGCCACCGACGCCGGAGCCGCGTTCGTCGATTCGTACGGGATGAGCGAGACCTGGGGCGGATGCGTGATCAACGGCCGGGCAATCGCGGGCGTCGAAGCTCGGCTCGATGAGAACGGCGGGATCATCGTGGCCGGCGCGGTCGTCATGCGCGGGTACCGCGGTGATCCCGACGCGACCGCCGCGGCCTTCGCCGCGGACGGCTGGCTGCGCACGGGTGATGTCGGCGCGCTCGATGACGATGGACGGATCGCCGTCGTCGATCGGGCGCGTGACCTCATCATCACGGGCGGCGTCAACGTGAGCCCGACAGCAGTCGAGGAGGTGCTTATCCGGCATCCGGCGATCCTCGATGTCTGCGTGGTCGGCGAGCCCGACGACGAGTGGGGCGAACGGGTCGTGGCCCACGTCGTCGCGCAGCCCGCAAGCGCCCCGCCCACGCTCGATGAGCTGCGCGCGTTCGCAGCCCACTACCTCAGCGCAGCGCAGCTTCCGCGGGCAGTGATAGTGAGCGAGGAAATTCCGCGCAGCTCGAGCGGCAAGCCGCTCCGCCGACTTGTGATGTGAGCCGTCACACCCGCGCACCGGCACACAACGAGAAACGCCGGGCGCGACGGCCCGGCGTTCTCAATGCGAACGGACGTGACTATTGCTCAGCACGCTGCTGGGCCTCTCGGGCCTCGGCCTCTCCATGAAGACGAACCGCTGAGAGTGATGGTGATACCCGGCAGGCCCGCGGGCAAAACTCGCCCAGCGCTCAGTCGGTGATCGTGAAGACCTTCGTGAGCCCGGTCACGTCGAAGACTCTTCTCGTAGCGGGTTGCAGGGACCGCAAAATCAAGTCGCCCGAGCGCTCACGGATGCGTTTCAGCGCGCTGACAAACACGCCGAGGCCGGATGAGTCGATGAACTCCATGCCGGCAACGTCGATGCTCACGTTGGTGATGCCCTGATCGATCAAGGCGTACAACGCCTCCCGCAGCTCCGGAGAATTCGCGACATCAACTTCGCCGGTGATGGAGAGTGTGGCGCTGGTGCCATCGTTCGCCGATACCAGGAACTCTGCGCCGGACGGGTCGAACAATTCACTGAGCGACATCGATCCTCCAATCTTGGGGCGCCAAGACTCCTCTTCGCGACGTGCGCTTCCCTCGAATCGTACCGACCCGGGTGCCGACCGTCAGATCGCCGCGCCCAGCGCGAGCTCGAACCACACCTTCTTGCCGTTGCGAAGCCGCACGCTGCCCCAACGGTCTGCGAGCGCGCTGACGATCCAAAGGCCTCGCCCGTCGGGGCGTTCGACGTCGGGAGCGTTCATCTCGACCGCTCCGCATCCGGTGTCTTTGACCTCGACCCGGAGGCAGTGAGCCCGCCGGCGCACGGTGAGCTCGGATTCGCTGCCCTCGTGGACGTAGGCGTTCGTCACCAGCTCGCTGGTCAGCAGCAGCGCAGTCTCGATGAGCGAAGGCGCGACGTTCCAGCGGCGTAACGCGGCGCCCACGAAACGGCGCGCCACCCCCGCGCTCGGGGCAACTGAAGGGAGGACGGTCGAGATCGCCCGGCGCGCAGCCGGCTGCTCAACGGCGTCGCGTCGGTTCGAATCGTCATGACCTCGCGCCGTCGGGCGTCGGAGCCGCTCGTCACGCGTGCTCATGTCTTCGCGCCAGCCTTTTCCCGAAGCATCGCCAAGCTGCGCACCAACAGACGAGAAACGTGCATCTGACTGATCCCGACCTTCTCCGCGATCTCTGACTGCGTGAGCCCCTCGAAATAGCGGAGATACACGATCTGCTGCTCACGCTTCGGCAGCGCCTCCAGCAATCCCGCGAGCTCGAGTCGTCGATCGACGCGCTCGAGCTCCTCGTCGTCGTCGCCGAGACGCTGCAAGAGCTCCAGCCCGGCCTCATTCTGAGTCGCGCTGTCGAGCGATGCCAAGCGGTACGAACCGCCCGCCTCCATCGCTTCGAGCACATCTTCCTCGGACGCGCCGGCCCGCGCCGCTATCTCGGCCGGGCGGGGCGAGCGGCCGAGCTCCTGGCTCAGTGCGCCGACGGCGGCGGCCAGCTGGACGTGGAGCTCCTGCACGCGGCGCGGCACACGCACTGCCCATCCCTTGTCGCGAAAGTGCCGCTTGAGCTCGCCGACGATCGTGGGCGTCGCGAACGTCGAGAACTGGAGTCCGCGATCGGGATCGAAGCGCTCGACCGCCTTGAAGAGGCCGACGAGCGCGACTTGCACGAGGTCGTCGAGGCTCTGACCGCGATTCGCGAAGCGGCGCGCCAGAAACCGAGCCAACGCGACGTGGCCCTCCACCAGCTCATCGCGCAACCGTCGGTCGCCCGTGCGCCGGTACTCCTCAAACCGACGGGAAAGCTCCGCACGGTCCTCGCGAAGCTCGTCGCTCATCGCCATCGCGACGCGCCCGAGTGACGCTTGGTGAGCTCGAAGATCAGCTCTCGATCCAGGTCGACCAGCTCGAACGAGTCGGTGACCCGACCGAGGATCAGCTGCGACCACCAGCTCAGCGAGTGGCCCGTCTCGCCGGCGCGCCGCATCGCCGAGCCGCGGACCGTGACATCGCCGCCGCAGACCGTATAACAGAGGAACAACGGCTCGTCCGTCGCTTGCATCAGGACGTGCGACAGCTCGTCGACCGCAATCCGCAGGTCGGCCGTCTCCTCGAAATCGAACCCGGCGCGCTCAGCCGCGTCGGCAGCAACCAACCGGACAGTCCGCAAGTGTTCCGCCGTCGCAGGCACCACTAATCGAAGTGCCCGTTCCCGCGCCTCGACTTGTGTCACGCGGCTCCTTCGTCCAGCTCGGTGGCGAACGTACCCACCCCGCTGCCTAACCAGTCGCGGGGACGGGCCGGTGCCGCGCGAGCGCCGAGAACGCGGCATGCTCTGCGAGTCAACCTGCAGAACGACATCCAGCAACCAACGGCGAGCGCCATCGGTCTGCGCCGACGCCCCCGCCGAATTAGCACAAGGAGCGTGGAATGCCCGAGCCGGTCGACGTCATTCGGCTCTCGATCCCGGGTACGCCCGACTTCCTGCGAGTTGCTCGCCTCATGGCGGCTGATGTCGGGAGCCGCGCGGGCTTCAACTACGAGGAGATCGAAGATCTCCGCATCGCAGTCGACGAGCTCTGCTTCGCGCTGACGGGCCACGGCGGCATCGAGTCGCTCACACTCACGTTCTTATTGGGCGACGGCGCCGTCACCGTCGAGGGCGACGGTTCGCCTGGCGGGACGCACGGTGAGCAGAGCGAGCTCTCCAAGACCATCGTCGCCGCGGTCACCGATGAACACGAGCTCCGAATCGCTGACGACGCGGCGTCCTTCCGCCTCGTGAAGCGCGCGACCGCTGGTCGCTGAGGTGGCCCGCACCGACAGCACCTCCGTCGCGATCGGCGAGCTCTTCGTCGAGTACCGCCGCACCGGTGATCGCGCCCTGCGCAACCGGCTCATCGAAGCCAACGTCGGGCTCGCCGAGACACTCGCGCGGCGTTACGCGGCGCGCGGTGACCGGCGCGAGGATCTGGTGCAGGTCGCACTGCTCGGCTTGCTCAAGTCGGTCGAGCGTTTCGAGCCGGAGCGCGGCCTCGCGTTCTCGACGTTCGCGACGCCCACGATCCTCGGCGAGCTGAAGCGCCACTTCCGTGACTCGCGGTGGGCGGTGCGCGTGCCCCGGCGCGTCCAGGAGCGACTTCTGGAGGTGCAATCGAGCCTCGGTCCGCTCACCCAGCAGCTCGGGCGCTCGCCGACAATCGCCGAGATCGCACGCGAAGCCCATACTGCCGACGAGATGGTCATCGAGGCACTCGACGCCGGGCAGGCCCTCGCACCCGCGTCGCTCGACGCGGGCACCGACGCCGACCTCCAGCCACTCGACGCGTTCGAGATCACTGATGCCGAGAATCGTATTGTCGTCTCCGCGCTCCTCGACCAACTTCCCGAACGAGAGCGGACGGTGATCCACCTGCGGTTCTTCGAGGGACTGAGCCAGTCGAAGATCGGCGAGCGCCTCGGAATCAGCCAAATGCAGGTCTCCCGGCTCTTGACCCGCACGCTCGTGCTCCTGCGCGAGTCGCTCGGCGAGAAGTAGCTCACCCGGCGCGGCGACCGGGTTTGGCGGTCGCGGGCGCTGGGCACACTCCGGCCAGACACTCGACCCGGCCGGACCCTGCCCCGGCCGGGTCGAGTGATCCCTTTCCGCCGATGCCGAGGACGGGCAGCGTCAAACGGTCCGAGAGCAGGTGAGCGGAATCGTGAGTCGGGACAGGTCAGCGAGCCGAGCAGTCGGCGCTGCTCCCCGGCGCTCGACTGATGACCGGGGCCGCGGCGACGTCCATCACATACTGCGCCGGCGGGAGCGTCAACAAGTAGCGGTGGCGCTCCTCGGCCGTCATGCCCTCGAATCGAGCGAGATCGACGGGCTCCTCGACGAGGCGGTCGCGATGGTCGCGGAGACACTCGACGTCGCGTTCGCCGCCGTGTTCCAGCGATGTGACGACGGTGACGACCTCTTGATGCGCGCCGGCACCGGTTGGCGTCCCGGCGTTGTCGGCAGCGTCGTCGCCGGAACGGGCCCCGACAGTCTTGCCGGAGCGGCCCTGGGCACCGCGACGCCGCTGCTTGTCGACGACTGGAAGCATGAGGAGCGCGTCACACCGTCGCCGGTACTGCTCGAACACGGCATCGAGTGCAGCATGAGCGCCGTCATCCGCGGCACCCCACGCCCGTTCGGCGTGCTCGCGACACATACGACCCAGGCGAGTGCCTTCACTGACGACGACGTGTTCTTCCTGCGCGCTGTCACCAACGTGCTCGCCGCCGCGCTGACCCGTCACGCGATCGAAGAGGAGCTTCGCAACAAGGAGGCCGAGGCCAGGTTGGTCCTCGAGGCGGGACACATGGGCACCTGGCGATGGGCCACCGACACCGACCGGGTGTGGTGGTCGGCTGAACTCGAAGCCGTGTTCGGAGTCGAGCCCGGCCAGTTCGCTGGCACCCGCGACGCATTCGTCGAGATCGTGCACCCCGACGACCGTGCGATGGTCACCGACGAGATCGCGAACGCGGTCGCCCACAACGCGGAGCTCTCCTACGAGCACCGCATCGTGCGTCCCGACGGCGTCGTCCGCTGGATCGACGGACGCGGACGCAAGATACCAAACGTGGGCGGCGAGCCCGACCAGTGGGTCGGCGTCGGGATCGATATCACGGAGCGCAAGGCCGCGGAGTTTGAACGAGGCCGGCTGTTGGAGCAGGAACACGCTGCCCGCCAGGCCGCGGAGCACGCCCACCGCGAGCTCGAGGAGGCGCTGGCGCGACTCGATGCGCTCCTCGAGCACGCGTCGGTGGGGTTCGCGTTCTTCGACACCGAGTTCCGTTTCGTCCGGCTCAACCAGCCGTTCGCCGACATCAGCGGCCTCGACTTCGCCGACCATCTCGGCAAGAACATCGAAGATGTTCTCCCCGCCCTGTGGACGCGAGTCGAGACTGAGTTTCGCGAGGCGCTGGCCACGGGCGAACCGGTCGTCGACGTCGAAGTCAGCGCCCGGACCGAGGCCGCGCCCGGCCGCGAGCGGCACTGGCTCGCCAGTTCGTACCCGGTCGTGGGCCACTCTGGCGATGTGTTGGGCATCGGCGCCGTCGTCGTCGAGGTGACTGTGCTCAAGCGCACCGAGCGGGCGACGGCGCTGATCGCGCGGGCGAACGAGCTGTTCGCGTCGTCTTCCGATGTCGACACGGTGATCGATCAAGTGACGCGGCTGGCGATCCCAGGCTTCGCCGACTCGTGTCATCTCTACCTTCGCAAGCCCGACGGCAGCCACCGGGTGCGGATCACGCACGTCGATCCCGACCTCGAAGCTCGCCTGGTCGAAGCCGACGCGCGCTGGCCGCTCGACCGTGACGGGCGGCGCGCCGGCATCCTGCTCCAGGGAGACGGCACGAGGCTTCTCTCCAACGTGACGCCCGAGATGCGTGCCGAGATGGCCGAGGACGAGCAACATCGTCAACTCCTCGAAGAGCACGGTGTCGTCTCGGCGATCGCCGCGCCGCTGCAAGCGGGCGGCCGGCACCTCGGAGCGCTGCTGTTCAATTACACCGCCGTCTCCCATCGCGAATACGACGCCGATGACGTGCGCCTCGCGGAGGACCTGGCCACCCGCTTTGCGCAGGCGATCGAGAACGCCCGGTTGGCGACGGAAGCCGCGCGCGCACAGAACCGTCTGACCGTGCTCGCACGGCTCGGCGAGCTCGCGACGATCGAGCTCGATACCCACGCCCGGCTCGACGCCGTCGCCCAGAGCGTCCTGCCGGCATTCGCCGAGGCATGCGCCGTGTACCTGCTCGACAAAGATGCAGACCGGCTCCAACTGGTCGCGGTCGGCAACGTCGACCCCTCGGCCCGGGCTGCAATCGGTGAACCCGGCGACACCAAGCCGCTGCCCCTCGACGCCGGCGTGCCCGCGTGCCGAACGGTGCGCGAAGGCCGACCCGTTCTTGTCGGTGAGACCGGACCCGACGACTTCAGGCCGTCCCTCGACGAACGCGAGCAGGATGCCGGGGGGCGCACGAGCGTCATCGGCTCGATGATTTGCGTACCGTTACACAACGACAACGGCCCGATGGGCGCACTGCAGTTCGGCTCCTCCGAGCCGAATCACTACACGGAGGCCGACGTCGCGCTCGCCGAGGAGGTGGCGCGCCGCATCGCGCCGTCGGTCGAGCACGCCCGGCGCTTCGAGCGCGAACAAGCTGTCACCGAGATGCTCCAGCGCAGCCTGCTGCCTGAGCACCTCCCAAAGATGCCAGGCGTCAGTGTCGCGGCTCGCTATGTGCCCGCAAGAGAAGAGGCAACGGTCGGAGGCGACTGGTACGACGTGATCCCGTTGCCGGGCGGCGCCGTACTCCTCGCGATCGGAGATGTCGCGGGCCACGGTGTACGGGCCGCGGCCGCGATGGGCCGCATCCGTAACGCGCTGCAGTTCTGCGCGCTCGATGGGCTCGGTCCGAGTCAACTGCTGACGCGACTCAACGAGCACTTCTACGCGATCAATGACGCCGACATGGCCACACTCTTGCTGGTCACGCTCGACACGCTCACCGGAAGCATGCGATACGCCAGTGCCGGGCACCCTCCGCCGCTCGTGCTGCGCGCCAACGGCGACCTTCAGTACCTCCAAGGTGACGGCGGACCACCGCTCTGCGCTGCAGCCGAGTCGCGGTTCCCCGAGACGCACGCGTTCCTCGCCGCCGAAGACTTGCTGTTCCTCTACACCGACGGGCTGATCGAGCGCCGGCGGGAGTCGCTCGACGTCGGCTTCGGTCGCCTCGGAGACGTGCTTCGGAACGCGCCCCGCGACCTCGAGGTGCTTGCCGACGACGTGCTCGAGCGGTTGGTGGGCGGCTCACCCGCCGACGACGTCGCCCTGCTCGTGGTACGGCCGGTCGACGACGGCGACACGTTCGAGATGTGGCTCTCGGCCCGGCCGCGGGAGTTGGCGAGCTTGCGCACCAACTTCGAGGCGTGGCTGAAGCGGTTCGGGACGACACGCGCGGAGCGTTACGAGATCGTCGTCGCAGTCAACGAAGCCGCGGCAAACGCGGTGGAGCACGCGTACGGCATCGGCGATGCGGAATTCTTCGTCTCCGCACGCCACGACGACGGCGTCGTCACCGTCGCGGTGCAAGACACGGGGAAATGGCGCGAGCCCCGCCCGCGAGGTAATCGGGGACGTGGGTTGAGAATGATGGAAGCGCTCATGGACCATGTCGACGTGGAGCCTGCCGCCGACGGTACCGCCGTGCGCATGGAGCGGCGATTGACGGGAGCGCAGGAATGAGCGGGATCGGACGAGTCGAGTTGACCAGGTCGAACGACACGCTCGTCGCGCAGCTGCGCGGTGAGCTCGACCTCTCCAATGTCGAGGAGATTCGCACCCTCATCGTGGCCGCGCTCGGCAACGATGCGTCCGGCCTCGTGCTCGACCTCAGCGGCACCACGTACCTCGACAGCACCGGCGTCCGGATGATCTTCGACCTCGCGCAGCGGCTGCAGTCGCGCCGCCAGCGGCTTCGCCTCGTACTCGACGATGACGCGCTGACGCGCCGGGTGATCGCGGTCACCAAGCTGGATGAGCAGGTGCCGCTCCACCCGAGCGTCGACGAAGCGCTCGCGGCACTCTCCGCCTGACCCGCGCCCATCGCGCGCCTCGCACACCGCGCCGGACGCGGTTACTCGCCGGTGAGCTCTGCGTCCGGGTCTTTGCGCACGACGACGGCGTAATCACCGACGCCGACCAGGCGCGCCGCGTCGATCCGACCCTGGTCGGTCGACAGTGTCGACAGACGTCCGGACTGCGCGTCGAACTCCACGTCGTGCGTCGTGCCACAGCTGTTGCCGAGGTCGCTGAGCACAAGCTTGCCGACCATGTCGAGCTCGCCGGCAGTGGCTCGTTTCTCCGACTCATTGACCGGTTCGCGAGCCACGCTCTCGCTCTCGACGACGACAGCGTCATGACCGAACGACTCGATCGCGCTCCAATCGATGAGGCGCTGGTGTTTCGCGTCGATCACCAACGCGGTGATCTGCTGTTCGTCGGGGCTCACCGTGAAGTGCTGCACCTGCCCGACCGACTCCGCGGTGGTTCGGCTCATGACCGTGCGGCCCGTCCCCTCCCGAAACGTCGTCATTGACCGGGTTCCTTCAGCCGGGTTCGGAAGCTGTCGACCGCGGCGCCAAACCCGGAGAGGTCGTCACGCACGAACGGCTCGACGTCGTCGGGCACGATCAGTGCCTCGCCCGAAACGGCGAGCTGCTCGGGCCGCGGAATGAGGATGTGGCGACCGCCGCGTCGCTCGGTGACCGCAGGCCCGCCGAGCTCGTAACCGACGATCCTGGCGTCGCGACCGGTCTCGACGACCACGTCGGTCACCTCGCCCAGCTCCGTTCCGGACGTCGTCAACACCCGATTGCCGATCACGTTGCGTTCCGACGGGGCATGAGCCACTTCGGGCGGCGCGTCCTTCTCGCCGACCAACACGCCGGCGTCTTGGATCATGATCGCGTCGCGGCCAATCGATGCGATGGCGTCGCGCGTGAGGATCCGGTCGAGCGGCTTCCCGAGCCATCCGCGCCGGTTGAGGGTGAAGCCCAGCACATTGCCCTCATCAGAGTCGTAGACGACGTCTTTGACTTCGGCGACCGCGTCGCCCGCCATCGTCACGACGGGCCGGCTGATCAGTTCGGTCGCCCGCGCCAGGCCGCTCATCTGCGCTCCTTCATCATTGCGGGCCACGGCGCCGGGCCCGACGGCGGGACGGCGCGGCGAGCACTCCCCCGGCACGCCGGCGCCGGCGGCTGACGACGAACAGCATCAGCGCCACAATCACCACGACGACAGCGAACAAGAACCAGGCGAACGCGTCCATCTCACCTCCGACCGTTACCCAAGATTTCCCCACGCGTGTGCAGGCTCAAACGCGACAGCGGGCCCGTGTCGGCCGCCGAGATGTTGCCCGAGCCGCGCGCTACGCGTCGTCGAGCAGATAGTCGAGCTTGGTGAGGACGAACGTGCGCCGGCAGGCGCAATTGACGCCGACGAGGCGAACGTGGCTGCTCCGGCTGCGCAAGAGCTTGTCGATGCGGGCGAACGCGGCCAAGCCCGAGGAGTCGATGAACGTGAGGCCGGAACAGTCGACGTGGATATCGCCGTGCCCTTTGCGGACGAGTTCTTCGAGTAGACGCTGCAGCTCGGGGGCTGTCTGCATGTCGAGCTCGCCCCGCACCGCCGCCTCGTACGTTCCGTCGGAATGCGGGACGCTGCACTCAAAGGCCTGCAACGAGTGCAGCTTTCGATGCGAAATACGGTTGGTCGCCACCACGCCCCTCCCCAGACCCCTCACGGAGTGAGAACGGCTGGGTGCTCAACCGCAGAGTTCAAGTATGCGCGCGTTGTCAGCGATGTTTCAAGGCTGCTTGCGTGCTCGCCTCGACCACGATGTCGTTGGCCACGTCGCGTAGCTTTCGGTTCGCAATCTGTGACCGTCGGATGAGCTCGTCGAACGCGTCCTCGGCAGTGATCACCATACGGGCCATCAGGATGCCCTTCGCCTGCTCGATCGCCGCTCGCGAGGCAAGGGCCTGTTCGAGTTGGCTCGTCAACTCGACGGATGCGCGCAGGCGGTTCGCGTTCGACAGTGCGAGCGCCGCGTGAGCGCCATACTCCCGAGCCGCCGCCTCGCTGCCGCGAAACGCACCCGCCCGGCGGGAATACAGGTTGAGCACGCCGAGTGTCTCGCCGTCAACCACGAGCGGCACCGAACAGGAGCTGAGCACCTGATGGTTTCGGGCCGCACTGGTGAATTCCGGCCAGCGCTCGTCGGTGGCGGTGTCGTCGATCCGCGTCGACTCCCGCTGACGAAGCGCCCGGACGCACGGGCCGTCATCGACCGCGTACTGCGCCTCGTCGACATCGCGCACGAGGTCATCGGTGCACGCATCGGTTGTGAGGCAACCATCAGTGTTGAGCGTCACCCCGCTGCTGTCGCAACCATCCACGGCGAGGACAGCGAGATCCGCGAGCTTCGTGAGGGTGACTTCATTGGAATCGGCGTTGTGCAACCGGTGTAGTCGCGCAATCACGTCGACGAAGCGGGGATCGGACTCAGCCATGGGAAGCCTCGGATCGGGGCCCGGCAGGGAAACCGTAGGCGATCCTCGGGCGCATTGCTAGTCCACACCTCGGGTAGCCATTTTCCCGGCGTGCAACGCATCGGCGCGATCGCGTGTTGCTACGCGAACAAGAACGGGCACCGGTTTCCACGCCTGCCGCCTCCCCGATTGGTCACCATGGGCGGCGGCGAGCTGCTGAACCGCGAGAGCCAGAATCTCGCGCCCATCGGGTGCGCGTTCAACAGCCCAGGCGCGGGGGCAGCAAGTCGTTTGGCGACCTCGCGACGGCTGCTGAGTAGGGTCGCCGAGTGCGATTCGACCTGCAGGACCGCCTCGATCGGCTTGCGGCGCGCTGGCCGTGGCTCCGCTGGGCGCTCGGGGTGCAACGCCGCGTCGGCGAGCTGCACGGCAACGCGATGGCGTCGGCCATCACGCTCACCGCGTTCCTCAGCCTCTTTCCGCTGTTGCTCGTCGCGATCGCGGTGCTCGGCTTCGTGTCCAACTCGTCGAGCAATTTCGCGCACGACGCCATCGAGCAGCTCGGGCTCACCGGCAGCGCCGCGCACACGGTCACGAGGGCCATCGCGACCGCGCAACGCAGCCGGCGCGCGGCAAGCGTCGTCGGCCTGCTCGGGCTCTTCTGGGGCGGCCTCGGTCTCGCTGGAGCGGTCGCGACCGCGTACAACGCCGCCTGGCAGGTCAACGGGCGCGGATTGAAGGACCGGCTCTACGGGCTCGCATGGCTCGTCGGGATGGGCGTCCTGCTCAGCGCCGCGTTCTCCACGGCCGCGATCGTCGGGCTCCTGCCGAACGTGCTCGCGTCCCTCGGCATCATCATCGGGGTAGCCGCCAACACGCTCGCGTTCGTCTGGACGTCATGGATCCTGCCGAACCGCCGCGTCGCGGTGCGTCGGATCGTGCCGGCGGCGATCGTCGGCGGGGTTGGTTTCGAAGTGCTCAAGATCCTCGGTGCGCTCGTCGTCCCTCGACTCGTGCAGCACTCGTCCGAGCTCTACGGCACCCTCGGGGTCGTCTTCGGCGTGCTGGCGTGGTTGCTCATGCTCGGCCGGCTGCTCGTGTACGTCGCGGTAATCGAAGTGTCGGGCTGGGAATCCGACCACGGCACCGAACGTGAACCCGCCGAGTTGCCGAAGCTGCCCGACGGACGCAGCCCCGACACGACTCGCGCCGGAACGAGCTCGCCCGCGTAGCAGCATGCGCGCCGTGCCTGTTGGGTAGAACCGCGCGCATCGACACGACGGAGGTGAAAGCGATGCCAGGAATGAAGTTGCTCCCCGACACGCTCAAGCGTTCGCCCGCAAAAGCGCAGCGCACTTGGGCCAAAGCGCACGACAGTGCGGTGGAAGAGTACGGCGACGGAGAACGCGCGCATCGGGTCGCATTCGCCGCGCTCAAGCACTCCTTCGAGAAGGTCGGTGACCACTGGGAGCCGAAGGCCAGGAAAGGCCCGTCCGACCCGCGCTCAAAGCAAAGTACCGCGGCGAAACGACGCGGCAAGGGTGAGACGTACGGCGGTGTCGACGCCGAAGGGCACTCGCGAGACGAGCTCTACGAGCGGGCCCGCAAGCTCGGCATCACGGGTCGCTCGCGTATGAGCAAAGGTGAGCTCGCGAAGGCCATCGCCAAGAAGCAGGACTAGCAGCGCGGGATCTGCGGTTTGCGGCGCGCGAGATCGGTCAGCCTGCGTCGCGCTCGCCCTACGCAAGCTCCCAGTATGACGGCACGTAATCGGCCACACGTAGGCCGCGCGGCGGTCGGGCCACGTGCCGCACTGCCCGCACAAGGGCGGGCACGAACCGGTCCGGCTCACGCACCACCGCGTAATGGTCACCGTCGACGAAACGCGCCACCGCGTCTGGGATCGACTGCGCAAGCTTCAGTTGTCGATGCGGCGGCACCAGTTGGTCACGCGTCGTCACGATCACCGACGTCGGCACGTCGATGTCGCCGACCCATTCGTGCGAGCTGAAACGACCGAGCGCTTCCGCGGCCTCGAACAGCAGACGGAGGTCGTGGCGACGCATCTCGCGTTGTGCCCACCCGCGGAGACGCGGATCACCGGATCGGCCCACCAACCACTGCTCGGCAACGCTGCGGAACGCGCGCACGCGGACGGCACGCGCGCCGATACTGACTGCCGGCAGCGTGAGAAACAGCAGCTGATCTTGCGGCCGGCCACGAAAGTTGCGACTCGTCGCTGCGAGCACCAGTCCGTCGACCCGCTCGCGGTGGCGGTGCCAAATCAACTGGGCGATGGGACCACCCATCGAGTAGCCAACCGCCACGAAGCGATCGATGCCGAGCACGTCGGCCAGCGCGACTGCGTCGTCGGCGCAGTCTGCGAGGCGAAAACGCGCCGACGTGCGGATTCCGCCGCCATGACCCCGATGGTCGAGAGCGATCACGCGAGCGTGCCTCGAGAGGGGGCCGAACGCCGGGTACCAGTTGAGATCCGCATTGCCGGAGAGCCCGTGAAGGAGCATCACGACGGGAGCGTCCGGCGGACCGGGCAGCTCGCGTACAAAGGTCGTTCCCCGGCCGGGCAGCTCCACCGCCCTGCCGAGCGGGAGCGGAGGTTCCAAGACCTCGCCGGAGTGCACGAACGGCAATGGAATCATCGCAATCGGTAAATACCCTACGAGCGTCCGACGCATTCCGCGCGGATCCCACGCGCGACGCGCTCAGCCAGCGTTGGGAGCCTTCGCCCTCGAGGCTCGCCGCGCTCCTGCGACCCCCGCGGACTCGAACGGCGAAGGTCGATGCCCGTCCGGCCGAGCGTGCCGCCGCCTGACGTCTGCGGCCGACGGCCACCTCGGTTGTGCCGGGTCTGCGAGTGGGTGCATCACGCTTGTTCACCGACCAAGGAGCGACGAGCCGATGAGCGATCGAGAGAGCGACCGAGAGCACACGACGCCGGACCGCGAGACACGCGATGCGGAACGTGCTGAAGCGGAAGTGCACGCAGGCGCGGACCGCATGCCGACGCCCGACGCAGAGGCGACAGCCGACGAGCTCGAGCTCGACTCCGAGACTGGCGCGCGCTACGAGGAAATGGCGGAAAGGGGTGCGAACCAGGAAGGCGAAGGCCGCCTCCCGTAATCGTTGCCTCGGCGCGTCTGCACCGACTCGCGGATGCGCGTGATCACTCCGCGATCGGCAAGAGCCGGTCGAGCGCGCTGATCTCGAACACGCGTCGCACCGACGGGCGCAGATTGCGCAGAGAAAGACTGCCGCCGCGCTCTTGAAATCGGGTCGACGCCTCGACGATCACGCGCAGCCCGGATGAGTCGATGAACTCGAGATCACGACCATCAACCACGATCGAGCGCGCACCCTCGTCGGTCAGCGCGACGAGCTCTCGCCGCAACCCCGGGGCGGTGTGCACGTCGATCTCGCCTTGCACGCACAGCACGTTGTCGCCGCGGGAATCGGTCACCGTCTCGAACGATGCCTGGGTGTCGGGCCAGAGCGGCTCACGCGACGACACGGGCATGCTGTGCTCCACGAGTGTCCTCGAGGTTGAAGAGTGGGGCGAGCCTTCGACAACTACCCGCTACCTGCCCCGGCCAAACCTCGCAAACAGCCTTGGTTGGTTCGTTTCGCCGGATGATGCGCGGGGTACAGAAACTCCCGACCCCGAGGAGGAACACATGGACGCGATCACCTTGCTGAAAGGTGACCACAAGACGGTCGAGCAGCTGTTCAAGAAGTACCAGCAGCTCGGTGATCAGGCGAAAAAGGCCAAGAGCAAGCTCGTGCAGCAGATCATCACGGAGCTGTCGGTGCACGCGGCGATCGAAGAGCAACTGTTCTACCCGGTGGTCCGAGCCGAAGTCGCCGCCGAGGAAGACCTCGTCCTCGAGAGTCTCGAAGAGCATCACATCGTCAAGTGGACGCTCTCCGAGCTGGAAGGCATGAAACCGACCGACGAGCGCTTCGACGCCAAGGTCAACGTGCTGATCGAGAGTGTGCGCCACCACGTCAAGGAAGAGGAGACCAGCCTGTTCCCCGGTGTGCGCAAGGCCCTCGGACGCAAGGAGCTCACGGAGCTCGGCGAGCGCATGACGAAGGCGAAGAAGGCCGCGCCGACCCGTCCCCATCCGAAAGCCCCCGACTCGCCACCCGGCAATCTCGTCGCCGGCGCGGCGTCCGGGATGCTCGACAAAGCGCGGACAGTGGGTAAGGAGACGATCGAGCGGGCCCGCGAGGCCGTCGGCTGAAGAGCATTCCCCGGCGAGGGCCCGTTTGGACGTCCCCTCGGACGGGCCCTACGGTGCGGGCCATGACGGAGACCGATAGCGCCTTTCTCGACGCGACCGCACAAGCCGAGCTCGTCCACAGTGGTGACGCGTCGCCACTCGAGCTCGTCGACGACGCGATCAACCGCATCGAGAAGCTCAGCCCGGAGCTCAATGCGGTGATCCACCCGCTGTTCGACCAGGCGCGCGACACAGCTCGGGGCGAGTTGCCCGACGGCCCCTTCTGCGGTGTGCCGATGGTGCTGAAAGACCTCGACGGCACGCTCGCGGGCGAGCCCTGCCATTACGGCAACAAGCTGTTGAAGGAGATCGGATATCGCGCCGAGGTCGACAGTTACCTGTTCGAGAAGTTCCGCGCCGCGGGGTTCGTGTTCGTGGGCAAGACGAACACACCCGAGCTCGGTTTGATGCCCACGACGGAGCCGCAAGCGTACGGGCCCACTCGCAATCCTTGGCACACCGGCCACAGCACCGGGGGCTCGAGCGGTGGCTCAGGTGCGGCGGTCGCGTCGGGCATGGTCCCGGTCGGCCACGCGGGCGATGGTGGCGGCTCGATCCGCATCCCGGCCAGCGCCTGCGGGCTGTTCGGCCTCAAGCCGTCGCGGGGCCGGTCGTCGCTCGGCCCGACCGACGGCGAGAGCTGGGCCGGACTCGTCGTGCGTCACGCCCTCACCCGCTCGGTTCGCGACAGCGCCGCGGTGCTCGACGCGGTGCAGGGCGCGATGCCGGGCGATCCCTACACGGCGCCCCCGCCGAGCCGGCCATACCTACAGGAGGTCGGCGCCGATCCCGGCGCGCTGCGCATCGGCATCCTCACGGATGCGCCGGCGGCGACGGCACAGACCGATCCGGAATGCGTGGCGGCTGCGGAAGACGCGGCGCGCTTGCTCGAGTCACTCGGACACACGGTCGAGCCGTCGTTTCCGGCCGCGCTCCACGAGGACGGGCTCCTCGAGCAGTTCATGGCCGTGTTCACCACCGGTGTCTGTGTCGACTTCGACGACCTGGCCGCGAAGGCAGGACGGCCCGTGCAGCCCGACGACGTCGAGCCGCTCACGTGGGCGTACTACGAGATGGGCAAAGAGATCACATCCACGCTGTACGTCGAAGCGTTGCGGAAGGCGCACGCGTGGAGCCGTCGCGTCGCAAGTTGGTGGGCCGATGGTTTCGACCTGCTGCTCACACCCACGATGGCCGAACCGCCCCCCGAGATCGGCTTCGTCGTCGGCCCGCCCGACAACCCGCTGGAAGGCGCCGCGCGCTCGATGCCGTCTGCCGCCTACACCGCGCCGTTCAACATCAGCGGCCAGCCCGCGATGTCGCTGCCGCTCTACTTCGCAGCCAGCGGCCTGCCGATCGGCGTGCAGCTCGTGGCCGCATTCGGACGCGAAGACCTACTGTTCCGCGTCGCCGCCCAGCTCGAGACGGCCCGTCCATGGGCCGACCGCCGTCCTCCCACCCACGCCTAACCCCGTTTGGGCGATCGTGGTGGCCAGAGCGCGCGTGGGGTCGAAACGGTGTGGTGACCTGGCGTGACGGTTCGGATCGCGGGCGGGCAGGGTTTCTACGGCGACACGCCACGATCAGTCGCAGGCCTCCTCGATGAAGGCGTCGACTACCTCTGTCTCGAGGCGCTTGCGGAGCTGACGCTCGCCATCTTGCAGAAGGACCGCCAGCGCGACGAAGCGCGTGGTTATACGCGCGACCTGCCGCTATACCTGGGCGCGGCGTTGCCGTCCGTCGCGGCCGGCCGCACGAAAGTGATCACCAACGCGGGCGGCATCAATCCCACCGCGGCGGCGCGCGCGGCGGTCGACACGGCGCGCACGCTCGGTGTCACCGGCGTGAAAGTCGCGACGGTGCTCGGCGATGACTTGATGACTCGTCTCGACGAGCTGCAAGACGCGGGTGAGTCGTTCGCGCATCTCGATACGGGGGCGGGGTTCGACACGATGCCCGCGCCGCCGCTGTTCGCGGCCGCGTACCTTGGCGCGCGCCCGATCGTCGACGCGCTGAGCGCCGGTGCCGACATCGTGATCACCGGCCGCGTCGCCGACGCCGCACTGTTCCTCGCGCCGCTCGTCTACGAGCACGGCTGGGCGTGGGACGACTGGGACCGGCTCGCCGCGGGCGTGCTCGTCGGACACCTGCTCGAGTGCTCGGGCCAGACGGCCGGCGGCAACTTCAGTGGCGAATGGTGGACGGTGCCGCACCCGTGGGATCTTCCCTATCCGATCGCCGAGGTCGAGGCCGACGGGAGCGCGGTCATCACCAAGCCCCGAGCGTCCGGCGGACGGGTGAGTTTCGACACCGTCCGTCACCAGCTGCTCTACGAGGTGCACGACCCGTCTGCCTACATGTCGCCCGACGTCGTGGCTGATTTCACGAGCGCGCACCTCGAAGACCTCGGCGACGACCGCGTGCAGGTGCACGGCACGCGCGGCGCTGCCGCAACGCCCACGTACAAAGCGTTGCTCGCACACCATGCGGGCTGGGCCGGCGAGGCGCGGGTCGCGTTCTCGTGGCCCGACGCCTACGAGAAGGCAAAGGCCACTGCCGCGATCTTCGCCAAACGCGTCGAGCTCGCCGGTTACGCGGTCGATGAGTGGTGCGTCGAGTACTGGGGCGTCGATGCACTCGGCGGCCCGACCGTGCCCATCAGTCCAGAGCTCGACCCGCCTGACGTCGCGCTCCGGCTCGCGTGGCGCTGCGCCGACGAGCAGACCGCGTCGCTCGTCGGCCGTGAGCTCACACCGCTCACCCTCTCGGCGCCGCCGGCCGGTATGACCGGCATGGGTCGCGCGCTCGGCGGCCGAGCCACTGAGCTGCTGGGCATTTGGCCGACGCTTGTCGACAAGGCGTCGGTCGACACGCACGTGACCGTCGCGGTCGAGGAGGTCACATGAGCGTGCGAGTGCAGCTCCGCGAGTTGTGCGGATATCGAGCCGGCGACAAGGGTGACATCTCCGACATCGCGATCTTCGCCGACGACGAGGAGACGTACGCCGTGCTCGTGGACGAGGTGACGGCAGAGCGGGTGAAGGCGCACTTCGGCACGATGGTCCGGGGTGACGTCACGCGCTACGAAGCGCCCAACGTGCTCGCACTCAAGTTCGTCATGCGCGGCGCGCTCGGCGGTGGCGGCCCCCGTTCATTGCGCGCCGACTCGCTCGGCAAGACACTCGGCGGCGCGCTCGTGCGGCTCGAGATCGACGTGCCCGACGCGCTCGCCGGTCGACGCCGCGCCCGTCCCGACGTCTCGTGGGCCGACACGATCCTCGACCCGTTGCCCCGGGCGTAATCGTCGCACCCCAGCGGTACTCTCGGGCCATGGGCGCCGCGCCGACCGCCGATCCGCTCACGTCGTTCTCCGCGCCGACGCGTCACTGGTTCGAGCACGCGTTCGACGCGCCCGCGCGCGCACTGATCGACGCGCCGCACGCCTGCTGCGAGCCAATCTTGATCGAGCCCGGCGCGTGACGGTCGATGGCGGGCTCGGGGTGTATGGCCGCGCGGGCCGGCCGTGCCGCCGCTGTGGTCAACGCGTGCGCGCCGGTCGCCAGGGGGAGCAGGCACGGGTCACGTATTGATGTCCTCACTGCCAGGGGTAGGGTGGCCTCCCACGTCGAGGAGGTCACGGCCATGGGTCTGATGGACAAGGTAAAGGACACCGCGAAGCAGGCGAAGGACAAGGCGCAGCAGGGCGTGAAAGCCGGTCAGGACAAGCTCGAAGACGCCAAATTGCGCAAGAAGATCAACGAGTCGAAAGAGGAGATCGGCGGTCTGGTCTACGCGCAGCGCACCGGCGCGGGCACGCCCGATACCGATGCCGAGATCGACCGGCTGGTGGGCGAGATCACCAAAGCGGAGCACGAGATCGAGTCCGAAACGTCGTCCGGTAGCTCCGAATCAGGCGACGAGATGCCGCCGGCAACGGGCAGCGCCCCCGCGAGTTAGCGCTCGCGGTTCAAACGGTTGCGAACGCGGGCGCGACGGCGATCAGGGCAGCGCCGAGTTCGCGATCGCCCGCCACTGAGACGCGGAGGTCGCGCGTCTACGCGTTCGCCGACCATCAGGCACCACTCGACGACGTCTGCGGTCACGGTCACATCGGGGAGCGCCGGCACATCCGACAGGTGAACGATCTCGTCCGGGCCGCAGGGCACGGTCCAACTGCCGCCACCTTCGCCGGTGAGCACCAGCCTCGCGGTCGAGCTCGCGCACACCTCGTTCCCACTCCGAGGTCCGCACGGTCCCGTCGCTCACGCCCCCATGTCCATGCCCCCGATTCGCCGCGGGCCATCCTTGCGGATCACCCGCCGGGGCCGAAAGGGCGCAGTGATCCGCCGGAGCCAACGGGAACGAAAACCCCTAGATTGCAACGACGCGACCAGGGAGCGGCCATGTCGGACCGATATGACCTCGTGATCGTCGGAATGGGCTCGGGCGGCATGGTGGCCGCCGAGTTCGCCGCCAGCCTCGACCTCAAGGTGGCGGTTGTGGAACGCAACCGCGTGGGCGGCGACTGTCTGTGGACGGGCTGCGTGCCCAGCAAGGCCTTACTCGCGTCCGCGAAGACCGCGCACCACATGCGCACCGCCGACAACTTCGGCATCGAGCCGGTCGAACCGGTCGTCGACCGCGCACGCGTGTGGAAACGCATTCGCGAGGTGCAGCAGGATGTCGCGTCGACCGACGACAACCCCGACCGCTTCCGCGACATGGGCATCGAGATCGTGATGGGTGCCGGCCGCCTCACCGGTCCCAATGCGGTGCAGGTCGGCGACCGCACCCTCGAGACGCGGCACATCCTGCTCTGCACCGGCAGTCGACCTGCCGTGCCGCCGATCCCCGGCCTCGCCGAAGCGGGATTCGTTACCAGTGAGACCCTCTTCGAGCTCGACGGCCCGCCCGCGAGCTTCGTCAACATCGGCGGCGGCCCGATCGCGGTCGAGATGGTGCAGGGCTTCACGCGCCTCGGCATCCCCGTCACGCTGCTGCAGAAGGGGCCGCGCATCCTGCCGCGTGACGAGCCGGAGCTCGTCGACCTGCTCGTCGCGAAGTTACGCGGCGAGGGTGTCGATCTGCGCTTCGATGTCGAGACCGAGCGCGTCGCCATCGAGAACGGTAAGAAGGTCGTGTACGGCACCGAGCGCGGCCAGCCGGGCCGCTGGGAAGGCGACGACCTGCTGGTCGCGGTCGGACGCAAGCCCAACGTCGAAGACCTCGGGCTCGAGGAGCTTGGCGTGAAGACGGGGCCGAAAGGCGTCATCGTCGACAACCGGGGTCGCACCAACGTCGACACGATCTACGTCTCGGGCGATCTCGCCGGCCGGTACCTGTTCACGCACTCGGCTGCGTACGAGGGCGTGCGCGCGGTACGCGACATGTTCTTCCCGGGTAAGGGCAAGGTCACCGCCGGCGTGCCGTGGTGCACGTTCACCGATCCGGAGCTCGCGCACACCGGCATGACCGAGGCCGAGGCGCGCGCGGCACACGGTGACGACGTCGAGGTGTGGCGCCAGGACCTGATCCACAACGACCGGGCCCGGGCCGACGGCGCCGCCGAAGGTGCCGTCATCATCATCACGCACAAGAACAGGATCATCGGCGCGCACATCCTTGCGCCCGCGGCCGGTGAGATGATCCACGAGTTCGCGCTTGCGATCGAACAGCGGGCCAAGCTCAACGACCTCGCCACCTTCATGCACGTGTACCCCACCATCTCGACCACCGTCGGTCAGCTTGCCGGTGAGGCTGGGTTTGACAAGGCCGAGAAGCTGCGCTGGCTCGTGCGAAAGGGCAAGTAGCCGCGCCGATGGCGGTGCACCCGCTCGAGAACGCGCGTTGGGGCTTCGAGTCGAACTGCTTCGTGTGCGAGCAGCACAACGAGCGCGGCATGCAACTGCCGTTCTTCCATGACGACGAGCGCGACGTGGTCTTCGCCGAGTACACGCTGGGCGACGAGTTCTCGGGCGCACCCACGTATGTGCACGGCGGGGTGACCCTCGCGGTGGTCGACGAGGCGATGGCCTGGGCCGCGATCGCGATCGCGATCGGCGAGAAGTTCGCCGTCACCCACGAGACAAGCGCGACTTTTGACTACCCAGTGCGTGTCGGCCGTGCGTACCGCGTCGAGGCGTGGCTCACGGAACGCAGCGACGAGCGGTTCAAAGCCGAAGCCAACGTGCCGAATGCCAAGGGCCGGCCGTGCGTGCGTGCCGCGTGCAGCCTCGCCGTGTTGTCGCCCGCTAAGGCACTCGACGCACTGGGTACCGAAGCGTCCGGCGACGACGCTCGCTACGTGCGATGACCGCGGTCGGCGAGCGACTCCCGTCGGTCGAGCTCCGCACGGCGAGCGGTGAGCGAGTGGAACTGGGCGCGTTTCTCGACCGGATGCTCCTCGCCGTCGCTGTCCGCTACTACGGCTGAATTCCGTGTCGCGCATATCTCGCGCAGTTGCGTGAGGCCCATGCCGAGATCGAAAAGCTCGGCGCGCGCGTCATCGCGGTAGGCACCGGTGCCGACTGGCAGGCGCAGCGACTCATGGACGAGGGCATGCCGTTCCCCTGCCTCGTCGATCCCGAGGCCAATCTCTATCGCGCGCTCGACATCGGCCGGATGGGTTGGGCCGATTTGCTGCGGCCCCAACTCTGGCGCAACTACGTCGACGCGTTCCGCCGCGGCGGCCGCCAGGGCCGGCTCACCGGTGACGTGCGGCGATTGTCAGGCCTCGCCATCATCGACCCCCAGCGCACATTGCGCTGGGTGCACCGATCCGACACCGTCGGCGATTACCCCCCCATCGCGCCGGTGCTCACCACACTCGCCGACGTCACGCGAAGCAGCTAGGTACCCAACGACCATTCTTGCGTCACTCATCGGGGTGTCATCCCGGCTGCTGACGCAAGAATGGTTTGGGGTTGGTGGCGGCGAACGGTCAGCGCATGGGGAAGAAGCAGGCGCCGAGGGTCCCTGGGCCGGTGTGCACGCCGACCGACGGGCCGACGTCGTAGAACACCAGGTCGGCGACTTCCGGCTGGGCGCGTAATCGGTCGGCGAACGTCTGGGCGAGTTCGGGCACGAGCGCGTTGCCGACGCCGACACGCTGCGGTGTGCCGGCGGCGAGCCGAACGACCTCGGCCGTCATCGCGTCCATCGCTTCGTCGGCGTCACGCACCTGGGCGAACGGTTGCATCCTGCCGGCGGTGAGCGCGAGGACGCGGAGCCTTTCGTCATCGGCCGCGCCGGCAGCGAGCCGGCCGCCCCGCTGCGCGAAGTCGATCGCACCGACGATGAACACGTTGTTGACTTGGCCGGCCACTGTTCGCGCCGCTCCGGCGGCAACCTCGATGTCGGCACCCGAGGTAAGAGCCTCGCCCGCGGCCCACACACAGCACGCGACCGCGAACGACGCGGTACCGGTGTCGACAACCTCGACCGGCACGGGACTCATGCTGCGCGCGACCATCACCGAGTTGACCGTGCCCGACACATCCGCGCCGGTGTGAATCGACAGGATCTGCGTGGCACCGGCCGCGGCCGCGGCTTCGTAGATCGCGATCACCTCGCCCGGCGACGGGGCGGCGGTGCTGATCGTCGGCTGTGTCGCGAGCCGGTCGTAGAACTCGTCAGTGGTGAGGTCGATGCCCTCGCGGTACGGCTCGCCGTCGATGACCACCGTGATCGGCACGACCGCGACATCGAAACGCTCGCGCAGCTCGGCCGGAATCTGCGAGATCGAGTCGGTGACGAGCTTGACAGTCATGCGGTCACGATCGGTCGTCGCGACGCGCGAAACTTCGCCAGGATCATGGCCGCGCTGACCGCTGAGAAGGCCACGAGTCCGCGTCCCGGCTTCGGACCCCACGCGTTCGGCAATTTGGCGGCCGACCACAGCACCGCGGAGCCGATCCACACCGCGGCATTGATCCGCACCGTCAGCTCCGGATTGCGCGACCGAACCGCGCCCACGGTCGCGACTGCCGCGTCAATCGGAAAGAAGATGGGGAATACGGCGAGGCACGCCCCCGCAGAGGTGGCCACGCCCTTGCCGCCCTTGAAGCTGCTCCATGGCGGCGCGATGTGACCACCGATCGATGCCGTCGCAGCCGCGTACCCGCCGGCGTCGCCGGCGATTGCCCGGCCGACCAAGCCCGCAACCGTGCCCTTGGCCATGTCGGCCACGATCACGGCGATCCCCCACTTCTTGCCGATCACCTGCATCGCGTTGAACCCGCCGGGGTTGCCGCTGCCTGCGGCGCGCAGGTCGACGTCACCTCGCGTCGCGACGCGGCTGGCGACATCGGCCGAGGGGAACGACCCGCACAGGTACCCGACCGCAGCCGCGGCCACAACCCGGTTGGAGCTAACCACCCGAGACGTCTTGGGGACGGGCCTTCCCCGCGCTGATCCAGGGCATCATCGTGCGGAGCTGCTCACCGACACGTTCGATCGGGTGTGACATGGCCTCTTCGCGCAGCCGGTTGAAGTTGGGACGGCCGTTGCGATTCTCGGCGATCCACTCGTCGGCGAACGTGCCCGACTGGATCTCGTCGAGGATCTTCTTCATCTCGGCCTTGGTCTGCGCGTTGATGATGCGCGGACCGCGCGTCATGTCGCCGTACTCCGCGGTGTCGGAGATCGAGTAGTGCATGTTGGTGATCCCACCCTCGTAGATGAGGTCGACGATGAGCTTCACCTCGTGCAGCGTCTCGAAGTACGCGGACTCCGGCTGGTAGCCGGCATCGACGAGGGTCTCGTAGCCGTTCTTGATCAGCTCGACGAGCCCGCCGCAGAGCACAACCTGCTCTCCGAAAAGATCGGTCTCGGTCTCCTCGCGGAAGTCGGTCTCGAGCACCCCGGCACGCGTCGCGCCGATTCCCTTCGCGTACGCGAGGGCGACGTCTTTCGCCTTGCCGGTCGCATCGACCGCCACCGCGACGAGGGCCGGTACGCTGCCGCCGTCCTCATAGGTACGCCGCACCAGATGACCCGGACCCTTGGGCGCGATCATCCACACGTCGACGCCGTCAGGGGGTGTGATCTGTTTGAAGTGGATGTTGAAGCCGTGCGCGAACGCGAGTGAGTCGCCCGGCTGCAAGTGCGGCGCGATGTGCTCCGCGTACACCGAGCCCTGCTCGGTGTCGGGCAGGAGCACCATCACGATGTCGGCTTCGGCGGTCGCGCCGGCGATCGACAGCACTGGCAGCCCCGCCTCTTCGGCCTTCTTCCATGACGACGAGCCTTCGCGCAGTCCGACGCGCACGTCGATGCCGGAATCGCGCAGGTTCAAGGCGTGGGCGTGGCCCTGCGAGCCGTAGCCGAGCACCGCCACCTTGCGGCCCTTGAGCAGGCCGAGATCGGCATCGTCGTCGTAATAGATCGTCGCGGCCATCGTCGCTTCTCCTTGAGATCGGATGCTCAGCCTAAGCAGTCGGCTCTTCTACGTGCGCGGTCGCGGATGGCGCGCCGAACTGGGCAGGGAGATCGGCGTAGTACGACCGGATCCAGCTCAGCGGCCGAAGCGACATGGGCCCCGCCGGCGTGTCGAGGACGATGGTCGTGTCAGAGACCCACTGGGCTCGAACGCCGAGGCGCGGCGAGGATGACAGCACGCGACGACGGGGTGACGCCCGGAGCACGAACAGCCGGCGATCGGTGAGCAGGAGATCGACCGTCGGCCACCGCAGGATCGCCACCGCGCCGGCAACGATCGACGCCAAGACGATGATCGCGGCGGCGGGCACGTTCACTTGCGCGACGAGATACGCCGCGATCCAGAACGCCGGCAACCCCCACAAGGCCTGGTACACCCAGAAGTGAGGCCCTTTCCGAGCTGCCGGATAGAAATGCTGCACCGTCTCGCCCGGCTCCAGTCTCGGCTGCACGAACCGCTCGTCCTTGGCGCGATAGTTCGCGACCGACCGGTCGAGCTTGGCCGGCAGCGTCGGCGCTTCCATCAGGCGCTCTTCGCCTTCACGGAGCGCAGCTTCTTCATCGGCTCGCGTTGGAGCCTCGGCAGTGCGATGCGGCCGGTGCGTTGCAGCTCCACGATTCCGAACGGGTGCAGCAGGTCGGTCATCGCGTCGAGCTTGCTCGGCTCCCCCGCGACCATGAGGGTCATCGCGTCGTAACCGACGTCGAGAATCTTGGCCTCGAAGATCGACGCCAGCTCGGTCACCTGCGACCGGGACTCCGCGCCCGCTTTCACCGTCGTCATCATCAGCTCCCGCTCCACCGCGTCATCGGTCGAGAGCTCGGTGATCTTGATGACTGGAATCAGCTTGTTGAGCTGCTTCGTGACCTGCTCGATCGGTGCGGAGTCGGCATCGACCACGACCGTCATCCGGCTAAACCGCTCGTCTTCGGTCGGGCTGACCGCGAGCGAGTAGATGTTGTAGCCGCGCCGCGAGAACAGTCCGGCGACACGTGAGAGCACGCCGAACTTGTTTTCGACGAGCACGCTGAGGATGTGGTGCTGCATTGCCATCGCTGTTCCCTACCTTCCGCCGGGCCGGTCGTGCGCCGGGTCGAGGATCACTTCGTCGTTCGACGTGCCGGGCGCGACCATCGGGTACACCTTCTCGCGATAGTCGGTGCGGAAGTCGATGACGACGGGCCGGTCGTCGATCGTGTTGGCCTTCTCGATCGTGGGCACGACGTCTTCGGGCGTGTCGACGCGAAATCCAACGCACCCCATCGCCTCGGCCCACTTCACGTAGTCGGGCAGATCAGGTGACAGGTAGACCTCGCTGTAGCGCTCCTCGTAGAAGAGCTCCTGCCACTGGCGCACCATGCCGAGGTACGCGTTGTTGAGGATCGCGATCTTCACCGGGATCCGCTCGGCCGACGCGGTGACGAGCTCCTGCGCGGTCATCTGGAAGCAGCCGTCGCCGTCGATCGCCCACACCGTCCGTTCGGGCTTGCCGACCTTCGCGCCGATCGACGCGGGAACGGCGAACCCCATAGTGCCGAGGCCGCCCGAGTTGACCCACGTGTAGGGATGGTCGAAGCGCCACAACTGGCTCGCCCACATCTGGTGTTGGCCGACACCCGACACGACGATCGCGTCGTCGGGCGTGTTGTCGCGCAGCGACTCGATGCAGTACTGCGGCTTGAGCGGCCCGTCGTCGTGCTGGTCGTAGTGCAGCGGGTAGTGCGCCTGCCATTCCTTCAGCTGGCGGTGCCAGGGCTCGAGGTCGGGCCACTCACGCTTCTCGCGATCGGCCTTCACCGCTTTGACGAGCTCTTCGATCACGAGACGGCAGTCGCCGACGATCGGCACGTCGGGCCGGCGCACCTTGCCCAGCTCGGCGGGATCGACGTCGACGTGAATGATCTTG
>JBBRZM010000016.1:0-66945 GCA_038236695.1 Acidimicrobiia bacterium
ACTCTGCCGCGCTCGACGCGCACGCCGCGAACGTGATTGCCGCGACCAGCATCGACGCGTACCGCAGTTGGTGCGCTTTCATGGTGTTCCTCCAGCGAGCGGATTGCCGGCGCGGTGCACCACGTCGCCGATCTGGTGCTCGAACCGTGTGATCACGACCGGGGCGACGGCACCGAGTACACCGTCGACCACGCCGACGCACGGGGGCGGTCGTCGCTCCAGCGCCGACCGCACGACCTGCAACGAGCGCGGATCGGTCTCTATCGCGGAATGCACGTCGAACCCGTGCACGGAAACGACCACATTGGTCGCGCCGGGAACATGGATCTGGTTCGCGGGTACGACCGGGTCGAACGGCGAGCCAATCGTCGTGTAGTCGATCTGCTCGGGCAGCTTGTGGTCCCACAAATGCTTGATGAGATGGGAGTTTTCCGCGAGCTGCTGCACCGACCGCGCGTCGGACGGCGGAATACGCGTCGGCAGCAGGTCGATGCCATCCGCGAGTGCTCGACCGATTCGGCCACTGCGGATCTTCGCGTCGGTTGTTGCAAACGGCGCGCCCTGGTGCGGCGACGACAGTGTGACCACGCTGCCGATCGGCGGGTAGCTCGGATCGGACGCCTTGTACACGTACTGCAGGAACACGTCGATCACCACACCGCCATGCGAGTGGGCGATGAGGTCGACTTCGCGCCCCGGATGCTCTCGCTCGATGGTCTGCAGCTGCGCACCCATCGCACGCGCGGCGACCATGAGATCCCCGTAGGAGTCTTGTTCTGTGTAGAGATCGCTCTTCGGGTTGTACGAGAACTCGGTGACTTCATCTTTCCGATAGCCGAGCGTGGCGACGTCGATTCCGCTCGCCTGTTCGTCGTGCGTCGAGCGCGAGGTCGTGATGCCGCCCACGTCGAGGAGCAGGTGCCCGGAACCGCTGGTACCGTCGGCAGCCGGGTCGTCGGACGAGCAGTAACTACGCGACCGGCCCCACGCGAGCAGGCGCCGACCGGTCTCGAGCAGGTCATGGAGCGATTGGCCCGCCGGAGTACGGGCGAGCGCGCGCACGGCGGCCGCTCCGCCGGCCCTGAGCCCATCGACGACGGTCGAGAGCGTGCGCTGCAGCGCGCGTGCGGCCTCGTTACCGGCCGCGGCGGCCGCGCTCAGTCCACTGATGACAGTGTCGGCCGCGCCGGAAGCCAGATCGCCCGCGACATCGAACGCGCCGTCGAACGCGCCGTCGAGTGCGCCGCCCATGCCGCCGCCGTCCCCGGGCGGCTGGGCGACAGACACCTGAAGGTCGGCGCGCAACGCCCGCCGCTCGTCGTCGACCGAGGGCCCGGACTCGCCATCGGGCGGATCAGCAGGAACGAGATGCACCAGCTTGGTGAGGTCGAGCGGCGCGAACAGCACCATCGGGTCGACGTACCGTTCGCCGATCCGCAGTCCGAAGTGCAGCTCACCAACCGGATGGCCGGGGCCGACGCTGCCCGCGAGCCCGACGACGAAGCCCCGGGCGACGTGCTGACCGACGCGCACGTCGACGCGTGTGAGGAACGAGTAGGACGTGCGGAGATCGGAGCCGTGCGCGACGACGACATGCAGCGTGTCGGCGACGGCACCCGCGAACGTGACGACGCCATCGCCGGTAGCTCGCACCGGCGTGCCGGGCGCGGCCGCGAAGTCGACGCCGCGGTGACCGGCCGCGTACGGCGACGCGGGCGCGTCGAACGGTTGCACGACGGCACCGTCGACGGGACGCGTCCACTCGGGCGTCGAGGTACCGGCAGTGTCAGCCGCGGCAGGGAGCGGCGACGCGCACACGACGAGGGTGGTGACGGCAGCACCCAACAGCAGCGCGCGACGACATCGATACAGCGGTCGCACATGGCCTCCCCGGAACGCGGAAACGACACGACTCGGGGAAGCCGAAGGTGAAGTGCGGTCACCCTATCAATCGGATGCGACGATTACGAGGGCCGGGCAACGAAACGGTGGAACCGCCGACGCGGATCCTCAGGTGACGCGCTCGCTCGCCGGCTCCACGAGCCGGGAACGCAGTTGCAGGATCGACTTGGTGTGGATCTGACAGACCCGGCTCTCGGTGACGCCCAACACCTTGCCGATCTCCGACAGCGTGAGCCCCTCGTAGTAGTAGAGCGTGAGCACGAGTCGCTCTCGATCGGGCATGCGGTTGATCGCGTCGGCCAGCAGCGTCTTCATCTCGTCGACCTCGAACGCCTCCACCGGATCGAACGCGCGATCCGCAATGATGTCGCCGACGGTGGCCGAGCCGCCCAGCTCGTTGCTGTTACCGGCGGCGAGCAGCTCGTCGAGCGCAACGAGACCGACGAACGAGATATGCGACAGGTTCTGAGCGAGCTCCTCCTCTGTCATCTCCAGCTCGGCGGCGATCTCTTTGTCGTCGGGGCTGCGCCGAAGTTCGTTTTCCAACTTCGAGTACGCCCGCTCGATCGCGCGTGCCTTGGCCCGTATCGAGCGCGGCACCCAGTCGATCGAGCGGAGCTCGTCGATGATGGCGCCCTTGATGCGAGAGATCGCGTACGTCTCGAACTTGAACCCGCGCTCGAGATCGAACTTGTCGATCGCGTCGATGAGCCCGAAGATCCCGTAACTCACGAGGTCGGACTGCTCGATGTTCTGCGGGAGGCCCGCCGCGACACGACCGGCCACGAACTTCACGAGCGGCGAGTAATGCAGGATCAGCCGCTCACGCGCCTCAGACGTGCCGTCGCGTCTGTAGTCGAGCCACAACTCGTTGACGAGTGCCGCAGTCTCAGCTGCCCCGGCAGCGGTCGTCGTGTCGTCAGGCACGGGGATGCGTTTCGTCGTAGACCGCCTTGAGGCGGTCCTTACTGAGGTGGGTGTAGATCTGCGTGCTCGCGAGATCGGTGTGGCCGAGCAGTTCCTGCACGGCACGCAGGTCGGCGCCGCCGTCGAGCAAGTGGGTTGCGTACGCATGGCGGAACGAATGCGGGTGCAGCGTCCGGCCGTCGGCCAACGGGCGCTTCGCCAGGATGCGCCGCGTGTCACGCGGAGTGAGCGCTCGACCTCGCGAGTTGAGAAACACCACGTCAGCTGGCGTCTCGTCGGTCACCAACCCTTCCCGGCCGAGCTCGAGGTAGTCCGCGAGCGCTCGCCGCGCGTGCTCGCCCAACGGGACTCGACGTTGCTTCGACCCCTTGCCGAGCACCGTGAGTGAGCCACGCTCGAGCTCGCAGCGGTCGAACGTCAGACCACACAGCTCGTTCACCCGGAGTCCGGCGCCGTACAGGATCTCGAGGACGGCCAGGTCACGCCGCGCCATCGCGATCGCAGTGGGCTCCGTGCCCTCCTCGGAGTGCGCGACGGCGCGGTCGAGCAGCGCGATGGCCTCTGACGCGCGCGGCACACGCGGGAGCCGGGCGTCACCTTTGGGCGCGCGCAACGCGCGTCCGGCATCGGAGTGCAGCACACCCGTGCGACGGAGGTAGTGCAGATACGCGCGGATCGCCGCGGCTTTACGCGCGATCGAACGGCGTGCGAACGCGCGGGTGTTGAGATACGCGAGGTAGCGGCGCAGCACTTGATGGTCGACATCGGTAGGCCGCGGACAACCGCCTCGTTCCGCCCACTCGACGAACTGGCGCACGTCGCCGCAATACGCGATTCGGGTGTGTTCACTCGCGCTGGTGAGCGAGGCTGCGAAGCCCTCGATCTCCCAGTTCATCGGCCCCTGCCGGGTACCCACCCGTGCACCATTCAATCCCTCAAAGCTAGTCCGCAATCTCGGGACTCGATTTGCCCTACACATCGATGCTGCGGAAGCAACGTTAGCAACCCAATCACGTGCTTCCGTGCCACACGGTCACCGCTTCGGCGTAGCTGTCACACCCGCTCGATATGGTCAATGCTGCCGTCGAGGTCGCGGTCACGGCCTTCCGTCCCTGCAGTCCCTGCACAGCATGGAAGGAAGGATTCGTCGTGCTCGCTTCGGTGCACAGCGCCACGCTCCTCGGCGTCGATGGTCAGGTCGTCACCGTCGAAGTCCATGTGTCCAACGGGCTTCCCGCGTACCACGTGGTCGGGCTGCCCGACGCGGCCGTGCGCGAGTCGCGCGAACGCGTGCGCGCCGCACTGCTGTCGTCGCAGCTCGGTTGGCCCTTGCGGCGGCTCACAGTCAACCTCGCCCCCGGCGCGATTCGCAAGACCGGCGCCGGCCTCGAGCTCGCCGTCGGGCTCGGCGTGCTCGCTGCCAACGAGGAGCTGCCCGCCGACGTACTCGACGGGCTCGGAGTGCTCGGTGAGCTCGGCCTCGACGGCTCGGTGCGGCCGGTCCCGGGCACGCTCGCGCTGGTCGACGCGCTCGCCCGCGCCGGCATCGGCACGGTCGTCGTGCCGATCAGCAACGCGGCCGAGGCGGAGCTGGTGCGAGGGATCACGGTGCGCGCGGCGCGCACGCTCGGCGAGCTTCACGCGTGCTTGAAAGGTGAGCTCCCGTGGCCCGACTGGCCCGCCGACGGCAGTTACGCCTCGGCCTCGGCTGCCGACGCACTGATCGCGCTCGACGACGAGCCGCTCGATCTCGCCGACGTGCGCGGCCTCGGCACGGCGCGCACGGCGCTCGAAGTTGCAGCCGCGGGCGCGCATCACCTCTTGCTCACCGGCGCGCCCGGCGCCGGCAAGACGATGCTCGCGCGCCGGCTCATCACGATCCTGCCGCCACTCCAGCCCGACGAGGCGCTCGAAGTCACACGCATCCACTCGGTCGCGGGGCACGCGCCGTTCACCGGTCTCGTGATGCAGCCGCCGTTCCGGAGCCCGCATCACACCGCGTCCACGCCGGCGCTGGTCGGCGGTGGCTCAGGGCGTCCCCATCCGGGTGAGGTCACGCTCGCCCATCGCGGCACGCTCTTCCTCGACGAGCTGGGTGAGTTCGCACCCGCGGCGCTCGACGCGTTGCGCCAGCCGCTCGAAGCCCGATCGGTGCACATTTCCCGACAGCCGATCTCACTCCAGTTCCCGGCTGCGTTCCAACTGGTGGCGTGCACGAACCCATGCCCCTGTGGACGGGCCGACGACGAGTGCCGCTGCTCCGACGTGCAGCGAGCCCGATATCGACGGCGGCTTTCGAGTCCACTGCTCGACCGCTTCGATCTTCGAGTGCACGTCCGCCCGTTGGCGCCGGCCTCGCCACGCGGCGAGTCGTCGGCCGAGGTACGCGCGCGCGTGCTGAGCGCGGCGGCGCGCCAACGCGCGCGCTACGCCGGCATGCCATGGCCGCGCAACGCGCAAGTCCCTGCGGGCGCGCTCGAGTCGTCGATTCCGCTCGTGCGTGACGCGGAAGTCGCGTGGCGCGAGGAGGTCGAACGCCGGCAGCTCACTGGCCGCGGCGCGGCAACGCTCCGGCGGGTGGCGCGCACGCTCGCCGATCTCGACGATGTCGCGGCTGTCTCCGATGGTCACATCTGTCTCGCGTCGGTGCTGCGCGAGGAGCTGCCGTGAGCTCCCGATCACGCGAGCAGGTCGCGGCGGCAAGCCTTCTGTGCCTGCCCCAGATGGATCCGCAATGGCTCGAGGCGCTCGTAGACCACTTCGGAAGTTGGACGGCCGCGCTCGATGCGGTTCGCCATCGTCGAGCCACGGCCACGATCGTTGCGCGTGATGCTGACGGCCCGGCACAGCGGCGCCGCGACCCGCGTTCGATCGCGGCGCGCTGGCAGCGCGCGGTCGAGGCGAGCCCGGTGCCCGCGACACTCGAAGCGCGTGACACGCACGTGCTCGCTCTGGGTGACGCCGACTACCCGATCGCAGATGCGCTCCCCCACCGGCCGCCGGTGCTGCTCGCCGAGGGAGCCGCGCCCGAGGTGCTCACGCGCCCTCGTGTCGCGGTCGTGGGCACTCGTGCCGCGAGCCCCTTCGGCCTCGAAGACGCGCGCGAGCTCGGACGTGTCCTCGCGGCGGCGGGCGTCACGGTCGTGAGCGGGCTCGCGATCGGCATCGACGCGGCCGCGCACGAGGGAGCGCTGTCCGGCGGAGGCGGCGTCGTGGGGGTCGTCGCCACCGGCCTCGACGTTGTCTATCCGCGCCGCCACGCGTCGCTCTTCGAGCAGGTGCGCCGCGCTGGGCTGATCACGGGCGAGACGGCGTTCGGCGTGCAACCCGAGCGTTGGCGATTCCCGGTACGGAATCGGATCATCGCCGCGCTCGCCGACGTTGTCGTCATTGTCGAGGCGACCGTGCACGGCGGCTCGCGCATCACGGCCGAGTATGCGCTCGAGTACGGGCGCGCGGTGCTGGCGATGCCGGGCTCGCGTCGCAACCCGTCCGCCGCGGGCTGCAATGCACTTCTCGCCGACGGTGCGCATCCGCTCCTCGATCCGTCCGACGTGCTGCTCGCACTCGGTCTCACCGGCGGCGGGTCACGCGGGTGGTTCCCTACGGCGGAGCGGTCGGCGCCAACCGGCACCGCGGCCGCGGTGTTGCGCGCCTGCCACGGCGAGGCCGCACACCCCGACGAGCTCGCGACGCGGACCGGTGTCGACGCGCTCACGGTCGCGGCCGCGCTCGTCGAGCTCGAACGCGCCGGCTGGTTGCGCCGCGCGGGCGCGTGCTACTGGCCGCTGAGCACGACGCCATGAAGGCCGGCCGCAACGCGCCCGCGGTACATGGGGGATGAGAACTCAGCGGCCTGGCGTTCCGGGGCGAGCGTCAAGCTGGCACCGGCTGCCCTTGTCAGAAGTTCTGCAAGAAAATTCAGTGCTCCGCGAGCGGCCTGTACAGCACACTGGACAACATGGCCGACCGAGTTGTGCTCCATGGTCGAGTAGCTCGCCTCGAGCCGCTTGCGCTGGCGGATGTCGGCGACCTGCTTGCGGCGGCGGGCGAGGATCGGTCGAGTTACCGCTACACGCGCGTGCCTTTTTATTCGGATGCGGAGCGCGGGGCAGCTCGACGGCGGCGGTGCTTGTCGGACAGCGCGGGCGGCGTCCAACCTGCGTCGCTGGCGTTGAAGTTGGTGCCGGGCGGCACGATCTCGTCGATGCGGTCGAGCAGGTCGGCATCGAGCGTGAGCTCGAGCGCGGCGACCTGCGACTCGAGCTGCTCCATCGTGCGCGGCCCGATGATGGGTGCCGTGACCGCGGGGTGCGCGCGCACGAACCCGAGGGCGAGCTCGATCAACGTCAAGCCGGCCTGGTCCGCCAACTCGGACAGCTTGGTGACGGTGTCGAGCTTGCGCTGGTTTTCCGGCAGCGAGAGGTCGTAGCGACCGGGGATACGGCCGGCGCGGCGGCTGGTGTTGTCTTTGCCGTGCCCGAACTTGCCTGACAACCAGCCGCCGGCCAACGGGCTCCACGGGATCACGCCCAGCCCGTACTGCTGACACACCGGCAGGACGTCGGCTTCGATCGCGCGGACGAGGATCGAATATGGCGGCTGCTCGGTGACGAAGCGCTCGCGTCCGCGTCGTTCCGCCACCCACTGGGCTTCGACGATTGCGTGCGCCGGATACGTCGAGCTCCCGAAGTAGCGGATCTTGCCCACGCGCACCAGGTCGGTGAGGGCTCCGAGCGTCTCGTCGACATCGGTGTCGGGATCGGGTCGGTGCACTTGATACAGATCGATGTAGTCGGTCTCCAGACGACGAAGGCTGTTGTCGCACTCGGTGATGATCCAGCGCCGCGAGTTGCCCTGCGCGTTTGGATCCGCGCCCATGCTCCCGTGGACCTTGGTGGCGAGCACCACGTGCTCGCGCTCGATGCTCGAAAGGGCTTTGGCGACGATCTCCTCCGACTCACCCGCGGAGTACACGTCCGCCGTGTCGATGAAGTTGATGCCCGCGTCGAGCGCACGATGAACGATGCGCACCGAGTCGTCGTGATCCGGGTTGCCCCAGGCCCCGAACATCATGGCGCCCAGGCACAGGGGGCTGACCTTGACGCCGGTACGGCCAAGCGTTTGATAGTCCATGGCCGGGATCGTACCCAGCGCCCTCAAATTGGAACGTGCCGCCGGTCAACGAATGCGGCCGTGGCGAGGGGGCTGAGCCGCTACTCGCCGGTGAATTTCGCGTCGCGCTTTTGCAGGAAGGCCGCGACCGCCTCGGCGGTGTCTTTGGAGCCGAAGCTCATCACCTGCGCGGTGCCCTCGAACTCGACCGCCTCGGCCATCGTCACCGAGGAGCTCTGGTTGAGGAGCTGCTTCGACACCGACAGCTGGATCGGCGGCAGCGCAGCAAGACGCCCCGCGAGCTCGGTCACAGTCGCGTGGAGATCGGTAGCCGGCACGACGCGGTTGAGGATGCCGATGCGTTCCGCTTCGGCCGCGTTGATCACGTCGGCGAAGAACACGAGCTCCTTCGCCCTGTGCAGGCCGACGAGCCTCGGCAACAGCCACGACCCGCCGAAGTCGATGCTCAACGCGCGTTTGGAGAAGATCTCGGAGAACCGTGCCGTGTCGGAGGCGACGACGAGGTCGCACCCGAGCGCGAGATTGCAACCGGCGCCGGCAGCCACGCCATTCACCGCCGCGATCGTGGGTTTCACGAGCTCGTGGAGCCGGAGCGCGACCCGTCCGATCAGTCGCATCCGGCGGAGGCTGGACCCTACGCCGCTCTGCAGGTCGACGCCTGCCTCCGGATCGTTGAGGTCGGCGCCGGAGCAGAACGCGTTGCCGGCGCCGGTGATCACAAGCACGCGGTCGTCGCGGTTGTCGGCGACCTCGTCGAACACGGCAAGCAGCTCACGCCACATCTGGCCGTTGATGGCGTTGGCCTTGTCGGGCCGGTTGAGCGTGAGTGTCACCACACCGTCGGTCCGATCGACGAGCAGCGTCTCCATCCGTTTCTCCTGGTCGCGCGCGATCGCGGGTGCCGCGCGGGCGGCAGCGGGCGGTTCGCTACCGTAGCGCCGTGCGCTTCGATCCGTTCGACGCCGGCGCGGTCGATGTCCGCCACGTCCAGCCGTACCAGGCGGTGAAGACGTACCGCTGCCCGGGTTGCGATCACGAGATCGCGCGTGGGCTCGGCCACGAGGTCGTGGTGCCGCGCGACGCGCCCGAGCTTCGACGCCACTGGCATACCGGCTGTTGGCACCGGGCCGAGCGTCGCTGACTCCCGGCGACGTTGCCGCGGCGAGTTAGAACGCGCCTTCGAGGACCTCGATCACGGCTCGCTCGTTGCGAGGCCAGCGCACCGAGGCGACATCGAAGCGCACTTCGCGGACCACCAGCTTGGTCTCGTCGAGCCACTTGGCCGCCAGGACGCGCAACCGCTGGCGCTTCTGGTGCGTGATCGCCTCGACCGGCGCGCCGAACGCGTCGGTTGAACGCGTCTTCACCTCACAGAACACCACGACTCGAGCCCGTGCGAGCACCAGATCGAGCTCGCCCTCGCGCCGGCGCCAGTTGCGCTCGAGCACCTCGTAGCCGGCAGCTTGGTACCACGCCGCCACCGCGTCCTCGCCGGCGACGCCGAGCGTGCGCCGCGGATCGACGCGAGCAGGGTCGGTCACGGTCAGAGATCCTTACCGGCCAGTTCCTCGATGTTGACGTCCTTGAACGTCACGACCTTGACGTTGGCGACAAAGCGCGCCGGGCGGTACATGTCCCACACCCACGCGTCCTGGAGGCTGAGCTCGAAGTAGACGCGACCCTGCTCGTTCTTGACGTCCATCGACACCGTGTTGGTGAGGTAGAAGCGCCGCTCGGTCTCGACGACGAACTGGAACATCGGCAGGACGTCGCGGTACTCCTTGTAGAGCTGGAGCTCGATCTCGGTTTCGTACCGCTCGAGGTCTTCAGCGCTCACTCGAGCCCTCCGAAGTCACGCCGGCAGCTTACGCGAGCCGCGAGACATGTTCGCCAGATCGCCGACAGCGCAATCGCCGCGGAGCGAGATCAGTCGCGCTTCTCTTTGATCTTCGCGGCTTTCCCGACCCGGTCACGCAGGTAATAGAGCTTTGCCCGACGCACGTCGCCGCGGGTGAGCACCTCGAGCTTCGCGATGATCGGCGAGTGCACGGGGAAGGTGCGCTCGACACCCACGCCGAAGCTGATCTTGCGGACCGTGAAGGTCTCGCGGGCCCCGCTGCCCTTGCGGCGGATCACCGCGCCTTGAAACATCTGCACCCGCTCGCGGCTTCCTTCGACCACACGGACGTGCACCTTCACGGTGTCGCCGGGTGCGAAGTCGGGCACGTCGTCGCGGAGCTGGGCGCGATCGACGAGATCGGTGGCATTCATGGCGCGAGGCTCCTACGGAGATCACCGGTGGAACCAACATCGTAGCCAGCCCCACACCTCGGCCTCCATTTCTGGGCTCCGCCGGAGAGCGCCGCGCCGCATACGGCGCAGCCGGTCAGCCGGGCTCGTCGTCGAGGAGGGCGCGATCATCGGCGCTGAGGTCTTCGCGCGCGAGGAGATCGGGACGGCGCTCGATCGTGCGGCGCAACGCCTCGGCCCGACGCCACCGCGCGATTCGGGCGTGGTCACCGGAACGCAGCACCTCGGGCACGGGCGAACCGCGGAAGTCGGCCGGCTTCGTGTACTGCGGGTACTCGAGCAGGCGCGCCTCGGAGCCGGTCGTTGCAAATGACTCGTCGACACCCGACTCCTCGTTGCCCATCACGCCCGGCACGAGTCGCGCCACCGCCTCCACCACCACCAGCGCCGCGGCCTCGCCGCCGGCGAGCACGTAATCGCCGATCGACAGTTCGTCGTCGCACAGATAATCGGCCACCCGCTGGTCGACGCCCTCGTAGCGACCGCAGATCATCGAGAAGCCGTCGCTGTCGGCGAGCGTGCGCGCCACCTCGTGGTCGAACCGCCGGCCGCCGGCCGAGAGCAGGAACAGTGGTCGTGACGGCTCGACCGCTTCGACTGCGAGGAAGAGCGGCTCGGGCATCATCACCATGCCCGCGCCCCCGCCAAACGGGGTGTCGTCGACGCTGCGATGGCGATCAGTTATGTGGTCACGCGGGTCGTGCAACCGCACGTCGAGCACACCCGCCGCGCGCGCCCGGCCCAGCAGCGACGCGCGCAGCGCACTCTCGAAGTACGCCGGGAAAATCGAGAACACGTCGATGCGCATCGACCGTGCCGTCACAAGTCGAGCAGCCCATCGGGCAACTCGACGACGATCACGTCGTTGCGATGCTCGACGACGAACACCATTGGCACCAGCGCGCCGTTGTCGAGCACCAGCAGGTCATGGGCCGGATTGTCTTCGACCGACGTGATCCGGCCGAGCATCGTGCCGGCGCGGTCGTGCACTTCGGTGCCGATGAGGTCGTGCACCCACGCCTCGCCCTCGGGCGCGTCGCCCAACGGATCACCGGTCAGCACCGCCCCCCGCAATGCTTCAGCCGCGTTGCGGTCGTCGAGCCCTTCGAACTGCACTCGCCAGCGGCCCTGGTGCTCATGGGCCTCTCGGATCACCAACGCACGGTCGCCCGAGTAGAGCACCGCGCCGGCAGTCATCCGCTCGTGTCGGTTGGTGGACAGCGTGACCATGACCTCGCCGCGCAACCCTTTCGCCCGGCCGACACGGCCGACCTCGAGGCGCGCCGGTGTCACGGCACGGCTACTCGACGACGTCGACGTTGGCCTTGACGCCCTCGGAAGCAGCCGCGGCCCGTGTGACCTGGCGCAACGCCTGGATCACACGTCCGCGCTTGCCGATGAGCCGGCCCATGTCGGCAGCGTCGGCATGCACGAGCAAGGTCACTTCGCCCCGGCGTTCCTCGACATCGATGTCGATCGCGTCGGGATAGTCGGCGACGTTACGGGTGACGTGCTCGACGACGGCCCGGGCGCGCGCGCCGACGATGCGGTTGCCCTCTCCGGCGATCTCGTCGTCGTAGTCGTCGTAGTCGTCGTCATCCTCGACGACATTTTCGAAGTCGTCGTCATCGTCGGGCTCGCTCACGTTTCCGGCTCCTCGTTCGCGGCGGCGGCGGCCGCGTCGGGCGCGGGCGCCTCGGATGCTGGGGCTGCAGCGGCCGGCGCTTCGGCCGGCGCGTGCTTCGCCGTCTTCTTCGTGGTGTGCTGGCCGGTCACGTAGCCCCGGCTGTTGAGCTTGGTCTTCGCGGGCCGCTTGCGCTCCGACTCGAACTGCTCCCACACGCCCGTGACGGTCAAGAGCTTCTGCACCTGCTCCGTGGGCTGGGCCCCCTGGCGCAGCCACGCAAGCGCGCGGTCGCCGTCGATATTGACGAGCGACGGATCGTGGCGCGGCCCGTACTGTCCGATGATCTCGATGAAACGGCCGTCGCGGGGCTTGCGACCGTCGGCGACGACCACGCGATACGTGGGCTGTTTCGTCTTGCCCACTCGCATGAGGCGAATCTTGACGGCCACGGTGACACTGTCCTCTCGTTCGTGCTGCCGATCGTGGTTGCGGCGTCGGTCGGAGCGCAGACCGTGCCGGCCCGAGCCGATCGGCGGAAGGGGCCAAGCCTACAGAATTAGAGGCCCGGGACCCGAAGCTGCGGCCGCTTGCCCTGCGCGACCGACCGCATCATCTGCTGCACCGCCTTGAACTGCTTGAGCATCGCGTTGACTTCCTGGGTCGTCGTGCCGCTCCCCCGGGCGATCCGGAGCCGCCGGGAACCGTTGATCACCGCGGGGTTGCGGCGCTCCTCGGTCGTCATCGAGCAGATGATCGCTTCGACCCGCGCCATCTCTCCGTCGTCAACCTGCGCCTTGCGCAGCTCCTTCGGCAGCCCGGGCAGCATGCCGATGATGTTCTGCAGCGGACCCATCTTCTTGATCTGACGCATCTGGTCGAGGAAGTCCTCGAGCGTGAACTGGCCCTTGCGCATCTTCTGTTCGGTCTGCGCGGCCTGTTCGTGATCAAACGTGGCCTCGGCCTTCTCGATGAGCGTGAGCATGTCGCCCATCCCCAGGATCCGGCTCGCCATGCGATCGGGATGGAACGGCTCGAAATCGTCGAGCTTTTCGCCCGTACCCACGAACAGGATGGGCTTGCCGACCACTTCCTTCACCGACAGTGCGGCACCTCCGCGCGCGTCACCGTCGATCTTGGTGAGCACGATGCCGTCGAGGCCAACCGCGTCGTCGAACGCGGTCGCGACGTTGACCGCTTCCTGGCCGGTCATCGCGTCGACGACGAGCAGCGTGTCGCGCGGCTCGACCGCGTCGCGGACCTGGCGCAGCTCGTGCATGAGCTCGGCGTCGATCTGCAGCCGGCCGGCAGTGTCGACGATCACCACGTTGCGTCCGAGCCGGGCCGCCTCGTCGAGGCTGTTGCGCGCGACCGTGACGGGGTCAGTCGGTTCCGAGAAGACCGGCACGTCGATGCGCTTGCCGAGCACCCGAAGTTGCTCGACCGCCGCCGGGCGCTGAAGGTCGGCACCGACGAGCAGCACTTGCAGCCCTCCGCGCTTGAGGTGACGCGCGAGCTTGCCCGCGGCTGTCGTCTTTCCCGATCCCTGGAGACCCGCGAGCATCACGACCGTCGGCGGCTTCGGGTTCATGTCGAGCTTGCCGCTGACGCCACCGAGCGTCGTCACGAGCTCCTCGTGAACGATCTTGATGACCTGCTGCGCGGGGGTGAGGCTCTTGGCCACGTCGGCGCCGTGCGCCCGCTCTTTGACCCGAGCGATGAAGCCTTTGACGACTCGAACGTTGACGTCGGCTTCGAGCAGCGCCAGCCGGATCTCGCGCGCGATCTCGTCGATGTCCTTCTCTGTCAGCTTCCCGCGGCTCCGCAGGCGCTGGAAGATCCCGTCGAACCGATCGGCGAGCGCGTCAAACAATTCAAGACCTCGGCTTGGGCGTCGAAGTTTATAGCCAACCAAACAGCACCTTCATGCGTCTCATCGGTGAAGCCTCAAATCGTCGACTCCGGCGATCCGGCCGTTCTCACAAAGGGCAGACAATGAGTCACAAGCGACGGCTCGCGCCAGAGACACTGGGTGCCGCTGTTGCCCTGCTGATGTGCGCTCTTGCCGTCGTGATTTCCGCGCCATCGGCGGCACCCGCAGCCGCCCCCAACCGCAACATGCGCTACCACGACCCGGTCTTCGCAAACGTCGACGTGCAGCACGACGTTTCCTACGGAGCCGCAGTCGACGCTGCCGGCGACGACGTTCCATTGGTGCTCGACCTCTACCAGCCGGCGGACGATGTCGCGACGCAACGGCCGGTGCTCATCTTGGCGCACGGCGGCGGCTTCGTCGGCGGCGACAAGGAAGCAGACTCCATGGTCACCCTCGCACGAGCGTTCGCGCAGCGAGGCTATGTGACCGCGTCGATCAACTACCGGCTCGACCCGCGCGTCTCCCCCGCTTGTTTCCGGGGCGACGTCACGTCGCGTTGCCGCAACACCGCGCTCGAGGCACAACACGACGCGCAAGCGGCGGTGCGCTGGTTCCGCGCCAACTCGACGGCGCTCCGGGTCGATCACGGTCGCATCGCGATCGGTGGCCTGTCGGCGGGCGCCGTCGCTGCGCTCGGGGTGGCCTACAACGCCGGCGACGCCGGCTCGAGCGGGAACGCGGGCCCCGCGTCTGACGTGCAAGCCGCGGTTTCGCTGTCGGGATTCGCGCTCGACGATTCTTGGATGGGAGCCGGCGACGCCCCCGCGCTACTGCTCCACGGCACGGCCGATGAGATCGTGCCGTACCCGGAGGCGATGGAGACAAGGGACGCGGCACAAAGCGCGGGGCTCATCGCGAACCTGGTGACCGTGGACGGCGGCGGGCACGGCCTTGTCGGCGACGATGCCATCGTGATCCGCACCACAGCGGATTTTCTCGCCCAGCAGCTACGGCTCCCCGCGTCGACGCACTAGGCGAACAGCGCGTCGACGAACTCCTCGGGCTGGAACACGACGAGATCAGCCGGCGACTCGCCGACGCCGACGAGCTTCACCGGGATACCGAGCTCGGCTTCGATGGCCAGCACGATGCCGCCCTTGGCGGTGCCGTCGAGTTTCGTCAGCACCACACCGGTCACGTCGACCGCCTCCGCGAACTGGCGCGCCTGCGCGAGCCCGTTCTGGCCGGTTGACGCGTCGATCACGAGAAGCACTTCTTTCAGGGCACCGGGTGTGCGCTCGACGATGCGGCGCAGCTTTTTGAGCTCCTCCATCAGATTGACTTTCGTGTGCAGCCGCCCCGCGGTGTCGACCAGCACAAGATCCGCGCCTCGGCTCGACGCGGCGGCCATCGCATCGAAGACCACCGAGCCGGGATCCGCGCCTTCCTGGCCCCGCACCATGTCGGCACCGACCAGGTCGGCCCAGTGCGCGAGCTGCTCGGCCGCCGCGGCCCGGAACGTGTCGGCAGCGGCGAGCACGACTTGATGACCGTCGGCGATCTCTCGCTGCGCGAGTTTGGCGATGGTCGTGGTCTTGCCCACACCGTTGACACCGACGAACAGCCAGACGTTGGTCTCACTCGGGACGAGCTGCAGTGGTCGATCCGCCGGGCCGAGCGTGGCGACGAGACCGGTCTTCAGCGCGGCGAGGATGTCATCGGCACTGGTGATGCGGCTCGCAGACGCGTACTGCTTCACGCGTTCGACGACCTGGGTGGTTGTCGGGATGCCGACATCGGCGAGCAGCAACGCCTCTTCGAGGGTGTCCCAGGTCTCGTCGTCGACTTTGCGTCCCGCGAGCCGGCCGACCGAGCCGGCGAACGCGGCTCGGGTCTTCGTGAGCCGATCGCGTAGGCGCGGCCGGGCTGTGATCGGCGCCTCCGCGAGCGTCTCGGGAGTGACGTCGAGCTCGGGGCGCGGGAGCTCCTCGTCGGGCGGGAGCGTCCATGGGAGCGGCGGCAGGTTCTCGTCGGGGGGGATACCGAGGTCGCGCGCGATCTCTTTGGTTCGCCGGGAAGCTCGCCGCGACGCGCCGACGCCGACGAAGACGAGCGCGACGCCGAGCACCAGGATGATGATGATCCCGCCGAGGCTTTGGCTTCCCGACACTGGCGTTCCTTGAGGAGGGAAGCCCCGACTCTACCGGCCGTCGTCGTTCGCGGATCCGTCCCCGGGCATCGCCGAACCGGTGCCCGGCGCACCGCCGGCCGCGCCGCGATTGGGCACGGTCTGCTGCGGGAGCGGCATCTCGATGCCGGCGGCGTCGAACGCGGCTTTGATCCGCGCCCGGAGCTCGCGGGCGACGTTCCACTGCTCGAGCGGCCGCGTCTTGACGACCAGACGGATGAGGATCCGATCGACGCCGAGCTCTTCGACGCCCCACACTTCGGGCTCGTCGAGGATGACGCCGGCGAACGCCTGGTCA
The DNA here is from genome assembly GCA_038236695.1 of Acidimicrobiia bacterium. Lineage (GTDB taxonomy): Bacteria > Actinomycetota > Acidimicrobiia > IMCC26256 > JBBRZM01 > JBBRZM01. The sequence continues at coordinate 16,262 of JBBRZM010000016.1, forward strand.
CGCCACATGTCGTCGGCGGTGCGCTTGATCACGTCGATCGCGCCGGGGATGTCGGTTTCGTAGTCCACGGCGATGTCGAGGACGGCGCGCGACCACTGCTGCGACTTGTTGCCGACCCGTTTGATTTCGCCGTTGGGGATGTGCCAGACCACGCCCTCGACATCGCGCAGGCGAGTGGTGCGCAGGCTGACGCCCTCGACAGTGCCGCTCGCCTCACCGGCATCGATCACGTCGCCGACGCCGAACTGGTCCTCCAGGAGCATGAACATGCCCGTAAGCAGGTCGCGCACGATGCTCTGCGCGCCGAAGCCGAGCGCGATGCCAAGCACGCCTGCGCCGGCGATCAGTGGCGTGAGGTTGATGTCGAACTCGCCCAGCACAAGCAGGAAGGCGACCAACCAGATGACGACCGCGACGATGCCGCGCAACACCGTGCCGAACGTCTCGGCCCGCTGCATGCCCCGCAGGCTGGGGGTCGGGCTCGTGTCGAGGAGCGCGAGCCCGGTCTTCTTGCGGAACTCGGTGAGCTTGTTGCGCGTCGCTTCGTCTTGGAGGCGGCGCACGACCAGTTTGATGACGCGCCGTGCGACCCGCACCGCGATGTACGCGATGAGCAGGATCAGCGCGATCTTGAGCGGCTTCGCCAACGCGTCGGCGGTTTCGGCGACGCTCTTGTTGTGGCTGAGGTCGTAGGCGGTCGAGCACGCCCACGACTGCTTGCCCTTCGCTCCGCACGCGTCGACTTTCGCGGCGACCGGCGCGACCGGCACCTGCGTCGCGACCGCGCGGATGAGACGTTCGAGCACCATGGCTCGACGCTATCCGGCCGACCTCACGAGGCCCACACTGTGTAACTAGGAGAGCACGATCTCATCGTGCACGAGGTCGTCCGTGATGCGCTGGCTCACGACGCGACTCGAGCCACCCGGCGGCATCGATACGCCGTAGAGACAGTCGGCCGCCTCCATCGTGCGCTTCTGATGCGACACGACCACCAACTGCGCCTCGCCGCGAAACTCGTGCACCAGGTCGAGGAAGCGATGGAGGTTGACGTCGTCGAGCGCGGCTTCCACTTCGTCGAGGAGGTAGAAGGGCGAGGGACGGGCGCGGAACACCGCGAACAGGTAGGCCAGTGCGGTGAGCGAGCGCTCGCCGCCCGAGAGCAGTGAGAGCCGCCGCACGTTCTTGCCCGACGGACGGGCCTCGATCTCGATCCCGGTGTTGAGCGGATCGTCGGGATCGGTCAATGACAACTTGCCGCCGCCGCCGGGGAACAAGGTCGAGAACAACGCCGTAAAGTGCCGGCTCACGTCGTCCCACGCGGCCTGGAAGACCATGATGATCTCGCGGTCGACGGCCTTGATCACCCGGTGCAGCTCGCGGCGGCTCTGTTTCACGTCCTCGAGCTGCTGTTGCAGGAACTCGTGGCGTTCTTGCAACGCGTCGTGCTCTTGGAGCGCGAGCGGGTTGATCGGTCCCATCAGCCGCAGCTCACGGTCGAGCTCGCGCGCGCGTCCCGCGAGCGTGGTGCCTTCGGGCACGTCGGGCTTGGGAGCATCGAGTGCGACGGCCGCTTCGCAGTCGAACTCGGTGCGAAGCTTCTCGACCGCGGTTTCGAGCCGCAGCTTCGTCTCCGCGTCGTTGATCTCGGCGCGGCTGGCGCGCTCGCGCACTCCCGCGAGCTGCTCCTCGAGCGTTGCCCGTTCGCCCCGCAGTGCGTCGAGCTGTTCGCCTGACGCGCGGGCGGCCTCCGACTGGCGCCGGCGGCGTTCGCCGAGGCGATCGTGCAGCGTGTCAACGGCGCCGAGATGGCACGTGATCGCGACACTGAGTTGCTCGTACGCCCGGGCGCGCTCGACAAGCCCGCTACGGCGACGCTCGGCCGTAGCCTGCGCTTCGGGATCGCGCGCCGCGAGCCGGCGCTCGACCTCCTCGAGGCGGCGGCCGAGCACGACGCGTCGCTCCTCGATCGCTGCGGCACGAACCTCGAGGTCGCGCCGCAGCATCGTCGCGGCAGCTTGACGTCGCTCGAGGTCGGCGTGGGCCTGGCGGCGCACCTCGTCGGCCGTGACCGCCCGGTCGCGAGCCGTCGCCAGCGTCGCGCGCGCTTCGATCACCGCAGTTTCCGCCGCCGCTCGGCTCTGTTCGGCGGTGGTTGCGTGCTGTACCGCCTCGTCGAGCGCGGATTGTGTGACGCCGGCGCCGTGATCGCCGCCGACCCGCCACGGGCCCAGCCCACCGAAGCGGTCACCCGCGGGCGTGACGACGACGAGTCCCTCGTGTGCGAGCGCGAGGTCGAGTGCGACCTCCCAACCGGCTTCGACCAAGACGGTACGTGCGAGCAGGTGGGCGAGGACAGGTTGCAGGCCGGGGAGGCGGGCATGTACGCAGTCAAGAAGCGTGCGCGTGCCGGATGGCACAAACTCGCCCTGCATCGCGTCGCCGTGCGCGGCGTCGACCACGAGCAGCAGCGCGTGCGCGTCACCGTCGGCGAGGCGGCGGAGCGCGCGCCGGGCCGCGTCGCCGCTGTCGACCACGACCGCGCGCATCGCGTCGCCCAGCGCCGATGCCGCTGCGGCTTCGGCTCCGGCTTCGATCTCGAGAGGATCGACCAGCGGACCTTCGATCCCGGCGATGCCGTCGAGCTCGGCCGCGCCGCCCGCGGCGCGCACCACTCCGAGCGAGAGGTCGAGTGCCTCGGCGCGTGCCCGCCACCGCGAGACGTCGGCCTCCGCGGCGCGCCAGTGCTCGTCGGCTTCGATGACACGAGCCTCGGCGGTGTCGCGGGCCGCGTTCGCAACCTCGACTGCTCGATCGAGCGCACCACTATCGATCGCGGCTCGTGCATCGGCAGCGAAGCGCTCGGCCTCGTCGAGCTGATCGAGCTGGGGCCCGAGCGAGGTCGCGCGCTCGTCGGCGTCGGTCAGCTCTGCGCGTACCGCTCCCGCGTCGGCGACGAGCGTCTCGACCACGCCTTCGTCGGCGATGGCGCTGAGCTCGCGTTCGAGACCGCGCTGCTTCTCCGTGACGAGTGCAGCGAAGCCGCGGCCGCGCTCGCGCAGCGACTCCACACGCACGAGCGACTCGGCAAGATCGTCGTCGCCCATGGCCGTGAGGGTGTGCTCGGCCTCGATCACGGCTTCGTCGAGCTCGCGGAGCCGTGCACGTACCGACGTGTCGGTCGCGTTGAGCTCGGTGCGTGTGTCGCGCAGCCGTTCGATGCGGGCTTGGAGTCCCGCGATCTCATGGCCCGCGAGGTGGAGGCGGATCGCCCGCAGCTCGGCGACGATTCCACCGTGGCGTCGCGCCGCGTCGGCTTGGCGCTGCAGCGGTGTGAGCTGGCGGCGCACCTCGCGTACCAGGTCGTTGAGCCGCAACAAGTTGCCTTCCGTCGCCTCGAGGCGGCGCTCGGCGCGCTCGCGACGCTTGCGGTACTTCAACACGCCCGCCGCTTCCTCGATGATCGAGCGCCGATCCTCGGGGCGGGCGTTGAGCACCGTGTCGAGCTGGCCCTGGCCCACGATGACGTGCTGCTGGCGTCCGATGCCGGTGTCGGACAGGAGCTCCTGGATGTCGAGGAGCCGGCAGGGCGTGCCGTTCAGCTGGTACTCGGAGTCGCCCGAGCGGAACAGCGTGCGGGTGATCGTGAGCTCGGTGAACTCGATTGGCAGCAGGCCCGCGGTGTTGTCAATCGTGAGTGACACCTCGGCCCGCCCCAGCGCGGCGCGACCGGGTGTGCCCGCGAAGATGAAGTCGTCCATCTTGCCGCCGCGCAGTGTGCGCGGACCTTGGGCACCGAGCACCCACGCGACCGCATCGACGAGATTCGACTTCCCGGACCCATTGGGACCGACGACGACCGTGACCCCCGGCTCGAACTCGAGCGTGGTCCGGTCGGCGAACGACTTGAACCCTTTGAGGGTGAGTGACTTGAGGAACACCGGGTCGGGCCCCCTTTCTCCGCTGCCGGATCGTAGCGAGGCCACACCCGAATCCCGGGGCAATCTCGGTTAGCGCACTCGAAAGTTGGCTTCCCCGACCGGCGCCTCGGTATGCACCTCGACGCGGTCGACCGACGCCTGCGGCGGGCCCTGACGGCACCAGGCAACGACCGCTTCCACGGCGGCTTCGGGGCCTTCGAGCACCGCCTCCACCGCGCCGTCGGCGCGGTTGCGGACCCAACCGGTCACGCCGCGCGGCCGGGCCTCGTCCGCGCACGACTGACGAAACCACACACCTTGCACGCGCCCCGACACGACGACCCGTCGACGCAACCGTGGCGCGCCGCTCACACCTGGCAGGCGTCGCAGAAGAACGTGGAGCGTCCGCCGGTACGGACCCTGACGATCGGGTGGCGGCACCGGCGACACGACTCGCCTTCGCGGGCGTACACCTTGTGCTGGAACTGGTACTCGCCGGGCTTGCCGAACAGATCGACGTACTGCTCGTCGGCCAGTGACGAGCCGCGGTACTTGACCGCGTCCTGGAGCGTCTCGACCATCGCGCGGTACAGCCTGCGAATCTCCTGCGCCGAGAGCGAGTCGCTCATGCGGTCCCAGCGCAACCCCGCGGTGAACAGGATCTCGTCGCTGTAGATGTTGCCGATCCCGGCCAGGAACTTCTGGTCCATCAGCAACGGCTTGAGCTTCGCGTGCCGGTCGGCGACGAGGCGCCCGAACGAGTCCCACGACATCGAGACTTCGAGCGGGTCCATACCGAGATGACCGAGCTCGACGAGGTTTTTCTCGACCGCGTCCGCTTGGGCGACGAACATCTCGCCGAACGTCCGCGGATCGACGAACCGCAGCTGGCCGCCTTGTGTGAACGTGATCGTCACGTGCGTGTGCTTGGTCGTCTTCTCGCTCTTGCCCTTCGCGCGCAGCAGCTGCCCCGACATGCCGAGGTGGATCACGAGCACCTCGCCACCCTCGAGCCGGCAGAGGATGTACTTGCCGCGCCGCTCGACACCGGTGATCTTCTTCCCCACGAGCCGGCTCGCGAACTGCTTACGGTTGTGGTGACGGCGAATCGAGCGCATGCCGTCGGCCTCGACCATCTTGATCTTCTTGCCCACGATCTCTCGCTCGAGGTCGCGGCGCACGACTTCGACCTCAGGCAGCTCAGGCATTCCGGTCCTCCGACGAGGACGCGTGGTCCTCCGTAACGTCGGACGCTCGGGCGGCATCCGACTCGCGCAGCTGAAACCAGGCGGCGCGCGCCGCGACCTGTTCGGCCTGCTTCTTCGAACGGCCTTCGCCGCTGCCCTGAATCTCGCCCGCAAGCAGCACCGTGGCGAAGAATTGCTTCGAGTGATCGGGACCTTCGTGGCGCACGCGGTATCGGGGGAGCTGGTCGAAACGCTGCGCAGCCAGCTCCTGCAGGCGCGTCTTGTAGTCGTGACCGCCAGGACCGGTCGCCCCCTCGTCGATGCGTGTACGCAACAGGTGCAGCACGAGCGCCGCAGCCGGCTCGTAGCCGCCGTCGAGGTAAACCGCGGCGATCAGTGCCTCGAGCCCGTCGGCCAGGATGGACGGCTTGTCGCGTCCGCCGCTCGCGTCTTCGCCTCGCCCGAGCAGGAGCGCGGTGCCCAAGTCGATCTCACGCGCGACTTCTGCGAGCGTCTCCGCGTTGACCACCGACGCGCGCACTTTGGCGAGCTCGCCCTCGGGAAGCTGGGGGTAGGTGCGAAACACGTAGTCGGTCACTGCGAGGCCGAGCACCGAGTCACCGAGGAACTCGAGCCGCTCGTTGGAGCGAGCCTCAACATGCTCGGCGCAGTACGAGCGGTGCGCGAGCGCCCGCTCGTACAACGCGGCATCGGAAAACACGAAGCCGATCGTCGCTTCGAGGCGCTGCGCCGGGCTCGTGGGCGGGGTGCTCTGCTCGCGCTGGGCCATGGCCACTGCCTCAGCCCGCAATACCGAGCCGGGCAACGACGTAGTCGACGGCTTCACGAACGGTATGCAGGTCGCCGAGGTCTTCGTCGTCGATGCTGAAGCCGACCGTGCGCTCCCCCAACTCGTCTTCGAGCGCCTCGACCAGCTCGATGAGCGCGAGCGAGTCGGCGTCGAGGTCTTCGGAAAACTTGCTGTCGAGCGTGATGCGCGCCTCGTCGATTTCGAGAATCTCGGCGAGGCGCTCGCGCAAGATGCGGAACACCTCGTCGGGGCCGATCGGCCCTTGCTCGACGTGCGTCTCAGCCGGCATGGGCGAGTGCCTCCTTTGTGCGGGCGACGACGTCGACGCCGACACATTCCGCTGCCACTCGCGTGGCGTTGACGATGGCGCGCGCCGATGAGGACCCGTGCGAGATCACGCACACACCGTTGACGCCGAGCAGCACCGCCCCGCCGGTGTTGTCGGGATCGAGGTCGACGGCCGCGGTCAGCAACAGCGGCGTGATGACCTTGGCCGCTTCTTTTGCTTCCGGCGTCGAATCGAGCACGCCGAACACGAGCCCGGCGATCGCTTTGAACGCGCCCTCGATGCTCTTCAGCGTCACGTTGCCGGTGAAGCCGTCGGTTACGACGACGTCTGCCTTCTGCGCCATGAGATCGCGGCCTTCGACGTTGCCGATGAACCCGGGAACGTCTTCGAGCAACTTGAAGGTCTCCTTGCGCAGGTCGTCGCCCTTGCCGGGCTCCTCACCGTTCGACAGGAGACCGACTGTGGGAGCGTCGACGCCGAACCGGATGCGCGCGTACTCGCGGCCCATGCGGGCGAACTGCACCAGCCATTCGGCCGTGCAGTCGACGGTCGCGCCGCCGTCGACGAGCAACTGGGGACGGCCGCCGGGCACCGGGATCGGCACCGCGATCGCGGGACGCACCACGCCGCGGATGCGGCCCATGCGCAGCAGCGCAGCCGCCATCGTGGCGCCGGTGTTGCCTGCACCCACCATCGCGTCGGCGCGCCCGTCACGCACTGCTTGCGCGCATTGCACGATCGACGAGTCCTTCTTGGTGCGGGCGGACGACGCGGCGTCCTCGGCCATGCCGATGACCTCGCTCGCGAACACCACCTCGACGCCGTCAGGCGCTTCCCCACCAGGGAGCAGCGGCACGATCGCGTCTTCCCATCCGACGAGCAGCACGCGCACGCCCAGCTCGGCTTGCGCGTGGAGCGCGCCGGCGACGATCTCCCCTGGCGCCCGGTCGCCGCCCATCGCGTCGATCGCGACGGTGCACTGCTGTTCAGTGGGAGTCATCGTCACCCGCTAGTCGACCTCGACGACTTGACGCCCGCGGTACCAGCCGCAGTTGCCGCACACCGTGTGGGGCAACTTCGTCGCACCGCAGTTGGGGCACAGCGAGCGCGGCGGGGCCGTGAGCCGCCAGCTCGAAGCGCGGCGCTGCCGGGTCTTCGCTCGAGGGGTCTTGCGCTTGGGGACAGCCATCGCCGCGCTCCTGTGGGTGGGGTCGGTCCGTCTACAGCTCGAGCTCGGAGAGCGCGGCCCAACGGGGGTCGGTCGGTTCGTGATCGGCAGCGTCGTCTGCCGCCGCGAGCCCGGCGCACTGGCCGGCGCGGTCGGGGCCGCAGTGCGGGGCGAGTGGGAGCGCGAGGAGCACCGCGTCGCGGACGAGCTGTTCGAGGTCGAGCTGGGGGGCTTCGAGCAGGTAGGTCTCGCCGTCGATCGGTTCGGGTTCGTAGAGCTCGCTGACCGAGCGGGTCATCCGCTCCTCGAGGTCGGTGAGGCACCGGCTGCACTCCGCCCACCACACCGCCGAGACGTCACCCCGCACGACGATGCCGTGGGACACCCGTTCGAACAACAGATCGAGCACCACTGGCGCGTCGGCGGCGACGTGCACCGCGGACGTGCCCAGATCCGCGAGCGCGGCCTCCAGATGCACCTCACGGCGCGCGCCGGGATGGGCCAGCAGATCGGCGATGTCGACGCGGAGTTCGCTCATGTCGTTCGATACCGGTCACCGGCGGGATGCGGGCCCGGGCAACATGCGGCCGGCGCAAGAGCGGAGGTTGCGGGCCCCGGCGCCGCCTCTACGGAGCGCCGAGCAGCCGCAGAATAGCAGGTGAGCCTCATTTCCAGGTATTTCCAGCACCGATCTCGAGCGTCGCGGCGCGCCGAAACGGAGCGCGTGCATGCGGAACAGCGACGGCGGGTGGGCCGAGCTGGCCCGCGGCGGGGCGCGGTGAGCGGGCTACGCGCCGTCCTGGTCGAAGAACGCGCGGTCGTCTTCGCCGTCGGCATCGAGCGGCTCGACGACGACCTGGAGGCGATCGCGCCCCTTTTGCACAGCCTGCATCGTGCGCTCGAGGACGACCTCGAATTCCGCCAGCTTCTGGTCGACGTAGTCCTCGGCCTCGTGCTTGAGCTGGCGGGCTTCGGCTTCGGCGGCGGTGACAACGCTCTGGGCCACGCGGTTGGCTTCGCGCGCGACCTCGGTGCGCTCGACCATGCGCGCCGCCTGCACGCGCGCCGCCTCCACGATGTCGTCGGCCTCACGTTTCGCCTGCGCGAGGAACTCTTCGCGCTCCTTCAGCAGCCAGCGCGCGTGGCGGAACTCCTCGGGCAGCTGCGCGATCGCGTCGTCGAGCATGCCGACGAGCTCTTCGCGGTTGACGAGCACCGACGCTGACATCGGCATCGAGCGCCCGCTCTCGATCAGCTCGCGGACGCGCAGAACCAACGTCTCGACATCGAAGCTCGCGGTCTCAGGCACCCGGCTCCTCCTTGTGATCGAAGCGAGCCAGCAATCGCTTCGCGATCTGCGGCGGCACCATGCTGGTGACGTCGCCGCCGAACCGCGCGACTTCGCGTACGAGACTCGATGACAGAAACGAGTATTGCGGGCTCGTCGAGATGAAGAACGTATCGATGCCCGAGAGCCGTTGGTTCATCTGCGCCATCTGCAGCTCGTAGTCGAAGTCGGAGATGGCGCGAAGACCTTTGACGATTGCCTCGGCGCCGTGATCTCTCGCGAAGTCGACGAGCAGTCCCTTGAAGAACTCGATGCGTACGTTGTCAAGATGTGCGGTGACCTCGCGGAGCATCTCCTGGCGCTCCTCGAGCGTGAACAGCGACGCCGACTTCTGTGGGTTGCGGATCACGGCGACGATCACGTCGTCGAAATGGCGGGCCGTGCGCTCGATGATGTCGAGATGGCCTTTCGTGACCGGGTCGAATGATCCCGGGCAAAGAGCGGTGGCCACGCGCGGTTCTCCTCGACGTCGGGGACTGGGATTGAGTGTCGTTCGGCGGTTGGCCGGGACGGGCGTCGACAGCGCGTCGTCACACGGTTGAGACAAGCACGAGCGTATCCCCGTAGTTGCGCTGCCACGAGGTCTCCCACGTCTTCGGGAGCCCGAGCGGCGTCGCCCTCGCCGGACGCTCGATGATGACCGATGCGCCGCGCGCGAGCCAACCGGGTAGCGCCAACGCCAGCAACACCGGCTCCAACTCCGTCTCGAGGCTGTCGTAGGGCGGATCGAGCAGCACCACATCGAACGGCGCCTCGCGCGGCGGATCACCCCGGAGCGCGGTCTCGACTGCGCATCGCTCCACCCGCGCCCGATCGACGAAGCCGGTCTTGTCGAGATTGGCCCGGATCGCCTCGACTGCGGCGCGGTCCCGCTCGACGATCAGCGCACGTTCCGCGCCGCGTGACAACGCTTCGATCGCGAGCGCGCCGCTCCCCGCGTAGAGGTCGAGCACGGCAGCGTCGCGGAGCACCGCGTCACCAAGCGCCGCGAACACCGACTCTTTGACGCGGTCAGTCGTCGGGCGGGTGGCGTCACCGGCAGGCGTCGCGAGGCGTAGCCCGCGCGCCGAACCTGCGATCACGCGCACGCCGGCGCGGCGGCCCCGGCTCACGTGAAGTACTTCCCGAGCCAGGCGCTCACGACGGCCAGCTGCATGACCGCCTCGATGCCTTGGGATGAACGGCCACCGTGATACCACTCCACTTGCTTCGGCTCTCGCGCCGCGTTGCGCAGCGCGTCTGCCGCCGCCACCGGGATCACCTCGTCCGCGTCGCCGTTGACCATGAGCACCGGCCGCGGGCTGATACGACCGACCCAGTGCACCGGATCGATCGGGTCGAGCACGTGCACCGAGTCGTTGAGATGCGCCGGTCCAATGACGCCGGCCAGAAGCCACGGATTCCGCGGATCGCGGAGAAGCGTCCGCCAATCGCTGCCGGCGAGCAACGCGCCCAGCACCGGCGATTGGTGCGTCCGCGTGTTCGAACGGCTCTCGTGGCCACTCGAACAGCCGCCGAGTGCGGTCGAGCCCACGATCGCGAGGACCGCGAGCGTCCTCGGCGCGTGCGGCCGCTCAGCTCTTGAAGAGAAACTCGACGTCGTCACCGAGGAGATCCTCCACCTCTTCACGCAGTTGCCGGTGACGCGACAGGTCGGGGTCGGCGTCGAGGATCCGCTCGGCAATCGTGCGGGCCCACACCACGGTCTTCTCATCGCGGGGGATGCGCCCGAGCTTCAAATCGCTGAAGCCTGCCTGGCGTTCGCCGAATACCTCACCCGCGCCACGAATCTCGAGGTCGCGTTCGGCCAGCAGGAAACCGTCGGTCGATTCGACCATCGCGTCCATGCGCGCGCCACCGTCGGGCGTCGACGGATCGGCGAAGAGAAAGCACCAGGACGCGTCGCTGCCCCTGCCGACCCGACCGCGCAGCTGGTGCAACTGCGAAAGCCCGAAGCGATCGGCGTCTTCCACGATCATCACGGTCGCGTTGGCGACGTCAACGCCCACCTCGATCACGGTGGTCGCGACGAGCACGTCGATGTCGCCCGCGCGGAACGCCGCCATCGCCGCTTCCTTGTCGGCCGACTTCATCTGGCCGTGGAGTAGCCCGAGGCGCAGCCCCGCCAGCTCCTCCGACTGCAGGCGCTCGAGCTCCTCGGTCGCCGCTGTGGCCTCGATCTTGGGTGATCCCTCGACGAGCGGGCAGACGACGTAGGCCTGATGGCCTGCGGTGACCTCCCCGCGCAAGCGGTCGTACGCGGCGGAATGCTCGAGCGGGCTCGGTCCGATCACCTCGGTCGTCACCGGCGTGCGTCCCGGTGGCATCTCCCGCAGCTCCGACTTGTCGAGATCGCCGTAGATCAAGAACCCCGCGGTGCGCGGGATCGGCGTCGCCGTCATCACGAGCACGTCGGGGTCGGAGCCCATCCCCTTGAGGACCGCTCGCTGCTCGACACCGAAGCGGTGCTGCTCGTCGATGACGGCGAGACCGAGACGGCGGAACTCGACCTCGCCGTAGATGAGCGCGTGCGTACCGACGACGATGTCAACCTCTCCGATCGCCAGCTCCGCGGCAAGACGACGGCGCTCCGCCGCGCCGGTGCGGTTGGTGAGCAACGCGACGCGAACGGGCCGCTCCCCCATCAAGTTGGCCTCCGAGCGCACGGTCAGGCCTGCGAGCAGGCGGGTCGAGCCGAGAAAGTGCTGTTCGGCGAGGACTTCGGTGGGCGCCATCAGCGCGCCTTGGTAGGCGCCCTGCACGGCCATGAGGAGTCCCGCGAACGCGACCACGGTCTTGCCCGAGCCGACCTCGCCTTGGAGCAGCCGGTGCATCGGCGCGCTCGACGCCATGTCGTGCGCGATCTCGTCGATCGCGCGTTGCTGATCGCCGGTGAGCTCGAACGGGAGCGCGCGCACGAACTCGTCGACGAGCGTCCCGTCCACGATGTGCTCGATCCCCGCGTGCTCGCGCTCGAACGCCCGCTTGCGCGCGACGAGACCGACTTGCATGCGCAGGAACTCGTCGAACTTCAGCCGGCGGATCGCGCGCCGCGACTCGTCGGCCGTCTCGGGTTGGTGGATCTTGCGGTACGACCAGGTGCGGTCGGGCACTTTCAGCTCGGTGCGGATGTCGGCGGACAGCGGCTCCGACAACGGGCCGGCCCAGTCGAGCGCGTCGGCGACGATCGGGCGCAGCTCCCATGTGAAGAGCTCCGCCTTCCCCGATTGCGGGTACACGGGCACAATCACGCCGGTGTTCTCGCCCAGCTTCGCGAGCACGTCGACGACCGGGTTGGTGAGCTGGCGCTTGCCGCGGTAGTGCTCGAGCTTTCCGAAGAACGCGGCCTGGGTGCCCGAAGCGAGCTGCCGCTCGCGCCACGCCTGATTGAAGAACACGACGTTGAGGGTCGACGTCCCGTCGTGCACGACCGCTTCGACGAGCGGACGGCGCTGACGGGTGCGGCGGCTGCTGATGCGTTGCACCTCCGCGAAGACCGTTGCCTCCTCGCCCGGCGCGAGCTCGGCGATCTCGGCGCGCTTCGTGCGATCCAGGTAGCGGCGGGGGTAATGCTGCAGCAGATCGAGGACCGTCTCGATACCCATGAGTGCAAGCCGGTCGCGGAGCTTGGCGCTCACGCCGATCGTGTCGAGCGGTGTGCGGTCGAGCGATCGCAGATTGCGGGGCGGCGGCGCGGCCGTGGTTACTCGACCCCGATGAGATACGGGTACAGCGGCTGGTTGCCCTCGTGCACCTCCACCTCGACCTGCGGGTAGTTGAACGCCAGGTGCTCCGAGAGCCGCTTCGTGTCCGCGGGGCGCGCGTCGGCACCGACGAGCACGGTCACGAGCTCCGTCTCCTCGTCGACGAGCTTGTCGACGAGTGCGAACGCGGCTTCGGCGGCGCTCTTGGCCGCGACGTGGATACCGTCGCGGCTGATCGCGATCCAGTCGCCCCTGGCGATCGGCCCGCACTCGGCGCTGCTGTCGCGTACCGCCTGCGTGACTTCACCGGCACGGACCCGGCCGGCAGCTTCGGTCATCGTGCGGACGTTGACGCCGATCTCGGCTCGGGGGTCGTAGGCAACGAGGGCCGCGAGCGCTTCGACGACGGAGGTCGTGGCCACGACCTCCACCTGCGCGTCGGTGAGCGCGTCAACCTGTTGCGCCACCGCCACGATGTTCTTGTTGTTGGGCAGGACGATCACGGCGTTGGACGGGCAACGATCGACCGCTTCCTTGATCTGCGCGGTCGACGGGTTCATCGATTGCCCGCCCGCGATCACGTGATTGACGCCCATGCTCGTGAGCATGCGGGCCAGGCCCTCTCCGACCGCGACGGCGGCCACGCCGGTGGTCAGCCTCTCGGTCTCGGGCGCCGAGGGCGACTCGCCGAGCGCGCCGCCCGCGTGGTCACGGACCCACTGCTCCTCTTCTACTTGCTCGACGAGGTCGGTGACGCGGATCTTGCCCGGCCTGCCGGCTTCGATGCCGGCCTCGACCGCGGCGCCGATGTCGTTGGTGTGCACATGGCAGTTCCACACGCCGTCGCCGCCGACGACGACGATCGAGTCGCCGATGGAGCCCCAGGTCTCTTTGAAACCGGAGATCGTCTCGTCGGGCGCGTCGAGCAGGTACATGACCTCGTAGCGAAGCGATGACGGGTCGCCGCCACGGAGATGCGCCGCGACCGCGGGGGGCGCAGCGACCACCTGCGGTTCCGGTACCGCGCGCCCGTCGACCACATTGAGGAACGCGTCGATCAGCAGCGTGAAGCCCTGGCCGCCCGCGTCGACCACGCCGGCTTCGGCGAGGACGGGTAACAGCTCGGGCGTGCTCGCAACGGCGTCGCGCGCCGCGGTGCTCACGTGTTCGAGAATGCCGGCGAGTGACGAGTCGCCGTTGCCGTTCGCAGTTTCGGCGGCCTCCGCGGAACGGCGTACGACGGTGAGGATGGTGCCCTCCACCGGGCGCAACACCGCCTGGTACGCGGCGTCGGCGGCACGGCGCAGCGCGATCACGAGCTCGGCGCCGGTGGCCGCTTCGAGGGATGAGAACGTGTCGGCGAGCCCGCGCAGGATCTGCGAGAGGATCACGCCTGAGTTGCCGCGCGCTCCCATCAGCGAACCGTGCGCGATCGCGTGGCAGACCTCGGTCATGCCCTGCGCAGAATCCAGCTCGCCACAGACCGACTCGAGCGTCAACGCCATGTTGGTGCCGGTGTCGCCGTCGGGTACCGGGTACACGTTGAGGAGATTGAGCTCTTCTTGATGAGCGCGAAGGGCGTCGCGGTACACGTCGACCACCCGGCGGAGGTCGGGGGCTGAGAGTCGATCGAGCGTCGCGGCCATTGGTTCGGGATGGTAGTTGGCGACCACCGGCGACTATCCTCTGATCTTTCCCCCGTTCCGACCCTTCCCGCCTTCAGCCCCGAGGTTTCGTCATGGCATCCGTCTGTCAGGTGTGCGGGAAGAAGCCGGTGTTCGGCATGAAGCTGAGCCACTCGCACCGTCGCTCGAAGCGTCGCTGGAACCCCAACATCCAGCGCGTCCGCGCGATCGTCGACGGTTCACCGAAGCGCCTGTCGGTCTGCACGTCCTGCCTCAAGGCGGGCAAGGTCCAGAAGCCGTAGCGTCCGCATGCAGGGCGTGATCTCCTCCTACGACCCCCAGACACGTGAAGGCGTCGTGGTTCGCGACGTCGACCGCGAGCAGTTCACCCTCGCGCTCGACGCGCTCGACGGCTCCGTGTTCCGGATGCTGCGCCAGGGCCAGCGGGTCGTCTTCGAGCTCGACAGCGACGGCCGCGCGAGTCACGTGCGCCTGGGCTCCGAACCCGACATGGGGCTTCCCACCGCCGAGGTCTAGCGATTCCCTCGGATCCGACGGCCCTCTCAACGCCCGCGGGCGCGGCCGGCAATCAAGCTGTAGGTGAAGAGCAACAGCGTGGCGCCGAAGAACGCGACGAGCATCGAATAGAAGCTGAAGTCGTTGATGCCCTCGCTGCCCGCGGCCTTGAAGATGATGCCGCCCAGGAGGCCTCCGCCGATCCCGATGAGGATCGTGCCGAGACACCCCGTGCCCCGCACGCCGGTCACGCCCTTGGCCAGCGCACCGGCGATCAGGCCCATCACGACCCACGACAACCAGCCCATGGCCCGCACCGTAGCGTCGCAACGCCGGAATCGGCCCGTCGACGGACGCGCCGGTACGATGAATGACCCTTCTCGCCAAAAGAGGTTCCCCGTGTCGACGACGAGTCCCGCCGCGCAGCAGGATCTTCCGACTCGTAACCGTCGCTTGCTCCAGTGGGTGGGAGAGATGTTCGCCTTGTGCGAGCCCGACGCCGTCCACTGGTGTGACGGTTCGGAGGCGGAGTGCGACCTGCTGTGCAAGCAACTCCTGCAGGCGGGCACGTTCGTGACGCTCGATCCCGACGCTCGCCCCCACTCGTTCTGGGCGGCATCCGACCCCAGCGACGTCGCCCGGGTCGAAGACCGCACGTTTATCTGCTCGGAGCGCGAAGCCGGCGCCGGGCCCACCAACAACTGGCAGGCGCCGGCCGAGATGCGAGCGCGCCTCACGAAGCTGTTCTCGGGATCGATGCACGGCCGCACGATGTACGTCGTGCCGTTCAGCATGGGCCCACTCGGCTCGCCGCTCTCTTACATCGGTGTCGAGATCACCGACTCCCCCTACGTCGTGGTGAGCATGCGCACGATGACCCGCATGGGTACCGCCGCGCTCGACGTGCTCGGCGAGGACGGCGACTTCGTGCCCTGCATGCACTCGCTCGGCGTCCCACTCGAAGACGGCCAGGAAGACGCGCCGTGGCCGTGCAATGCCGAGGAGAAGTGGATCGTGCACTTCCCCGAGACGCGTGAGATCTGGTCGTACGGCTCGGGCTACGGCGGCAACGCGCTGCTCGGCAAGAAGTGCTTCGCACTGCGCATCGCGTCGGTGATCGCGCGCGACGAGGGCTGGCTCGCCGAGCACATGCTCATCCTCAAGCTGACCGCGCCCGACGGTCGCAGCCGGTACATCGCCGCCGCGTTCCCGTCGGCGTGCGGCAAGACCAACCTCGCCATGCTCGTGCCCACGATTCCGGGCTGGACCGCGGAGATGATCGGCGACGACATCGCGTGGATGAAGTTCGGTGACGACGGCCGCTTGCACGCCATCAACCCGGAGTTCGGGATCTTCGGTGTCGCGCCCGGCACGAACATGGCGACCAACCCCAACGCCATGTTCACGCTCACCGCGAACACCGTGTTCACCAACACCGCGCTCACCGACGACGGCGACGTGTGGTGGGAAGGCATGAGCGAGACGCCGCCCGCGCACCTCACCGACTGGCACCGCAACTCGTGGACCCCCGAATCCGGCACGCCGGCGGCCCACCCCAACTCCCGGTTCTGCGCGCCGGCGTCGCAGTGCCCGGTCATCGCGCCGGAGTGGGAAGACCCGAAGGGCGTACCGATCTCGGCGATCCTCTTCGGCGGCCGGCGCGCGACCACGGTGCCGCTCGTCTACGAGTCGCGTGACTGGCAGCACGGCGTGTTCATCGGCGCCACCATGGGCTCGGAGAAGACGGCGGCGGCCGTCGGCGGTCTCGGCGATCTCCGTCACGATCCGTTCGCGATGCTGCCGTTCTGCGGCTACAACATGGCCGACTACTTCGGGCACTGGCTGTCGATGACCACCCACACCGACGAGTCGAAGCTGCCGAAGATCTACGGCGTCAACTGGTTCCGCAAGGGCGACGACGGGAAGTTCCTGTGGCCGGGCTATGGCGACAACTCCCGCGTGCTCGAGTGGGTCTTCAAGCGGGTCGAGGGTGAGCTCGGCGCGAAGGACACGCCCATCGGTTTCGTTCCCGACCCCGGCGACGTCGACGTCGAAGGCCTCGACGCGTCACCCGAGGCCGTTGCTGCAGCAGTGAAGGTCGAGCCCGACGAGTGGCGCACCGAGGTCGTCCGCATCCGCGAGCACTTCGCCAACTTCGGCGACACGCTGCCGTCACAGCTCCACGACGAGCTCGCCGCGCTCGAAGCCCGCCTCGCCTGAGAACCCAACCGACCGTTGTCGATCGGGGTCCCCAGGGTCCCCAATTGCACAAACGCCTTCCGGGCGCGGATCGGGCGCTTCCTTTCGGAAGCGCCCGTCCCTGTCGCCGCTCGGGGCTGGCTTCGTTGCCCGCCCCGCCTCTCAACCCCCCGCAAATCCCTCTTCGTTCCCGCCGTCGCCCCGGAGGCGGGGCGACAGGCGGGCCAGTCATTGATGGAGCCGCCAAGCGTCAATGACTGTTACGAAGAGTGATTTCACTATGACGCAAAGTGAGAGAGAAGTCATGGGCCGATCGACTCATTCCGCTGACCTTTCTCCGGCAACTCCGGCGCTCGCGAGGCGTCGAGCGTCCCCGAGACGGCTGCGGACGGCCCGGAGCGCGCTCGGTATCGCGCCGCTACGCTTTGGCGTTCGCGTCGAGGGGAGCACGCCGAATGGCCATCACCGCGTACGTACTGATCCAGACCGAGGTCGGCCGGGCCATCGACGTGGCAAACAAGGCCCGCGCGATCAGCGGCGTGATCTCGGCCGACGACGTCACCGGCCCGTACGACGTGATCGTCAAGACCGAGGCCGACACCCTCGACGAGCTCGGCAAGATGGTGGTCTCACAGATCCAAGCGGTGGAGGGCATCACGCGCACCTTCACCTGCCCGGTCGTCAATCTCTGACCGACCCCCGCTACTGCTCCCGCTGACGGCCAGCGCGCCGGGCCCGACGCTCATGGCGCTCGAGCGCGAGCTCGATCAAGCGGTCGAGCAGCTCGGGATACGGCAGTCCCGAGACCTCCCAGAGACGCGGGTACATCGAGATCGGCGTGAAGCCGGGAATCGTGTTGACCTCGTTGACCACGAAACCGCGCCCCGCCGACCCGTCGGCGCGCCGCTCCTCGAAAAAGAAATCGACGCGCGCCATCGCTTCGCACCGGCACGCCTCGAACGCGTCCACCGCGAGCGTGCGCACCCGACGCGTCTGATTGTCGTCGAGCGGAGCGGGCGCGAGGAGCTGCGCGTCGTCGTGCTCGTACTTGTCGGCGTACGAGTAGAACTCGTCGCCGGGCACGATCTCCCCCGGAAGCGACGCCGCGGGCGGGTCGTCGCCCAGCACGGCCACCTCGATCTCGCGTCCGGCGACGGCCTCCTCGACCACGACCCACTCGTCGAAGCGCGACGCGAGCTCGAGCGCGGTGCGCAACGCTTCGCCGGTCGCGACCTTCGACACACCGACCGACGAACCCATGTTGGCGGGCTTGACGAAACACGGATATCCCAGCGTCGACTCGACATCGCCGACGAACGCCTCGAGATCGTGGCCGTCACGAAACGCGCGCCACGCGGCGATCGGAAGACCCGCGCCCGCGAACGCCCGCTTCATGATGACCTTGTCCATGCCGACGGCCGAGCCCACGACACCGGACCCGACGTAGGGAAGCCCCGCGAGCTCCAAGAGTCCCTGCACGGTGCCGTCCTCGCCGTAAGGACCGTGCAGCAGCGGGAACACGACGTCAACGTCGAGCGCGCCCTGACCCACGGACGCGCCGGGCGCCGCGATGAGCTCGTCGAGACCGGTGACCGGTGCGCCCGCCACGTCGAACGCGGCGGGGAGCGCCAACGGACCCGACTCGATCGCGCGCCGCGCCGCGTCGGCAATGAGCCACCGACCATCCGTAGTGATCGCAACCGGCACGACCTCGTAGCGCGCCGGGTCGAGCGCTTTTGCGACCGCCACCGCGGTGACCCGCGAGACGTCGTGCTCGGCGGAGCGTCCGCCGAACAGCAACATCACGCGCCGGCGCGCGCTCACGCGGTCACCTGCAACACCGCGCGGATTCCGACACCCATGAGGAACAGCCCGATGAGGCCGTAGAGAAACTCGGGGTGACGCCACCACAGGCCGTCACGACTCCGCCGGAAGTACGGCCGGAACTGCAGCGCGAGTCCGACGGTCAAGAATGCGACGAACCCGTAGAACATGTGCAGCCGCGGAGGTGTGTAGTCCTTGCTCGACACGAGAATCACGCCGATCAGCACTTGCACCATCATGGCCGCCTCGGCCGCAATCGTGACCGCCCACACCCACCGTCCACGGAGATGCGGCACGCGCCATGCGATCAAAGCGATCACACCGGCGATGCCGTTCGCCACGATCGCGACGTAGCCCCACGTCTTGTGGAAGTCGACCAGCGCGTTGATGCCGGGCTCCTCAGCTCGGCGCGCCAGCAGCCGGCGCATCTTCGTGCTGCACCACGTCGAAGGACCACAGCTCACTCTGGTTACTGACTGGCCCCTCCGTGTTGTGCGCGCGATGCCCGTGTTGGAACGCGGCACTGCTGACCCACGCGTCGAAGTCGTCCTGTGACCGCCATCGCGTATAGACGAGGTACACGTCGCGGTCGTCGGACGGACGCAGCAGCTCGAACGCCTCGAAACCGGGTGACTTCGCGACCTCACCGGCCCGGTCCGCGAAACGCCGCTCGAGCTCAGGGGCCCGGTCTGGGGGCACGGTGATCGCGTTGATGCGGACGACACTCATGGACATGCTCCTTGCCTGCCATGATCCCGCAGGTTCTAGCGTCTCGGGGCCGCCACCGCCTGCCCGGGGGCTCAACCTCGGCCGAAGTCGTGCCGATAGCCAAGCGACGGCCCAGTGCCGACGAGGCAGGAGCCGCCGTGACCGCCGCGTATGAGGAAACCGCCAGAACACCACACGGACCCGCGGCCGGGTCGAGCGGACCCGGGTACAACGCACTTGTCGCCGAGCTGCGACAACCGCTGTCGGCCGTGATCCGATCACTGCAACGGCTGACGCTTCAGCGTCTGAGCACGCCCGGCACCAGTGTGTTCGCGACGCCGCTGATCCGACGTGCCCGCAGCCTCGCCCAGGATCTGCACGACGTCGTCGAGCAGCTCATCGACGCGGCGCTGCTGGACGAGACCGCGGCCAGTGGTGCGCACCAGCAAGCGCTCACCGGCCGGGAGCTCGTGGACCTCGTGGAGTCGGAGGTGCGGGACTATCTCGACGCCTCGCGGCTTCGCTTCGACGTGCCGGCCGATCTCGTCATCACCACGCATCACGACCGTGTGAGCCAGATCGTCGTGAACCTCGTTGCCGGCGCGGCGCGTCGGAGCGGCGACCAACCGGTGACGGTCACGGCCGCACTCATCGAGCAGGCGTTTCAGCTCGACGTCTCCTGGCCCGAACCGCAGACCACGTCGCTCACCGACGACGACATTGTCGGCCTGCCGATGGCGCGGGTGTTCGCCGGTTCGCTCGGCGGCACGATCGAGATCGTCGAGAGCCGCTCCGACATCGTCGCGCGGGTGCGGCTTCCGCAAAAACGTGGGAACGACAGCTTGGGACGTCCCCGCGGCGAGTAGGACGACTGCGGCCGCGGCCGCACACTCCACCGTCAGCCGGGCTCGTCGCGCAGGAACCGCTCGATCTCCGACACGAGCTCGTCGCCGGTCGGGAGGTCGTGCTGGTCGGTCTCGATCGTGCGGATCATCTCCGCGACGTCGGGACGCTCGGCCAGGCCGCCCTCGACACGTTCGAGGTACTCATCGACCTCGCTATCCATCGCTCGCAAGTCGGTCTGCACGCCCGCCACGTCGCGAAGCCGCTCGAGCAACGCCCGGATCGCCGGCGAGCTGCGGTTGCCGGCCACGTAGTGCGGCACCTGCGCCCACAAGCCGACCGCGGGAATGTCAGCCTCGCCCAGCGCGACCTGCAGCACACTTTGCGCACCGGTCGGACCGAGATAGTCGATGCGCAGCGCGCCGACCTCCTGCGCGAGCGCTCGACTGGTGGCGGTCGCCAGTACCGGCGCGGGACGACGATGCGAGACCACCGCCGGCATCCCCCCGAGCGTCGCTGCGAACCGCACATCGAGTCGCTGCGCCAGCGTCACGAGCTCGGCGGTAAACGCCCGCCAGTGCAGCGACGGCTCCGGACCGATCACCAGCACGACGTCGCACCCCGCCCGCCCGGCAACGAGATCGATGACTGGCCACACGACCTCTCGCGTCGTGCCCTCGACCATGCGCACCGTCGGACGGGTTTGTTGCAAGTCGAGCAGGTCGGCGACGTCGATATACCCGAACCGCTGCGCGGACTGCAGCTGTTCCGCGAGCACCGCGGCTGCGCCCACCCCGGCCAAGCCGGCATCGACCCATCCCGAGAGCGCGACCACGAGCACCGGTTCGCGCAACTGCGGCCACTGCTCGATCTTCAGCATCAGACGCCCATTTTAGGGCCGGTCGAACTTCGTTCTTGACGCGGAGGACCCCGTATCGAGGGGTGCGCCGCACGTTGCCGCGGGATGCAACAGGCTCAGTTACGCGAGAACCCGCCGAACCCGCCCTGGGACTTCTTCGCCTTGAACGCGCCTTGGAAGTCGGCACCTGCGAATGCCGGCGGGACCGCGCCCGTCGTCGCGTAGCGGTAGAGCGCGGTGCGGTAGATGCCGCTCAGTGCAGAAACAACGGCGGCCACGACAAGCAACCACGCAACACCGAGAGCGACTGCGATCACGGCAACGAGCAGGATGCCGCTCGCGACGCCGAGCCCGATCACGATGAGCGCCGGGAGAAACGCGAGAAAGCCGACCACGCTGAGGCCGAACTGGCCGACGACGTTCTCGCCCCACGTGCTCCCGAACAGCTGCTTCGAGCGCTTCAACGCGTTGCCGGGGCCGGCATCCTCGACCACGATGATCGGAACGACCAAGAACGTGAACACGCTCCACCCACTGCCGAGCAGACTGGCGACGATCTCGCCGAGACGACCGGTGCTCGCCACGACGCGCAGGAGCATCGACACAGTCGCGGTGACGAGCGCCCACGGCAGTATCCGATGCAGACGCGAGTTTGCGACCTGGATCGCGCCGGAGACGGTCGCCTCGTTACCTTGGAGCCGGGTGTCGGCACCGGCAACGAGCGCGGACATGAAGTACGTCGTCACGAAGGCGGCGGCCACGTACCCGCACCCGATGAATACGTAACTCATCGCGCCGAGGCTGAAGCCGCTGTCGCTTCCTGAACCGCTGTCACCGTGGCCACTCACGCTGTACACGAGGAGGCCGAAGGCCGCCGCGACCACGAGGTTGCCGACGAAGGACAGCACCGGGAACCACGCCAGCGATCGCTCGGACCTCAGCACTGCCCACGATCGTTTGGCGATCTCCCAGGAATTCCGGAATCGAGTCATGCCCTCAGTATCGACCATCCGGCAACCGCTTTGACATCAGCCTCGTAGGATCGCCGGCGATGACCCGGCTTCAGCACTCCACCGCCTCGCTGCGCGCCTGTTTCCCCGACAGCGCTCGCATCGAGCTGTTCGCCGCCCCCGGACGGGTCAATTTGATCGGCGAGCACACTGACTACAACGACGGTTTCGTGCTGCCGCTCGCAATCGATCGCGAGTGCGTGGTCGCGTGGCGAGCTACCCGCACTGGACGTGTCACCGCCCAGTCCTTGCAGCTTCCCGGTGCCGTCGACGTCGCCGCCGACGGTGCCGATGATCCCCGGACCGTCGAGCCCGCCTGGGGCCGCTTCGTTGCCGGTGCCGTCGGCACGCTCGTCGACCGCGGTGCCGGCCTCGACGGGGCCGAAATCGCGATCTCGTCGACGGTACCGCCAGGGTCGGGTCTGTCGTCGAGCAGCGCGCTGGCGGTCGCGCTCACCGTCGCGCTGGCCGACACGGCCGGGCTCGGGCTCGACCGTCGCGATCTGGCCCGCACCGCGCTCGAGGCCGAGGTGCGCGCCACGGGCGTGCCGGGCGGGCTGATGGATCAACTCGCCTCGCTCTTCGGTGAGGCCGGGCACGCGCTGCTCATCGACTGCCGCGATCTGTCGATCGATCCCGTCCCGCTGCCGAGCGCGTACAACGTGCTCGTCGTGCATTCGGGGATTCGACACACACTCGCCACTGGTGAGTACGCCGCCCGACGCGCCGAGTGCGAGGCGATCGCGGCCCGGCTCGGCCTGCGCTCGTTGCGCGACGCGACGTTGCGCCAAGTGGCCCACGAGCCGCGCGCGCGACACGTCGTCACCGAGAATCAACGGGTGCTCGACACCGTTCTGGCGTTGCGCGCCGGCGACATCGATGCGCTCGGTCGTCTTCTGCTCGCAAGCCACGTGAGCCTGCGCGACGACTATGAGGTCTCCACGCCCGAGCTCGACTTCCTTGTGGAGACGCTCGTCGAGAACGGCGCGATCGGCGCTCGCCTCACCGGCGCGGGGTTCGGCGGCTGCGTCATCGCGCTCGTGCAGCGCAATCACGCCGACCACGTCGCCGCCAAGACAGTCACGCGCTACCGCGCCGACACCGGGCGCGACGCGGAGGCCTTCGTCGTGCGGGCGGTCGGCGCCGCCGGCCCGGTCGATTCAGAGGCTCGCGCGTGACGATGACGACGCTGCGATTGGAACCAGCCGAACACGTACGCCCCGGTGGCGCGCCGGTCAGCGCGCACTCGGAGTTCGCCGCCCTCGCTGTCGCGCGACCGCTCGAGTGGTCCGCCGTGGCCCACGCGCCCGTGGCGCTCGCGGGCGGGCGTATCTCCATCGACCTCGGCGGCCGATGGGAACGCCGCGCCGACCTCGACGGCGACCCTTCGTTTCCTGCACGCGATCAGCGGGCGCACGACGCGCCGCCCAGCAACGCGACCTGGCGCAAAGTCGTCGTGCCCGAGAACTTCGGCTTCGACGGCGAGCTGTCCCGTCAGTTCGCGCCGGTCTGGTACAAGCGACGCTTCGCCGATCCGCGGGTCGCGAGCCTTTCCGAGTCCCCGCGACGCGTGCGGCTGCGTTTCGACGCCGTCGACTATCTCGCCGACGTGTGGTGCAACGGCGAGTACCTCGGTCATCACGAAGGCTGTTTCGCGCCGTTCGGCTTCGACCTGACCAACCGGCTGCAGCGCGACAACGAGGTGCTCGTCGCGGTGCAAGATCCACTCGAGCCGCTCGATCCCTCCCAGTTCTTTTTCTTCCACCGCAAGCGCGTGATCAAGGGGACGCTCAACTATCACGACAGTCGACCGGGCGGGCTCCCCGGCCGCATGCTGACCCCGCTCGTCGAGGGTGACGACCCATGGGTGTGGACACCCGAGCTGGGCCAGTCGATGACGACCGGCGGGATCGTGGGGCCGGTCACCCTCGAGCGCACCGGCGACGTGTCGATCGACGGCCTGTTCGTCACCGTGCTCGACGATGCCGGCGACGCGCAGCTTGCCGTCGTGATGACGAACCACCGCGACGAACCAATTGCGGTCGTCGTGCACCTCGACGCCGGCGGCGCGCGCACCGCGCTCCAGACCGTGCTGCCGCCGGGTGCCGGGCGCGTCGATGCACGCGCCGACGTCTCGTCCCTCGAGCCGTGGGAGCCCGTGCACTCGGAGCACGGCCGGCCCGCGCTCCACGAGCTCAGCGCGGTCGTCACCTCGGGTGATCAGGCGCTCGACCGCCGCACGATCCGCTTCGGCCGTCGCACCGCGCAGGTGGCAACCGATGCCGACGGCCACGCGCGCCATCTCATGGTCAACGGCCGACCCGTCTTCGTGAAAGCCGTCAATTACATCCCGTGGCAGCACTTCGCCGAGGTCGGTCGCAGCTTCTACGACCGCGACATGCGCATGATCGCGGACGCGCACGGCAACTCGATCGGCGTGCACGCGCACGTGCAGTCGCCGTATTGCTACGACGCCGCCGACCAGTCCGGCATGCTCGTGTTTCAAGACTTCCCGCTCCAGTGGTTCTACGACTCGGGCACGCAGACGAATCCGGGGTTCGTCGACACCGCGTGCCGGCAGATCGCGGAGATGGCCTACCTGCTCCACGAGCATCCGAGCGTCGTGTACTACGCGTGTCACAACGAACCGGCGCGCATGTTCAGCGCGATGACCGGCGTGCCCGAGCACGACGGCTCCGACACCGACCTGAGCGAGACCAATCTCGATGCGGCGTTGGAGCGCGCGCTGCGGTCGGTCGAGACCAGTCGTCACGTGCACCAGGCGTCGGGCATCGGTGACGACGTGCACGCGTACGACGGCTCCCTCGGCGGCGGCACGATGTACAACGTCGGCAATCAGCCCGGGTGGTTCGTCTCCGAGTACGGGTTCTGGACGGTCGGCCCCGACGCGCACAAGTTCGGTGACATCGGTTGGCCGCCCGACGGCGCGCAGATGCGTGAGTGGGTGAGCCGCTTGTCGTTCATGGGGTCGACGTGCGCGTTCGCCGGACTACCGCAGCGGTACGAATCGCTCGACGCGTGGATCGAGGCGACGCAAACCTACGGCGCCGCGCTCGGGAAGTGGCAGACCGAGTGGTTCCGTGCGCATCGCGGCGCGCCCTACATGGGATATCGGTGGCACTTCTGGTCCGACTGGTGGGGCTACGCCGGGGGCGGACTGGTCGACGTGGAACGGACCACGAAGGCCACGTACGACGCGTACCGCGACGCGAGCCGTCCGCTGCTGATGATCGCCTTGACGCAACGGTCGGTGATCGCCGCCGGGTCGGTCACGCTGCCGCTCGTTGCGGTGAACGACCGGGCCGCCGCCGCGAGTGGACAGCTCGACTGGGCGGTGCACGACGCGACATCGGCCCTGATCGGGCCCGACGCCGAGGGCGCGCAGCTCGGCCTCGCGATGCCCGCCGACGGTGAACCGGTCGCGGTGCCGCACACGCGTGGCGAAGTCGTCGACCATGGCGCGCTGTCGTTCACTGCGCCGGCTGCGGCCGCGACGAACCTCGGCGAGGTCACGCTCGTGGTCGCGCCGGGTGAGAGCCGCACCGTCGTGCTGCGTTGGACCGACCCGGTCGACGGACCCCAGGAGAACACCGCCCATCTCCACTGCCCCGCGCCCGGCGAGGTCCATGCGCCGGGCCTCGCCGTCCTCGGATGACCCCGACCGTTGCGCGAACGCGACGTGGCCGCGCGAACCGTTGTCATCGGCTACTGGAATTGCGCGCCGAGTCGCGCCCGGGCGTCGGGAGTGCGGATCCCCCACCAGAACAAATCCTTCCCGTCCACCAACGCGACATCGGCATTCGGCACCGCGGCTGCGATCTCGGTGACGTGCCGCTCGCCGAACGGGTACGGCTCATCCGGTAGCACCACGACCTCGGGATCGAGCGCGCCGATTTGGTCGAGCGTCAACTCGGGATAGCGGACGCCATCGTCGTCGCCCACCACGTTGTCGAGGCCGAGTAGCTCGAGCAGCGACGCGCCGTAGGCATCAGCCGCCATCGTCATCCATGGTCGTCGCCAGATGAGCGTTGCCGCGCGCCGGCGCGGTCCTCGATGCGCGCTCGCGTGCTGCCACGCCGACCAGGCCGGCTCGCCGAACGGGTCGGGCGCGGCAGCACCGACGCGCTGCGCGAGCGCGGCAACGGCCGGACCCACCGCCGCGACCGACCGGGGAGACATCGAGTGGACCGCGAGGCCCGCTTCGTCGAGTCGTGCGGCATCCTCGAGTCGGTTTTCCTCATCGTTGACGACCACGAGATCCGGCGCGAGCGCGACGATCTCATCGACGTGCGGATCCTTGGTGCCCCCGACGGTGGCGATTCCGGGCTGCTCACAGAACCGTGTGCATGCGATCGGCTTCAGGCCGAACGCGAGCAGCGTCTCGGTCACTGAGGGGACGAGCGAGACCACCCGCAGCCCGCGCGGCTCGTTCACATCCGTTGGAGAAGCTCGGCCTTCTTCGCGTCGAACTCGGCGGGGGTAATAACCCCCTGGTCGCGCAGCTCCGCCAGTTGACGCAGCTGCTCGGCGACCGACGATGCCGGTGGCGCGGGCGGAGCACTTGGCGGCGCGGACCACGCGGCCTGCTTCTTCGCGTTGGACTCCATCTGACGGTAGATCTCCTGTTGCACGCCGTCGGGATGACGCACGTTCTCGAAGTGCGACTGGCCTTCTCTGCCCGCCGACTCGATGTCGAGGTCGCCCGCGCCGATGACGCGCTCGAAGATGCCCTGGTCGAAGTTGATGTTGTTGACACGCTCCAGCGGGATCTCGACGCCGTGCTTCGACAGGACACCGGTGCGGAAGATCACGCGGTGGTCGGTGACCACGAAATGCGTGAACTCCCAGTCGAGGAACTTGATACCGAGCCAGCACGCCCACACCACGAGCAAGATCGCCCAGATGACGCCACTGATCTTCATCAGGGTGCCGGAAAGGCCCAGAATTACGATCCCGAGCAGCGCGAGCGGCACGCCGGTGAGGATGTGTCTCGAGAAGAACCACCAGTGCGGTCGCAGGTCGAGTACGAGCGTCTCGTTCTCGTTGATCAGGTGCTTGGGGTACGGCATCGCGACAGCGTATTCGCGCGGTGCGGCGGGGGACGCGTCTCACCGATAGCGCTGCCGTTTGAACACGTCGGCGGCGAACGAGTCGATCCGATCGAGGAACAGCAATCCGTCGAGGTGGTCGAGCTCGTGGAGCAGCGCCCGGGCCTCGAACGCGTCCGCTTCGATCTGCTGCGACTCGCCTTCGGTCGTGAGCCCCTGCATCACTACTTCGGTGGCGCGTACGACGTTGCCAGTGAGGTCGGGCACACTCAGACAGCCTTCCCGCGCGGTCGCCGGCGCGCGCGCTTCGACGAGTACCGGATCGAACAGCACGAGCAGACCGTGACACGACTCGGCTTTGCGGTGACCGGTGACGTCCACGCAGAACGCGCGCCGCTCGTCGCCGATCTGGTTTGCGGCGATCCCGACGCAGGCCGGTGACGCGCGCATCGTGTCGACGAGATCCTCGGCGAGCGCGAGCTCACCGTCACCGACGCGCCCCACCGGCCGCGCCAGGCGTTTCAGCACTGGCTGAGGCAACCGAACGACCGGACGGACGGGCATCGCGTGCGGGGCGAGCGTCAGAACACGTCGGCATCGGCCGCGTGCAGACTGGTGTCGACGCCGACCTCGGCGCCCACCGCGGCGAGATCGGCTCGGAGCTTCGCCGCATCGAGACCCTCGGGCAGCGTGACCTCGAACAGCATGGCGTACACCGGTTCCTGCGGCGCGCCGATCACGCGGGTCTCGAGATCGGTGACGTTGACGCCGTCGTCGGCGAGGAGTCGCGTGATGCGGGCGACAATTCCCGGGTGATCGGCACCGTAGACCGACAGCACGTATGGAGATCCGACCATGTCAGTCGGATGGTCGTCGATCCGGCGAACCGCGGTGCCGAGATCAAGCGTCCGTGCCGGCTCCTCCAGCGCGGTCTCGACACCCGTCGCGCCGTTCGGTGAGTCAACGACGAGGACCATCGCGAAGTGGCCGGCAAGGATCGTCATGGAGCAGTCGGCCAGATTGCAACCGTGCTCGAACAGCGCGCCGGTCACCGCGGCGACGATGCCGGGCTGGTCGACACCCAACGTGAAGACGACGAATCGCTCCATCACAGAAGCGTAGAACGCCGGCCGATCATGCCCAGCCGAGCTCGTGCAGGCGTGCGTCGCTCAAGCCGAAGTGGTGACCGACCTCGTGCACGACCGTCATCCGAATGCTCCGCGCGAGCTCCGTCTCGTCGCTCGCCCGCTCCATCAACGGACCGCGGAAGATCGTGATGCGATCGGGCAGCACACCCGAGTAGTTGCCCGGCGTTCGATGCGTGAGCATCACACCCTCGTACAACCCGAGCAGCGTACCCGGCCGGCCCCCGAGCTGCGCGGCACTCGGCCAGTCCTCCACGACGACCGCGACGTTGTCCATCTGCGCGGCAAGCTCCGGCGGGATGGAATCGAGCGCATCGGCAACAAGGCTCTCGAAGCGAAGCCGCGATACGTCCACGCGCGCACGATATCCGGCGCCGACAACTTCGCTTGACGAGCGGCGCAACGCGACTTAGGTTCTGCAGGCCAGCTCGACGCCGACGCGGTACCGGGAGTGACCCCACAGGCAACCGTTGGGTTGCGACCGGAACACGAGTTCCAACTCAGCTGGCGGCACTGAATCCCTTCGGGGCGAGGTGTCGGTTCGGTGCCCAGTCCGAAGTCCGGTTCGCCGGGGTGAAGGCCACATCGATGGAGTGTCCCGCAAGGGATGCGCCAGCGACGTGCGGTGCCGGCCCAGAGGAAGGCCCCGAGGAGATCGGAGCTGCGACGCAGCCGAGACTACTCGGGGCCTTCCCGCGTCTCGCGCCCATTGCGACGCGCGCGGCGGTGTCGTCAGCCGACGAACCGGCGTCCGAGCAAGGGCTCGATGGCCTCGGCTTCGCGCGGCCGGGCGAAGAAGTAGCCCTGCGCCGCGTCGCAGTCGAGCGCGCAGCTCGACCAGCTGGCGCGTCGTCTCGACACTTGTCGCGATGGCCGGCACTCCCTGCGAGTGCGCCGGCGCAATCACCGCGGCAACCGCGGCGCGACCCCTTCGCGCGCCGAGCGCGGCGACGAGCGCACGGTCGATCTTCAGCCCGTCATCGAGCGCGACGTTGGCGAACCGTCCCCGCGCGACGACCTGGGCGCGTCGCCGCGGACGCTGTCCCCGCGTGCTTCGTCGTCGTCGGCGAGATAAAAAGTATCGGCCACTGTCGCCCTCACCGGCAGTGCAGTCCGTGCTGCGATGCGCGGCAGGCTAATGACGGGCGTCGGATCGAAGCCAGGACGCGTTCTCACCCGAAAGCACGCGTAGCACTCAGTCACCGCGAGCGATCCGTTCCGGGACGGAACGTGGATCTGTACCATCGGGGAACGGTGGGGACGTAACCCTTTGCTGTCGCACCCGACCGGTAGGGTCGGCTCCATGACCACCGCGCCGCCTCGCCACGGGCCTGTGGCCAACGACGTCGGCCACGACTTGTTGGTCGGTCTCGATGTCACGCAGCGGGCCGCGGTCACGTCCGATGCCGCGCCACTTGCCATCCTCGCCGGCGCCGGCTCGGGCAAGACGCGCGTGTTGACTCGCCGCATCGCCTGGCTGGCGGTCAACGGCCGCATCGATCCGCAACACGTTCTCGCGGTCACGTTCACGCGCAAGGCCGCGGGCGAGCTCGTCGCCCGGCTCGCTCGCCTCGGCGTACGACGCCAGGTCACAGCGGGCACGTTCCATGCGATCGCGCTCGCGCAGCTCCGCCGGCGCCAGACCGACCGCGACCGGGCGATGCCGGCCATCCTCGAACGCAAGGCCCGCGTACTCGTGCCGATGCTGAGCGTGAAGGGTGCCGAAGCCGCGCTCCGCGCCGGCGAGCTCGCCGGCGAGATCGAGTGGGCCAAGGCTCGCCTCGTCGGTCCCGAGGGCTACGAGGCCGCCGTCGCCCAGGCGCACCGCGAGACCCCGCGGCCCGCAGCCGAGGTCGCCACGATCTACGCGCGCTACGAGCGCGAGAAGCGGCACCGCGGTCTCGTCGACTTCGACGACTTGATCTGGTGGTGCGCCGACGCCCTCGAAAACGACGAGGGGTTCCAGGCGACGCAGCGCTGGCGGTTCCGCCATCTGTTCGTCGACGAGTTCCAAGACGTCAGCCCGGCACAGCTGCGGCTGGTGCGCGCGTGGCTCGGTGACCGGGCCGACCTGTGCGTGGTGGGCGACGGCGACCAGGCGATCTATGGCTTCTCGGGCGCCGATGCGGGCTACCTCACGCGGTTCGGACGCCACTTCCCGGGCGCGGGGATGGTGCGGCTCGGCGCGAACTACCGCTCGTCACCGCAAGTCGTCGCGGCCGCGACCGCAGTGTTGCGTGCGAGCGGCGCCGACGTGCCGGCCGTGCACGCGCCCGGTGCCGACGGTCCCCCGCCGGCGGTCACGGCGTATCCATCCGACGACGACGAGGCGCGCGGCGTGGCGACGCGCATCCGAGCCGGGCACGGTCCGGATCGCCCATGGTCGTCGTTCGCGGTGCTCGTGCGCACCAACGCACAATCGGCCGCGTTCGAAGAGTCGCTACGGCGCGAAGGGGTGCCGTTCCGCGTGCGAGGCGGCGGCCGGTTCCTCGAACGTCCCGAAGTGCGCACGGCATTGGACGCGCTCGCCGCCACTGCACGTCGCGCGCCGGCGCGTCCGTTCGCCGACCATCTCACCGACCTCGTCAGCGACGCGGCCGAAGCGCCCGAAGAACGACGCGAACACGTGGAGGCGCTCGCGCGGCTCGGTCGTGAATACCTCGCCGCCGACGGCGGCGCGGGTTCGCTCGACGGTTTCCGCGCCTACCTCGACACCGCGCTGCGCGGTGACGGTGACGGCGATGTGCGGACCGACGCGGTCGAGCTGCTCACGTTCCATCGGGCGAAGGGGCTCGAGTTCCCTGTCGTGTTCGTCACCGGCGTAGAGCGCGGGCTGGTGCCGATCTCCCACGCCGACACGCCGGCCGAGGTTGCCGAGGAGCGACGCCTGTTGTACGTCGCCGTCAGCCGGGCCGAGCGCGAGCTGCACGTGAGCTGGGCCGAGCAGCGCACCATCGGGCTTCGTACGTATCGGCGCACTCCGAGCCCGTGGCTTGCTGCGATCGAGGCGACCCTTCCCGATTTCGTTCCCGACCCGGTGCCCGCCCGAGATGCCGGACGTGCTGCCCGTGATCGGCTCGACGCGGCGCGCGACCGCAAGGCGCGTGCTGCGCGACCGGGCGCGGCCACAGCCGACTTTCCGCCGCCTGATGCCGAGCTGCTGGCGGCACTCGTCGAGTGGCGCCGCAACCTCGCGCGCGCGTCAAGCGTTCCCGCGTTCGTGATCTTCCACGACAGCACCCTCGCCGCCGTCGCCGGCGTGCGGCCCCGCACGCGCGAGGCGCTGCTCGCGTTGCCCGGCATCGGGCCGGTGAAGGCCGAGCGCCACGGCGACACGCTGCTGGAGCTGATCGGTCGCCACGTCGCCGACGCACTCCGTCCATCGCCGGATGGCCACGCCACTCCTGATTGACGGCACTGGCACCGCCGGTTGACGCCGCGGCGCGGGTGGCACACGATGGCGACAGCGCGTGGAGCGAGGGAGGAAGCGATGGCTCGGTCAGTCTTCCAGCTGTTCGCACGCGGAGACCCGCGAGATCCTTGGCGGCGCGATCGACAAGCTGCGCACCCGCCTCACCGACACAAGCTGACCCGCGCGTCTGTCGGGGGTTGATTCTCAGCAGGCGCTCCATAAACCCCGACCGGCGCGCTGCGCGTCGAGCTCTTCTTGCAACATCGTGCGGGCGTGGGCGTGGTTGGGCTCGATCACCAGCAGTCGTGCGTAGCCGAGTCGCAGCAGCTCGTCGTCGAAGCGCGCGCCGTCGAGGATCACGTAGGCGAGGCGGCGCCCGTACTTGTCGCGGGCCTCGACGTCGGCTTCGAGACGCACGGGGCGACCTTCGAGACGGGACTTCGTGTACGCCGCGGCTTCGGGACCAAAGCATTCCACTGGCTTGCGGGGATCGTGCGTCTCGGGCGTGTTGATCCCGAGCAGACGAACGATGTCGTGACTTCCGTTGGGCCCGGTCACGTCGATGGTGTCGCCGTCGACGGCACGGGTCACGGTGTAGCTCGTGTCAGCCGCCCGTCGAGCCGTTCCGAGACACCACCCCGCGACCGAGGCGGCGGCGAGGATCGCCACGACCACGGCCCGGGATCGGACCATGGCGGCACTCTACCGACCGGTTGTGACACTGCGCTCCCGGCGCAGCGTCCCTCGGTTGTGCGGCGCGAGGTGGTCGCCCTGGCGACCGTGACGCGACGCGGAACGGTGAGGCGGCACTACGGCCGGCATTCGGGTCAACCGCTGGTGCCGTTGCCACCAGTAGGGTGCATTCGCCATGGCTCGCCGCGTGTGGCGCCTCGCGCTCGTCGTTGTGCTCCTTCTCGTCGTGGGCGCTGTCGTGCTGGCGCTCACAACCCGGCCGCGCCTCGCCGACGACCGTTCCGCTGTCGACCACCAGTGGACGCCACTGCGCGCGCCCCTCGCGGCCCGTTACGACAAGCTGACCGGCGCGACGGCGGCGTTCATCGCGGCCGGCGGCGGCGACCGGGCGATCACAAAAGACCTCCTCACGACGCTGAAGCAGTGGGCCGTGCTCCACAAGCTGCCAAACGCCAAGGCCGACGCCGCCAAAGAGGCAACAACGGCCGACGACCTCGAGGGTCTCGGCCGGCGGCTCCGCGCCACGATCTCCGGCTCCGATCGCTTCCGTTCGGTGGCGCCAGTGACCGACACGATCACCGCGTTCGAATCGACCATTCCGCCGCCCGCCGCGGTCAAGTCGTACAACGACGCGGTGACGAAGTATGAGCACGCCCGCCGCGGCCTGCTCCACCGGATCGTCGCCGACACGCTCGGCTACGGCTCACGGCCAGTGCTCGAGATCGGTGGCTAGCGCGAGCGCTGCCCCCTAGCGCAAACCGCACCTGTCCCGTTCTTGGCAGAGTTTTCTACCGTGTGGGTCGATAAGTCTGCCAAGAAGCGAAGATGGTGGCGCGCCGATGGTACCGGCCACCCGAACAACGCGCCTGGGATCTACACCTAGCGCGATGCGCCGAGGAGACCCTCGTTCGCGCGCTCGATCCGCGCCACCTCGTTGACCGGCGACACCCGCCAGAAGAAGCGGACCGTGGCGTCCCAATCTCCGAGCAGCGCGCCGACGCGCGTCGAGCCGGTGAGCTCACGATGACGTTCGATGAGGAATCGCAGCTCCGCCAGCTGCGCGTCGTCAAGCTTCGCCGCGTCGACCAGCTGGCGATTGAGGCGCGCGCCGAGCAGTCCGTCGTCGTCGTAGACGAAGACCTCGCCCCCGGTCATTCCCGCGCCCAGGTTGTAACCGAACGGGCCGACGATCACGACGGTGCCCCCGGTCATGTACTCGCACGCATGGTCGCCCGCTCCCTCGACGATCGCAGTCGCGCCGCTGTTGCGGACGCAGAACCGCTCGCCGACGTGTCCGGCGATGAAGACCTGGCCTCCCGTCGCGCCGTACAGCACGGTATTGCCGGCGAGCGCCGGATCGCCCGCGTCGTCGGCCGGTGGGCGCACGACAATGCGACCGCCGCCCATTCCCTTGCCGAGGTAGTCATTGGCTTCGCCGACCAGCTCGAGACTGACGCCGTCGGCGAGGAACGCACCGAAGCTCTGGCCGGCAGAGCCGGTGAAGCGTGCGTGCACCGAGCCCGGTGGCAGTGCGCTTCCCCACTCGAGGCCGATCGCGCCGCCGAGTGACGCGCCGACCGTGCGATCGGCGTTGGTGATGTCGTATCCAAGGTTGACGTCGCGGCCCTCGTACAGCGCGGAGAACCCGTCCACCAGCAGCTGGGCATCGAGCGCGGATCGTGGCCGCTGGATCGGCACGTGCTCGACGAAACACCGCGCTGATTCGCGATCGGTAGGCGCGATGAGCAGTGGCGCGAGATCGAGCGTGTCGGCCCGCTCGTCGCCGGTGGGCCGCTGGCGCAACAGCTCGACGCGACCAATCGCCTCGTCGAGCGTGCGCAGCCCGAGCGACGCGAGCAGCTGGCGGACCTCCTGCGCGATGAACACCATGTACGCGGCGACCCCGTGAGGCGTGCCGGCGAACTTCGCGCGCAAGTTGGGCCGCTGGGTCGCGATACCGGTAGGACACGTGTCGCGGTGGCAGGCGCGCACCATGATGCAACCCTCGGCAATCATCGCCGCGGTGCCGAACGAGTACTCGTCGGCACCCATCAGCGCGGCGATCATCACGTCGCGGCCGGTGAGGAACCCGCCGTCGACTCGGAGGCGCACGCGGGTGCGCAGGCCGTTCTCGATCAGCGTCTGCTGCGCGTCGGCGAGGCCGAGCTCCCACGGCATGCCGGCGTGTTTGATCGACGACAGCGGCGACGCGCCGGTGCCACCATTGTTGCCCGAAATCTGCACGACGTCGGCGAGCGCCTTGACCACGCCGGCGGCGACCGTGCCGACGCCGTTCTCGGCAACGAGTTTCACCGAGACGTCGGCGGTCGTGTTGACCTGCTTGAGGTCGAAGATGAGCTGCGCGAGGTCTTCGATCGAGTAGATGTCGTGGTGCGGCGGCGGCGAGATCAGCCCGACGCCCGGTTGCGTGTGTCGAAGGCGAGCGATCTCGCCGCTCACCTTGTGGCCCGGGAGCTGTCCCCCTTCGCCGGGCTTCGAACCCTGCGCGATCTTGATGTTGAGCTCGTCGGCGAACGCGCAGTACTCCGGCGTGACGCCGAAGCGCCCCGATGCGATCTGCTTGATGCGCGAGTTGCGGTCGCGTTCGGTGCCGCGCGTGCGGAAGCGCGCGACGTCCTCGCCACCTTCACCGCAGTTGCTCTTGCCACCGATGAGGTTCATCGCGATGGCGAGCGTCTCGTGCGCCTCGGCCGACAAGGACCCGTGCGACATCGCGCCGGTCGAGAACCGGCGAGTGATCTCACCGACCGGCTCGACCTCGTCGAGCGGAATCGGCCCACCCGCGGGCGCGAGCTCGAGCAGGTCGCGCAGCTCCGTGAGCGGCCGCTCCTCCACCGCCTGACGGAATTGGTCGTAGAGGTCGTCGCGGCCGTCTTTGATTGCGCGCTGGAGCAAGTGCGCGGCACGCTTGGCCGCGGGGTCGGGCGCGGGTGGCTGCTCCTCACCGAGGAAGATGACCTTGCCCTGCTCGGCGGCCGGCGCGAGGAGCATCGAGTCGAACTTGCTCGCTTCTTTCTTCGCCCGCTTGCCGTTGCCCGACTCGCCGTCCTCGGCCGGAGTGACGCCGCTCACCTGATGCAGCGCGTCGTACACGTCGGGGTTGTGGGTGTGGTACTCACCGCCGCGCTTCCGGAACCGGATCCAACCCGGTTCGTCGAGCGTGGCCGGCTCGGCACCGAAGCCGGACGCGTGCCGCAGCAGCGCGTCGACGCCCAGTTCCGTGAAACCGATACCGCCCACGGTCGAAGCGGTGCCGCGCAGGCAACGGTCGACCACATCCGGTCCGAGGCCGATGGCCTCGAAGATCTGCGCGGCGCGATACCCGTCGACGGTGGAGATCCCCATCTTCGAGAAGATCTTCAGCGCGCCGTCTTCGAGCGCGGCCTGCAGCTTGGCCTGCGCTTCCGACGAGTGCAGCTCCCCGAACTGATCCTCGTCGGCCATGCTGGCGACGGTCGCCAGCGCGAGACGAGGACACACCGCGTCGGCGCCGTAACCGAGCAGGCACGCCACCGCATGCACATCGCGCGCGTCGCCGGAGTCGGCCACGATCGACGTCTGCTGGCGCAGCAGCTCGCCGATCAGTCGATGGTGCACCGCGCCGACCGCCAGCAGCGACGGGATCGGTGCGCGCGACTCGCTCACGCCGCTATCGGAGACGACGAGGATGCCCGATCCGTTCGCGACTGCGTCGGCCGCCTCACCGGCGAGCCGCTCGAGCGCGCGCTCGAGCCCTTCCGGACCGTCGGCGACGGCGAAGGTCGCGTCGAGGCGCACGGCCGCGAACGGCGTGCGGTCGTGGTCGAGCAGCGCCTCGACGCCGCCGGGATAGAGAAAGAACGTCGCCAGCTCCAAGAGGCGCGCCGCCTCGGGTCGCTCGGTGAGCAACGGCTGACGCGGCCCGAGACAGGTGCGCAGCGACATCACCAGCCGCTCCCGGAGGTGGTCGATGGGCGGGTTGGTCACTTGCGCGAAGCGCTGCTTCAAGAAATGGAAGACGGGCCGCGGCCGCGACGACAGCGTCGCGAACGGCACGTCGTCGCCCATCGAGAACGTCGGCTCCTTCGCGTCGGTGGCCATGGGCTTGAGCACCATCGCCACCTCTTCCTTCGTCATCCCGAACGTGGCTTGGCGCGCGAGCAACTCGTCGGGCGCGATCGTCGCCTCGATCGCTTGACCAATCTTGAACGGACGGAGGCCGTCACCGGTCCACTCCGCGTACGGCGCGCGCCGAGCGAGCCATGTCTTGACGGCCCGGTCGTCTTGCACGGCGATGAGCGGCGGCTGCCCGGCGGTGGTGCGATCAGGGTCGACGCACAGCATCTCGCCCGGACCGAGCCGGCCGCGGCGTACCGCGCCGTGACCGGAGACCGGCACCGCGCCGACCTCCGATGCGCACACCACGAGACCGTCGTCGCAGATCTGCCAGCGCAGCGGGCGGAGCCCGTTGCGGTCGAGGGACGCGCCGACGCGTCGTCCGTCGGTGAAGATGAGGCCGGCCGGGCCGTCCCACGGATCGGTGAGGCACGCGTGGTAGCGGAAGAAGTCGCGCACGCCGGGCGCGAGGTCGCGCTGGCCTTCCCACGCCTCGGGCACGAGCATCGCGACGGCGTGACGCACGTCGCGCCCGCCGCGTAGGAGCAATTCGACGGTCGCATCGAGCTTGCCCGAATCGGATGTGTGCGGATCGAGGACTGGACGGAAGAGCTCCTCGGGTCCGAGGCCCGCGGCTTCGGTGCCCAGCACGCCGCGCGCGGCCATGCGGTGCTCGTTGCCCTGCAAGGTGTTGATCTCGCCGTTGTGACAGGTGTGGTGGAACGGCTGGGCGCGCTCCCATGCCGGCGCGGTGTTGGTCGAGAAGCGACTGTGGAATACCGCGAGCGGCGCGTCGAAGTCGTCAGCAGCGAGATCGGGATAGAACGCCGCCAGCCGATCGCTGATCACGAGCGCCTTGTACGTGACGAGCGAGAACGACCAGCTCGCGAAGTAGTGGCGCACGTCGGCCTCGCGACAGGCGGCTTCGGCACGGCGACGAGCGCGATACGCGCGGCGTTCCGCCTGGGTGTCATCAACGTCATCGGGACGCAGCATCAACCCATGCCACATCCCCGGGAGGTCGGCCCGCGCGTGGCCACCCATTTGCGTCTCGTCGAGCGGGATCGCTCGCCAGGCGGTCAGCTCGATGCCTTCTTCGGCGCACGCAGCTGCGACCGCATCACGCGCGGTCTGGGCCGCAACAGTGTCGTCGAGATCGAGAAACGCCGTGATCACTCCGATGCGGTCCGCGTCGAGCGGCGCACCGGCGGCTTCTGCGCCCACCCGGGCGAAGAACCGGCGCGGAATCGGGGTGAGCAATCCGGCACCGTCGCCCGACAAGCCGTCGGCCGCGATCGCGCTCCGATGGCGTACGCACGCAAGGCCGGTGAGTGCCTGCTCGACAATCGCCCGGCTCACGCGTCCGACCGCGTCGGCAACGAAGCCGATGCCGCACGCGTCAAGCTCCAGGCGCTCCCAACGAGAACGGTGTGCGTCGGGCACGTTTTCGTCTCCTCGCTCCGACCACCCAGGGGAGACGGCTCCGCGGCGCCTCGCTCACACGGTGGTGCTGCTGACTGGTAGGGAGCGACGGCGCTGTCGCGAACCACGAATCATAGCGGACACACCATTACGATCCGCCGAATGACCGGTCCCGAGACCACGGTCGCCGTGCTCGGCGGCGGGCAACTGGGATGGATGCTCGGCCTCGCCGGCATCCCACTCGGACTGGAGTTTCGGTTCCTCGACCCGTCGCCCGACGCACCGGCGCGAGCGCTGGGACCGCTCGTCGTGGGCGCGCTCGACGACGAGCCGGCGCTCAAGAAGGTGATCAAGGGCGCGGGTGTGGCCACGTTCGAATGGGAGGGCGTGCCGGCTGACAGCGCCCGACTCGTCGCCGAGACGCTGCCCGTGATGCCGTCGCCGGTCGCGCTCGAAGTGGCACAGGACCGCCTCGCCGAGAAAGAGCTGTTCGTCCGGCTCGGCGTGCCCACCGCGGCGTTCGCCGCGGTCGACAGCCTCGACGAGCTCTGGGGCGCGATCGCCGACGTCGGGTTGCCGGCGGTGCTGAAGACACGGCGCGGCGGCTACGACGGGAAGCTCCAAGCGGTGCTGCGCACGCCCGACGACGTCGAGGAAGCGTGGAGTGGGCTGCCGCGAGTGCCGCTCATCGTGGAGGAGCGCGTCGAGTTCGAGCGGGAAGTGTCGGTGGTTGCGGTGCGGGGTGCCGATGGCACCACGCGCTTCTGGCCGGTAGTGGCCAACGAGCACCACCGCGGGATCTTGCGGCTGAGCCGCGCGCCGGCACCCGAGCTGACGGCCGAGCTGCAGGCACTCGCGGAGACGCTCTCGGCAAAAGTCCTCGACGCGCTGCACTACATCGGCGTGCTCGCGATCGAGCTGTTCGAGGTGGACGGCGCCCTGTTTGCGAACGAGCTGGCGCCGCGTGTGCACAACTCGGGTCACTGGACGATCGAAGGCGCGGTTACCAGCCAGTTCGAGAACCACTTGCGCGCGATTCTGGGCTGGCCGCTCGGGTCGACCGCGGCGCGGGGCGTCAGCGCGATGGTCAATTGCATCGGCGCGCTGCCCGACCTCCACGACGTACTCGCGGTCACCGGCGTGCACCTGCACGACTACGGCAAGGCCCCGCGTCGCGCCCGCAAGCTCGGTCACGTGACGATCACGGCCCCCGACGTCGAGATCCTGGACGAGCGTCTCGCGCAGCTCCTCCCGCTCATCCCGTCCGACGGCTGAAATTTTTGGGGACGGGCGTTGCGGGCTACTTGACGGCGCCGGTCGCGCGGAGGTTCGCGAGTTCGTCGGCGGTGAAGCCCCAGTCGGCCAGCGCGGCGTCGGTGTGCTGACCCGGCCACGCGGGCGGCCCTTGGATCGCGCCCGGCGTGCGGGAGAAGCGCGGCGCCGGCGCGGGCTGTTGCACGCCGTACTCCTCCACGATCGTGCCCCGCTCCTTGAGGTGCGGGTGCTCAGCGGCTTCGCCCATTGGCAGCACCGGCGCGAAGCACGCGTCGCTGTGTTCGAGGATCTCGCACCACTCGTCACGCGTCTTCGTGTTGAACAGCTCGGTGAGGCGCTCGCGCATCAGTGGCCAGCCCGCCTTGTCCATCTGGGCAGGAAGGCCGTCGCCGACGAGACCGGTGCGCGTGAGGAGCTCCGCGTAGAACTGCGGCTCGAGCGCGCCCACCGAGACGAACTTACCGTCGGCCGTTTCGTAGGTGTCGTAGAACGGCGCGCCGGTGTCGAGCACGTTGGTGCCCAGGGCATCCTCCCAGAAGCCGATGGAGCGCAGCCCCCACATCATCGTCATGAGGGTGGCCGAGCCGTCGACCATCGCGGCGTCGATCACTTGGCCGGTGCCCGACGCGCGGGCCTCGAGGATGCCGCACACGACGCCGAAGGCGAGGAACATGCCGCCGCCGCCGAAGTCACCGACGAGGTTGATCGGCGGCGTGGGCTTGCCACCGGCCCGACCGAAGTGCGCGAGCGCGCCGGCGAGCGCGATGTAGTTGATGTCGTGGCCGGCCGCCTGCGCGTACGGACCGTCCTGGCCCCAGCCCGTCATCCGGCCGAACACGAGCTTCGGGTTACGCGCCAGGCATGCGTCGGGGCCGATTCCGAGTCGCTCGGCCACGCCGGGGCGAAAGCCCTCGATGAGTGCGTCGGCTTGCTCGACGAGACGCATCACGGTCTCGACACCCTCGGGCTGCTTCAGGTCGACGCCGATCGACCGGCGCCCGCGGTTGAGGACCTCCTTGTTGGGCGCGGCGAAATCGGTGCCCACCTGCTGGGCGCGATCGACGCGCAGCACGTCGGCGCCCATGTCGGAGAGCAGCATGGCCGCGAACGGGCCGGGGCCGATGCCGGCGATCTCGACGATCTTCACTCCACTCAGAGGTCCCACGTCGCTCCTGCGTCACTCGGGCGCGCCGCATGCGCTGCGTCAAGCGACGATAGAACCGACGCGGCGCGAACGCCGGATCGTCACGCGTTGAACGCGAGCTCCAGGCCGGGCCGCGGCCACTCGAACGACAACAGCTTGCCGGTGGCACTGCACGTGACGAACGCGGTGCGGCGGTCATCACCCCCGAAGCAGACATTGGTGACGACGGGATCGGGCAGGGCGACGTGGTCCACGACCTCACCCGACGGCGCGATCACCGTGAGGCCACCGTTGACGATCGTGCCGACCACGACATTGCCGGCCGAATCCACCCCGAGTGAATCGAGGAACTGGTAGCCCGGCAATCCGCACACCGCGATGCCGTGCGCGCCGAACGGACCCGAGGTGTCGATCTCGCCCGGCCCGGTCAAGTCCCATGCGTACACGCGCGCAGTAAACGTCTCGGCGACATACACCCGCCGTCCGTCGGGTGAGAGACCCACGCCGTTGGGCGCCTCGAGCGGGTACGCCACCTCGCGAATCGACGACCCGTCCGCACGCGCGTAGTACAGCCCGCCGTGCGTCCGATCGCGCGGCCGCCACTTCCCATGGTCGGTGAACCAGAACCCACCGGTCTCGTCGAACACCAGATCGTTGGGCCCGATCAACGGGTATCCCTCGCACTCGTCGTACAGCACACTGAGCGCACCGGTGCCGAGAGCGATGCGCTCGATCCGTCCGCCCGAGTAATCGTCCGGCTGCATCAGCTCCGTGAAGTACAAGCCGTTGAGCTCGCGCATCCGGAAGCCACCGCTGTTGCACACGTACACCGCGCCGTCGGGACCGATCGCGAGGCCGTTGGGACTGCCGCCCGGCTCCGCGATGACCTCGACGGTGCCGTCGGGGTGCACACGGTCGACGGTCTTGCGGCCGATCTC
Source organism: Acidimicrobiia bacterium (assembly GCA_038236695.1). GTDB lineage: Bacteria > Actinomycetota > Acidimicrobiia > IMCC26256 > JBBRZM01 > JBBRZM01. The sequence continues at coordinate 57,487 of JBBRZM010000016.1, forward strand.
GACGACCAGCACCGTGCCGTCGGCCATCCACACCGGGCCCTCGGGAAAGCGCAGCCCGGTCGCGATCTCAGTCACCTCGACGTCCACAGCGACGCAGCGAAGCAGGCCCTTGGCGTCCAGTCAACGCGCGGAGACCTAAAGCCGACTTGTAAGGTCGGGAATTGTCGGTACCCTGGTCGCATGCGCCGCTCCTCCAGCTCGTTTACTCGAGGCATTCCCGGCAAATACCGGGGGAATTCCTCGAGTGAATGAACGGGCGATGCCTGGCTTGTTCCGTTTCCCCGACCCGGTCAACGAGGTGTCGGCGCGACTCGTCGCCGCCGGTGTCGTCGCCATGTGCGCGGCGACGTTGGCGCTGCAACAGCCGTGGATCCTCATACCGCTCGCGTACGGGTTCGTGGCCCGGGTCCTGACCGGACCCACGCTGAGCCCGCTCGGCCAGCTGGTCACTCGGGTCATCACGCCGCGCCTGCGGGTCGCAGCCCGGCCCCTTCCGGGCCCACCGAAGCGCTTTGCCCAGGGCATCGGCGCCGTGCTCAGCACCACGGCAGTCGTGCTGTACTTCGCAGGAGTGACCGGTGCCGCGTACGTGCTCGTCGCACTCATTCTCGTTGCCGCCACGCTCGAGTCGGCACTCGGCTTCTGCATCGGATGCCGGCTGTTCGCGCTGCTGATGCGGACGGGAATCATCCCGAAACGCATCTGCGAGGCGTGCGCCGACCTCTCGCGCCGACCTCTCGCGCCGGCCCCGCGCGGCGTAGGCGGCGCCGGGACCGATCGGGTGAGATCGGGTACGTTCCTGCCCCCGGGAGCGGAGAGCAGATGGGGGGCACATGCGCATCGGAAGGGTCGCGGCGCTCGGCGCCCTGGCGCTCCTGACGATGACGCTGGCACTGCCTAGCGCGAGCGGCGCAGCCCCACCCGCGACCACGCCGCCAATCGACGGGCGGTATCAGGAATTCGGCGACGCGGGCGGGTTCCTCAATGTGATCCCGCCGGGCCAGGACGGCACGCTCACACCGCCCGAGCTCGCGCAGGCCCAAGTGGCAGGCACCGATCCGAATAAGTACCCGCCGCACTACGCCGATCAGCGGTCGCTGTACGACGCGCTCACGTTCAGCGGCGACAAGCTCAACGACGGCGACCTCGCGAAGTACTACAAGGACGCGTCCTTCGGCGTGAAGAACAGCGACGTCGCCCAAAAGTACTCGCCGCACCCCGACGTCACGGTCCTGCGCGACAAGCAGTACGGCGTCCCTCACATTTACGGCCGCACCCGGTACGCGACGATGTTCGCCGAGGGCTACACCTCGGCCGAGGACCGGCTCCTCACGATGGATCTGCTGCGCCATCTCGCCCAGGGCCGGCTCGCCGAGCTCGTCGGTGCGCCCGCCGCCGGCATGGATACGGCCGGGCTGACCGACGCCCCGTACACCGACGCCGACCTGCAAGGCCAGATCGAAGACCTGAAGGAGTCGGGGCCCGAAGGCGCCTCCGTCGTCGAAGACCTCATTGCGTACACCGACGGCGTCAACAAGCTGCTCATGGACGGCAAGCGCGACCCGAGTCTGTTGCCAGCCGAGTACGGCGTGATCGGCAAAGCCCCGGAGCCCTGGAAGGTCACCGACGCGGTGTCGATCGCGTCGCAGATCGGTGCGGAGTTCGGGAAAGGCGGTGGCCGCGAGGTCGAGAACTATTGCGGCATCGACAAGCTGACCGCCGCGAGCGGTGGCGACGCCGAGGCCGCACTGGACGTGTTCACCCGGCTCAAGTTCGACCACAGTCGCGAGGCGCCCACCACCTCCAGCCGGACCGCGTCGTACGGCAACGACCTCGGCAAGCTTGATCCCAACGCGGTTCCGCCCATCGCGTGCGCGAGCCTGCAACCGGTCGGGGGCTCCCGCGACCCGGTGCAGACCGGTGGGATCGGATCCGGACCGGGCCAGCTCGCGCTTCCGAGTGCGCTGCAATCACTGCTCCTGCAACTCACGCCGGCGGGGCCGAGTCAGGCGGTCGCTCAGACGCCGGCGACGAGCAGCGCCATCCTCGTGAGCGGCAAGCACACGACCAATGGACGGCCGATCGCGGTGTTCGGTCCGCAGGTCGGGTACCAGGTGCCCGCCGCCTTGGTGGAGAAGGACGTGCATGGTCCCGGCATCGACGCTCGTGGTGTCGGCTTCGCCGGGATCGACCCGTACGTGTTGCTCGGACGCGGGCGCGACTACGCGTGGTCCGCGACGTCATCGGGGGCCGACAACGTCGACGACTTCGTGCTCCAGCTCTGTGATCCCAATGGCGGGCCCGTCACGATCGCGTCGATGGGATACGAGCACAAGGGCAAGTGCAAGCCCATCGAATCGTTCCAGCACGTCGAGAACACGACGACCGGCCTCTTGGGACAAGGCGCGCCGACGACGCTTGCGTGGACCATCGAACGCGCGAGCGATTACGGGCCGCTCGTCGATCGGGGCACGCTCAAGGACGGCACGCCGATCGCGGTGGCGCGCAAGCGGTCCACGTACGGCCGAGAGATTCAATCGGCGATCGGGTTCAAGCGGCTCAACGACCCGAACACGATGCACGGCGGTCTCGAAGCGTTTCGCGACGCGACCGGCGGCGGGATCGACTTCACGTTCAACTGGTTTTACGTCGACGCGACGACGATCGGCTATCAGCATTCCTGCCGGTGCCCGAAACGAGCGGCGGGCGTCGACTTCGATCTGCCGACGTGGGGCAATGGCAAGTACGACTGGCGCAGTTACATCGCCCCCGCCGACCAGCCCTGGGATGCGAATCCCTCGGCGGGCTTCATCACCTCGTGGAACAACAAACAAGCCGCGGGCTTCCACCCTGCCGACGACCAGTACAGCTTCGGGCCGGTCCAACGGGTGCAGCTGCTCAACACGCGCATCACGAAGGCCTTGCGTGGCGGTCACAAGGTCGACCGCGCGGCCGTTGTGCGCGCGATGCAAGACGCGGCGACCGCCGACCTGCGAGGTGAAGCCGTCTTGCCGCTGCTGCTTCAGCTGCTGACTGACCCGCCAGTTGGCATCGATCCGCGCGCGCTCGACCTGCGCGAACGCCTCGAGTTGTGGGCCACCGCGGGTGCGCATCGACGCGCGAAACGTCCCGACGCGCCCTACGACGACGCGGTTGCTATCGCGGCGATGGACGCGTTGTGGAAGAACGTGCCGGGGGCGATGTTCGCGGTCGGCGCGACTGATCCGTTCACGGCGCTCGACTTCTCGATCGACGACAACCCGAGCGGCCACGGCGGCTCGAGCTTCGACAACGGCGCCTACAGCCACGTCGCGAAGGCGTTGCGTCAGGTGCTCGGACAGAAGGTCTCGAACCCGTTCCCCGCCGGCACGTTCTGCAACGGCGGCACGCTGCCGCAATGCCGGACGCTGCTCTGGCAGACGCTCGACAAGACGGTGCACGACCTCGAGACTGAGTTTGCGTCGCCGACGGTCGACGACTGGCAGCGCAAGCCCGCCGACGACGAGATCCAGTTCCAAGCGCTGCTGGTGCAGGTGCCGCCGATGAACTGGGTGAACCGACCCACCTTTCAGCAGGTCGTGCAGCTCGCGACACGAGGCCGGGTCCGCAAGAGCGCCGCCGCCGGTGGCAACAGCAACACGGGCACGATTGTGCTGTCGATCATCGTGGGCGCGCTCGTCGGCATCGCGGTCAGCCTGATCGCTCGACGCCGGTTCCGCCGGCAGGTCGCCGCGCCGGTGATGCGCGCCCGCGAGTGACGCGCATGCGGCTCGCAACGTGGAATGTCAACTCATTGAAGATGCGGCTGCCCCGCGTCGAGGAGTGGTTGCAGTATGCACAGCCCGACGTGCTGTGCCTGCAGGAGACGAAGCTCACCGACGACGCGTTCCCGCAGCTGTCGTTCTCCGCGCTCGGTTACGACTCCGTGCACTATGGGAAGGGCCAGTGGAACGGCGTTGCGATCCTCTCTCGCGTCGGCATCAGCGACGTGACCAGCGGGTTCGACCGCGAACGTGTCGACCCCTACGAAGGCGACGCTCGGCTCCTCGCGGCGACGTGCGGCGGTGTGCGCGTCGTGAACGTCTACGTGCCGAACGGCCGCGAGGTGGGCACCGAGTTCTACGAGCGCAAGCTCGCGTGGCTCAGTTGCCTGCGCCAGTGGCTCGACGCAACCGCGCAACCGTCGGATCCGGTCGCGGTGCTCGGCGACTTCAACGTCGCCCCCGAAGACCGCGACGTCTGGTCGCCGAAGGCGTTCCAGGGATCGACCCATGTGACACGACCGGAACGCGACGAGCTCATACGCCTCTGCGAGTGGGGCATGGTCGACGCGTTCAGGGCGCTGTACGACGGCGACCGGTTGTTCACCTACTGGGACTACCGTCGCGGCGACTTTCACGAGCACCGCGGCATGCGCATCGACCTCGTGTACCTGACCGCCCCGCTGGCCGCACGGCTGCAGTGGGCGATCGTCGACCGAAACGCCCGCAAGGGCAAAGGGCCGTCTGATCACGCGCCGGTCGTCATCGACCTCGCTGCCTGAATCCCTGGACCCTGCGCTCGCGCGTCAGGCGGCGCGACCGGGACGCGGGGTCGAGCGCTGCCAGCGGTAGAGCGGCCGTCCCGCTTTGCGCAGCCGCGTCTCGTCGGCGTGGCGATTGAGCCGCAGCGCACGCGCGCCCGGCACACAGCAGACGCGCTCGACGTCGTCGATCGTTGCGCGCTTCGGATCGAGGCCCGCGTCTCGGAGCGACCGCGCGCGTGCGGCACCAAGTGTGCTGTGCATGAGGTCGGCCACGATGGACGGAAGTGTCTCGTGACACCGCAGCAACCACGAGTGGCGAGCACCCTCGATGACCACGAGGTCACCGCCCGAACGCGTCACGGCGTCGCGAGCCGACGCGAGCGGCACGATGAGGTCGTGGTCACCATGAAGGTGGACGACAGGCACCCGGGCGCGGGCGAGATCGGCGAGCGTCTCCACACTCGGACGAGCGCGCACGACTGCCCAACCCGCACGCACCGACAGCCAGGGTCGGGTCACGTGCGTCGCGAGCGATCGCGCCGAGCGCCGGCCCATCGCAACGAGACGGGCCAGGTCGGGCGGCACGGTCGCGATGCTGTCGAGCGCGAAGTCGGCCCAGAAGCGGGCGTGGTGTTGTGGTGACTCGACGAGCGCCTGGAGCCGTCGGTCCCATGGCTCGCCGAGAATCGCGTCGATGAGAATCAGCGCGACGGCGCGGTCGGGATCCTTCGCTGCGATCTCGGCGACCAGCCGCCCACCCATCGAGTGGCCCGCGAGCACGGCGCGGCGGATGCCGAGGTAATCGAGGGTGCGCGCCACGAGATCGGCAATGTCTTCGATCGTCGTCGCGTCGCCAGGTATGTGCGCCGTCGACCCGTGCCCGGCGGCGTCGATCGCAACCACCCGAAACCCGAGCGCCGCGATGCGCGTGAGTGACTCGGAATAGACGCGTGCCTCGGTACCGAACCCGTGCACGAGCACGAACGGCATCCCGCGGCCGCCGACCGCGACACCTACCCGGTGTCCGTCGGGCAGCGTGATCACGCTGCGCTCGAGCCGAACCGGACCACGAAACATCTCGCTCATCATCCATGAGATCGACAAAAAGATGGTGGACTTGAACATCGAATGTTTTCGCGGAGAGTGCTCGCGACAACTGCTCGAGCCGGACGCGCGCGGAGCGTGCTTGCGGAGAGTGACAGTCAGGCCGCGACGCGAGTGAGCGCGGCGGTGAGATGGAGGCCCAGCGGTTGGCCGACTGCCGCCATGTCGAGGCGGTACCGCAACCGGTCGCCTTCGACCTTGATGACACGTCGTAACGCGGTGACCTCCTTGGCTGTCGCGGTGCCGCGCACCACCGTGCTCGAGAGCTCGAAGCGGCCGCCGTCAACTGTGCCCTCGGACACTTCGACGACGCCGGTGCCGTGCGCGAGCACGAGCTCGACGCGCCCGCCTGCAACCGGCCGCCAGAAGCCGGCCTCACTGTGCAGCGCGCGGCCGTCGTCGAGCGCCCACGTGCACTGCCGGTAGCTCAGCAGCGGCTTGCCGTCGTGGCTGACCACAGTCTCCTCGCGATACGAGAAGTCGGGGGTGGTCGGGTAGCTGCCGGTGCCCTCACCGACCCACGTGCCCAACAGCATCGCCAACTGGCCAACATCGGGATGCAGGGGTCGCAACGTCACGACGCGCATCCTAGATCCGGCGATTCCTGTCTTCCTCTTCCCGTTCCGGCGCAGCGCTGTCGCGCGTCGCGCTCAGTACGCGGATCGCGTAGCGCGCGACCCGGCGCAACTCGCACGCGCGAACTGATCGCACTCCGCGCGACACGCTCGAGCGCGCGTGATCGACGTCATGATGACGCCGCGTGTCTCGTCGGTCACAGTGAGCAACGACCGGCAGAGGGATCCACGTGCTCACTCGTCTCGCCCGGCGTCTAACTGCGCGCTTTGATGGCCTCGATGATCTTCGGCACGATCTTGTGGACGTCGCCGACGATGCCGAGGTCGGCGATCGAGAAGATGGGCGCCTCGCCGTCCTTGTTGATGGCGATGATGTTGTCGGAACCCTTCATGCCGACCATGTGCTGGGTGGCACCGGAGATTCCGAGCGCGATGTAGACCTTCGGCTTCACAGTCTTGCCGGTCTGGCCCACCTGTTTCGCGTACGGCACCCAGCCCGCATCGACGATCGCGCGCGATGCACCGGACGCGCCGCCGAGCAGCTTCGCCAGCCCGTCGACCATCGGCTCGTAGTTTTCCGCGGCGCCGATCCCGCGGCCGCCCGACACGACAACCGTCGCGTCTTCGAGCTTCGGGCCTTCGCGCTCCTCGACATGGTGATCGAGCACCTTGGCCTCTGCCGCCCGGCCGAGGTCGCCACCGTCGACAGCCACGACTTCGCCGGCGGCGGCGCCGGGCTCGGCTGCGAACGACTTCGGCCGGATCGCCGCGAGATACGGCTTCGGACCGGTGAACGACGTGCCGACGATCGTGTTGCCACCGAAGATCGCGCTGCCAACCTTCACGGTGTCGCCGTCGAGGTCGACCGACGCGCCGTTGGTGATCACCGGACGGTCGATCTTCGCCGACAGCCGGCCGACCGCGTCGCGCCCGTCATAGCTCTGCGCGAACAACACCAGATCGGGCTGGTGCTCTTCAACGAGCTTTGCGAGCGCGCCGGCGCCGACGACACCGGGCAGCACGCCGGTGGGGTCGGCGTTGTACACCTTGACCGCGCCGTACTCACCGAGCTGCGGCGCAATCGCGTCGGCGTCACCACCGATGTACACCGCTTCCACCGAGTCGCCCAGCTCACGCGCCTTGGTGAGCAGCTCGAGCGTCGCGCTGGTGGGCTTGCCCTCGTCGGACTCGGCGTACACCCACACTTTGGGAAGAGCCATGTTCTCGTCGCCCTTTCTCAGATGACCTTGAGCTGCTCGAGGAACTCGACGACGCGCTGGTACGACTCGCCGTCGTCTTCGATCTTCTCGCCAGCCTGGCGTTCCGGCGCAGCCTCGACCGACACGATCTCCTGGCGCGCGCCGGCCCAGCCGACCTGGTCGCTGCTCAAGCCGAGATCCGTGGCCTTGACCGCGTCGACCGGCTTGTTCTTCGCCGCCATGATCCCCTTGAACGACGGGTACCGCGGCTCGACGACACCGGCGGTCACGCTCACGACGGCGGGGAGCTGGGCCTCGACGACGTCGTAGCCCGCTTCGGTCTGGCGCTGGATCGTGACCTTGCCGTCGCCGACCTCGACGTGCTTCGCGAACGTGAGCGACGGCCAGCCGAGCAGCTCCGCGACCTGCGGCGGGATGGTACCGGTGTAGCCATCGGTCGACTCGGTCGCGGTGAGCACCAAGTCGACGTCACCGGCGCGCTCGACCGCCTTCGCGATCACCTTGGCGGTCGACAGCGAGTCGGAGCCGGCCAGCTCGGGATCCGAGATGAGAATGGCCTTCGCCGCGCCCATGGCCAGCGCGGTGCGCAGCCCCGACACCTCGTCGTCGGGAACCATCGACACGAGGGTCACGTCTCCCCCGCCGGCCTTGTCGGCGAGCTGGAGCGCCATCTCGACGCCGAAGCTGTCGGACTCGTCGAGGATGAGCTTGCCCTCGCGCTTCAGCGTCTTGGTCGTGGGGTCGAGCTCCCCCGGCGTGGCCGGGTCGGGGATCTGCTTCACGCAGACAATGATGTTCATCGTTCTCCTGGGCTCTGCAGGCCGACGGGCGCGCCGCGACGGACGGGCCCTGCTCTGGTGGGGAGATTGTGGCCTGTGTCCGGGCTCATCGTCGAAAAGAGCCGAAGCGGGCTAGGCGATGTCGCGCCGGAAGAACACGGCCCCGGTGACCAGCACCGATGCGGTGACGTACCCGCCGATGATGACGGCCGCGGCGGCGGGACTGCGGACGTGATGGTTGAAGCCGACCGCAGCACCACTGACGAGCGCGGAGAAGTTCTGGATGAGCGACCAGGGACGCCACGCCGGTTTCACGCTGAGCAGCACGTACTCGACGCCGATCAAGTAGAAGAGCAGCCCACCCAGTGCGGCCCCAGTGTTGCGTCCGAGGGTCGCGATGCACCCACCGATGATGGCCGCGACGGCAACCACGGCCGCCCCCCGAAGAAGAAACAACGCGAGCCCGCTGTAGAACGTGCTGTCGGCACCGGCGGTCGTGCCGTGCATCACGGCCACGGGCCACAGCGTCAGCGAGATCACGATTTGCAACACGATGTAGATCAGCGCCGCAGTGATCGCGGCCGCCGCGAGCTTCGCCGCCAACACCCGCAACCGGCGCGGCTCCCATGTCAGCAGCGTGCCGATGGTGCCTGCCTTGTACTCGGCGCCGACGAACGACGCGCCGGCGATGAGGGCCATGAGGATGAACAGCACGGTGGTGCTCACGAGCACGTCCTTGGGCTTGTTGACGAGGTGACGGTGGTGCTGCTCGGTGTTGCTCAGATAGAGATCGGTGAGCCGAAACTCCTGGTCCCCCGCGCGGGTGGAGAAACTCGAGCCGGTCGAGGACGTGCACGTGGTCCCACTACTGGTCGTGACGCAGCTCCGATTCCCAATCGTGGTGGGGGTACCCGGACCGGGCGCTACTGGGGCCGGGCCGCCGATCGTCGCGGTGTGGCCCGCAGCCGGCGCGCCGGCACTCGACCGCGGCGCCTTCTCGGAGTTGACGAAGAAAAGGACGGACATCAGGACCGCGCCGCCGAGGGCCAGCACCACGAGCACGCGCACGAGCCGGCGGGCGGCAGCGCGGTGCAGCTCGACGTTGAGCAGCACCATCAGCGGGTCACCTCGCCCCGTTGGCCACCCGTGAGCTCGAGAAAGACGGTTTCCAGGTCGACGGCGTCGGGACGCAGTTCGCGCACGTACAACTGGGCCTTTGCCAGCACCTCACTCACCTGCGCCGCATCGTCGGGCGC
>JBBRZM010000017.1:0-56451 GCA_038236695.1 Acidimicrobiia bacterium
ATGGTGCGGGGAAGACCACCACGGTCGAGATCCTCGAGGGCTACCGGCGCCCCGATGCGGGCACAGCGCACGTGCTGGGGCTCGATCCGTGGCGCGACGGCCCGCAGTTGCGGGCCCAGATCGGCGTCATGCTCCAGTCCGGCGGCCTGTACCCGGGCATCCGGCCGCTCGAGGCGCTGCGGCTCTTCGCGTCGTATTACGACGATCCCGACGACCCCGAGCGGTTGCTCGACGTCGTGGGGCTGCGCGACAAGCAGCGGACCGTCGTACGCCGCCTCTCCGGCGGGCAACAACAACGGCTGTCGCTCGCGCTGGCGTTGATCGGCCGTCCGTCGCTCGTGTTCCTCGACGAGCCGACCGCGGGCATGGACCCGCACGCGCGGGTCACCACGTGGGGCCTCATCCGCGGGCTGCGCCACGACGGCGTCACCGTCGTGCTCACGACCCACGGCATGGACGAAGCGGAGCACTTGTGTGACCGCATCGCGATCATCGATCACGGTCGCGTCGTCATCGAAGGTTCACCCGCCGAGCTCACCACCAGCGGCGCCGGTGACGAGACGCGCTTCTCCGCCGTGCCCGGGCTCGACGTGTTCGCGCTCGCGGGTGCACTGCACCTCGGCGCCGGGGCCGTGGCCGAGCCGCGGCCCGGTGAGTACCTCATCGCCGCGCCAGGCACGCCCAACCTGGTCGCGGAGCTCGCCGGCTGGTTGCGGGATCACGACGTCGCCCTCGGCGAGCTGCAGGCGGGCCGGCGCTCACTGGAAGACGTGTTCCTGCGACTCACCGGCGAGAGCGCGTGATGAGAGCAGCTGCAGTGCGCGCCCAAACCCGCATCGAGCTGACGCTCACAATCCGCCAAGGCGAGGCCCTGCTCGTCGCGATCGGGATTCCCATCGGCATCCTGATCTTCTTCTCGCAAGTCGACACGATCAGCGACATCAAGCACCCGGTCGATTTCCTCGTGCCCGGAGTGCTCGCGCTCGCGGTGATGTCGACCGCGATGGTGAGTCTCGGAATCGCCACCGGCTTCGAGCGGCGCTACGGCGTGCTGAAACGCCTCGGTTCGACACCGTTGTCGCGCGACGGGCTGCTCGCGGCGAAGACGGCCAACGTGCTCGTGATCGAAGTGGTGCAGGCGGCAGTCATCGTCGCGACCGGCCTCGCGCTCGGTTGGGATCTCTCGTGGCGAATCGTGCCTGCGATCGGATTGCTGCTGATCGGCACAGTCGCGTTCGCGGGCATCGGGATGTTGCTTGCGGGCACGCTCCGGGCCGAAGCCAATCTCGCGATCACCAACGGCCTGTATCTCGTGCTGCTCTTTGTGGGCGGGATGGCATACCCCTTGCACAAGCTCCCCGGCGCGCTGCAAGCCGTCGCCAAAGTTCTTCCCGCCGCGGCGTTGTCGGAGAGCGTGCGGGCTGTGGTCACCCCCGGCGCGGCGTTTCCAATCGGAGCGCTGCTCGTGCTCATTGCATGGGCCGTCGGCGCGCCGCTGCTCGCAATCCGTGTGTTCCGCTGGGAGGATTAGCGACTATCGACCGCGGGTCGTCGTCGAGCTCTGCCGGGGCAAGATCCGGTCGATCTCGTGGTCGAGCCCCGCGGCCGAACGCAACCCGAAGATACGCTGGTTGATGACCCCCGTCGGCGTGATGAAGAACGTCTGCGGGATCGCGCGTACCCCGTACGCCAGCGCGGTGCTGCGGTCACTGTCGACACCGAGGGGCCAGGTCGCCTTCATCTGCTTCGCGAATGCGCGGGCCTCGTCGGGGATGTCCTGATAGACGACGCCGACGACCGCGAGCCGGTCCTTGCGGTATTTCGCCAGCGCGTCGACGAGTAGCGGGAACTCCTGGCGACACGGCGTGCACCACGACGCCCAGAAGTTGACGATCACGGGCCGGCCACGCAATGCCGCGAGTTGCACGCGCGTGCCGTCGAGCGTGCGCAGGTCGAAGGCGGGCGCGTCCGTGCCGACACTGGCGACCCCGGGTGTCGAGACCTGCGACTCGCGAGGATCGCGCGTCGCAGGTGAGGTGCCACCGTTGGTACTGGCGGCGTAGATGACCACTCCCGCGACCATGAGCACCGCCAGCAGCCCGGCGACGAGCGCCGTCCGCCGGCCCGAACCGCGCCGCGGGTGTGTCGCCTCAGGTGGCGTGGCGGACGAGGGTGTCGACGGCAATGGCGGCGAACAACATCGCCAGGTAGGTATTGGAGTACATGAACAGCTTGATCGCGCGCTGAGGCGTGGGGTCGCGAACGAGGCGCAGTGCCTGCCAGATGAACGCACCACCAAAGGTGATCGCGGTGACGAGGTACACGAGACCCATCGGCTCGACACCGAAGAGCAACAACGTGACCGCGACCAAAACGCCGGAGTACACGACGATCTGCCGGGCCGTGACCGCGGTGCCCTTGACGACCGGGAGCATCGGAATGCCGGCGGCGGCGTAGTCGTCGTGATATCGCAAAGCGAGCGCCCAGAAGTGCGGCGGCGTCCAGCAGAACACGATCGCAAACATCACCCACGCGGGCGCGCCGAGATGACCGGTCACGGCAGCCCAGCCCACGAGCACGGGGACCGCACCGGCCGCGCCGCCGATCACGATGTTGTGCGTGCTGCGCGGCTTCAGCCAGATCGTGTACACGAACACGTAGAAGAGCATGGCGCTCACTGCGAGCGCCGCGCTCAACAGGTTGACCACCGACCACAGCCATCCGAACGCGGCGGCTTCGAGCATCACGCCGAAGACCAGCGCATGGTGGGGCGCGATCGCGCCGGTGGGCAGCGGTCGGTGATGGGTGCGCCGCATCAGCTGGTCACGGTCGCGTTCGATCCAGCAGTTGATCGTGTTGGCCCCACCGGCGGCGAGCGCGCCACCAAGGAGCACGGCCAGGATCAAGCCCAGCGACGGCAACTTGCCGGCGGCGAGCACCATCGCGGGAACGGTCGTGACAAGCAGCAACTCGATGACGCGGGGCTTCGTGAGCATGAAGAACGCCCGTGCGGTACCCGCAACGCGGTGGAGCCGAGAGCTCAAAATCGGCGCGCGCACCGCGGCGTCAGGAGCGTGGGACACGGCCGGAATCTAGTCGCGGGTATAGCCGTTCCCGGAGTCAGCGCGTTGCGGCGGCGGCAGTAACCTCCTGACGTGCCCGAAGCCCCCGAAATCTCGAACCGCGACGACAAGCCCTCGATCCATATGACCGCCGACCGGTTGCTCGCGGTGCCGTCGAAGGAGATCGGAGAGCGCAAGTCACGCTCCGGCATCCTCATCCCGGCGACGGCCAACGTGGAACGCCGCCTCGCGTGGGCCGAGGTCGTGGCCGTCGGGCCGACCGTACGCAACGTCGAGGAAGGTGACCTCGTGCTCTTCGCTCCCGACGCCGGTTACGAGGTCGAGATTCGCGGCGACGAGTACTTGATCCTGCGCGAGCGAGACGTGCACGCGGTCGCGTCGAAGCGGCGGGAAGACCAGACCGGCCTCTACCTCTAGGGTGCGGCCGTGAGCTTCGATCCCGCAACCGGCTTCCGTCTCGATGGGAAGGTCGCGCTCGTCACCGGCGGCACCCGCGGTATCGGCCGTGCCATCGCCGAGGCGTTCGCCGCGGCTGGTTCGAGCATCGCGGTCATGGCCCGAAAGGCCGACGAGCTCGAAGAGACCGCCACGGCCCTTCGTTCTTGCGTCAAAGACCGGGATGTCACCCCGATTACTGACGCAAGAATGGAGGGGGATGCGGCCGCGGGCCCGCGTGTCGCGACCTTCGCGGGGTCGGCGGGCGATCCGGCTGCGATCGAGGCGGCCGTCGCGCACTGCGTCGCCGAGCTCGGTGCGCTCGACGTGCTGGTCAACAACGCGGGCACCAACCCGGTCTTCGGCCCGATGATCGAGGTGGAAGAAGCCGCGGTGCGCAAGGTGCTCGAAGTCAACGTCGAAGGCCCCTTGTGGTTGACACAAGCGGCATGGCGGTCGTGGATGCGAGACCACGGTGGCGTGGTCATCAACGTCGCGTCCGTCGGCGGCATCCGCCCGTCCCCGTTCATCGGGATCTACAACCTGTCGAAAGCGGCGCTCATCCACCTCACGAAGCAGCTGGCGGTGGAGCTGGGCCCGACGGTACGGGTCAACGCGCTGGTACCCGGATTGGTGAAGACACGCTTTTCGCGCGCGCTCTACGAGGCCGACGAGGAGGGGCTCGCGGTGCGCCATCCGATGAAGCGCCTCGGCCTCCCCGACGACATCGCGGGCGCCGCGTTGTTCCTCGCTTCCGATGCCGCTTCGTGGCTCACCGGCGAGGCGATCGTCATCGACGGCGGCGCCACCCTGGTGTAGTTGGTCAGAGGTAGGCGCGCGCGACATCGAGCGCGGCGTCGGCCGCGTCGCCTTCGGCGCGCAGGGCGGTAGCCGCAGCACGCGACAGGCGCTGCACGAACACCCGGCAGTACTCGCTCGCGGGACCCGTGATGCGGTTGGGCGCGTCGGACGGCCCGTGCGTCCACATCGCACCTGAAGGCAACGTGAGCTCCACTCGCAGCGCCCCGGCCGAGGGCTCGCGCCCTGCGACGGTGTACGCGTAGGGGAGCGCGCGGGTCGCGATCCAAGCGACGTGACGGAGCCGGTCGGTGTCAACGGGCGGCAGCGCCAGCGCACCCCGTACGTCCAGCGAATGGGCCCAGCACTCCATCATCCGCGCGGTGACGAACGACGGCGGACGCATCCCGAGACCCCACGGCACCCGCATCGTCTGGTCAAGCGTCGCGAGCACGTCGATCTCCGCGCTCGAGGTGCGCTCGTACCACGACCGCACCTCGGAGCCCGGCAGTCGGCGGCCGCGCAGCACACCCCACAGCGTCGCGTCCTCAGGCGACGCCAGCCCGATCGCGAAGTCGTTCAGCGACCGCGCGCCACCGGTGCACGTGTCGATCGCGATCTCGTCGGTATCGGCAAGGTGGGCGACGATGTCGCGGACGTCCCAACCCTTCGCCTGTGTGGGGACGAACCACTGGTCGTCGTCGATCGAGGCAATCGCGGCTCGGAACGATGCCTGCTCGTCGGCGAGGTCGTGCAGCAGCGTGGCGTAGTCGTCAGCCATCGCCACTCCGTAGCTCAGGGCCTCCGCGCGTCAGCGCGGGACCGATGCGGCGGCGCGACCGTTGTTGCGCGTCGGCCCGATGGTGACCTTGGCCTCCGTCGGGTGCACGACCGGAGCCGGCAGCGCGGCTTCACGCGTTTCGAGATACGCGACCACCCGGCGGTACAGCTTCGTACCCAGCGTTTTGCGCAGCTCCTCGGCGAGACTCCGATACACCGGCTCCGAGCCCGCGAACGCTTCGGGTGCCTCGGTGCACCACCAGGCAAAGTCCTCGCCCCCTTCGCCCCAGCCGGCACGGCCGAACTCGGAGAGGATCGACACGACCGTGCCGTCATCCTGCTCCTCGTCGGTGCGTTGCAATGGCAGTTGCCAGCACACCTCGGGCTTCAGCTCGCTGTGATGTACGCCGGTGCGCATCGCGTGCACGTGGAGCGCGCAGCCGGGTCCGGCGCTGAAGCCGGGCCGGTTGAGGAAGATGCAGGCGTCGTCGACGAGCCGGGTGCGCCACTCCTGCTTGCCGTCATCGTCTTTGCCCGCCTTGGCGAAGATTCCCCTTCTGCGGCCGGTCTTCGCGAACTGCCAGTCAGCGTCAGTGAGGAGCTTCGCAGCCTTGACGGTGTTGTCGCGGTCGGTGCGATCGGCGAAGTGGGCGCCGTAGGAGCAGCATCCCTGCACCATCTCGGGGGACTTCTCGGTGAGCACACCCTGACAGCCGCAGCCGAAGATGCACTGCCAGTGCGATGTGAGGAAAGTCACGTCGATCTGCCAGCGACGACCCGTCTCCTTCGGGTCGTCGAAGCTCACCCATTCGCGAGTGGGGCCTTTCATCGATCGCGTCCTCCGTCAACCGGTCGAGCGCCAATCGTAGCCAGTCGTGTCGGTAGTCTTCGGCAATCGAGAGAAACTTCGCGCCCGCCACATGACCGACCGCGACGAGCTGATCGCGCAGCTGGTGCGGATCGAGGAGCAGCTGCGTGACCTCGCGTACGACCGGCTCCGGGCGGCGGCGGTCGATGGCGACGCCGACGCCGCGGCCGACGAGAAGAAGGTGCAGCAGGCCCGGCGCGGCATCGAGAAGGCCATTCGCGCCCTCGGCGGCACACCCGAATCTCCGTTGGGCTGACGCGCCCGGCTCCGCCGCAACGGTTGCGGACGGCGGGCGGCGCGCTCACTCGGTGGCCGGCGGGCGGCCGTTGAGCCGGTCGATCAGCCCGCGGAGACGGGCCCATCTCCGGCGGTCGAAGAAGAAAGCCAGGCGCTCGAGGTCGACGTGATCGTCGTCGGCGATCTCGGCACTGGTGGGGTCGATTCGTTCGATGGAACCTCGCATGACGATGTCAGCGAACTCGGCGTTGAGCGCGTCAAGTTCCGCATCGAAGGGTGCGTGCTGCATCCGCATGACGAGGCGACCTTCGACGAAGCGTTGCGAGTTGTAGTTGGCGTAGAAGCCGACGACCTCCTCGACGGCAACCGCGACATCGTCGGTGATGCGCACGAAGCGCAGATCACTTTCGGAGATGTATCCCCGGTTTTCGAGCTCCGCGCGGACGAACTCGGCCCAGCCCCGCCAGTACGTACCGCCGGGCACGTCGAGCAGGACGATCGGCGCGGGTTGCGACTTGCCGGTCTGCACCAACGTGAGCAGCTCGAATGTCTCGTCGAGGGTGCCGAACCCACCCGGCAGCAACACGAAGCCATGCGCCTCTTTGACGAACTCGAGCTTGCGGGTGAAGAAATACCGGAAGTTGATGAGCTTCGGGTCATCGGTGATGAACTGCGTACTCACCGATTCGAATGGCAGGCGGATGCTCACACCGAATGAGTTCTCGGGCCCCGCGCCTTCGACGCCGGCCTCCATGATCCCGGGACCGGCGCCGGTGATGACCATCCAGTCGTGAGCGGCGAGCGCGCCTGCGAGCCGGCGGGCCTGGTCGTAGAGCGGGTCGTCGGGCTGCGTGCGTGCTGATCCGAAGATCGCGACTTTGCGCTGGTTGCGATACGCGGCGAAGACGTTGAACGCGTAGCGCATCTCTTTCAATGCGGCATTCGCGATCTTGAGGTCACCCCGGTCGGCATGGTCGAGCGCGAAGCGGAGCGCGGACGTGACGAGCTCGAAAATCAGGTCGTCGTTCGCATCCGAGTCGAGCTGGTTGACGAGAGCCAAGATCGCCTGGTCGAGGTCGGCGTTGCCGGTGCGGTATCGGGGGAGTCGCTCCACACTGCTCAGTCGAGCGCCTGTGCGGCAAGCTTCGCCAGCGGCACTTCGGGGCGGGCACCGAGGTGCCCGATGACCTCAGCAGCGGCGAGCGCGCCGAGCCGGCCGCACGTCGGGAGGTCGTGACCGTGCGTGAGCCCGTAGAGGAAGCCGGCGGCGTACTGATCGCCCGCGCCGGTCGTGTCGACGAGCTCGTCGATCGGGAACACGTCGACGACGTGTGCCTCGTCGCCACAGACGACGACGGATCCCTTCTCACTCCGGGTCAGGGCGGCGATCTCGCAGTGGCGGCATACATGGCCGAGCGCCGCGTCGAACTCGTCGACCTCGTACAGCGAGCAGATCTCGACCTCGTTGGCGAACAGGATATCGATCTCGTGCTCGACGAGAGCTCGGAACTCGGCGCGGTGACGCTCCACGCAGAACGGGTCGGACAGCGTGAGGGCGACGCGTCGTCCGGCTTCGCGGGCGAGGTTGGCGGCGTGGCGGATCGCCAGCTTCGCGTCGGGCTGGTCCCAGAGGTACCCCTCGAGATACGTCACCTGCGCACTGGTGACAGCCTCGCGGTCGATGTCGTCGGGATGAAGCTCTGACGAAGCACCGAGGTACGTGCACATCGTGCGTTGCGCGTCGGGCGTGACCATCACGAGGCAGCGCCCGGTGCCGGCACCATTGGTCGCCGGTGTGACCTCGTAGCGCACGCCCAGGGCCCGCAGATCGTGCGCGAAGACGTGACCGAGCTGGTCGTCGCGCACCCGACCCACGTACGCGACCGATGCGCCGAACGACGCGAGACCCGCGATCGTGTTGGCGGCTGAGCCACCCGACACCTCCGTCGCGGGCCCGAGGTCGGCATACACGGTTTCGGCGCGCGCCTCGTCGACCATCGTGGCCGCGCCCCGGGCGAGACCGTGTTTCTCGATGAACGCGTCATCCGCGTGCGTCATCACGTCGACGAGCGCGTTCCCGATCCCCACGACGTGCACGTCGCTCACCCCTGCACCACCGCCGGTGCGCGGATGGTGACCGGCACCGACACGACTCCCGACGCGAGGTGGTCGTCGTCGGGTGCTCGCAGGCG
Organism: Acidimicrobiia bacterium; assembly: GCA_038236695.1. Lineage (GTDB taxonomy): Bacteria > Actinomycetota > Acidimicrobiia > IMCC26256 > JBBRZM01 > JBBRZM01. The sequence goes on from JBBRZM010000017.1 coordinate 8,394, forward strand.
ACGGCCGACGGTGTGGACCCGACCGTACAGCGTGGTGCGCTGCTCGAGTGTGCGGCCGATCGGCTCGACGATCTGGCGGAACTCGCGCTCGTCGAGCTCTTGGCCGTGGCTGGCCCCCGCGGCGCGGGAGATGTTCTCGTCCATCAGCGTGCCACCGAGATCGTTGGCACCGGCTTGGAGGACCTGGCGTGCGCCGGCCGCGCCGGTCTTGACCCATGACACCTGCACGTTGTCGATTGCGCCGCGGTACGCGATGCGACCCACTGCGTGCATGAGCAGCGTCTCGCGGAAGGTGGGGCCCGGCCGGGCTTTGCGCTGCAGAAACAGGGGAGTCGCCATGTGGACGAACGGCAACGGCACGAACTCGGTGAAGCCCCCGGTCTCGCGTTGCAGCGCACGAGTCCGCAGGAGATGGCGGGCCACGTGCACCGGCCGTTCGACGTGACCGAACATGATCGTGATGTTCGAGCGCAACCCGACGGAATGCGCGATGCGATGCGCCTCGAGCCACTCCTCGGTGTCGACCTTGTCGGGACAGATGACCGCGCGCACCTCGTCGTCGAGGATCTCGGCCGCGGTGCCGGGCAAGGTGGCGAGCCCCGCTTCTCTGGCGAGTAGCAGGTACTCACGCAGCGGCATGTCGAGGCGCCGGGCGCCCTCGGTGACCTCCAATGCGGTGAAGCCGTGCACGTGGATGCCGGGCGCGACCTCTTTCACGGCCCGCGCGACGGCGAGGTAGTAGTCGCCGTCGAAGTCGGGATGAATTCCGCCCTGCAGGCACACTTCGGTGGCGCCACAATCGACCGCCTCGACGACGCGCCGCTGGATCTCCTCGCGATCGAGGAGGTAGGGCGTGCCCCGCAAGTTGAGCGAGAGCGGCCCCTTGGAAAACGCGCAGAATCGGCACTTGAACGTGCAGATGTTGGTGTAGTTGATGTTGCGGTTGCGTACGAACGTGACCGCGTCGCCCACTGCGACGCGTCGCAGCTCGTCGGCGACCTCCGCGACGCGGGTGACCTCGGGCCCACGCGCGCCGAGCAACGCGACGATCTCGTCGACGCCCACCTCCTCGCCGGCAAGCACGCCGTCGAGCACCTCGCCAACCTGGTCACCGGCGCGTGCGGGGCGCGGCGCCGGCAACAGCGCGGGCGGTGCGTCGCCGCGGCCCGGCGCCCAAGTGTCATCGCGCGCCAGGCCCTCACCATCCGAGCGCAGTTGCACTGCGAACCGCACGTCGGGGTGTAGCCAGCGGCCGTCGTCACGCACGTACTCCGGATACACGGTGAGCCGCGGCGCGAGCACTTTGCCGGCGGCCTCGCTGACGGCTCGCAGCTGTTCGAGGGCAGGCCACGGACGTTCGGGATTGACGTGGTCGGGGGTGACCGGCGAGACGCCACCCCAGTCGTCGATGCCGGCGTCGAGCAGTGCGCGCAGCTCGTCGAGATCGCTGAGGTTCGGCGGCGCCTGCACGTGCATGGTCGCGGGCAGGACGAGACGCGCCGCGGCGATCGTCCAGCACAGCTCATCAGGGTCACACGATGGGGCGTGGTGCATCGTGGTGTCGGGCTTGGGCAGGAAATTCTGGATGATCACCTCCTGCACGTGGCCGTGACGCGCGTGGCTCGTTGCGATTGCGACGAGCGCATCGAGACGTTCGGCGCGCGTTTCACCGATGCCGACGAGGATGCCGGTGGTGAACGGCACTGCCGCTCGTCCGGCGGCCTCGAGTGTTGCCAGCCGGCGCGCCGGCGTCTTGTCGGGCGCGCCGTGGTGCGGGCCGCCGGGCTCGCCGAGGCGCGCCGCGAGGGTCTCGATCATCATGCCTTGCGATGGGCTGACTGCTCGTAGCTCGGTGAGGGCGGCTTCATCGAGCGCGCCGGCGTTCGCGTGAGGGAGCAGGCCGGTTTTCTCCAACACGGCCGCGCAGGCGACGACGAGGTACTCGAGCGTCGACGCGTATCCGTGTGCAGACAGCCAATCGCGGGCGGCGGGATAGCGGGCTTCAGGTGCTTCGCCCAGCGTGAAGAGCGCCTCGGAACACCCCATCGCCGCGCCGCGGCGTGCGATGGCGAGCACCTCGTCGAGACCGAGGAACGCCGCGCTGAGACGGGCCGGCGGTTTGGCGAACGTGCAGTAGCCGCAGCGGTCGCGGCACAACATCGTCAGCGGGATGAATACTTTCGGCGAGAACGTGACCCGCGACCCGTGGACGGCGTCGCGCCGGCGAGCCGCTTGGGCCGTGAGATCGGCAATCGGCGCGCCAAGCAGTTGTCGGGCGTCGGATGCGCTGAGCACAGCTGCCAGCCTAGGCGGACACGAGCCGGATCGACCGTTGGATCAGGCGTTCGCGGTGGGGTCGACGAGCCACAGCACGTCCTCGGCCCGCACTCGAGCCGCAGGAAGATCGTCGCCCGCTCGTATCCGCGTCATCGCATCGCGCTTCTCCTCACCCACGACGGTGAACACCGCGAGTCGCGACGATGCGAGCTTCGGGTAGGTGAACGTCAAGCGGGGGTGCGGATGCTGATCGTCGCCATTGGGCACGACGTAGCGCTCCTGTTCCTCGAGCGCCGGGGAGTCCGGGAAGAGTGACGCAGTGTGCCCGTCGGGCCCGAGACCGAGATGCACGATGTCGATCGGTCCGAAGCCGTGCACGAGGCGGTCGTAGTTGTCGGCCGCGGCCTCGATGATGTAGCCGGCGCCGCGCATCGAGTGCACCGCCTTCGGCATGACTTTGTCGAGGAAGGTGGTGCGCGCAAGATGCTCGTTGGAGTCGGGATCGTCGGTCGACACCCACCTCTCGTCACCGAAGAACACATCGACGCGCGACCAGTCGACGTCGGCATCAGCGAGCAACTCGTAACACTGCCGCGCGGTATTGCCGCCGGAGAGTGCGATCGAGCGCGGCGCCAGCTTGACCACCAGGGCGGAAAATGCTCGGGGGACGTCGTCGACCACTCGCACGTCGCCCGGCAGGCTCATGGCTCGCGCCAGATGTCGTTGTCGTCGAGAAGGTCGTCCGCCTCCGCCGGACCCCACGTGCCGGCCGGGTAGAACCGCAACGGTGCCGGGCCGGCTTCGAATGCGTCGAGGAGCGGCTGCACGATACGCCACGCTTGTGCGACTTCGTCGGAGCGGATGAACAGCGTGGCGTCGCCGAGGAACGCGTCGAGCAGCACCCGCTCGTACGCCTCGGGCGCGGCTTCGGAGAACGCCGCGTAGTTGAATCGCAATGGCACGGTGCGTACGCGGAACGGCGAGCCCGGCACCTTCGCCGCGAAAAACACCTCGATGCCCTCGTCGGGCTGGATGCGCAGGCACATCGTGTTGGGCTCCACCGACTCGACCGCACTCGCCGGCAGGGGCAGGAACGGCACCTGCTTGTACCGCAGCGCGACCTCCGTGACGCGCTTGGGGAGCCGCTTGCCCGTGCGGAGATAGAACGGCACGCCGGCCCAGCGCCAGTTGTCGATCTCGAGGCGCAGCGCAAGATACGTCTCGGTCATGCTCTCGGGCGCGACGCCCTCTTCCTCGCGGTAGCCCGCGACCTGCTCGCCGTTGATCTCGCCCGGCCCGTACTGCGCCCGCACCGCGCGCCGGGAGAGCTCCGCCGGATCGAGCGGCCGCACCGATTTCAGCGCCTTCACCTTCTCGTCGCGAATCGCATCGGCAGTGAATGACGCTGGAGCTTCCATGGCGGTGAGCGCGAGCACTTGCAGCACATGGTTCTGCACGATGTCGCGCAGTGCACCTGCCTTCTCGTAGAACGTGCCGCGGTGCTCCACCCCGAGTTGCTCCGCCACGGTGATCTCGACGTGGTCGACGTACCGGCGGTTCCATAGCGGCTCGAAGATCGTGTTGGTGAACCGTAAGGCGAGGATGTTCTGGACGGTTTCCTTCGCGAGGTAGTGGTCGATGCGGTAGATCTGATCCTCGCGGAACCACTCGTGGAGCTGGTCGTCGAGTGCCCGCGCACTGTCGAGATCGTGCCCGAATGGCTTCTCGACCACGAGACGTCTGAACGTGCCCGGCGGCTGCTCGGCCAAGCCGACTCGACCCAGACCCGCCGCGATCGTGCCGAACGCCTGCGGCAAGGTCGCGAGGTAAAAGAGCGCGTTCGCCGACGTGCGGTACTCGAGGTCGGTCTCGTCGAGCACTCGGACGAGGCGTTCGAAGACCGACCCGTCGTCGAACGAACCCCGCACGTAGCGGAAGCGCACCGCGAGCCGGTTGAGGGCGCTGCTCCCTGCGGCGGCGCCGGCGGCCGCGAGTGTCTTGTGCACCTCACCCGCGTAGTCATCGTCGCTCATCTCCGTGCGGGCGACGCCGACGACCGCGAGCCGCCCGGGAAGCTGGCCGCGTTCCGCAAGATGGGCGAGGGCGGGGTACAGCTTCCGGTGCGCCAGATCGCCGGTGGCGCCGAAGACCACCAGGGCCGCCGCCCGCGCGACGGTCTCGCCGTCGGCGCTCTGACCGGTGCTCACTGTGCTCACCGTGCTCACCTTGTTGGGTCGTCCGCGCAGTCGGGGCGGATCACTCGGTATCCGGACATCTCGGCGATGATACGGCCGTGCACAAGGAGACCGCACGGGTCTACGACACGTCGGCACGCGAGTGGGAGTCGCGCCGCGGTGCAGAGGGCCTCGACCAGGCTCGTGCGTTCGCGGCCGAGATCGGGGCCGGTGTGCTGCGCGCCGATCTCGGGTGCGGGCCCGGCTTCCACGCCGAGGCCCTCGGACACCCACTCGTCGCGCTCGACGTGGCGCCCGCAATGCTGCAACTCGTCCGGCAACGTGCCCGCGACGCGCTCGTGGTGTGCGGCGCGCTCGAGCAACTCCCGTTTCGCGACGGCGCGCTCGGCGGAGCGTGGGCGGCGAAGAGTTATCTGCACGTCGCGCGCGCGGCGATGCCGCTCGCGTTGGCACGACTCCACTGGGCACTCATGGTCCACGCGCCGGTGGGGATCCGAGTGCGTCGGGGCTCCGCCGAGGGACTCCTTCCGAGCGACGACTTCCCGGGCCGGTTCTTCTGCGAGTGGGAGCCCGAGCGGTTGGAGCCGCTGCTCGTGGGAGCCGGGCTCGTCGTCGAGGCCATCACGCTCGATGGCCGGTGGATCGACGTGCATGCCCGGCGCGCGCACAGTCTTCCCGACACTGTCGGGCCCGGCATGCGGCTCCTCGTATGCGGTCTCAACCCGAGTCTCTACGCGGCTGACGCCGGCGTCGGGTTCGCGCGCCCGGGGAATCGGTTTTGGCCGGCTGCGATCGCGGCCGGACTGGTCACGCGCGGACGCGATCCGCTCCACGCGCTGACGCAACACGGAATCGGCATGACCGACCTCGTGAAGCGGGCGACGCCGCGCGCCGACGTGTTGCGCTCGGCCGAGTATCGGGCCGGCGCCGCGCGGGTCGAGTCGCTGGTGCGCTGGTTGCAACCGGGTGCGATCTGTTTCGTCGGGCTCGCGGGCTGGCGCGTTGCCGTCGACCGATCCGCGGTACCCGGCGCGCAACCCGAGCGCTTCGGCCGTGTGCCGACCTACGTGATGCCGTCGACCAGTGGCGTCAACGCCCACAGCCGCTTCGACGACCTCGTTACCCATCTCCGAGCCGCGGCCAGGCTCGCCGGCTGACCCGGCGACGACTTCGGGGCCGCGCGGAGCGTCAGGCGACGACTTCGGAGCGGCGCTTGTCCAGGCTCGCAAGGCAGTCGTGGTACGAACGGGCGAACGAGTCGACACCCTCGCGCTCGATCGTCGCGGTGACGTCGTCGAAGTCGATACCGGCGGTGGCGAGCTCGTCGAACACGCGGCGGGCGCCGTCGAGATCCTCGAGGATCGTGTCGGGCTTGGGGTCGCCGTGGTCGCGCAAGGCCTCGATCGAGGCTTGCGCGAGCGTGTTGACCGTGTGCCGGCCGACCAACTCATCGACGTACAGCATGTCGGGATAGGCCGGGTTCTTGGTCGACGTCGACGCCCACAACGGGCGTTGCAACCGCGCGCCCTGGCCCTCGAGCGCGGCCCACCGCTCACCGGAGAACCGCTGTTGGAACAACTCGTACGCCAGCTTCGCGTTTGCCACTGCGGCCTTGCCGCGCAGTGGGCTGTCGTCGGGGAGGCGGCGGTCGACTTCGGTGTCGACGCGACTGACGAAGAATGACGCGACCGAGTTGACGATGGAGAGGTCACCGCCGGCTTCGGCGAAGCGCTCGAGGCCTCGGAGGTACGCCTCGATCACTTCCGCGTGGCGGGCGAGGGAAAAGATCAGCGTGATGTTGATATTGATGCCCAGCGCGATCGAGTCCTCGATCGGCTGCAGCCCCGCCATCGTGGCCGGGATCTTGATCATGACGTTGGGCCGCGCCAGCCGCGTGAACAGCTGTTGCACCTGCGCCGCGGTCTCGGCTGTGTTCATCGCGAGATCAGGGGACACCTCCACCGACACGAAGCCGTCGGCCCCGCCCAGCGCGTCGAACGTGGGGCGGAGCACGTCGGCCGCGTGGCCGATGTCTTCGAGCACCAGCGCCCAATAGATCTCGTCGGTCGAACGGCCCGCGCGTGCGAGCTCCGCCAGTTGCTCGTCGTAGCCCTCGCCGCTCGCCATCGCCTTCTCGAAGATGGTGGGGTTGGACGTGACGCCGCGAATGCCGTGGTCGGCGATCAAGCGGGCGAGGCCGCCCTCGGTGACCAACGCTCGCGTGACGTTGTCGCACCAGGGGCTCTGGCCGTAATCGTTGAGGCGTGCGATCGCGTTCACCATGTCACTCTCCGATTCCGAGAAGCATACGCGCCCGGTTGGCCACATTCTCCGGGGTGTAGCCGAAGTTGCGCAGTACCGCGTCGCCCGGCGCCGACATCCCGAAATGGTCGATGGCGACGACATCGTCGGCGTAACGCTCCCAGCCGAGGCTCACGCCGGCTTCCACCACCAGCGTCGGAACGCCCGGCGGGAGCACTGACGACTGGTACTCAACCGGTTGGGCGGCGAACAGCTCCCACGACGGCATCGACACGACGCGCGCCGAGAGCCTGCCCGCGAGCAGCTTCCTCGCTTCGACACACACCCACACCTCGGAGCCGGTGCCGATGAGCACGAGGTCGAGCGCGGCATCGCGCTCGTCGACGAGCGTGTACGCGCCCTTCGCGACACCCCGGCGCTCGGCCGTGCCCTCGAGCACGGGCACCTTTTGGCGCGTGAGCGCGAAGGCAGTGGGTCCGTCACCGTCGATGTGCACTTGCCAGGCCTGCGCGGTCTCGTTGGCGTCGGCGGGACGGATGAGCGTGAGGTTGGGAATCGCGCGCAACGCCATCAAGTGCTCGACCGGCTGATGCGTCGGCCCGTCCTCGCCGAGACCGACCGAGTCGTGCGACCACAGGAACGCCGTTTTGTAGTTGGAGAGTGCGGCGAGGCGCGCTGCGGGGCGCTCGTAGTCGCTGAAGATGAGGAACGTGCCGCCGAACGGCAACAGTCCGCTGACCGCCATGCCGTTCATGACCGCGCCCATGCCGTGCTCACGGATGCCGAAGTGGATCTGGCGGCCGCTGAAATCGGACGGTTCGAGTGCTGCGCTGCCCTTGAGCTGCGCGCCGGTGTTGCCGGTGAGGTCGGCGCCGCCGCCAACCAGACCCGGCACGACGTCGATGATCGCATCGAGCGTCGACGCGCACGCGACACGGGTGGCGACCGGCTCACCCGGCTCCCACGACGGCAGCTTCGACTCCCAACCTTCGAGGCCTGTGCCCGCGAGACAGGCGTCGTACTCCGTTGCGCGTTGCGCGTCGCTGCTGCGCCACTCGGCCACGCGTCGTTCGTGCTCCGCTCGCACCTTGGCGCCGCGCGCGCCCGCGGCGCGGTAGTACTCGAGCACGTCGTCAGGCACCCAGAAGTCCTCCGCCGGCATGCCGAGGATCTCTTTGACGCGCGCGACCTCGTCTGCACCGAGCGGGCTGCCGTGTGCTTTCTCGCTGTCGGTGAAATTGGGCGACGGGTAGCCGATGTGGCTGCGAAGCACGAGGAGGCTCGGCCGGTGCTCCTCATCCGCCGCGGCGCGGAGGCCGGCCTCGAGCGCGTCGAGGTCCTCGGCGACCTCGCCCAGCTCGAGCACGTGCCAGCCGTAGGCCCGGAAACGCTCCGGCACGTTGTCGCTGTACGCGAGCTCCGTGGGACCGTCGATTGTGATGTGGTTGTCGTCGTACACCACGTTGAGCCGGCCGAGGCCGAGGTGGCCCGCGAGTGACGCGACCTCGTGACTGATGCCCTCCTCGAAGTCGCCGTCGGAGCAGATCGCGTAGACCCGGTGGTCGGACACGGTCTCGCCGAAATGGGTGCGCAACCACCGCTCCGCGATGGCCATGCCGACGGCGTTGGCGACGCCCTGCCCGAGCGGGCCGGTCGTGACCTCGACGCCGGCGGCGTGTCGGTACTCGGGGTGCCCGGGCGTCTTCGACTCCCACTGGCGGAACTGCTCGATGTCGTCGAGCGTGAGCCCGAACCCGGTAAGGAAGAGGAACGAGTAGAGCAACATCGATGCGTGCCCGCACGAGAGGACAAAGCGATCGCGGTTGGGCCACTCGGGCGCGCCCGCGTCGTAGTGCATGATCCGCGTGTACAGCACGTGCGCCAGCGGCGCGAGCGCCATCGGCGTGCCCGGGTGCCCCGAGTCGGCCTTTTGCACCGCGTCCATCGACAGTCCGCGCACGACATCGATGGCCTTGCGTTCCAGATCGGTCCCGGTGGAGGTGATCACGTCGGACACGTCGAGGGTTCCTTTCCCGGGCGGCGCCCAGCCGGAACTTATGCCCATCAGAACAACGCCAGACTCGCCGTGAAGCCGTGCACGAAATTGCGGCCGCCCACCGGACCGATCTCGCCGGCGCAGAACGCGCCCGTGACCGGTATCGGGCCGAGCATCTTCGCCACGAGGCCGGCATCGTGGTCGGGCACGCCGAACAGATGTCGGCCGCGCCCGTTGCAGGTGAACAGCAGTGCGGCCGAGGCCTCGACGCCGGTGAGCATCTCGCGGAGGTCTTCGTCGGCGGCGTCGGCGTCACGCACGTGGAACTGCACGGTCTGGCCGACCGTGACCTCGTCGCCCACCACCAGCGCGCCCGACTGCTGATCCGCGCCCAAGACGTTGCGCACGAGAAAGTCGCCCCGCGTGAAGTCGACGGCGTGCTCGTCGACGACCACGCCGAGGTGGAGCCCGTGCTGGAGCAGCTGGCGTTCCTCTTCGCTCACGTTCGCGGCGAGCTGACGCAGACGAACGAGCGGGGTCTGGCCACCCAGTTGCTCGATGCGATTGCGTTCGGAGCGCGTCACGGTGAACGGATCACCGATGGGACGGCAGCCCTGTGCCACGATCGTGCGCACGGGCACACCGTCGACGAACACACCGACTGCGCCCGAGTCGACCACCGACTCGTCGAGCACGAGCCGGTTGCCGCCGGGGCGCGTTGCGGCCGACGCCATGCCCCCGATCACCTGCAGGTCCGGCAGATCCTGGTCGAGTCGTGCCAGGAGCGCATCGACCGGGAACGTGAACGGATCCGCGAACAGCAGCAGCGTCGACGGCGGCTCCGCGAACTCGGGCCAGCCGGTGATCGCAGCGCCGTCGGCCGTCTGCTCGACGCGCAGCAACGTGGGCGTGAGCCGGGCGTCGGGCAGTCGGGCCGCGAACACCGACACCGCGGGCTCGCCCTCGAGTTCGCGTTCGCCGGCGACGACCGTCACCGCGGTGCCGCCCAGGAGCACTTGCGCCTCGAGGAGCCGGCGGATCGCGGGCGCGATGTCTTCGAGCGCGCCCGCGTGGTGCGGCGAGACGAACGTGACCACCAGGTCGGCGCGCTCGCCGTCGAGCTGGTCGAGCACCTCACCGAGGACTTCGCCGACCGCTTGGGTGGGAATCGGATGCTGGGAGACGGCGGCGGCGAACGTGCTCACGACGGCGAGGCTACCGGCGCATCCGGTTGCACCAGGACGAGTTCCACGGTTTTCGGGCCGTGAATGCCGAGCGTCGGCCGCATCTCGAGGTCGGACGTGCGGCTCGGGCCGCCGACCCAGGTCAGCGCGCTGGGCAGCACGCCGGCGTCGAGTCGCGCGATCGCATCGGCGAACTCGGCGACAACAGTGGCCGCGTCGATCACACAGATGTGGACGGGCGGGAGCAGGCTTGTTGCACGCGGCGCGCCCGCGTTCGTGCCCAATACGACCGTGCCGGTCGCCGCGACGGCAAGGAGCGAGCCGGTGATGCCGACGGCCGCGGTTGGCAGCCGTGTCGTCCAGTCAGCCTGTTCCGGTGTGAGCACACGATCCGCTGTCGCGCCGAGCGCCGCGTCGAGTCCGAGCTGATCGAGCACGGGGTCGTCGACCGTGAGCGCGATCTCTCCCGCATGCCGGCCGGCGATCTCGACGACGACGGCGGTCGCCGCATCGAGCGAAAACGGTCCGTGCACACTGCACGCGTTCTCCCTCGCCGCGGCGATGAACCGCTCGATCACCATTGGTCATCACCTTCGCGGCGCGCGTCCCAACGGTCACGGAAGGAGCGCGCCGCAGGCAGCGGGAGGTCGCGGCCCGCGGTCCAGCCCCGGAGCCCGGGCGCGCGGTGCGCCCACCCGTCGCGACCGAGGATCCGGCGACCGAGACGTGCCGCGCCCATCGACGCTCGATAACCGGCCGGCGACGCCCATGCGGCCGCCCAGGTGCCGAAGCCGAGGCGGCGGACGCGCGGACGCGTGCGCTTCGCCGCGACCGACGGCACCCCGGCGACGACCGGGCCCGGCGAACGGAGGTCTTCGCGCAAACGTACGAGCAAGTCGGCTAGTGGTATCTGCACCGGACACGCCTCGGCACAGGCACCGCACAGCGACGACGCCCCGGGAAGATCGCGTCCGTCAGCACCCGCGCTCAGCAACGGTGTGAGGACCTTGCCCATCGGCCCGGAGTACACCGAGTCGTACGCGTGACCGCCGATCTTGCGGTAGACGGGGCACACGTTGAGACACGCGCCGCAGCGAATGCACGCGAGCATCGACTCGTAGCGGGTGCCGACCAGGTCCCGGCGATTGTGGTCGAGAAAGATCACGTGCAGATGCTCCGGACCGTCCACCTCGTCCGGACGTCGCGGCCCGGTGACCATCGAGACGTAGTTCGACAGGCGCTGACCCGTTGCGCTCATCGTGAGGAGCGGCAGCAACGTCGCCAGGTCGGCAAATCGCGGCACGACTTTCTCGATCGGCATCACGCACACGTGGATGCGGGGGAGCGACGTGCAGAACCGGCCGTTGCCCTCGTTGGTGACGACCACGATCGTGCCGGTGTCGGCGGCGACAAAGTTGGCCCCGGTGATTCCCATGTCGGCGGCGACGAACTTTTCCCGCAATTTCTCGCGCGTCCACTCGGTGAGCACCTCGCGGTCGACCGCCAGCGGTGCGCCCGCCTCGCGTGACAACACGTCCGCGATCTGGGGCAACGTCTTGTGGATCACGGGGGTGATGATGTGCGACGGGCGCTCGCCCGCGAGCTGCACGATGTACTCGCCGAGGTCGGTTTCGATGCTCTCCATGCCGTTGGCTTCGAGCGCGTCGCTCAGGTCGATCTCCTCGGTTGCCATTGACTTCGACTTCACCACCCGGTGCACACCCTCACGGCGTGCGAGGTCGAGCACGACGCGACGCGCGTCATCCGGTGTCGCGCAACGGTGCACGGTGACACCCAGCGATACGAGCGTTGCCTCGAGCTTGTCGAGCCATCCGTCGAGATCCGCAAGTGTCTCGCGCCGAATCGCCGCCGCCTTGTCCTTCAGCGCCCGGTGGTTGTCCTCGACATCGCGCGCGGTGAAAAGACGCACGTCGAGGTTGTGTAGCGCGCGTTGGAGCTCAGCGTCGGCGACGGCGCGCGTCGCTCGTTCCTTGAGTGTGCGGCCGGGTGTGACGAGCCCGTGGGTCACCGCAGCCCTTCGGCCAAGAGCGTTGCGAGGTGTACAGGTCGCGGCCCCAGTCCGGTGCGGCGGCGGCGGCCCTCGAGGTGCATCAGACACGACTGGTCGCAGCTCACGAGGTAGTCGGCCTCCGTCGCGGCGGCGTGGGTGAGCTTGTCGTCGGCGAGCGGCACGGAGATTTCGCCGTGGGCCGCGGCGAACGTTCCGCCGAAGCCGCAGCAGGTCTCGGGCTCGACCATCTCGACGATCTCCGCGCCGGCAGCTCCGAGCAGCCGGCGCGGCGCGCCCTTGACGCCGAGCGTGCGCAGCATGTGGCAGGCGTCGTGCACGGTTACCCGCGCGTCGACGCGCGCGCCCAGATCGGTGCGCCCCAGCTTCTCAACGAGATATTCGGTCAGCTCGTAGGTTCTCGCGGCGACCGATTCGGCGCGTCCCTGCCACCGGCCTTCGAGAATCTGCGGGTACCAGTGGCGCACCATCGCAGCGCACGAGCCTGACGGCGCGACGATCGCGTCGTAACCCTCGAACACGTCGACGAAGTGGCGGGCAAGGCGCACGGCGGCCTCGGGCTCACCGGCATTGAGGGCGGGCTGTCCGCAACAGGTCTGTGCGCGCGGAAACTCGACCGTGCAGCCCGCCGCCTCCAGGAGCCGCACCGCGCCCACCCCGACCTCGGGAAACAGAGCGTCACCAACACACGTCACAAAGATCGCGATGCTCACGGTCGCGCTCCCTGCTCCGGCGGGATATCCGCGCTCGCTCGCGCTCGTCGGTCGTTGCGATTCACCCGAGCACCGTACCAACGCGGGGCGTCAACCAGCGGAAACGCGCCGGCCGGCGCGCCACACCCCGCGCAGCGCCAGGGTCGACGGGTCGAGTGCGATCACATCCGCGCGCCGGCCCGGCTCGAGGCATCCTCGGTCGGTGAGCCCGAGTACGCGAGTCGGGATCGTGCTCGTGACCTCGACCGCCCGCTCGATCGGCACGCCGATCGCAACGAGGTTGCGGAGCGCGCCGTCGAGCGTCGTGGTCGCGCCGGCGAACGTGCCATCGCCGAGACAGACGGCGCCGTCTCTCGACATCACGTCGCCCGCGCTGGTCGCGACAGTGTCGCTCACGACGGCGACATTCGATTTGCTCATGAGCGCGACGCGCAGCACAGCGAAGTGCACGTGCACGAGGTCGGCGATGAGCGTCGGCGTGAGGCGCTCGTCGTCGAGCCCGGCGCCGGCGAGCCCCGGCTCGCGATGGTGCATCGATCCCGTGCAGTTGAAGAGATGGGTCACCACCGACGCGCCGGCATCGGTCGCCGCGAGGGCTTCGTCGTACGTGCAGATGGAGTGGCCGAGCGCCACGGTCACCCCACGCGCCGCGAGAAGGCGAATCGCGTGGCAGTCGGGATCGGCCTCGGGTGCAAGGGTGACCATGCGGATGAGGTCCGGCACGTGGTCGAGCAGCACCGTGAGCGCGTCGGCGTCCGCGGTACGTATCGCGTCACGCGGGTGTGCGCCCGGCGCAAGGCCAAGAAATGGCCCTTCCAAGTGCACGCCGAGGAGTGCGGCACCCGGGTTGTCGTGATCGCCGGCCGCGCGCGCCGCCGCGGCCCGTTCGAGCATCGCGGGATACTGCTCGAGTGGCGCGCTCACAAATGTGGGGCAGTACGCGGTGACGCCGCGCCGAAGGAGCTCGGCGCCGACGTCGCGCCAGCCCTCTTCTGCTGCGGTGGAGAGGTCGGCCGCATCGAGTCCGTTCACTTGGAGGTCGACCAGACCCGGCGCGAGCAGTGTGTAGCCCAGATCGACGTCCGGACGGTGCGGCGACGCGTCGACGCCGACCTCGGCGATGAGCCCATCATCGCCGATCGCGAGCCAGCCCGGTTGTGGCGGCCCTGGCGGGCACAACCAACCCGCGATGATCGTCGTCACCGGCGCGGTAGATGCCGGAGCTCGACCCGCAGTCGCACCAGGCCGACCACGGCGCGCGGCGCGCGGCGCCAGATGGGCGTGCGCGACGGCCGGCGTTCCTCGACGGTCACCGGCAGCTCGGCGGTATGGAGCCCCGTGCGCTCCGCGCGCAGGATCAGCTCGGTGTCGAACAGGTCGGTGCCGAAGCGGCATTCCTTGGCGATGGGCACGATCTGTTTGCGGTGCAGGGCCTTCATCCCGTGCGTATCCGACACCCGCAGGCCAAAACCGACGCGCAGGATGGTCGAGAACATCGCGGTCACGAGGCGGCGGGGCCACGCTCGAGTGTCATTCGCGCCGGCGGCGCGTTTCGAGCCGACGACGATCGCGGCGTCAGTGCGTTCGAGCTCCGCGATGGCGCGAGTGAGGAAATCGAGGTCGTAATAGTCGACGTCGAACACGACGACCACGTCGCCTTCCGCTGCCAGGAGACCGGTGCGTATCGCCTCGCCGTAGTCGGCGACGCGCAAGGTGTGCACCGACATCTCCGGAATCGCGCGCGCGAGACGATCGCCGAGCGCGGGCGTGCCGTCGGTCGATCCGTTCTCGACCACGAGCAGCTCGAACGGGCGAGCCTGCACGCGCAATCCGTCACTCACGTCACGCACCGCGGTTTCGAGGAAGCCCGCCTCGTTGTGCGCGGGCATCACGATCGTCAGCACGGCTTCCTCAACGGAAACCGCGCTCGAGGGACGCGCAAGCCACAGCGGTAGGCTACCGGCGCTTCTGGGGGGTCCCCACCGATGAGCATGGCGCCCGACGTCCTACAACTGCATGCCGACGCGCACGGCGACAAGCCGGCGGTCATTGTCGATGAGGCCGGTGGTGCGCGGCCGTCGGCCACATCGTTCGCGGCGCTCAACTCGAGTGTCAACCACCTTGCCGCCGCGTTCCGCGACCTCGGCGTCCAATCCGGTGAACGACTCGTGTGGTGTGGTCCCAATTCGCTCGAGGTGATCACCGTCATCCATGCGGCCCGCAAGGCGGGGCAAGTGGCGGTGCCGCTTTCCTACCGGTTCAACGCCGACGAGATGCAGTACGTCATCGACAACTCCGACGCCACGCTCGTCGTCGTCGACGCGGAGCAGGCGCCACTCGTCGCCGAGATCCGAGACCGGATCCCGAAGGTGCGTGAGGTCCTCGTCTTCGGCGGCGACGTGCCGCATGGCTTCGTCGCGTGGGACGACGCGCTCGCGGGCCGGTCCGATGACGAACCCGCACCCCAGGACGTCTCCACGGTCGGCGCCCAGATGCTCTACACGTCGGGCACCACCGGCAAGCCCAAAGGCGCGCTGCGCACCACAACCGACCCCGTGACCGTCTTCGCGCTGCTCGGCGAGCTCGGCCTGCAGTTCGCGAACGAGGTCCATCTCACCACGGGGCCGCTGTACCACTCGGGGCCGCTCGCATTCGCTTCCCTGAGCCACGCACTGGCGTCGCCGATCGTCGTGCTGCGCAAGTTCGATCCGACGGCATGGCTCCGCCTCGTGAAGGAGCACGGCATCACCAACACGTTCTCCGCGCCCACGCAGCTCAAGCGCGTCGTCACCCAACCACCGGGTGAGCTCGAGCGCGCCGACCTGTCGTCGATGCGCTGCCTCATCGCAAACGCGGCACCGGTGCCCTACGCGCTGAAGCAAGAGATCATTGCGAAACTCGGTGACTGGTTTCTCTACGAGGTGTACGGCTCCACGGAGCTCGGCATCGTGACCGTGCTCAAGCCCGAAGACCAGCTCCGCAAGCCCGGCTCCTGCGGCACGACGTACGGCAACATCGAGGTGAAGCTCGTCGCCGACGACGGTTCGGAGGCGCCTCTCGGCGATCCCGGGGAGCTGTACATCCGCACCGGGCTGGCGATGGATCACTATCACCGCACCGACGAGCAGCTGAGCCAGCTCGAGGAAGGTGAAGACCGTGTCGACGAGCGGGGCGTGTGGAAGTCGGTCGGCGACGTCGCCTACGCCGATGGGGAGGGCTACCTCTACATCTGCGACCGCAAGACGGACATGATCATCTCGGGCGGCGTCAACATCTACCCGGCCGAGATCGAAGCCGTCATGCACGAGCACCCGCAGATCCTCGATGTGGCCGTGTTCGGCGTCCCCGACGACGACTGGGGCGAGCGGGTGCATGCGATCGTGCAACCGAAGCCGGGGGAGACGCTCGACCTCGACGAGCTCCGCAGCTTCGTGGATGCCCGTGTCGGGGGTTACAGGCGGCCGCGGGAGTACGAAGTGCGTGACGAGCTCCCGCGCACCGAGTCGGGCAAGATTCTCAAGCGTGTGCTGCGCGACGAGTTCTGGCGCGACCGCGACTCCGCAGTCTGAGCGCGCCGGCCCGATGACCACGCTGTCAGAAGCAGCATCGAAGCGCTTGCTCGCCAGGCACGGCGTGGCGGTCGTCGACGAGCGCACCGCTGACACGCCGGACGGCGCGGTCGACGCGGCGGTGGAGCTCGGCTTCCCCGTGGTGGTGAAGCTGTGCGGACCAGAAATCGCACACAAAACCGAACGCGGGCTCGTGCGGCTCAGCCTCACCGACGAGACGGCCGTGCGCGCGGCGGCGGAGGCGCTGCTCGCCGCCGCGGCGCCGCAGGACGGTGCGGTCGAGCTCCTGATCGCGCCGATGCTGCCCGGCGCCCGGGAGCTCATCGCCGGCGTGACCGACGATCCGCACTTCGGCCGCTGCGTGATGGTCGGGATGGGCGGCATCCTGACCGAGGCAATCGCCGACGTGTCGTTCCGGCTCGTGCCCATCGACCGAGTCGACGCAGAGGAGATGCTCGACGATCTGGCAACGCGACGGCTGCTGGGGCCGTTCCGCGGCGAGCCCGCAGTCGACCGCGCTGCGCTCGTCGACGTGCTGCTCGCGCTCTCGGAGCTCGCGCAGCACGATCCCAACGTGCGCGCGGTCGACGTCAATCCGTTCATCGTGGTCGACGGCCGTCCCGTCGCCGTCGACGCGCTGGTCGAGATGATCGAGATGGACGCGGAGCCCGGATGAGCGCCGCCGATCCGCGCTTCGCGGCACTGTTCGATCCGAGGGGCGTCATCGTCGCCGGTGCGTCGAGTCACCCGGGCAAGTTCGGGTTCGTTGCGCTCCACAACATTCTCGCCAACGGCTATGCCGGGCCCGTCTTCGCAACCAACCGTGACGGCGGCGAGATCCTCGGCGTGCACGCGATGACATCGATCGAGGAGCTGCCGCACGGCGCCGCCGACCTCGTCTTCGTCTGCACGCCTGCATCCGCCAACCCCGGACTGCTCCGCGCGTGCGCGGCCAAGGGTGTGCGCGCCGCGTTCGTCACGTCGGCTGGTTACGGCGAGGCGGGCGACGCGGGGCGGCGGGCCGAACACGAGTTGGTGGCGCTGGCCGACGAGCTCGGGCTGCTCGTCGCCGGCCCCAACGGTCAGGGCGTGGTGTCGACCCCCTCGTCGCTGTGTGCCCAGATCGTGGCGCCCTACCCGCCGCGCGGTCGCATCGCCATCGCCAGCCAGTCGGGCAACTTCATCTCGTCATTCGAGAACTACGCAGTCCATTCCGGCGTCGGGGTGAGCCGGGCGGTCTCGGCGGGCAACGCGGCTGCGGTGACCGTGCCCGACTTCCTCGACTACTACGCGAGCGACCCCGAGACTGCGGTCGCGCTCGCCTACGTCGAAGGCGTCGCGCACGGCCGGGCCTTCTTCGAACGCATCCGCGCGGTGACGGCACAGAAACCGGTCGTGATCCTCAAGGGGGGCACGACCAGCGGGGGACAGCGCGCGGCCGCTTCGCATACCGGAGCCCTCGCAACCGACGACCGAGTGTTCGACGGCGCGTGCCGGCAAGCGGGAGTCGTGCGCGCGGCAACGGTCGAAGATGCGTTCGAAGCCGCCGCGACGTTCGCTACCCAGCCTCGCCCGAACGGGCCCAACATCGCGGTGGTCACGACTGCCGGCGGCTGGGGCGTCGTCGCGGCGGACGCCATCGGCCGCAGCGAGCTCCACTTGGTGGCGCTGCCCGACGACTTGCGCGCCACGCTCGACGAGAAGCTCCCGCCCCGGTGGAGCCGGAACAACCCGATCGACCTCGCCGGCGCCGAGACGCGCGACACCATCCCCGAGGTGCTCGACTTGGTTGTGAATCATGACGAGATCGACGCGGTGATCTACCTCGGGCTCGGGATCCAATCGAACCAGGCCCGCATGATGCGCGCGAGCCACTTCTTTCCCGACCACGGGCTCGAACGCATCGTCGCCTACCACGAGCGCCAGGACGCCCGCTTCGCGCGCGCGGCCGCCGATGCGTCCGCCGCGGCCGGAAAGCCGATCCTCACGGCAACCGAGCTCGCGGTGACCGACCCTGACAATGCCGGCCCGCGCAGCGTCCGCGAAACCGGCCGGCTCTGTTATCCGTCGGCCAATCGGGCCGTCAACGCGCTCGAGCACCTGTGGTGCGACGCCCGGTTCCGCCGCCGGCGAGCCCGCACCGGATGAAGACTCCTCGCTTCGTCACCGACGCCCGGCGCCGGGCGTTCGTCGTCGTGTTGGTGCTCGCGTCAGCCGTTTGCCTCGGCGTTGGTCTCTACGCCCCGAGCGAGGCGAAGGCGGCCGGCCGGGGCCGTTCGCTCGCGACGCCGGTGTGGTCCCCGCGACGTCTGCCGCAGCCGATCGTGGATCTCGTGTCCGCCAAGCGCCTGCAGACGCAACTCGACGCGCAGCTCGCGGGCACCGACGCCTGCGTGGTGGTGGACGACAGCGGGGGCACCGTCGCGAGCCGGATACCCCGCCAGCCACTCGCACCGGCGTCGACAGTGAAGCTCCTGACCGCGACCGCAGCGCTCGCGACGCTCGGCGCCGACTTCAAGTACGAGACCGACGCGGTTGCCGCGGCACCGCCAACCGGGGGCACCGTCGACCGTCTCTGGCTCGTCGGCGCGGGCGATCCCGTGCTTTCGACGCCCGATTACGAAACGTTCCTGCAATCCGAAGCGAGGAGCCGCGGCGACGCCACCACGTCGATGGCCGCACTCGCCGATGCGATTGTCGCCCACGGCGTGAAACGCGTGACCAGTGGCGTCCAAGGCAGCGACACGCGATATGAGCAGCTGCGCTATCTCCCGGCGTGGAAGCCGAACTACCGCACCGACGGTGAGATCGGCCCGCTCGGCGCGCTCACCGTCAATGCCGGGCTCACCGAGTGGCGCGGCAAGAACACTCCTGCCGACGACCCCGCCGTGTACGCGGCGGCCGAGCTCACCCGGCTCTTGATCGAACGGGGCGTCGGCGTCGCCGGCGTCCCCGGCCACGCCGATCCGCCGGCGAACGCGACCAAAGTCGCGAGCGTCACTTCGCCGCCGCTCGCCGACATCATCGGCGCGATGCTGCGCTCGAGTCAGAACCTCACGGCGGAACTGCTCGTGCGCGAGGTCGGCGCACGAGCGAGCAACCAAGGCACCACGGCTGCGGGCACGCAGGCCATCGGGGCCAAGCTCGCTGCCCTCGGGCTGCCCACCGAAGGCCTCGTCATGCTCGATGGTTCGGGCCTCGCTCGTGACGACCGTGCCACGTGCGCGTTGCTGCTGGGCGCGCTGCGGCTCGGTGCGCGGCCCGACTTCGCCGCGTTGTGGACCGGCCTCCCCGTTGCCGGTGAGCGCGGCACGCTCGCGCCGAGCTTCGTGGGCACACCGCTCCAGGGCAAGCTCCGAGCGAAGACCGGCTCGCTCGACGGTGTGACCGGCCTCGTCGGGTTGCTCGACGTCAAGACCCATCTCGAGTTCTCGCTGCTCGCCAATGGCCTGTTCCCCGAGGCGGCGGGTGTCGGGCTTCGCCAGCAGGTGGCACTCACGATCTCGGGCTATCCCGACGGCCCGCCCGCGCAGGAACTGGTGCCCGTTCCGGCTCCGAGTGGTTCCTGACCGGTCATTTCCGGGGCATCCTTGCGCAGGACGGCCACCGCCGCGACAATCCCCGTCCGACTCGTGCCCGCCCGTGCCAACGAAGCCTGATTGCGAGGAGCCACCGTGGACCCAGCCGACGCCGGCACCGCAACGTCACCGGGCCAGCCACGCGCGAGCGCGTCGTCGGCACCGCCGCTGCCGCAACTCGTCACCGAGCTGTGGGAGTTGGTGATCGCGTACGTCAAGCAGGAGACCGTCGTTCCGCTCAAGAAGCTCGGCCGCTACCTCGTCCTCGGCATCGCCGGTTCGCTCCTACTCGGGTTCAGCGCCATCTTCTTCGGTATGGCCGGTCTGCGCGCGCTGCAGACCGAGACCGGCGACACGTTCACGCGCGACTGGTCGTGGGCGCCATACGGGATCGTGTTCGTGGGCCTCCTGCTGGGTGCAGCCATCAGTTGGAAAGCCCGCGGCGCGCTACGCAAGGAGTCGACATGACACCGTCAACCGCGACCACTGACCGGCCGATCACGAAGGCCGACATCGAGGCGAAGTTCTCGCAGCTCGACCGCATCACCGAGACCGGCGCCGAAGCCGCCAAGGGTGTGGGCATCGCGGTCGCCGTCGTCGCGGTCACCGTGGTCGTGATCGGTGCGTTCCTGCTCGGACGGCGGCGCGGAAAGAAACGCCGCACGGTGCTCGAGATCCGGCGCGTATGAGCATCGTCTCGAAACTCGCACGCACTGGCCTGCGCAAGGGCATGCTCGGGGGCTCGCGCGGCTGGCTGTACGTCGGCGTCGCCGCCACGAGCGTTCGTATCGCCGGCCGGTTCCTCAGCGACAAGCCCGAGACCATCTTCGAGACCGAGTTGCGCCCGGGCGACACCATCGAGGTCCGTGCGGTTCCGCCGCAGCCCTGAACACAGGCTCGGCCGGTAGCCTGGATCCGGTGAAGGTGCTGCTCCGCAACCCGAAGCGCGAGGTCGAGATCGAGGGGCCGCTCACCGTCGCCGCCTTACTCGTCCGCCTCGAGCTCAACCCCGAGTCGGTGCTCGTGATCTGCGGCGACACCCTCGTCACCCGCGATGCGCGTCTGGCGCACGACGACACGGTCGAGATCCGCTCCGTCATCTCGGGCGGCGCCCGATGAAGTGCCGGGTGTGCCGCGGTCCGGCCGTGATCGACATCCGCCGGCACAACGCGGGGTTCTGCACGGAGCACTTCGTGCACCACTGCGAAGAGCAGGTGCGGCGGGCGATCAAGGACCACCACATGATCGAGCCGGGCGAGCGGGTGCTCGTCGCGGTGTCGGGGGGCAAGGATTCCCTTGCGCTCTGGCACCTCCTCGTCACGTTGGGCTACGACGCCGACGGTTTGTATCTCGGCCTCGGGATCGGTGAGTACTCACACGACTCGGGTGCTGCCGCGCGCGCCTACGCGACCACGCAGGGCGTGAAGCTCCACGAGGTCGACCTGTCGGCCGACTACGGCTACGACATTCCCGCGGCGGCCACGGCCACGCACCGCGCTCCGTGCGGCGCCTGCGGGTTGTCGAAACGCCACCTGTTCAACGCGGTCGCGCTCGAGCGCGGCTATGACGTGGTCGGCACCGGTCACAACCTCGACGACGAGGCGGCGGTGCTGCTCGGCAACGTGCTGCGCTGGGAAGCGGGCTACCTCGGTCGTCAACACCCGGTGCTCCCGGCCGCGCCCGGCTTCGCCCGGAAGGTGAAGCCGCTGTATCGCCTGGGTGAGCGGGAGATGGCCGCGTACTGCGTCCTGCAGGGCATCGACTACATCGTCGACGAGTGCCCGATGGCCGCGGGCAACAAGCATCTCGGCTTCAAAGACGTGCTCAACACGCTCGAAGACCGGTCGCCGGGTTCGAAGGCGGCGTTCCTGTTCGGCTTTCTCGAGCGCGGACACGATCGTTTTGTCGCTGACGCGGGAGAGGAGCGCGACGCGCTCGGCGAATGCGCCGTCTGCGGCGCGCCGACGCCGGGCGAGATCTGTGCGTTCTGCCGTCTGCGACAGCGCGCCGGCGCGCTCGACGTCGACGCGATGCCGGTCGAGCTCCGGCGGGAATAGCCACCATGGCCCGTCCGTTCGCCGTGGGGGACCGCGTGCTGCTCGTCGACGCGAAGCGACGACGCCACCTGATCACGCTGCAGGCCGGCGGCGCGTTCCACTCACACGCCGGGATCGTGGACCATGACGCGCTTCTGGGACGCAGCGAGGGCATCACGGTGCGCAGCACGATGGGCGCGCGGCTGATCGCCGTCCGGCCCACGCTGTCGGAGTACGTGCTGAAGATGCCGCGCGGCGCGCAGGTGATCTATCCGAAGGACCTCGGTCCGATCCTGATCATCGGCGACGTGTTTCCCGGTGCCCGGGTGCTCGAGTCGGGCGTGGGATCGGGTGCGCTCACCGCGACGCTGTTGCGCGCCATCGGCCCCGACGGTCACCTCACCGGATACGAGATCCGCGATGACTTCGCGGAACGGGCTCGGCGCAACATCGAAGGCTTCCTCGGTCCCGACCTTCCGCTCGACATCGAAGTGCGTGACGTCTACGAGGGCATCGATCTCGATGACCTCGATCGGGTGATGCTCGACCTCCCCGAACCGTGGCGGGTCGTAAAGCACGCCGAGACCGCGTTGCAGCCGGGCGGCATCCTCGTCGCGTACCTGCCGACAATCGGTCAGGTCGGCCGGTTACGCGAGGCGCTGGGCGATTCGGCGTTCGGCATGGCCGAGACGATCGAAGTGCTGCAGCGTTCCTGGCACGTCGACGGACAGTCGATCCGCCCCGACCACCGGATGGTTGCGCACACCGGATTCCTCACGCACGCGCGTCTCCTCGCGTCAGGCGAGTGAACCTCCTCGACGTCCTCATCGTGGCTTCCGCGATCGCGGCCGCCTACGGCGGGTACCGCCTCGGGTTCCTGGCACGCGCACTGTCCTGGGCCGGACTTGCGTTGGGGGTCGTGCTGGCAATCGCATTCGTCGACGACCTCGTGAGCGCGTTCCGTGACGCCCCGCCGAGGTCGCGGTTCCTCGCCTCGCTCGCGTTCATCTTCATGCTCACCGTCATCGGCTGGATGCTCGGGGTCGCCGCGGCCGTCGGGTTGCACCGCCATCTCAATTGGGGGCCGAAAGTGCACGCGGGAGATCGCTTCGCCGGTGTGATCGTCAGCCTCGTCGGAGTGCTCGTCGCGGTGTGGCTACTCACCCCCGCGCTCGCCAGCACGCCTGGATGGAGCGCGCACGAAGCCCGTGACTCCGCCATCGTGCGCAGCGTCGCGCGACTCGCGCCGCCACCGCCCCGCTCGGCCGAGGCGCTCGGCCGCTTCGTCACCGACGTCGCCGGCCCGCAGGTCTTCGCCAACCTCGACCAGCCCGATTCCAGCGGACCACCGCCGAGGACGGGTCTCGCGCCCGGGCTCGCGGCGCGCGTGTCGGCGAGCATCGTGCGCGTCGAGGGTCAGGCGTGCGATCAGATCCAAGAGGGCAGCGGCTTCGCCGCGGCTGACAACCTCGTCGCGACCAACGCCCACGTCGTGGCGGGGGAGCAGCACACCACGGTGTTCACGCGGGACGGCCGACGCTTGAACGCGTCAGTCGTCGCGTTCGATGCCGACCGAGATCTTGCGGTGCTGCGGGTGGCCGGTCTGCGGCTCGTGCCGCTCGTGCGCGGGGTCGCGAAAGTCGCGACGACCGGCGCCGTGTTCGGATATCCGGGTGGCGGTCCGCTGCAAGAGTCACCCGCGCGTGTCGCGCAGGACATCACCGCAACCGGCACTGACATCTATCGAACCAGCCGCACGAATCGTGACGTGTTCGTCCTCGCGGCGCGGCTCGCGCCCGGTGACTCCGGCGGGCCGTTCGTCGACGCGCAGGGCCACGTGGACGGTGTGGCCTTTGCTATCGACCCGACCCAGTCGGCGACGGCATACGCGCTGACCCGCCAGGAGCTCGACCCGGTGCTCGACCGCGTGATCGCGAGTGGCGTGCTCGGCGCGATCAGCACCGGTCCGTGCCTCGGCTAGCACGGATCGGTGACATCGTCGTGCGGCAGCGCGAACTGTCCCGGCGAAGTCGTCGCGAGCTTCTTTGCCTTGGACGACGACCGGCAGCGGTCGTACCTGCCGTACGCGCCGCCCGCGATACGGCGCGAGTATCGGGGCCGCCAGTCGGTCCTACGCGTCGCTCCTAGTCGGGTGCGGACGCGGCACGGTCAGTGCGAGCGTCAGTCGACCTCGATGAAGATGCACTCACCCGGGCATTCCTCGGCCGACTCGATGACGGCTTCTTCCATGCCACCCGGAACATTCGCGAGGCCATCGGCCCCGCCCGGCTCGTTGAAAACCTTGGCGCCGTCTTTCACGTAGGCAAGGCCATCGTCGAGCAGCGTGAACACGTCGGGGGCGATCTCTTCGCAGAGACCGTCTCCGGTGCAGAGGTCCTGATCGATCCAGACCTTCATCGTTACGTCCTCACTTTGGGTTCTTCGGGCGAAACAGTTTTCGTCCGGTGAGTCGGGCTAAAGCCTACGGATGGGTTTTCGAGCCCGTCAATTTCTCAAGCCATTACCAGTTAAATGTAGAGGTTACACGATCCGAGACATGAAACAGTAACGGAGAGAGCCGGTGTTAGTGTCCGCCGCGGACGAACTGTAGAGGAGGTGGTCCCGTGGCTTCCGAGCACGAGCGACGCCTCAGCGAGTACGAACGCCAAGTCGACGAGCTGCAATCAGGGCTCAAGGATCTCGAAGAAGAGGTCGTCGTCCTTCGCCGCCGTCTGCAGGACGCCCCAAAGCGGGTGCGCACGCTGGAGGAGCGCCTGCTCGAGACCAAGGGCCAGCTCGCCCAAGCCGTCTCGCAGAACGAGAAGCTCTCGGCGACCCTTCGTGAGGCGCGCGAGCACATCGCGGCGCTGCGCGAGGAGGTCGAGAAACTGACCATGCCGCCATCGGCCTACGGCACGTTCCTCGGGGCCAACGACGACGGCACCGCCGACATCTTCACCGCCGGCCGCAAGATGCGCGTCGCCGTGCACCCCGAGCTCGACTCGGAATCGCTCGAGCGCGGCCAGGAGGTCGTCCTCAACGAGTCGCTCAATGTGGTGCTCGCCCGCGGCGTGGAGATCTCCGGCGAGGTCGTCGTGCTCAAGGAGCTGCTCGCCGACGACCGCCGCGCGCTCATCGTGGGCCGCGCCGACGAAGAGCGCGTGTGCGAGCTGGCCGAGCCGATGCTCCTGGAGAAGCTGCGCGCCGGCGACCACCTGTTGATGGACGGCCGCTCGGGCCTGATCGTGGAGCGGCTGCCGCGACCCGAGGTCGAGGAGCTCATTCTCGAAGAGGTGCCCGACGTCAGTTACGTCGACGTGGGCGGCCTCGACGAGCAGATCGAGCAGATCCACGACGCCGTGGAACTGCCGTATCTCTACTCGGAACTCTTTCACGAGCATCGGCTGCAGCCACCAAAGGGCATCCTGCTGTACGGCCCGCCGGGCTGCGGGAAGACGCTCATCGCCAAGGCGGTCGCGAACTCGCTCGCGAAGCGCGTCGCGGAGAAGACGGGCAACGACAAGACCCGCTCCTACTTCCTCAACATCAAGGGTCCGGAGCTGCTCAACAAGTACGTCGGCGAGACCGAACGCCAGATCCGATTGATCTTCCAACGCGCACGCGAGAAGTCGGAAGAGGGGGTGCCGGTCATCGTCTTCTTCGACGAGATGGACTCGCTGTTCCGCACGCGCGGCACGGGCATCTCTTCCGACATCGAGAGCACGATCGTGCCGCAACTGCTGGCCGAGATCGACGGTGTCGAGAGCCTGAAGAACGTCATCGTGATCGGCGCGTCCAACCGCGAAGATCTGATCGACCCCGCGATCCTGCGGCCGGGTCGCCTCGACGTGAAGATCAAGATCGAGCGACCCGATGAAGGCAGCGCCAAGCAGATCTTCTCGCGGTACCTGATCACCGAGTTGCCCCTCGACGTCGACGAGGTGAAACGCCACGGCGGCGATGCGCCCAAGGCGGTGACGGCGATGATCGACGCCGCGGTTGAGCACATGTACGGCACCGACGACTACAACCAGTTCCTCGAAGTCACGTACCAGAACGCCGAGAAGGAGATCCTGTTCTTCAAGGACTTCGCTTCGGGCGCCATGATCGAAAACATCGTGCGCCGCGCGAAGAAGCTGTCGATCAAGCGCGAGATCGGCGGCGGCGTCCGCGGCATCGGCACTGACGACCTCATCGCGTCGATCCGCCAGGAGTTCCACGAGCACGAGGACCTGCCGAACACGACCAATCCCGACGACTGGGCCAAGATCTCGGGCCGCAAAGGCGAGCGCATCGTGTTCGTGCGCACGCTCATGTCGGCCGGCGAAGACGCCCACGGCGGCCGCCAGATCGAACGCGTCACCACCGGCCAGTACCTCTAGCCGCCCGCGGCTATTGCCGCCGCGGTGCAGGTCATGCCGGCGGGCGCGACGACGTTCACGTCGTCCCAAGCGCGAATGCTGACGGTCGCGCCGGGTAGCCCGTAGCGCTGGATGCATCTGCACGGCCGCGCGCAGCGCGGCAGCCGCGCCAACACCCGGACCAGGGGTGTGATCGACCGCAACGGACATCGGGTGTGGCTCGATGTGTTCCCCGACGCAACTGGGCCATAAGCGCGTTCGAGCAACACAACGCTCAGGGGTAGTCTGGCGCGCGTGACAGTGCCGAAGGTGTGCGGCATCGAGACCGAGTACGGCGTCGCGTTGCGCGGCGCGGCCGACGGCAACCCGGTGCTCGCGTCCTCGATGCTCATCAACGGCTACGTCGAGCATCGAAAGGTCGGCTGGGACTTCGACGACGAGTCGCCCGGCCGTGACGCCCGCGGCTTCGCGCGTGAGGGCTCGTCACCGTCCGACATCGAGACGCATCTCGTCAACACCGTGCTCACCAACGGGGCGCGCTACTACGTCGACCACGCGCACCCGGAGTACTCCACGCCGGAGTGCGCCAACGCGCTGGAGCTCGTCTGCGCCGACAAGGCGGGGGAGCGGGTGCTGGCCGCGTCGATGAAAGCGGCGCGCGTGCTCATGGGCCCCGACCAGCAGATCGTCGTGTACAAGAACAACTCTGACGGCAAGGGCAACTCGTACGGCTGTCACGAAAACTATCTCGTCGACCGCGCGCTGCCGTTCGCCACCCTGGTCCGCCACCTGCTGCCCTGGTTCGTGACTCGCCAGGTGTTCACGGGAGCCGGGAAGGTCGGCAGCGAGAATGGCGCGCCGGCCGTCGGCTACCAGATCAGCCAGCGGGCCGACTTCTTCGAGGAAGAGGTCGGTCTCGAGACGACCTTGAAGCGTCCGATCGTCAACACCCGCGACGAGCCGCACGCCGACCCACAGAAATATCGGCGGCTGCACGTCATCGTGGGCGACGCGAATCTGTGCGAAGTCTCCACGTTCCTGAAGGTCGGTACCACGGCCATCGTGCTCGCGATGATCGAAGACGACTTCATCGACAAGGACTACTCGGTAATGGAGCCGGTCGCGTCGATGCGTACCGTCTCGCACGACCTCACGTGCCGGGCGACGCTCGAGCGCGTCGAAGGCGGCACAATCACAGCGGTCGAGATGCAGTGGGAGTTCCTGCGGCTGGCGCGCAAGTACGCCGATGACACTGGCCTCGAGCTCTGCGGTGGCGACGAGGTCGGCATGCACGTACTCGACCGTTGGGAAGCGACCCTCGACGCGCTCGAGCGCGAGCCCGCCACCCTCGACGGGCAGCTCGACTGGATCACCAAGCGGCAACTGCTCGAGGCATACCGCGACCGCGACGGCCTGGCGTGGGACGACCCGAAGCTCGCGTTGCTCGATCTGCAGTATCACGATGTGCGACCCGAGCGGTCGCTGTTCGAGCGGCTGGTGCGTGCGGGTAAGGTCGAACGTCTGGTGGAAGAAGCCGACGTGATCACCGCAATGACCGAGCCGCCGGGCAGCACCCGGGCATACTTCCGCGGGCAGTGTTTGGCCCGCTGGGGCGACGCCGTGGTCGCCGCGAATTGGGACAGCATCATTATCGACGTCGGCAACGACCCGCTGCG
Organism: Acidimicrobiia bacterium; assembly: GCA_038236695.1. GTDB lineage: Bacteria > Actinomycetota > Acidimicrobiia > IMCC26256 > JBBRZM01 > JBBRZM01. Next base: position 36,270 of record JBBRZM010000017.1, read on the forward strand.
CCGGATCCCGATGATGGAGCCGCTCCGGGGCACCCGGGCTCATGTCGAGCCGTTGTTCGAGGAAGTCAACTCGCCGGCCGAGCTCGTCGCTCGGCTCGGCGGCTAGGTCGAAGGGAACGAGCAGGAGTCATGCCCGAGCGAGAGCGCAAGCAGAAACCAACGCCCAAGGAGCGCGAAGAGGAGGCCGCAGAGGTCGACGCGCCCGCGAAGCAAGGCGAGAAGCTCAAAGAAGAGCTCGACGACCTTCTCGACGAGATCGACACCGTCTTGGAAGACAACGCCGAGGAGTTTGTTCGCAACTACGTTCAAAAGGGCGGTCAGTAAGCAGCGGCGGTGTACACGCGGGCCCCGTGTAGGCTCGCTCGCCGATGCACGAGCCTCCCATGCCGAGCTTCGAATTGGGCCACGACCCCGGGCCATCCTTTGCTGAGCTGCTGCGACGCGTGTCGCCCCATGACCTGCCCGGGGTCGGGTACGGCGACGCACCCGCCGGCGCCCTTGAGGTCACGCACGGCACCACGGTCGTCGCGATCCGCTTCGCCAATGGCGTGGTCATGGCCGGCGACCGCCGCGCCACGTCGGGCTACACGATCGCGAGCCGCCGCATCGAGAAGGTGTTCCCGGCCGACGACCACTCCGGCGTCGCGATCGCAGGTGCCGCCGGCCCTGCCGTCGAGATGGTGCGGCTCTTCCAGGTGCAGCTCGAACACTACGAAAAAATCGAAGGCGAGACCCTCACGCTCGAGGGCAAGGCCAACCAGCTCTCACAGCTGGTGCGGGCCAATCTGCCGGCCGCGATGCAGGGCTTCGTCGTCGTGCCGTTGCTCGCCGGTTACGACGAGCAGCACGCGGTCGGCCGGGTCTTCAGCTTCGACGTGACCGGTGGCCGCTACGAGGAGACCGATTTTCAGTCCAACGGTTCGGGCAGTGTGCACGCCCGCAACTGGATCAAGGCCCAGTGGCGTGAAGGCATGAGCCGCGACGACACCGTCGACCTCGCGCTCCGGGCGATGTTCGCCGCCGCCGACGAAGACATCGCGACCGGCGGCCCCGACCTCATCCGCCGCATTTTCCCGACCGTCGCGGTCATCGACGCCGCCGGCTTCCAAGCCGTCGACGACACGACCGTCGAGGCCCGCGCCGAAGCCGTCATCGGCGGGCGCGAGGAGGGAGCCGGGCTATGACGATGCCGTTCTACGTCTCGCCCGAGCAGGTGATGAAGGACCGGGCCGACTACGCCCGCAAAGGCATCGCCCGCGGCCGCAGCCTCGTTGCGCTCGAGAGCGCCGCCGGCGTCGTTATCGTGGCCGAGAACCCGTCGCGCACGCTGACAAAGATCAGCGAGATCTACGATCGCATCGCCTTCGCCGGGGTCGGCAAGTACAACGAGTTCCAGATGCTCAAGATCGCGGGCGTGCGCCACGCCGACCTCAAGGGGTTCTCGTACTCACGTGGCGACGTCACCGCCCGGTCGCTGGCCAACGCGTATGCACAGACCCTCGGGCAGGTGTTCACGCACGAGATGAAGCCGTACGAGGTCGAGATCCTCGTGGCCCAAGTCGGTGAGACGCAGGCCGACGACGAGCTGTTCCACATCTTCTACGACGGCACCGTCATCGACGAGGAGGGCTTCACCGTTCTCGGCGGCCAAGCCGAATCGATCATCCAGACGCTGACCGCACGCTACGAAGACGGCCTCGATCTCGCCGCCGCGGTGAAACTCGGTGCCTCGGTACTCGGCGGTGACGCCGGTGAACCGCTCACGGCCGACCAACTCGAGGTGGCGTTCTTGGACCGCGCTCGCGAACAACGCGCGTTCCGGCGCATCAAGGCCGACTTGGAGGCGCTCCTCACCGGCTGAACAGCAGTCGCCGCAGCGTCAGCTGCGTTGCGCGGCCCGCCGGCGAAATCGCCAGAGTCCGACGAGGGCGATCAGCAGCGCAACACCGCCGATCGACGCGATCCAGATCGACGCGTCTCCGGTGTCGCCCGAGGAGTGCGCGTCGCTGCGGGCCGCCGGGAACGTGAGATGTTCGACCCAGACCTTTGTCTTGCCGGGATCGATGACCATTGCGTGGAGCGTGCCCGAGCGCAGCGGCGTGACGTCGATGCCCTCACCCTCGCCGGGCGGATCGAGGAGCTGCGCGATGCGATCCACGTGCCCAGTCTTCAGGTTGACGCGATACACGTCGTTGTGCTCGTCGGAGGTGGAGATCCACACGGCACCCTCGGCGACGCTGGCCCCTTGTGTCTTGTGCAACAACATCGAGAGGCGCAACGGCGCCAGCGCCTTCCAACCGTCCGCGATGTCGTAACGCAGCAACGCGTTGCCGTCGAAGTGATCCATGCTGTACGCGATGTGGGTGGTGGGGTCGACCGCCACGAAAGAGTTCTCGTGCTGTGGGAGCACGACCGCATCGCGGAAGCGAAGCGTGCGTGCGTCGTAGCGCGCGGTGGCCTGGTGACCCTGCGAATAGTCAGACTCCTCGAACGGCGCGTACACGACGTCGCCGACCACGTCGATGTCACCGACGTGGTCGTAGCCCCGCGCGCGCCACTCGGGCGGGATCGCCGGCCCGTTGCGGACCACGACCTTGAACTGCTCGTCGGTCCGCACCAAGACCTCGGTGTTGGGAAGGGGCGAATCGGTACCCGAAAGAATCCAGCCGTCACGGATGTGCACGATCCCCTGGTTGAAGAAGATCGGAACCGTTTGCTTCGACTGCACGTGTGCCTGCGGCGGCGCGGTTGTCGACGCGACCGCCGGAGCCGCAAGCACCGCGACGAGCGCAACGCGGAGACGCAACCGGTCCATCAATCGGCGGATTCGCGAGACAGGCAACAACGGGCGCGGCGTCAGCTGAACGCGGAGTGCACGATTGGCGCCCCGATTCCGACCACCATCGCCACGAGCACGGCCCAGTACGGCCACCGCACCCTGCGCCGCGTGGGTCCGCCCCAGTCGCGCGGCGCCGCGAGGGTGGCATCGACCTCGTCGACCAGCAACACGAGGCGCGCATCATCGAGCTGGTCCTCGGGCACGTAGACATCGACGCGGGCCATGTCACCGACGGTGAGGCCGTACGGACTGTCCATCGCGCCCCGCAGCTCGACGTCGATACCCTCGGATTGGAGCCGGGCGGCGACCACATGCGCGGAGAATGAGCCGCTCACCCACGTGAGATTGCTCATCGGCACCATCTCGCGATTGTACGGCGAGGCCTCTTTCCGCGCCTCTTGACCCGGGCACAGCAAGGTCTCGGCGCGACGGGAGGCAGTACCGTGGACGAATGGAGCGGCGCATCTTCGGGCTCGAGAACGAGTACGGCGTCACATGCACCCTGCGCGGCCAGCGCCGGCTCAGCCCCGATGAGGTCGCGCGGTACCTCTTCCGCCGCGTGGTGTCGTGGGGTCGCTCGAGCAACGTCTTCCTCGAGAACGGCGCCCGCCTCTACCTCGATGTCGGCAGTCATCCCGAGTACGCGACACCCGAATGCGATTCGATCGCGGACCTCGTCGTGCACGACAAGGCAGGGGAGCGGATCCTCGAAGGGCTCGTGCGCAGCGCGGAGCAGCGTCTGCGCGAGGAGGGGATCCGCGGCGAGGTGTTCCTGTTCAAGAACAACACCGACTCCGCCGGCAACTCGTACGGCTGCCACGAAAACTATCTGGTGGAGCGCGACGGCGACTTCTCGAAGTTCACCGACGTGCTCATCCCGTTCCTCGTCACCCGTCAGATCTACGCAGGCGCCGGCAAGGTCCTGCAGACCCCTCGCGGCGCCATGTATTGCGTGAGCCAGCGGGCCGAGCACATCTGGGAGGGCGTGTCGAGTGCGACCACTCGTTCACGTCCGATCATCAACACCCGCGACGAGCCGCACGCCGACGCCGAGCGCTTCCGGCGCCTCCACGTGATCGTCGGCGATTCCAACATGAGCGAGTACACGACGTTCCTCAAAGTCGGCGCCACGTCCATCGTGCTCCGCATGCTCGAAGAAGATCCGAGCCCGTGGCGCGACCTGAGCCTCGAGAATCCGATCCGCGCGATCCGTGAGATCAGCCACGACATCACCTGTCGCCGGCGCGTACGTCTCGCCAACGGTCGTGAGCTGTCCGCGGTCGAGATGCAGGCCGAGTACCTCAACCGCGCGTTGCGGTTCGCGAAGCGGCGGGGGCTCGCACCACTCGAGCAGCGGGCGCTCGAGATGTGGGAGCACGTCATCACCCGCATCGAGGACGACCCGCTGAAGCTCGAAGGCGAGATCGACTGGGTGATCAAGTACCACCTCATCGAGCAGTACCGGAAGCGCGACGATCTCCCGCTCACCCATCCGCGCCTCGCGCTCATCGATCTCTCGTATCACGACGTGACCCGCGCCCGGTCGCTGTATTACCTCCTGCAGCGGCGCGGCAAGGTCGAGCGCACCGCGGACGACGACGACATCGAGATCGCCGTCAACACCCCGCCGCAGACGACGCGGGCGCGGCTGCGGGGCGCGTTCATCAAACGAGCCAAGGAACGAAAGCGCGACTACACGGTCGACTGGGTGCATCTGAAGCTCAACGACCAGGCGCAGCGGACGGTGCTCTGCAAAGACCCGTTCAAAGCGCGTGACGACCGCGTGGAACGGCTCATCGCGAGTCTCTGACGTGCCGTCGTTCCGCACCGGAACCGTCAAGCGGATCCTGCAACAACGCGCCGGGCTCCAGCGCGTCGAAGTCGATCTCGGCGACGGGCCGGAACGCGCCTACGTCCTGACCCAGCTCACCGGCGACGTGGCCGACGGCGACCGAGTCGTCGTCAACACCACCGCGGTCGAGCTCGGCCTCGGTACCGGCGGATGGCACGTCGTGCACTGGAACCTCGCCCGTGACGAGTGGCGCGAGCAGGGGCCCGGCCACATCATGAAGGGCCGCTACACGAGCCTCCAAGCCGACGTGGGCAGTGCCGAGGAGGATCTCGAGGCACTCGCCGAGGTCGACACTATCGGCGGGATACCGGTCGTCGCCGCGGCGCTGCACAGTCAGGTGCCGGCGGTCGCCGTCGCGTTCAAACAGGCCGCACCCGACGCTCGCCTCGCGTATGTGATGACCGACGGCGGCGCGCTGCCGCTCGCGCTGTCGGATCTCGTCGCGAACCTGCGCGACCGCGGTCTGCTCGATGCCACCGTCACCTGTGGTCACGCATTCGGCGGCGACTATGAAGCGGTGTCGATCTTCTCCGCCCTGGCAGTCGCCCGGTATGCGGCCAAAACCGACGCGGTCGTCGTCGCGATGGGCCCCGGCATCGTCGGCACCAATACCCGCCTGGGGTTCTCGGGCATGGAGGTGGGACCGATCCTCGACGCCGCGGTCGCACTCGGCGGCGACGCGATCGCGTGTCTGCGGGTGTCGTTCGCCGACCAGCGCGAACGCCACTTCGGTCTGTCGCACCACAGCGCGACCGCCTTGCGAGTCGCGTGCCGCGAGCGGGTCACGGTGGCGCTTCCCGCGGTCGGCGGCGAGGAAGAGGCGCGACTGCGCGCCGATCTCGATGTCGCCGGCATCACGCAACGCCACGACGTGGTCGCGGTCGAGCCACCAGACGTGCTCGCGCTCTTCGCGGCGCACGATCTCGACATCATCTCGATGGACCGGCCGGCCGCAGCCGACCCGGTGCTGTTTCTCGCGGGAGCGGCCGCCGGCGCGCTCGCGGCGGCACGGCGACCCCGAGTCGCGACCGCGCCGTGACCGATCGACTGGAACGGCTGCTCAACCTCACCGCGACGCTGCTCGATACTCGACGTCCCCTCACGCTCGACGACCTCGCCGAGCGCGTCGAGCCGCGGTACCCGAGCGACAAGGCAGCGCGGCGACGTCAGTTCGAACGCGACAAGGAAACGTTGCGCGAGCTCGGCGTGCCGATCTCGGTGGAGCTCGTCGATCCACTTGCCGGCGACACCGGCTACCGCATCCGACCCGACGACTATTACCTCCCCGCCCTCGACCTCAGCCCCGAAGAACGGGCTGCGCTCCATGTCGCGGTGACCGCCGTCCGTCTCGAAGGCGGCCAAGGGCGTGACGCGCTCCTGAAACTCGGCGGGCTCGAGGGGGAGGCGGCGCCCGCGCTCGCGGAGCTGGCGGTGACGCCGGCACTGGGCGCGCTCTTCGACGCGGTACGACGGCGCGCCGTCGTCGCGTTCGACTACCGCGAATCGCAACGCCGGCTCGAGCCCTACGGCGTCGTGCTGCGGTGGGGCCACTGGTACGTCGTGGGGCACGACCTCGAGCGCGACGCGCCGCGCGCGTTTCGGGTCGACCGCATCAGCGGGGAACCCGAGGTCGGGCCCCCGGACGCGTTCGCACCCCCGGAACACCTCGACCCCGCGTCGCTCGTGCGCGCCGACCCACTCGCGTTCGGCGATGACGAGCCCATCGTCGCCCGTGTGCTCGTCGACGCGGCTCGCGCCGGCTGGGTGGTCGACCAGCTCGGCGAGCCGGCCGTCGTCGCACGCCATGACGACGGCGCGGTGGAGGTCGAGCTGTCGGTCGTCAACCGGCCGGCATTTCGTGACTGGGTGCTCGATCTGCTCGACCACGCCGAAGTGGCGGCGCCGTCGGAGCTGCGCGCCGAGATGATCGACTGGCTGCAGCGGCTCGCCGCAACGTCGCGATGAGCCCCCGCCCGGTCGCCGGGGCGCGCTTGCGACACGTGCTCGCGCTCGTTCCCTGGATCCTCACCCACCCGGGAGAGAAGCTCGAGGCGCTCGCCACGCGCTTCGAAGTCCCACGAGCCGAGCTCGAGCGCGATCTCGAACTGCTCCCGTTCTGCGGCCTTCCCCCGTACACCGCCGATCGCTTGATCGACGTGCTGATCGTCGACGACTGCGTCACGATCCGCCTCGCCGAGTACTTCGACCGCGCGCTGCGTCTCACCCCGACCGAAGGACTCGCGCTGCTCGCCGCGGGTCATGCGCTCCTCGGCGTACCGGGCTCGGACACCTCGGGCCCGCTGGCCACGGCGCTCGAGAAACTCGAGGCCGTCGTCGGTGCGCGCGGCGGACTTGCCGTCGACGTCGGCGAGAAGCAGCACCTCGCCGAGCTGCAACGGGCGTCCAACGCGCGCGACGTCGTGGAGATCGACTACTACTCGTACGCGCGCGACGAGATGAACACTCGACGCATCGATCCGCACCGCGTGTTCCACGCGTTCGGCGCGTGGTACGTGGAAGCGTGGTGCCATCAGGCCCAAGCGGGCCGGCTGTTCCGGGTCGATCGCATCCGAGCCTTCCGGCAAACCCAGGAACACTTCGTGCACGACCGCGCACACGATGACGGCGCGTCCGAGAGCGCAAGTGTCGTGTATCGCCCGGGTGAGGATGATCTGCGCGTCACCATCGAGCTACCGCCAGAGGCGACGTGGGTCGCCGAAAGCCACCCCGTCGAGAAGGCCGAGGAACTGCCCACGGGACGCCTGCGGGTCACGATGGCCATCAGTGAGCGCGCCTGGCTCGAGCGGCTCCTGTTACGCCTCGGTGCCACCGCGCAGGTCGTCGCCCCGGACGAAGCCCGCGAGTTGGCGCCTGACGCGGCGCGACGGCTCCTCCAACGGTACGCCTGAGGCCATGTTCCAAAGTACGTACCGGCGCGTGCGAGGATGGGTGCTCGTGGAGCAGCACGGGTGAACCCCCCCGAAGACAGTCGGATCAAAGCCGGTGACCCCTGGTCATCACTCGCGACCGACGCGCCCGGCACCGCGCTCGAGCGGGGCGAGGCGACGGCCCCGGGCCCGACCGGCGGCGACGACGGAAACGGCGGCACCGAGGGAGGCGACGGCACCGAGCATTCCGAAGGCAACCAGCCGACCAAGCCCGCCCCACGCAAACTGCTGCATATCGCCATCGAGTGGCTCGTGCTCATCTTCTCGGCACTGGCCATCGCCTTTTTGGTGAACCACTTCCTGTTCCGAGCCTTCTACATACCGTCGGCATCCATGTACCCGACGTTGCAGAAGAACGACCGGGTCCTCGTCAACAAGGTGAGCTACGAGGTTCACGACGTCAACCGCGGTGACATCGTGGTTTTCGGCAAGCCGAAAGGTGAGGTGCTGCCCGACATCGAAGACCTCGTGAAGCGGGTGATCGGCCTGCCCGGCGACACCGTCACGGGATGCGTGCCCGGCAAGGTGTGCATCCAAGCGGCGGGGGCACGAACCGCCCGGCCGCTCACCGAGTCGTACCTTCCCGCCGGCACCCACAGCGACTTCTCGACCGTCGCTCCGGGGTGCGGCAAGCCGGTCAACGGCGCGCCCGGCTGTGTCGTGCCGGCGGGCACCTACTTCGTGATGGGCGACAACCGAACCATGTCGCAGGACTCCCGCGTCTTCGGCCCGATCAAGGAGTCGACGATCGTGGGTCGCGTCTTCTTACGCATCTGGCCGGTGACCCGCCTCAGCCTCCTGTAGCCGCGTCGTCCCACTCGCGCACCGTCGCGACCATACGATCGACGCGGTCGCAATAGAGCGCGTCGACGTCATAGCGCAACATGTTGCGCAACTCGCGCACCTCTTGCACGTCCCAGGCGAATGTCTTCACGTCGAAGCGGTGGAACAATGCGACCAGTCCTGCGGTCCACTCGCTGTGGTGCAAGTTGATCGCGTCGATGCTCCGCGCGCCGAGCTCCGCCGCGTGTCGCTCGAGCGGTACGTCGATGCGACGACGGCTGGTCGAGTGCACGAGGCGCACGTCGGTCACCTCCCGCCGCACTTGCTCGAGCAACGAGCGCGCGGTGGAACAGAGCCAGAGGCGGCTCGGCGCGTCCTCGGCAACCGCCTGGGCGACCGCGATGATCGGACGCGCCGCGCCGTGCTCCTTCACGTCGATGGACAGCTCGAAGTCGTGGCCGAGCGTCTCGTAGAGCTCGCGCAGTCGCGGCACGCCGACCTTCGCGAGCTCGTCGGACGACGTGCGTCCGACCCGAATTCGACGCCAACCCCGACGGATCACTGCGTCGTGCACGAGCATCACTTCGCCGTCGGCCGAGAGCCAGCCGTCGGTCTCCAGCCCGGTCGCGCCGAGCTCGAGGGCACGGCGGAACGCGTCAATCGTGTTCTCGGGTCGCTCGCTCCGAGCGCCTCGGTGGGCGAAGGTGATCGGTCGCACGGGAGCGCCATCTTGGCCGATCGGGGAGCTCTCAGCTCGCCCGGGCCCGCCCCGCTCACCCGAAGCGGTGGCCAAACCGGCACTGGTGCTCAAGTGTCCCCGAACCGGTGTCGAAAAGAACACCATCGCGGGACCGGAGGGACCCAATGACCACCATTCGAGCGCACTGCCCCAGATGCGGAGACGTACAGCTGAAGGCCAGCCAGCTCACCGTGCGCGTCTGTTCCGACGACGACACCGGCTCCTACTGCTTCCAGTGCCCTTCGTGTGAAACGGCAGTCGCCAAGGCAGCCAGTGCCCGTATCGTCGACCTCCTCGTGTCTTCGGGCGTGCGCATGCAGGTGTGGCGCCGTCCGGCCGAGCTCGCCGAAGTGCACGACGGCGCGCCACTGACACCCGACGATCTCCTCGACTTCCATTTGCTCTTGGAGGCCGACGACTGGCACGAGCACCTGACCGAAATAGTCCGTCGATCCCGATCCGTATAGCCTTCGGCGTCATGTCGCCGCTCTGGGTGCTCGTCGTCGGATTGATCGCCGTTGGCACGATCCTCCTTGCACTCGCGGTACGGCGTACGCACGACGAGATGGGTCCCGCGATCAAGGCGTTCGCCGACTTCCGCGCCGCACTCACCCCGGCGGTCGCCCGCCTGAAACGTGAGACCCGCGACGCTCGCGAGCGCGTCGGGCGCGGCAGCGCGCCGCGATCACAGGGCTAGCATCGACGCCGCGACCACGGCGTTGAAAGGAGCCCGATGCCGAGTCTCGGTGCGCCTGAGATCATCGTGATCCTGCTCGTCGCGCTGCTCGTGTTCGGGCCTCAGAAGCTGCCGGAGATCGGCCGGCAAGTCGGTCGGGGAGTGCGTGAGTTCCGCAAGTTCCAAGACCACATCAAAAGCGAGATCGACGATGCCATCGGTGCCGACTCCGGGCCCGACGAGACACCCACCCTGCCGCCCAAAGACGTGGTCGTCGGCTCCGGCGAGGAACCCCGCCCGATCGGGTCGACCGAGCCGCTGCGAGCGCCGCATGAGGGGATCGAAGGGCCGACGCCACCACGGCCGGCGCTCCCCGACGACCCGACGCCGTAGCCATAGCTCGTGACCACACCGGCCGACGGCGATCGCATGACGATCGTCGAGCACCTCACGGAGCTCCGCCGACGCGTCTTCATCTGTCTGATCGCCATTGCGATCGGCGGCATTGTCGTCTTCATCTTCTCGAGCCACGTCATCAACTTCTTCTTGCACTTCTACAAGTCTGCCGTTCACGACAAGCACCGAAAGTTGCAGGCACTCGGACCACTCGACCCGTTCCTCATTCGACTGAAGATCGCGACCTACGGCGGCATCGTGCTCGGCCTGCCGGTCTGGCTCTGGCAGCTCTGGCGTTTCATCACCCCCGGCCTCAACCCCAAGGAGAAGAAATACGCGGTCCCGTTCGTGCTGTCGTCGATCGTGCTGTTCATCGCGGGCGGCGCGGTCGCGTTGCTGACCCTGCAACCGGCACTGCACTTCCTGCTCACTATGGGCGGCCCCGGACTCGTCGCCAACCTCACTGCCGACAAGTACCTCTCGCTCGTCTCGCTGATGATCGTGGCGTTCGGGTTCTCGTTCGAGTTTCCGATCGTGTTGATGTTCCTGTTGCTCGCGCACGTGTTGACCACCGCGCAGCTCCGACGGTGGCGCCGCCCGGCGATCCTGTTCATCGTGATCTTCGCGGCGGTCATCACGCCGAGCCAAGACCCCTACTCACTGTTCTTCATGGCCGTACCGATGTACATCTTCTACGAGTTGTGCATCATCATCGGGAGGATCCTGAAACGATGAGTCCCGCCAAGCGAAAGTCGACGACGCGTTACCGCGCGCCGCGTCGCCGCGCCGAAGTCACGATCGCTGTGGCCGCTGCGATTGCAGTGCTCGTTGTCACCGCGACCGCGATCTGGTTGGTCAAGCCGAAGCATCACGCGGTGTCGTCGACGCCGACCAACTCGACACCGATCACGGCGTCGAACAGCCAGCCCGGCACGACGGGCTCGGTCCCCGTGCCTCCAGAGGCAACGGCAACTGCACCACCGACTGCGCCCACGGCGCCATCGGCCCCCACAGCGCCGACCGCGCCGTCGGCTCCTGCGGCCACAACCGCTCCGACGGCCCCGCACGGGTAATGATCCCCGCATGAGCAGCGCGCTCCGCGAGGCATTCGAGGCGGAGCGTGACTTCGCCCTCGATCCCTTCCAGTCGCGCGCGCTCGACGCGCTCGATGCCGGCCAGTCGGTGCTGGTGGCCGCGCCGACAGGCTCCGGCAAGACCGTCGTCGCCGAGTACGCGATCGCCCGCGCGCTCGCGACCGGCGAGAAGGCGTACTACACGACGCCGCTCAAGGCGCTGTCCAACCAGAAGTACGGCGAGCTCGTTGCCCGCCACGGCACGCAGCGGGTCGGCCTCCTGACCGGCGACAATTCGATCAACGGCGACGCGCCGGTCGTCGTGATGACCACCGAAGTGCTGCGCAACATGATCTACGCGGCGTCGACCATGCTCGAAGGCCTTCGGTACGTCGTGCTCGACGAAGTGCACTACCTCCAGAACCGGTACCGCGGCGCGGTCTGGGAGGAAGTGATCGTGCACCTCGCGCCCGAGGTCGACCTCGTCTGTCTCTCGGCGACCGTGTCGAACGCGGAGGAGTTCGCCGAATGGATCCAGACGGTGCGCGGCGCGACCGAGGCGATCATCGAAGAACGGCGGCCAGTCGAGTTGATGCATCTCTACCTCGTCGGCGAACGCGGCGCGGACCAGCTGCACCTACTGCCGACCTTCGTCGATCGCGACGAGGCCGACGGCTTGCGACCGAATCCGGAGGCAGCACGCCTCGATAGTCGAGCGGCGCAACGCCCCGGGTGGCGGGGCCGGCCCCGCAGTCGGTTCCACACCCCGGGCCGAACCGAGACGGTCGAACGCCTCGCCGCAGAGAACATGCTTCCCGCGATCGACTTCATCTTCAGCCGCGCCGGTTGCGACCTGGCGGTCGAGCAGTGCGTCGCGGCCGGGCTCCGGCTCACGACCCGCGACGAACGTCACCAGCTCCGCCGTATCGCCGACGCCAAGACCGTCGCGCTCTCCGAAGCGGATCTCGAGGTGCTGCGGTTCGCGGAATGGCGCGAGGGTCTCGAAGCCGGTATCGCCGCGCATCATGCCGGCATGGTCCCCCCGATGAAGGAAGCGGTCGAGGAGGGTTTCGCGGCCGGCCTGGTCAAGATCGTGTTCGCGACCGAGACGCTCTCGCTCGGGATCAACATGCCCGCGCGGTCGGTTGCGATCGAGAAGCTCTCGAAGTTCACCGGTGAACAGCACGAGTTCCTCACCCCGGGCGAGTACACCCAATTGACCGGGCGCGCCGGTCGGCGTGGGATCGACGAGGTGGGCTACGCCGTCGTCTGCTGGAGCCCGTTCGTGCCGTTCGATCAGGTGGCGGGCCTGGCGTCGCGCCGGGCGTCGGCGCTGACGTCGTCGTTTCGCCCCACTTACAACATGGCCGCCAACCTGGTGCGGCGATATCCGCCCGATGTCGCGCGTCACCTGCTCAATCTGTCGTTCGCGCAGTTCCGCGCCGACCGCGACGTGGTCGCGCTCGAACGCCAGCTTGATCGGAGTCGCTCCTTGCTCGCCGCGCAGCACGGCGGCGCGCACAGTGACTACGGCGACGTGCAGGAGTACCGGCGCCTCGTCGCCGAGCTCGAGTCGGAGCGCAGAGACCGCGTTAGCTCACGCCGGATCGGTGAGGCCCTCGAGGCGCTGCGCCCGGGCGACGTGCTCACGGTCGGACGCCGTGGCGGACGCGTGGCGGTACTGGGTCACGATCATCGGCGCCGTGGCGGCACGCGCGTCCTCGCGTTGCGAGCCAACCGGGAGCTCGTTCGGTTGAGCGCCGATGACTTCGACGGGCTCCCCGAGCCGGTCGGACGCATCGAGTTACCGCAACCCCACGCGCCGCGGAATCCCGGCTTCCGTCGGGCCGCCGCCGATGCGCTGCGCAAGGCACCGTTGCTCACGGCCCGTCCACCGGGGGAGCACAACCGGAGCCGCAACGACCTGGCGGCGGTTGTGGCGCAACATCCGGTGCATCGCGATCCCGAACGTGACGTGCGCCTGCGCGCCGCGGGACAAGCGGAACGGCTCGAACGCGACATCGCCCGGCTCGAACGCCGGGTGAAGGGTCGCACCGAGAGCCTCGCGCGCCAGTTCGACCGCGTACTGCGCGTGCTCGAGGCGTGGGGATACGTCGACGGCTGGGAGCTGACCGACGGCGGCGGGCTCCTCGCTCGCCTATACGCCGAGACTGATCTGATCGTCGCGGAAGCGTTGCGTGAAGGGCTGCTCGACCGTCTCCGACCGGCCGAGCTGGCCGCGGTCGTGTCGTGCTTCACCTACGAGCAGCGCGGACCCGACGACGCAGGGCCGGCACCGCCGGCGCACTGGCCGACGAAGGCGGTGGCGAAGCGCTCGCGCGAAATCGAGCGCATTTGGCGTGACCTGCACCACAACGAGGATGACGCGGGCCTACCAGAGACGCGCTCACCCGACCCCGGGTTCGCGCCGCTCGCCTACGACTGGGCGGAGGGCGACGATCTCGCCGACGTGCTCGACGACGACGAGATGACCGGCGGCGACTTCGTGCGCAACGTCAAGCAACTCATCGATCTGCTCCGCCAGATCGGCGAAGTCGCGCCCGAGGCCGCGACGCGCGCCGCCGCGCATGCTGCCGCCGATGCCTGCTTCCGCGGTGTGATCGCGGCGTCGAGTGTGGTCAACGCGTGAGCGGCGCCGGCATCCGCAAAGGGGTCGCCTGGGGCCGTCCCGCTTCGGGGGCGTGCGATCTCACGGTCGCCGGCACGGATGCCGACCTCGCTGCCGCAGCACAGGGTCGACCGGGGTCGTCGATCTGGTGGCGACCCACGCGAGATGCCGATCTCGCGCGGGCCCTCGGGCTCGTGACGACGCCGGAGCCCGGGCCGACCGAGGTCACGCTCGACGCGCTGGTGCTCGACGCGGCCGGCTTCGGCCCCCGCTCGTTGGCGGTCAACATGGTTGTCCTCGGGGCCGCGCCTGACCGGTTGCGCCGGCGAAGCCGCAGCCGTGCGGTACGCGTCGAGATCGACGACCGTCCGCTGTTCGCCGGCTCGGCCACCACCGTCGTCGTCGCGAACGGAGAGTTCCTGCGGGACACCGACCTCATCCCGCGAGGGCATCCCGGCGACGGTCGCCTCGAGGTACAGGTCTATGCGTTGCAAGCGAGGGAGCGGCAAGCGATGCGCTCCCGGCTGGCGCAGGGCGTGCATGTGCCGCACCCCCGCATCACGACCGGCTCGGGCCGCAGCGTGCTCGTGACCGTCGCCGGTGGGTTCCCCTTGGAGGTCGATGGCGTCGCCTGTGACGCTTCGGACCGACTCCACCTGTACGTCGAGCCGGGCGCGTTACGGCTGCGGCTGTGAGGTGTTCTGAGCTCGGCGCCATCCGCGGAGGCATCGGAACGCCCCGGTAGGATCGGCGACCCTGTCCGTAGCCGCGGAGGACCCGATGCAGTACGTGGCGGAGCACTTCACCGACGAAGAAGCCGCCACGCTGCGCCCGTACTTCACCAATCTCGACGGGCCCGTCTTCGCGCTCGTGAACCTGCCCGAAGTCGTGAAAGGTGCGCTCTTCGCGCGCTATTCGCGCAGCCCGAAGAGTCTGCGACGGCTGTTTCTCGACGAGTTCGTCGTCGATCTCGACCTCACCGGCGATCTCACGGTCGACGCGACGGTGGGCTTGAAGCGCGCCGAGGACCTCTATGACCGGGTGTTTCTCGAGTACGGCGACGACTCGGTCGCGCAGCTCGGCGGCGTGCACCTCGCGTGCGAGCAGGCGTCAAACGTCTTGACAAAGATTCTCGAGTGGGGCCGGCTGATGGCGTACCTCGAGCAGTCGACTCGCTACATCCCCTACGACATCCGCCTCGGCGGACGCTACCGGTACCGGCGCGATCCCGCCGTGCTCGACTCGCGACTCGGCGCGCGGTACGTGACCGACATGGATGCGCTCTTCGACCTCTACGCCGGCATGTTGCCCGCGCTCCTCGACTGGGCCCGACAGCGCTATCCGAAGGATCCCGCCGACTCCGACTTCGTGTACAAGCAGACGATCAGGGCGAAAGCGTGCGACGCGGCACGCGGGATCCTGCCCGCCGCCACGCTCTCCAGTGTGGGCATCTATGGCACCGGCCAGGGCTACGAGGCCCTCCTGTTACGGATGCGCGCCCATCCGTTGCCCGAGGCGCGCCACTACGCCGACCTGATGCTCCATGAGCTCCGCAAGTGCATCCCGTCATTTCTCACGCGCGTCGATCTTCCCGAGCGCGGTGGCGCCTGGAGTGACTACCTGGCAGCTATTCGGTCCGACACCTCCGACGTTGTGGCCGGCATTTTCGGCGACGAGGAGCCGGAGCCCCGACCGGCCGTCATGCTCACCGACTTCGATCCCGAGGGTGAGAACAAACTGCTGGCGGCCATCTGCTATCCACACACGGATCTGCCCGAAGATCAGGTGCTCGCTCGGGTGCGGCGTCTCGACACCGATGAGCGCGAGACCTTGCTGCGCGCCGCGGTGGGGGAACGCACCAACCGGCGGCACAAGCCGGGGCGCGCATTCGAGCGCATCGGGTACCGCTTCGACGTGCTCGCCGACTACGGCGCCTTCCGCGACCTTCAGCGCCACCGCCTGCTCACGATCGAGTGGCAGCAGCTGTCGCCGCGCCACGGCTACGTCGTGCCGGAGGCCATCGCCGAAGCCGGGCTCGCTGACCGCTTCGAGGAGGCGATGGCGCGCTCCGGCGCACTCTACGAGGAGCTCGTGGGTCCCTTCCCCGAGCAGGCTGCGTACGCAGTCTCGTTCGCGTACCGGCTGCGTTTCGTGATGCAGTGCAACGCGCGTGAAGCGATGCACATGCTCGAGCTGCGCACGGCGCCGCAGGGCCATCCGGCATACCGCCAGGTGTGCCAGGAGATGCACCGGCTCATCGCCGAGGAAGCCGGGCACCACGCGATTGCGGGCGCGATGCGCTTTGTCGACCACACCACCTATGAGCTCGAGCGGCTCGCCGCGGAGCGCTCGGCTGAGCAACGTCGCGCCGCGCCGCGATGAACGCGTCGCGCAGTTGACGCGTTCCGCCTTGACGCGCTGAGCGTTGACGCGTTGCGCGCGCGACTGTGCGCGCGAGAAAAAATCCGGGTAAGCGCTGACCAGGATCGACGGCGCGACGGCGCTGGTCACGGCGACGGTCGCCCCGCCCGAGGCGCTTGACACCGCCGCGATTCTCGGGCGTACTACACGTCGTCCCTGAGGCCCCATCAGCCGGTCGTGGGCACGCGCTGCGAGGATTCGCCGGCAGGCGGGCGTCAAGGGAATAGGGGTCCAGGAGACCAAGTAGAGAACGCTGAAATAACCCCGCTGTTTGGTCAGCGTGGGCCAAACAGTGGCCCCAACGGTCTCCTGGACCCCGCGCTTCTCCTCGGCGCGCATCTTCGGCCGGTTTCGCAGCATGCTCGAGGGAATGCCATGGGGCTCCGGCGCGTTGCGCGCCGTGCAAACAGGGCAGCGTTATACTCCGCACCCCCCGAAGCCCAGAAGGGCTTGCGAGACCATGAGCGACGACGACTTTGAGGACGACGAGCCCGAGATCGATGAGGCGCTCGACGACGACCCTCTCGTGGCCGACGACCTCGACGACGACGTCGTGCTCGACGATGACCTCGCGGCGGTCGAGATCGCCACTGAGCCGGCGGAGCTGGTCGCCGACGTCGACGCCGAGCCGCTGATCGAGGTCATCGCGCCGAAGCCGCGGACCAAGAAGGTCAAGAAGGCGGCCACGACCGTCGAGGCCGTCGAGGCCGACGACGACGACGTCGTCGTCGACCTCGACGAGGACCTGCACCCTGACGACGTCGAAGAGCCGCTTGACGTGCTGCTCAAGGAGCGCACCGCCAGCGCGACCCTCGAAGACGACGAAGAAGAGCTCGAGGAGGAGGAGCCCGAGGTCGACGACCGTGGCGAGGTCTCGAAGATCGTGCCCCGCCGGCCCGGCGAATTCCTCTGCTCGTCGTGCTTCCTCGTCCTGCCGCGAAACCAGCTCGCCGACGAGAAGAGAACGCTCTGCCGCGACTGCGCCTGAGCCGCGACGCTCACATGTGGCGCCGCCTCGGTGCCGCGATCACCTCCGGGCTGCTGCTCGCAGCCGCATTTCCGCCGGTTGACTTCGGGCTGCTCTCGCTGGTGGCGTTCGTACCGCTCCTGTGGGCATGGCGCGACGCGACACCGAAACGGGCCGCGCTGTACGGCCTCGCCTGGGGGCTCGCGTTCTTCGGCGTGCTGGTCTCCTGGGCGTGGTACTTCGGTGCCGTCGCGTTCGCGCCGTTCGTGGTCGTCGTGTCGTCCTACGCCGCGATCACCGGATTGCTCGTCGGCTCGTTCGCGAAGCGTGGCATTCGCTCGCCGTGGCTGACGGCCGCCGTCTGGGTGACACTCGAAGCGCTGCGCACTCGATGGCCGGTCGGTGGGTTCGCGTGGGGCGAGGCCGGTGTTGCCCTGCACAGCGTGGCACCAGGGGGCGCCCTCGCGAGTTGGGGCGGCGTGGCCCTGATCAGCTTCCTCGTCCTGGCCTGGAACGGCTTGCTCCTCGACGCGCTGACCGGCGGACGGCAACGCCGGCGCAGCTTCGCGGCCGCGGGCATGGCCCTGATCGTGGTGCTCGTCGTGGTCGGCGACGTCGCTCGCTTCGAACCCACGCCCACCGGCACCCTGCGGTTCGCGTTGCTGCAGGGCAACGACCAGGACCGCAGGCTGACGCCCACGGAGGTTGCGAGGCAGTACTTGACCAACAAGCACTTTCGTCTGGCCGACACGCTGCGCGGCCACTATGACCTCATCGTGTTCCCGGAGTCGGCACTCGAAAACGATCCCGAGAGCGATCCCGTTCTCCGCGCTCGCATCGTCGCCCTCGCTCGAAAACATGATTCGTACGTGCTCGTTAACACGCTCACACCGGCCGACGGCACGCGGGTGTTCAACATCAACCTGCTCTACGACCCCGACGGCAAGCTGCAGGGCACCTACTCGAAGCAGCACCTCGTGCCCTACGGCGAGTACGTGCCGTTCCGTCACCAGCTGAGCTTTATCCACGCGCTCCAGCAGATCCCGCGAGATGTCGCAGCAGGTTCGACGCGCCGGGTGTTCAACGTGCGTGGCCACGTGATTGGCACCGTCATCTGCTACGAGTCCGCGTTCGGGCCTCTTGTGCGCGACTTCGCACGCGACGGGGCCGAAGCGATCGTCGTCACCACCAACAACCGTTCCTACCGGCGCTCGGCCAACTCCGCGCAGCACGTTGCGCTCGGCCAGATGCGCGCTGCCGAAACCGCCCGACCGGTGCTCCACGCTTCGATCTCGGGCATCACCGCGGTCATCGACTCGAGGGGCGTGGTCCACCAGACCACGCGGTTGTTCCACAACGCCGTCGTCACCGGCAGCATCACGACCGAACGCGGGGAGACTCCGTACGTCCACTACGGCGACTGGGTCGAGTGGGCCAGTGCGCTCGGCGTACTCGCCGCCGCGCTTCTCGGTTGCACCCGGCGACGCCACGGCTCCGACTCGTCACCCGCCGAGGTGAGCACCGTAGAATCGCCGGCGCCACCGAGAGACGCACCGGTAAGGGAGCGGTTGTGACCGACACGAGCCACCAGAATCCCCTCGAGCGCGCGCTCAACGTCTTCGTCTACGGACCGGTCGGGGTCGCGCTGTACGTTCGCGACACGGTGCCTGCCTTCTTCAAAGTGTTCGTCGCCCGAGGACGTACGGAGCTCCACCAGCACCGCAAGAAGGTCGAGAACCACGTCAGCGACGCGAAGACCAAGGGGCAAGACGTCGTCGCTCGCAACTCGCCCGACGTCCGCGAGCGGGTGACCGGGGGCCTCTCTCAGGCGCGCAGCCGCGCCGAGGACACACTCGGCACCCTCGTGAGCCGGGGCTCCTCGAGCGGAGACTCGACCGAGACACCGGCGGCCAAGCCTGCGGCTCCAGCACCACGCGCCAAGCCCCGGAGCCCGTCACCGACGCACGACGGCACGGCGACCAACGGCGCGCCCCATTCCGAGCTTGCCAACACAAATGCGGATGCGCAGACCGCACGAGTGCAAACGCCGGACTTGCCGGCAGTCGCGGTCGAGACCTTGCCCATCCGCGACTACGACGAGCTCTCCGCATCCCAGGTCGTGGAGCGCCTCGAAGGTCTCGCCCCGGCCGACCTCGTGGCCGTGCGCGAGTACGAGGAGCAGCACCGCGGCCGGCGCACGATCCTGGGCAAGATCGAGCAGCTCACGAGCTGACCTTGGAAGCGTGCCGCCCGGCCGCACCGCGCGACCTCGAGCGCATCGCCGCACTCGCGCGCGAGATGCAAGCCGAGCTCGAAGCCATGCGCGGCGGCGCCGTGTGGGCAGCGCGCGAGGCTCGGCCTGAGCCGCTTGTCGACGGCTACGCCGCGCTGCTCGATCGCGACGACACGCGACTGATCGTCGGCACGATCGATAGTGTGATCGTGGGTTTCGGCGCGGCGCAGATCGAACGGCTCCGTGACGGGAGGCTACTCGGCGTTGTCACTGACCTCTTCGTGGAGCCGCCCGCAAGGGCGATCGGCGTCGGCGAGACGATGAACAACGACCTCATGAGCTTCTGTCGCGCGCACCGATGCATCGGTATCGACGCGTGGGCGCTGCCCGGCCACCGTGCCACCAAGAACTTCTTCGAAGAGTCGGGGTTCACCGCGCGCGCCATCGTCATGCATCACCGTCTCGATGAGTCTGAAGATGAGCCTGCGGACGAGTGAAGCCTGAGGTTGCTGTCGGTGCCGTCGCGCTCCGCGGCGACGATCTGCTCCTTGTGCGACGCGGCCGGGCTCCGGCAGTGGGGGAGTGGTCCCTGCCGGGCGGCCGGGTGCAGTTCGGCGAGACCCTGC
>JBBRZM010000018.1:0-55432 GCA_038236695.1 Acidimicrobiia bacterium
CGGGTGGCGGGGTCCATCGGGTCGCCGGTCGTGTAGCTCTCCGCGACCTCCTTGACCTTGGCGACGACCTCGTCCTTGCGGCTCTCGGGCACCAACATGCGCGTCCACGCGATGCAGGTCTGGCCACCATTGAGATAACAGCTGCCCAACCCGGCCTTCACCGCGTCGTCGAGCGGCGCGTCGTCGAGGATGACGAACGGCGACTTGCCGCCGAGCTCGAGCGCCACCGCTTTCACCTGCTCGGCCGCGAGCTGCGCGACCCGCTTGCCGGCGCGGGTCGAGCCGGTGAACGACACCATCGCGACACCGGGGTGTTGCACGATTGCCTCGCCGACGACCGGGCCGGTGCCCGACACGAGGTTGAACACGCCGGCGGGGAGGCCGACCTCGTCGACGATGTCGGCGAGGATGAACGCGCTGAGCGGCGCGATCTCGCTCGGCTTCAACACGACGGTGCACCCGGCGGCGAGCGCCGGCGCGACCTTGGCGACGACCTGATGCAACGGATAGTTCCACGGGGTAATGCAGCCGACGACGCCGACCGGCTCGCGCACGACGAGCGAGTTGCCGATCTGCTCCTCGAACGGAAACTCCTGCACGATCTGCTGATACGAACCCATCATCATCGCGGGGAGCCCGGCTTGCACGATCTGGGAGAACGCGAACGGCATCCCGACCTCACCGGTGATCGTGGTCGCGATCTCCTCGAGGTGGGCGTTGAGCCCTTCGTGCAGCCGGCCCAGGTACTTCGCGCGGTCTTCGACCGACGTGGTGCTCCACGTGTCAAACGCGGTCTTGGCCGCGGCGACCGCGTGGTCGACATCGTCGCGGGTGCCTTCGGGGACCCGGCCCATGACCTCTTCGGTCGTGGCGTTGGTGACGTCGATGGTGCCGCTGCCGGTGGACGGCACCCAGCTGCCGTCGATGTAGAGCTTGTCGCGGTTCTGCATGATGGGCTCCCCCTGAGAGTGCGTGACGTGTCGTGGCGCGCCGTCAATGTACCGCCGATCGCTGACGTGAGCCTCAGCCGGGAGAGCTGTCACGGCCCGTCGGTACCCTCCCGAGCGAAGACCGCGACCGTCGGGCTCGAAGCCCCGAGACTGACAACATCCGGGGCGGCACGGGTCGCCTCTACGATGTTCGATATGCCTCATGCCGGTGTCGACCCGTTCGCGGAGAACGACGACCAGCAGGCGTTGCGCGAGTTGGCCCGCGATGTCGCCACGCGCGATCTCGCGCCCAACGCCCGCCATTGGGACGAGACCGAGGAGTTCCCGCAAGGCTCGTGGGACGCGCTGCGCAAAGCCGAGCTCTTTGGCATCACGATCGGCGAGCAGTACGGCGGCATGGGTATGGGCGACGTCGAGGCCGCGATCGTGCTCGAGGAGCTCTCGCGCATCGACGTGTCGAGCGCGATCCTCGCCCAGCTGATCTTCAACGGCCCCCCGCGCGCGATCGAACATCTCGGCACCGACGCACAGAAGGCGCAGTGGCTGCCGCTCGCCGCGAGCGGGGAAGCGCTCTTCTGCATCGGCATCAGCGAGACCGAGGCCGGCTCGGCCGTCAACCACATGCGCGCCCGGCTCACGGCCGACGGCGACGGCTACCGGCTCAACGGCTACAAGAACTATGTAACCGGCGGCCACAAGGCCCGATGCTGCCTCGTGTGGTGCCGCTTCCCGGGCAGTGAAGGTTCCAAGGGCATCGGCGCGGTGCTCGTCGATCTCGAGGGCGACGGCGTGACCGTGGCCGGCACGCACATGAAGATGGGCCTTCGAGGCACCAGCGAGGCCGAGCTCGCGTTCGACGACGTGTACGTGTCGTCCGACGACGTGCTGCTCGCCGGCGACCCGTCCTCCAGCGACGCCTTCAAGCAGCTCATCGCGCACATCAACCACGAGCGTTGCGGCAACGCTGCGATGTGCGTGGGCGCCGCCACCGGCGCGCTCGAGTACGCGGTGCGCTACATGAACGAGCGCGTGGTCGGCGGCAAGCCGCTCGCGTCATTCCAGGGGCTGCAGTGGAAGATCGCCGACATGGCGACGCAGCTCGAGGGCGCGCGGCTCTTGCTGAAGCGAGCGCTGTACCTCGCGGGCCCGCACGGCACGCCTCCCGCGTTGGAGACGGCGATGGCAAAGACAGCCGCGAACCTCGCCGCCAAGTTCGTGTGTGACGAGGCGATCCAGCTGCTCGGCGGCTACGGGTACTCGCGCGAGTACCCCGTCGAACGCATGTACCGCGACATTCGCGGTCTCTGCATCGGTGCCGGCACGGTGGAGATCCAGCGCAACTACGTGGGCACGCAGGTGCTGCGGGGCGCGACGACCGTGAGCGCGGGCTGGCACAACCCGCTCGATTGAGCACGCGCCCGTGAAGCTCCGGCCGATCTACCGAACGCCGCGCACGCACGACTATTTACGACCCGGCGGGCCGTGGGACATTCCATCGCTCGACGCGCTGTGCTGCGACGCCGCGCTCAAACGGGCACGCCGGGAGCTCCTGGTCGACGAGTCGGCCGGGGTGCGTTGGAGCGGCGGCGAGCTCGAAGCCGCAGTCTCCGTGCTCGCCGGTGGGCTGCGCGCCGCGGGCGTCGCGCGCGGTGACGTGGTGGCGTGGCAGTGCCCGAACTGGCACGAAGCCGTGCTGCTCTTTCGAGCGTGCTGGCGCCTCGGCGCGATTGCCGCGCCGATCCATCATCAGGCAGGCGAACGCGACGTGGCCCGCATGCTGTCGATCGTCGAGCCCACGGTGTGGTTGTCGCAACGCGACGTGCGCGGCCGGCACGCGCGCTTCGCCGAGTTGACCACGGGCGTGTTGTCGGTGGGTCACTCCGCCGCGCGCCCGAGTGATCTCGCGGTCGTGCTGTTCACCTCGGGATCGACCCGGGAGCCGAAGGCGGCGCTGCACACTCAGCGCAGTCTGGCGTACAAGGCCCGGGCCATGGTCGACGCGCACCGGCTGCGGGGGCGCGACGCGGTGCTGATGCCGGCCCCGCTCGCGCACATCTCGGGCTTGCTCAACGCCGTGCTGCTACCGGGCGTGCTGCCCTTCCGCAGCGTGTTGATGCAGCGATGGGATCCCGAGCGCGCCCTCGACGTGATCGAGCACGAGCAGATCAGCTTCATGATCGGTCCCCCGACGTTCTTCGTCGCGCTCATGCATGCCCGCGGGTTCTCCACGGAGCGGGTCGCCTCACTCCGCTTGATATCCAGCGGCGGCGCGGGCGTGACGCCCGCGTTCGTCGAAGCCGCCAGCGCGGCCCTCGGGTGCCGCGTGAAGCGCACCTACGGCTCGACCGAAGCGCCCACGATCACAACGAGCACGCCCAGTGACTCGGCACGGCGCGCCCGCGAGACCGACGGGCGGGCAACCGGCGACGCCGAGCTCCGCATCGTCGATCCCGCGACGGGGCGTCGGCACCCGCCGGGCAAGGTCGGTGAGCTCTGGCTGCGTGGTCCGGAGCTGTTCGTGGGCTACGCCGACGTGCAACAGACTCGGGCCGCGACGACACGGGGCTGGTTCCGCAGCGGCGACCTCGCCCGGGTCGACGCCGACGGCTGGCTCACGATCGTGGGCCGCATCAAAGACGTGATCATCCGCGGCGGCGAGAACATCGCGGCCGGCGAGGTCGAAGGTGTGTTGGAGGCACACCCCGATGTCAAACAGGCGGTCGCGGTCGGCTTCCCCGACGCGCTGATGGGCGAGCGGGTGTGCGCGTTCGTCGTTGCGTCCCGCCCGTTCGGTGTGACGGCCTGCGGCGAATGGTTCGCGCACCAGGGCGTCGCCCGGTTCAAGACACCGGAACGGGTCGTGCAGCTCGACGCGCTCCCCCTCCTCGGCACCGGCAAACCCGACCGCGCCGCGCTTCGGGACCTCGCCCGGCAGGCCGCGACCTGACTGTCCGCTCAGATCACACTCTCGCCGGCCTCGACTTTCGGTCGCAGCAGTTGCGCGAGTCGTTCGCGGTGGAACACGGCGTCACCGAAGCTGAGCTGGTCGAGCTGGGCGCGCTTCAGGAACAGATGGAGATCGTGCTCCCACGTGAAGCCGATACCGCCGTGCACCTGGAGTGCCGACGCCATAACGCGCTTCGACGCGTCGGAACACCAGATCTTCGCGGTCGAAGCAGCAACCGACGCGTCGGGGGCGCCCGCGCCGACACACCATGCGGCCCAGTAGGTGGTCGAACGCATGCCCTCGACGTCGACGAGCATGTCGGCACACCGGTGCTTCACCGCTTGAAAGCTGCCGATCGGACGGCCGAACTGCACCCGGACCTTCGCATACTCGACCGCCATGTCGAGCACGCGCGACGCGCCGCCGAGCATCTCGGCCGACGCACCCATTGCACCGCGGTCGACGAGCGCGCTCACAGCGTCCGCGCCGCCGATGCGAACGGCCGGCGCGCGGGACAGATTGAGCCATCCCAACTCTCGGGTTCGGTCGATGGCCGGCTCGCGCGACGGGCGTCCGACAGCGTCGAGGTCGACCGCGAACAGCGCGGGCACGTCACCATCGACCGCGGCCACGATCGCGACGTTTGCCGACGGGGCGTACGGCGTAGGGTCGGGCCGGCCCGTGAGGACCCAGCCGTCGCCATCTGCGGCTGCTCGCACCGCGTCGGCGCGCCGGCTCCACGCGATGCAGCCGACGCCGGCCGAGCTCAGCAGCGCGTCAACGCGATCGTCGAGTCCGGCTCGGGCGAGCGCACCCAACGCGAGCACGGTGGACACGAACGGCGCCGGAGCAGCATGACGGCCGACTTCCTCGAGCAGCACCGCGGTCTCGACCGGCCCGAGCCCAAGGCCGCCGCGGCGCTCGGGAAGCTCGATCCCCGTCCAGCCCTGGTCGACCATCGCCTGCCACAAGACGGAATCGACACCGCGACCGGTGTCCATCACTGCGCGCACTTGTGGCGGCGCGGCGAGACCGTCGAGAAGCTCGCGCGCGCCGTCGCGCAGCGCGAGCTGATCGTCGGACAGCTCGAAATCCATGCCGGGCGGAAGGTTATCTGACACTGTCGTCACACCCATCTGCGGTTGGTACCGTGGCACAGTCGAGTACCAACCGCGCGACCCCGAGGAGCCGACCATGGCCGAGCCGCCCGCAGTACTGCACTACGACGGCAAAGACGTCGAGCTTCCTGTTGTGCGGGGAACCGAAGACGAGATCGGTCTCGACATCTCGAAGCTGCGGGCGAAGACGGGCGCGATCACACTCGATTACGGCTATGTCAATACCGGCTCGTGTGAATCGGAGATCACGTTCATCGACGGCGACGCCGGCATCCTGCGCTACCGCGGTATTGCGATCGAGGAGCTCGTTGAGCGGGAGCATCCCTCGTTTCTCGAGACGTCGTATCTCCTGATCCACGGCGAGCTGCCGACGCAGGCCGAGCTCGACGAGTTCCGCATGTCGATCCGCAAGCACACGCTCCTACACGAGGACGCGAAACGCTTCTTCGACGGGTTCCCGAAGAACGCGCACCCGATGGCGATCCTGTCGTCGGTGGTGAGCACGCTGTCGACCTTCTACCAGGACAGTGACGACCCCCACGACCCCGAACAGGTGCAGCTCTCGATCATCCGGCTCATGGCGAAGCTGCCGACCATCGCCGCGTACTCACACAAGAAGTCGATCGGCCAGCCGTTCCTCTACCCCAACAACTCACTCGACCTCATCGAGAACTTCCTCACGATGATGTTCGCGGTGCCGTCAGAACCCTACGAGGTCAGCCCGACCATCGTGCACGCGCTCAAGCAGCTGCTCATCCTGCACGCGGATCACGAGCAGAACTGCTCGACGTCGACGGTGCGGCTGGTCGGGTCGAGCGACGCGAACCTCTTCGCGTCGGTCGCGGCCGGCATCAACGCGTTGTGGGGCCCATTGCACGGTGGCGCGAACCAGGCCGTCATCGAGATGCTCGAGCGCATCCGCGACGATGGCGGCAATATCGACAAGTACGTGCGTATGGCGAAGGATTCGTCGACCGATGCCCGTCTGTCGGGGTTCGGCCACCGCGTGTACAAGAACTACGACCCGCGGGCCCGCATCCTCAAGGGCGCAGCCGACAAGGTGATCTCCGAGCTTGGCCACATGGATGATCTGCTCGACATCGCGCTGCAGCTCGAGGACGTGGCCCTCAACGACGACTACTTCATCGAGCGCAAGCTCTACCCCAATGTCGACTTCTACTCCGGGCTCATCTACCGCGCGATGGGGTTCCCCACCGAGATGTTCACGGTGCTCTTCGCCATCGGGCGGCTCCCGGGCTGGATCGCGCACTGGAAAGAGATGATGGAGAGCCCGAAGACGAAGATCGGTCGCCCCCGACAGATCTACACGGGTCTCACCGAGCGCAAGTACGTCCCCGTCGACCAGCGCTGACGCTGCTCGCGGCTTGAACCGATGAACGACGCGCTCAGCGTTTCGGCGTACTCGACCCGCAACTTCTCGCTCGATGACGACCTCGGCTTCTGGAGCTCGGCCGGGATCACCAACGTCGGCGTGTCATGGCAGAAGCTCGAAGCAGCTGGGCCGGACGCAGCCGTAAGAGTTCGAGACGCGGGGCTGCGAGTCACCAGCCTCTTCGCACGGGGGTTCCCACTCGACCAACCACACGAGTGGCCGACACACGAGCATCGCCTCCAGACCGCAGTGGAAACTGCAATCTCGCTCAACGCGGAGTGCTTCACGATGACGACGGGCTGTGCGGGGGCGATGACCTGGGAGGCCGCAGCCGATGCGTTCGCCGCTGCGACCGAGCCGGTCATCGCGTCATGCCGAGCAGCAGGAATCCCTCTCGCGGTCGAGCACACCAACCCGCTGCGTGTCGACGTCGGCTTCCTCCACTCGCTTCGAGACGCCGTCGATCTGACCCGCGCGCTTGGCATCGGGGTGCTGATGGAGTGCAACGCGTGTTGGGCGGAACGCGATCTCGCGCACACGATCGCCGCCGGCATCGACGTCATCCGTCTCGTGCAGGTGAGCGACTACACGATCGGCACCCTCAGTACTCCCGATCGGGTCGTCCCGGGCGATGGCGACCTCCCCCTGGCGCGCATCGTCGGCCAGCTCCTCCGCGCGGGCTATGAGGGCGTCTTCGAGCTCGAGCTCATTGGTCCCCGAATCGAGGCCGAGGGGTACGCGTCTGCGATCCCCCGCGCCGTCAACGCGATGGAAGCGATGCTCGCCGAGGAACAGGCGCGGGTCTAACGGCCCGTTCTTCCTACCAGCGGCCCCGCGCGATCCGCCGCATCACCGTCGACGCGTGCCCCGCCGGTACGCTCGCCGCTCGTGGACTTGACTCCCACACCTGCCGAAGCCGCGCTCGGCGCGGAAATACGGGCGTGGCTGCGGGAACATCTGCCCTGGGAGTACGGCACCGGCCTGCCGCCGCGCTTCGATGAGCTCGGCGACGAAGTGTCGTTCGGCCGGGAATGGCAAGCGAAGCTCGCGGCAGCAGGCTGGGTCGGCATCGCCTGGCCCGCGCAGTACGGCGGACGAGGCGCCGGCCCGGTCGAGCACTTCATCGTGACCGAGGAGCTCGCGCGCGCCCGCGCGCCCGAGCTGGTCGGTCGTATCGGCATCAATCTGGTGGGCCCCACGCTCCTCGCGAATGGCTCCGCGGAGCAGAAGGAGCGGTGGCTGCCGAAGATCCTCTCGGCCGAGGAGCTCTGGTGTCAGTTGTTCAGCGAACCCGGCGCGGGCTCCGATCTCGCCGCCGTCGCGACGCGCGCCACACCGCTCGACGACGGCTGGGTCGTCAACGGCCAGAAGGTGTGGACCAGCTACGCACAGTTCGCCGACTGGGGCGTGTGCCTCGCCCGCACCGACCCTGACGCGCCGAAACAGCACGGCATCTCGTACCTCGTCGTCGACATGCACGCGGCCGGTGTGGAGGTGCGGCCGCTGCGCCAGATCACCGACGAGTCGGAGTTCAACGAGGTGTTCTTCGCCGACGTGTTCGTGCCCAGCGACCAGCTGATCGGCCCGGAAAACGAAGGCTGGCGGGTCGCGACCTCCACCTTGTCGCACGAGCGCGGCATCAACCCGCGCCAGCTCGTCATCCACATCCAACTCGTCGAGGAGCTCCTGCGGCTCGCGCTCGAGACCGGTGCCTACGACGACCACCGGCTCCGACAGCGGGTGGCGCAGGCCTACGTCGAGGTGCGGTTGTTCCAGCTCCACAACTGGCGCACGCTCTCGCGGCTCTCGAAAGGCCAGGCGCCGGGCCCCGAGGGCAGCCTGCTCAAGCTCTACTGGAGCGAGATGAGCAAGCGCCTGCACGACTCGGCCATGGCGGTCCTCGGCCCCGCGGCCCCCCTCTGGCGCGGCGCGCGCCACAACCCTGCCGACGGGAACTGGCAGCGCTCCTGGCTCTACTACCAGGCATCGTCGATCTGGGCCGGGGCCAATGAGATCCAACGCAACATCATCGGCGAGCGGGTGCTGGCACTGCCCCGAGAGCCGCGGGCCTGACGCACGCGCGGAGATCTTTCGTCCGACAGCGACGTCCGACCAAGCCCCGTGTACGCTACAAATTCACAGGGGATTGGGCGGAGTTGATGCAAACAACCGGGCTCGCACCCGTTCTGACACAGGGCCTGGTCGCGGAGCTTCAGGGCTTCGCCAACCGGCTCGAGCAGCTGAGTGACCCCGAGTGGGAGTTCGCGACGCGCGTCGCGAACGGCCACGTACTCGACCTGGCGAACCAAGTCAGCGAGATGGAGCGCCGCCTCGTGGTTCGCCTGTGCGACCGCCTCACGATCGACACGCCCCACGGCGAGCCGAGTCCCACACCGGCCGCCGCGCTCGAGGCCGTGCACGCGGCGCTCGACGAGCTCACCGAGGTGCTCGCGACGCATCCCGACGTCGACGAGGTGACCGTCACCGACGCGCTCGTCAGCGCCGGGCTCCACCGCAACGACTTGCTCCACGCCCTCGCGCAGGATCAGGCCCTGCCAGATCTCGTGGCCGTGACCGCGACGCGGTCGATCCCGGCGATGCTCGCCGCGTGCGTGCTGTCAGGCGCCGCGCGCCATCCCGAATGGCCGGTCGGCTTCCGTCTCGCGACGTCTTCGAACACGGTCAACGTGTACTCGCTCGGCACGGGCTGGTCCTTCGGCCGGGGTGGCCGCAATGTGTCGGTGTGCGAGATTCACGCCGACGACTCCTCGATGGCACTGTTCGTCACCGGCCGAATCCCGGTGAACGATCTCCGACTGTGGGTCACGGGCGTGCGCGAGCCGGCGCGGGCGTTCAAGGAGTACTTCCCGGGCCAGTAGCTCGCCAGCCGCACACGCAATCGCGGGGAGTGGCTAGATTCGTAGCGCTCAGGAGCCATGATGAACTTCGCCATGATCAAGTACGACGTGGACGGTCCGGTCGCCACGATTACGCTCGCCCGGCCCCGCCAGGCGAACGCGCAAAATACGCAGCTCCTCGACGAGCTCGACGAGGCACTCGATGTCGCCGATGCCAACGACGAAGTCCGCGTCGTCATCCTCGCCGCCGAAGGCAAGCATTTCTCTGCCGGCCATGACTTGAAGGAGCTGCTCGCCGGCACTGACCACTGGGCCGAATTGCGAGGCACCGCCGAGGGCAAGCGCCACCACGAACAGACGATGTACTTCGACCGTTGCGTCAAGCTCCATGACTTTCGCAAACCCACCATCGCGGCGGTGCAAGGCGTGTGCGCGGCGGCGGGCCTCATGCTCGCCAGCATGTGCGACCTGATCGTGGCGGGCGACGACGCCAAGTTCTCGAACCAAGTGCTGCGAATGACGGGCGCCGGCGTGGAGCTGCTCGTCGAGCCCTGGGAGCTCGGGCCGCGCAAGGCGAAAGAGTTCCTGCTCTGCGCGGAGACGCTCGACGCACACGAGGCCGAACGGCTCGGACTCGTCAACCAGGTCGTGCCGCGCGCCGAACTTGCGAGCGCCGCCCGCGCGATGGCCGACAAGGTCGCGCTCGTGGCGCCGGTCACGGCCCAGGCGGTGAAGGAATCGATCAATCACATGACCGAGCTGCAAGGCATGAAGGAGTCGTGGCGCTACCACTTCATCATCCATCAGTACGTGAGCAACACCGCGACGGCACTCAACGCGCTCGAAACCCGCAAGCACGGCGGCATGGACGCCGTGAAAGCCGAACAGCGCCGAGGCGACACGTAGATGCCCGCACCCCTCGAGGGGCTGCGCGTCCTCGACCTCGGGACGCGCATCGCGGCGCCGTTCTGCGCCGGGCTGCTCGGCGAGATGGGCGCCGAAGTCATCAAAATCGAACAACCCGGCACGGGCGACTTCATGCGGCACATCGGCCCGTTCGTCGACGCTGATGGCGACGGCGACGGCGACGGCGACGGGCCGGGCTACTCGCTCTTCTGGGCCGTCGAGGGCCGCGGCCGCAAGAGCGTCACGCTCAATCTGCGGGTCGACGAAGGCCAGGACATCTTCCGCCGGCTCGCGGCGACGGCCGACGTCGTGGTCGAAAACTTTCGTCCCGGCACGTTGGAGAAATGGCACATCGCGCCAGGCGACCTCGACCCGCGGCTCGTCGTAGTGCGAATCACCAGCTTTGGCCAGGACGGGCCGTACGCGGCGCGGCCCGGGCTCGACCGGGTCGGCATCGGGTACGGCGGGCTGCTCCACCTCACGGGCTACCCCGATCGTCCCCCGGTTCGCGTCGGCGTGACCATCTCCGACTACCTCACCGGCGTCTTCGCGGCGCACGCAGCGAGCGCGGCCCTCTACGCGCGCGACGCGCGCCCAAACGGCACCGGCGCGGTGATCGACGCCGCGCTCTACGGCGCGGTGCTGCGCGTCCTCGAGTGGACACTGCCGGCGTACGACCGGTTGGGCACCGTCCGCAGCCGTGAAGGAAACCGGCTCGCGAACTCGGCGCCGCTCGACAACTACCTCACTGCCGACGGCAAGTACGTGTGCATCGTGGCCGCATCCGACGTCAACTTCGCCCGGCTGTGCAAGGCCATGGAACGTGTCGACCTGCTCGACGATCCCCGCTTCGACTCGCTGGCCCAACGTGCCGCGCACAACGACGAGATCAACGGCATCGTTGCCGATTGGACCGCGGGCCACGAGGCAGCCGACATCGAGCGCGCGTGTGTGGCCCACGACGTGCCCGTCGCGACGGCGTATACGGCAACCGAGATCTTCGCCGATCCCCACATCGCGGCGCGCCACGACCTGGTGACGGTCGACGACCCGGTCGCGGGCCCGATGCGCCAGCAAAGCCCGTTCCCACGCTTCGTCGGCGAGTCGGCGCGCGCGCCGACGGGCGCACCCCGGCTCGGTGAGCACACCGAGGTGGTACTGCACGAGCTGCTCGGTCTGGCGCCGGAACAGCTCGAACGCCTCGCACGCACCGGCGTCGTCTGATGCCGGCGCCCGAGACTGTCGCCGTTCGTGACGACCTGTTCGACGACGGCGCCGATGGCCGGCCCCACCTCGTCGGCGGTTTCTCCCAGTCGAGCGGCCGCTATCACTTCCCGCTCGCGTCGAGGTGTCCGTACAGCGGCGCGAACGACGTCGAACGGGTACTGCTCTCGGATCACGGCACGCTGTGGGGCTACACCGCCGTCACCGCGCCCCCGCCCGGCTACCAGGGGCACGTGCCGTTCGGCTTCGGCGTCGTCGAGCTGCCGGAGGGACTCCGCGTCATCACCCGCCTGACCGAAACCGACCCGGCCCAACTGCAGTTCGGTCAGCCGATGCACCTCGTGCTCGCGCCGCTGCACGTCGACGACGACGGCCGCATCGTGATCACCTACGCGTTCGCGCCCACGAGTGACAGCACCCCATGAGCGCGCGGGTCGAGATCGCGGGAATCGGGTTGCACCCGTTCGGACGCTTCGACGGGGTGAGCGTCACGCAACTCGGCGTGGACGCGGTCGCAGCTGCGCTCGACGAAGCGGGAGTCGACCGCATCGGGGCGGGCGCACGCGGGTTCCAAGCTGCGTTCTGCGGCACGGCGTACTCGGGTGTCGCCGCAGGGCACAAGGTGCTCGGCGCGCTGGCACTCACGGGCGTGCCGATCGTCGACGTCGAAGCGGGGTGCGCGAGTGGCGGCGCGGCGTTGATGCTCGCGGCGGCCGCGATCCGCGCCGGTCAGTGCGACACGGTGCTGGTGTTCGGCATCGAGAAGATGCCAAAGGGCATCATCCGTTCGTCGTTCTTCGAGCCGTGGAGAGAAGCCGCCGGCCTGGCCGCGACGCCGGCATATTTCGCGCTGCGCGCGCAGCGGCTCATGCGCGAGTCGGGCGTCACCAAGCAACACCTCGCGGCGATCGTGGTCAAGAACCGCGCCAACGGCGCGCACAATCCCGACGCGATGTTTCAGAAGCCGGTCTCCGCCGATGACGTGCTGGCGTCACGAATGGTGTGCGAGCCACTCCATCTGTGGATGCTGTGCTCACCAAATGAAGGCGCCGCGGCCGTCGTGGTGCGCGGGGCCGAGGGTGCCCGCGCCTCCGACGCCGTCAGCATCGAGGCCTCCGCATTGCGGTCGCATCTTCCCGGCTCGGTGCTCGGCGAGGCCACACCGCTGAGCGGCGGCGTCGACGACTCCTTCCCGTCGCCCACCACGCTCGCCGCCACCGCGGCCTTCGACGAAGCCGGCATCGGGCCCGACGAGCTCGATGTCGTCGAGTGCCAGGACACCGACGCCGCCCGCGAGCTGCTGTCCTATGAGGAGCTGGGGCTCTGTCCGAAAGGTGACGCCGGCGCGTGGGCCGACGCCGAAGCGACGACGATCCGGGGGAGGCTGCCGGTCAACCCGAGCGGCGGGTTGCTCTCCAAGGGCGAGCCGCTCGGCGCGTCGGGCCTCGGCCAGGTCGTCGAGCTGACGCGCCAGCTGCGCGGCGAAGCCGGCCCGCGCCAAGTGGAGGGAGCGCGGGTCGCGTTGGCCCATACCGTCGGCCGCGGGGCAAACGCGTCAGTCACGATCCTGCGGCGCTGACCCGCGCCGCCGCGCGCAACGGAACGGGCGAATAGGACAGCCAATGCGGGCTCCGCTATTTACGCGTAGCCTTGGCGCCTCCGGCACTGCGGCTCAAGCCTCACGTGGGTCCGCGACCTTGATCGCGACACCGCGCGCCAGGCGATCGTCGCCGGGCTCGGTCACTTCGCCGATCTCACCGAATGCCGCCTCATAGCGGAGGGCATCGAGACCCAAGACGAGGCCGCCACCCTGCGCCGCCTCGGGCTGCACCTCGGCCAGGGCTATCTGTTCGGCCGGCCGGCGCAGACCAGCGAGCTCGTCTGACGCATCGGCTTCGCCCGCCCGCCGCACGGTCGGTCAGCGGGCGCGGAGGAACCAGCCCCGCGGGTCCCAGCGGCGCAGCGCCATGATCTCCTCGTTGCTGGGCGCGCTGAGCTCGCGCACGACGGGCGCGACCTGGAGCTCCCACCCGCACGCGGCCCGGGCCGCGGCGATGCGCTCATCGAGCGAGGCGCTGCCGGCGGGCACGGCAGTGAGCACGAGCTCGTCGCCCGCATCGTCGCGCTCCCCCAGCTTCTCCAACACGCCGAGATCGGTGACGACCGCTCGCACGGTGCGTCCCGGCGACGTGACGTAGCCACACTCGGACGGCGTGCGCGCCGGAGTGAGTGTGGTCACGACAACCGATTCCGCCGCGACGCTGGCGACGTCGTTGCCACCACCGGATCCGACAACGAACGGACCGTCAGGCAGGAGCGTCGAGTTGATGTTGCCGTGACGGTCGATCTGCGCACCACCGAGACACGCGACCGTCGTCGTGCCGGGACCGCCGACGAGCGCGCCGAGCACCATGCCGGCGTCGGCGAGCATCGACGATCGGGGAAAGTTCCGATGGTTCAGCACGAAGGGGTCGGCCGGTGTCGGCTCGTAGCCCCACAACCCGATCTCTGCGGTGAGCTGCACCGCTGAGCCTTCGGCGCGCGCTTGCGCGACACCGAGCCATGCCGCCAAGTTGGCGACGCCTGCGCCGGCGAGCACCGCGTCGGCTTCGAGCGCGAGCACACGGTCGCGCAGGTGACGCGCGCCCCAGGCGGCCGCCAGTTCCCAGCGGTTCGGCGGCGAGTCGGTGTCAGGCGGGAAACGCTGCTCGTCCCACTCCCACGAGTCGGCCGCGGCCTTGTCATGGAGCGACCCGACGCGCTCGGTGCCGAGCCGCTCGAGCCAGTCGTCCTGCGTCTTCACGTCGAGTACCCACTCGCGAATCCACTCGTCGAACTGGTCGCCCCGGCTCGCGGCGCGCACGTCGACCCAGAAGTCGTAGTCCTCGCCGTAGCCGTGCACGGGCAGGTCACCGGTGAACAGCCCGCCCGGATGCGCACCGAGACGCGCCTCGCACACTGCAAGCACCCGGTGCGCGGGAATCCGCACGAGATGCGACCACGGACGCAGATCGTCGACGACGCGCTCGACGGTCACGATCGCGCCACGACGCGCCGCCAGCGCACCCCACACACCTTCGAGCAGCGGCGGGTGCAGCGCGACGTTGCCTTCGGCGTCGGCCACCGGTGCGTGGAGCAGGGCCACATCGGGTGTGAGCGGCGCGAGCAGGCCGAGCTTCCCGAATGGCGAGTCCACCTCGGTGAACGCCTCGTTGTCGGCCATCGACGATCCGGCGAGGGACCGGGTGACGACCGCGGGTAGACCGCGCGCGGCCGCCTCGAGCCGCTGCGAGAAGGTCAGGAACGACCAGTGCTCGACTTCCACTTCGCCCCGCTCGTACGCGCCGGCGAAGACGGGGTTGGGGGTGAAGTTCGGGAACGTGTCACCCGAGTATCCCGTGACGACCTTGCGCACGAGTCCACCGCGAAAGAACAGCGTGCCCAAGCTCGAGAGGCTGAGCATGACGAGCGTGAAGCCCGGGTCGCGCCCCCACCACTGCCGCACGACCTCGCGCGCCGCGGCCGTCCAACGCGTGTGGCCGACCATGAGGTGAAGCGTGTCGCCGGCGCGTACGTGCTGGGCGACCGCGTCGGCGAGTGACGCGCGCTTGTCGACCGTCACACCGCGTCGAGCAGGAGGTCGGCGAGACGCCCGCGCTGGTACCCCTGGTAGCCGAGCAGCAGGTCGTTGACTTTCGCCCGCTTGTAATACAGATGCGCGTCGCAATCCCAGGTGAAGCCCACGCCGCCGTGAATCTGGATGTCTTCACCCGAGATGAACACCGCGGCCTCGGCGACGAAGCCCTTCGTCATGACCGCGGCGCGCTCGCGTGCCGGATCGTCGACATCAGAGGTCCACGCCGCGTAGTGAGTACCGACACGGGCCAACTCGAGGCGATGCAACATGTCGACAGCCTTGTGGCGAATGGCTTGGAACTTCGCCAGCGGCCGGTCGAACTGCACCCGCACCTTCGCGTACTCCACGCCGAGCTGGAGCGCGGCCTCCGAGGCGCCAACGAGCTCGGCACACAGCGCGATCGCCGCGTCGTCGACGACCCGACGCCAGATGGCGGTGTGATCCCCGCGCGGGCCGATCGGCACGACGCGGCGTTCGTCGAGCTCGAGGCGCGCGAGCTTGCGGGTGGGATCCATCGCCGGCACGAGCTCGGCGCGTGGCGACTCGAGCAGAAACGAGCCCAAACCCTCCTCGGTGCGGGCGACCACGATCGCCCAGTCGGCGGTGTGACCGTCGAGCACGACCGGCTTCAGGCCGGTGACGACCCAGTCGGCGCCCTTGCGCCGGACGCGGGTGCGTACGCGCGCGATCGGATCGCCGTGACCGAGCTCCTCGAGCGCGACCGTGCCGCGCAGTTCGCCCGACGCGAGCTGTTCGAGCAGCTCAGTCGCGCCGAGCGCACGCGCCGCGAGCGTGGCGAACACGGCCGACGAGAAGAACGGGCCGGGGAACGGCAGCCGGCCCATCTCTTCGAGCACGACCACCATGTCGACGAGGCCGAGACCCAGGCCTCCCGCGGTTTCCGGTACGAGCAAGCCCGGCCAACCCATCTCGGCGAGCTTCGCCGAGAGCTCGTCGGTGAAACCGCGGTCGTCTTCGGCCATGGCGCGTACGTACGCGCTGGGCGCTTCGTTGGCGAGAAAGCCGTGCACCGTCTCGCGCAAGGCCTGCTGGTCATCACTGAACGTGAAATCCACTGCCGGGGGCCCTTCTGCGGGACGTCCAGCGGATGTTACTGACGCGCCACGCACGCGGCCAGACGTTGACCCTCGAGGTCGGCATTTCGGGAGTCGACACGCGAACGAGAGTGATCGTGGCGGCGCGCCCGCGCTGCCAACCGTCCGAGAGGCAACGTCGTGCTCACCAGGCAGGGACCGGGCCGTCAGCGCCAACAGGTTTTCGCGGTCTTCGTCGCGATGATCGTCGCCGGTGCCGTCGGCTGCTCGTCGGTCAACGACGCGCTCAACCAATCGGATCGCAATAGCTTCGTCACGAGCGCGAACAGTTTCACGAAGGCGTACATGGCGATGGGCGCGGCGGCTTCGGCCAACGTCGCGGATCCGAGCAAGTTTCCGGCGGCAGCGCAGCCGTCGATCGACGCAATGAAGCACCAGGTCACCGAGATGAGCAGGCCCGCCGGGAAAGTGACGGGCAAGGCACAGACGATCGCGACCAAGGCGTGGGCGGCCGCGACCAAGCTCGTGGGCGTCGCGAAGGGGCTCGTCGTGGCGACGACAGCGCATGATGAGGCCGGCATCACGGCCGCCATTGCCGACGGCACCAAAGCTGAAGACGAGTTCAACACGCAGATCCGCGCGTGGAATCAACTGTGACCGCCTGACGGATCGGCGCGCGGCGAGGGTGACTGTGGCGTTCGTGCGCGCCGCCGCTCGCCACTATCCTCCGGCCGATGGACTTCGCCTACACGCCTGAAGACGAAACGTTTCGCGACGAGCTGCGGGCGTGGCTCGACGAGAACCTGCCGAAGTTCCTGGCCGACTGGGGTGGCGACGAAGATCCCGGCGGGGGCCGGCAAGCCGGGATCGCCCGCACCCAGGAGCGTCGCAAAGATTGGCAACGCCGGCTCAACGAAGGCCGCTGGGCCGCGATCAACTGGCCGAAGTCGTGGGGCGGGCGCGAGGCCACGCCGGTGCAGAACGTCCTCTACTCCGAGGAGACGGCGCGGGTCCGCTCACCGGGGATCTACAACCCGAACGGCATCTGGCAGATCGGCCCGATGATCATCGCGTGGGGCACCGAGGAGCAGCAGCAACGCTGGCTGCCCGGCATCCTCTCGGCCGACGAGCACTGGTGCCAGGGCTTCAGCGAGCCGGAAGCCGGGTCCGACCTCGCCAACCTTCGCACCACCGCGATCCGCGACGGCGACGAGTACGTCGTCAACGGGCAGAAGATCTGGATCTCCACCGCGCACCTCGCGCACTGGGGGTTGTTCCTCTTCCGCACCGATCCCACGTCGATCGAGCGCGGCGCGAAGCACGAGGGCATCACCGCGTTCATCGTCGACATGCGCACGCCCGGCATCGAATGCCGGCCGATCCGCGACATCGTCGGCGACGAGATGTTCAACGAGGTGTGGTTCACCGACGTTCACATCCCGGCCGACTGCCGGCTCGGAGACGAGGGCGCGGGTTGGCAGGTCGCGATGGGCACGCTCGGCCGCGAACGCGTCGGCACCGCCGGCCTCGCGATCACGATGGCAAATGATCTGCAGGCAATGATCTCGGCGGCGCGTGCGACGAATCCCGATGCGCTACGCGATCCGGAGATCCGCGATCGCATCGCCCGCGCGTGGACCGACATCGAGCTCACCAAGCTGCTCAATTACCGGGCGCTCACGAAGATCATCAAGGGCGAGAAGAACTGGCCCGAGGTGCCGCTCGCGAAGCTGCAGTGGTCGCATCTCGCGCAGACGCTCGCGGAGCTGGCCGTCGACATGCTGGGCCCTGCCGGGCTGCTGCTGCGCGGTGCAGCCGACGCCGTCGACGGCGGGAGCTGGACGCGCCTCTACTCGTTCCAGCGCTACACGTCGATCGGCGCCGGCGCCACCGAAGTGCAGAAGAACATCATCGCTGACCGCGCGCTGCTGCCCCGCAAGTAGTGCCCCGGGATGCGCCTCGGGATCATCACGCCCGTCTTGTTCCGCCTCCCCGGCGCGCACGCACACTGGGAGGAGTCCGCGTCGTTCGATGACGTCGTGCGCATCGTGCAGGCGGCCGAGCAGTTCGGATACCACCACGTCACCTGCGGCGAACACGTCGCGGTACCGCGTGACGTTGCCCAGGTGCGGGGCGCGACGTACTGGGATCCGTTGGCGACGTTCGGCTTCCTTGCCGCTCGCACGACGACCATCCGATTGGCAACACACGTGCTCGTGCTCGGTTATCACCATCCCCTCGCGATTGCGAAGCGCTACGGCACGCTCGACCGGGTGAGCGGCGGCCGCTTGATCCTCGGCGTCGGCGTCGGGTCACTCGAAGAGGAATTCGCGCTGCTCGGCGCGGATTTTCGTCAACGCGGCGAACGCGGCGACGACGCGATCCGCGCGCTGCGCGCCTCGCTCTCCCGACTCGATCCGGCGTACCACGGCTCGTACTACGACTACGAAGGTTTCGTCATCGATCCGCCCGCGCTTCAGGCGCGGGTACCGATCTGGGTGGGTGGGCGCACCGCGCGGTCGTTGCGTCGGGCGATCGAGCTGGCCGACGGCTGGGTGCCGTTCGGACTGCGACGCGAGGAGCTCGCCGCGATGATCGCTCGGGCACGCGCCACCGAGGCGTGGTCCCGCCGCGCCCAGTCGGGCGCACTGCCGTTTGAGATCGCCGTCCAAAACGAGCGGCTGTTCGACCCATCGGCAGAGCCCGAACGCGTGCGGGACGCAGCAGCGCGGTTGCGCGATGCGGGTGCGACGATGATCAACGTGCGGTTCGTGCACCATTCCCTCGAGCACTACTGCGAACAGTTGGCGGCGATGGCGGGAGTGGTAGCGGAGCTGTGACCACGACGGCCGAGCGCGCCGGCGCGCACGTCTTGCTGCTCGCGAGCTCAACCGCGACGGCTGCCGGGCTCATCTGGTACCACGACTTTACGCTCGCGGGGCGCCTGCTCGTCCTGCTCGCGAGCATCGGCGCGCTCGCTGCACTGGTCCTCGTCGCGCGCCTGGGTGCTGCACTCGACCGGCGCGTCACCGTGGCGTTGATCGTCGCCATGCTCGCGCTCGTGGTTACGGTGCCGCCACGTGCGACCACCGACACCTCGTCGTACGCCGCGTACGGCCGCATGGTGGTGCACGAGCACGCGAGCCCGTACACGCACACCGCGGCCGACTTTCCCCACGACCGCGTGATGCGGCGGGTCGCGCCCGTCTGGCAGCACACGAAATCGGTCTACGGACCGGTTTTCGTCGGCCTCTCGGCGGCCGGCATGAGCGTGGCGCGCGCCTCCCGCGCCGGCACGCGGGCCGTCTTCCAGGGCCTGGCGTTGCTCGCGACCTTGTCGATGCTGCTGCTTCTTGTGCGTCGCGGTGTGTCCGCGGTTGCGCTGGCCGCCTTCGGGTTGCATCCGACGACCGCCGCGATTGTGAACGGCGGGCTCAACGACATCCTCGTCGGACTCGCGGTGCTCGGCGGCGTGCTCCTCGCGATGCGGCGCCGTCCCGTTTTCGCGGGAGTCATCCTCGCGTTGGGTGCGCTGGTGAAGATCGGCGGACTCTTGCCCCTCGTCGGGCTGGCCGCCTGGATGTGGTGGCGCCATGGCCGGCGGGCGGCCGGCCAACTGCTCGGCGCCGGCGTCGCAGTGGTCGGGCTCGCGTACCTCGTAGTGGGGGGAACGACGGCGTTGCAGCCGCTGCGCGAGGCCGGGCGCCAGCGCAGCCGCGCCGCGATGTGGAACGGCCTGCACGATCCCATCGCCCATCTCATCGGCGGGTCAACGAATGGCGGCCACCTCGTGATCGACACCGCGCGCGCGACGAGCTTGATCGCGAACCTCGTCATCTTGGCGGTGTTCGTCTTCGTGCTCCTCGCCAACCGCCGCCGCTTCAGCGCGGCCGAGGTCGCGCTGCTCGGACCACTCGTGTTCCTCGTCGGCGCGACGTACGCGCTCCCCCGCTACGCGGGCTGGGGTATTGGCGCTGGCGCGCTGACCGTGCGGTCCTGGTACGCCCGACTCCTGCTCGGGTGGACCGCGTTGCTCCAGGTCGTCTACCTTCGACCGGGGCCCGTCCACAAGGCGCCCGGTGCCGCGCAACTCCTGTGGCTCGACCGCTACGGCGTGCCCGCGCTCGGAGCACTCACGCTCGTCGGCCTGCTCATCGCCGCCGCCCGCGCCAACTCGTCCGACGGCGGCACCCGCGTCAACCCAGCGTTTGTGCACCAGCGCGTCGTATAGGAACCACATTTGCACAAACGGTTAGTTGAGGCGTTCGATCACGGTGGCGTTGGCTTGGCCGCCGCCTTCACACATGGTCTGGAAGCCGTAGCGGCCACCGGTGGCTTCGAGGTGCTTGAGCAATGTGGTCATGAGCCGCACCCCGCTCGCGCCCAGGGGATGGCCGATCGCGATCGCGCCGCCGCGTGGATTGAACTTCGCCGGAT
The DNA here is from genome assembly GCA_038236695.1 of Acidimicrobiia bacterium. Lineage (GTDB taxonomy): Bacteria > Actinomycetota > Acidimicrobiia > IMCC26256 > JBBRZM01 > JBBRZM01. The sequence continues at coordinate 20,526 of JBBRZM010000018.1, forward strand.
CGGGCCGAAACTCCTTGGCCCACATGAGCGCGACGGCGGCGAACGCCTCGTTGCACTCGATGGCATCGAACTCGTCGATCTTCATGCCGGTGCGCTCGAGCAACTTGCGCGTGACGGGATTGGGCGCCGAGAGGACGAGCACCGGATCGTCGGCGAGCACGGCGAAGTGCACGAAGCGCGCTCGGATCGGTAACCCGAGCCGTTCGGCGGTGGAGCGATCAGCGATCAACATTGCCGACGCCCCGTCGCTCATCTGCGACGCGTTGCCGGCCGTGATCTGCGGCGCCGGCTGCTCCGCCGACTCCCACGCGGGCGCGAGCGCGCCGAGCGATTTCATCGTGCCGCCCCGACGGATGCCCTCGTCGGTCGTGAGCGTCTCGCCGGTGTAACCGCCCTGCTCGTCTTTCAGCGGGACGGGAATGATCTCGTTCGCGAAGTAACCGCTGTCGGTGTTCTCGGCGGCGCGGCGGTGGCTTTCCAATGCGAAGGCGTCCATGTCGGCGCGCGTGATCCCGAAGCGGTCGGCGAGTACTTGGGCGACCCAGAACTGGATTCCGAGTGTGTTGTCGGTCTCGGCCAGGAAATCGGGGCTGAACGGGCCGACGCCCCCGCGCGCGTTCGTGGACATCGGTGCACGGGTCATTGACTCGACGCCGCACGCGATCGCCAGGTCATACGCACCGGCCATCACGCCCTGGGCGACGAAGTGCGCCGCCTGCTGCGACGAGCCGCACTGGCGGTCAACCGTGGTCGCCGGCACGTGCCAGGGCAGCCCCGCCGCGACCCACGCGTTGCGCGTGACGTTGCACCCCTGCTCTCCCGACTGGGTGACGCAACCGCCGACGACGTCGTCGATGAGTGCGGGATCGACGTCGTTGCGCTCGAGCAACGAGTTGAGCGTGAACCCGAGCAGGTCGGTGGGGTGCCACGTGGCGAGCGCGCCCTTGCGCTTGCCGATCGCAGTGCGAGCAGTATCGACGATGACGGCTTCACGAACTTCCATGTTGAGTCATCGTAGTCAGCTCGTCGTTGCGTGCCTCCCCGGTACGATGGCGAGACTCATGGCAACCACTCGTTCGCCGCGGCCGTTGCGCGTCGCTGCGCTCGTAAAGCAGATCCCGGCGTTCGAGGAACTGCAACTCGGTCCCGACGGGCGCCTCCAGCGCGCGGGCCTCGACCTCGAGATGAATCCGTACTGCCGGCGCGCAGTGAGCCAGGCAGTCGCGGTCGCAGGCGACACGCACGGCACGTGCACCGTGTTCACGCTCGGGCCACCGAGCGCGGACGACACGCTGCGCGAGGCAATCGCGTGGAGCACCGCGCGCGACGTCGCCACCACCGGCGTGCTCATCACCGACCCAGCATTCGCAGGCTCCGACACCCTCGCAACCGCACGCGCCCTGGCAGCCGCGATCCGACACGAAGGCCCGTTCGATCTGGTGCTCGTCGGCCGCAACTCCGTCGACGCCGACACCGGCCAGGTCGGCCCCGAGTTGGCGGAGCTCCTCGACCTCCCGTTCGCCACCGGCGTACGGTATCTCGCGCTCGACGGCGACCGGCTCGACGTGCGGTGTGAGTACGACGACGGCTGGGTGCAGGCGCGGCTGTCCCTCCCCGCCGTCCTCAGCACCGCCGAACGCCTGATCGAACCGTGCAAAGTCGAGCCCGACGAACGCGCCGCGGTCGACAGTGCGCGCATCCGTCGCCTCTCGGCCGCGGATCTCGGTCCGGGCCCGTGGGGCGAGGACGGCAGCCCGACGCGCGTCGGCGCTGTGCGGGTGCACGAGGTCGCCCGCGACCGCTGCCGGTTCGACGGCCCGGTCGAAGCGCAGGTCCGCGCCGCGGTTGCGGCGCTCACCGCCCGGGGCGCGCTCGACACCGCCGACGACCACGCGGCCGACGACGCCACCGTGGCCGCGGTGCGGCCGCAAGCTGAAGGGCCGATGGTCGCGGTGACCGTCGAGCCCGACCGGCCGGTCATCACGCGGGAACTGCTCGGCGCGGCGGCCGTGCTCGCGACTCAAATCGATGGGGTGGTCGTGGCGATCACCGTCGCCAAAGAAGACCCGGCGGTGCTCGGCTCCTGGGGCGCCGACCATGTCACGCGCCTCACTGGCATCGAGGTCGAGGAAGACATCGCGCGCGGGCTGGCCGATTGGGCCGCCAATCACGCGCCGTGGGCCCTCCTGCTCCCGAGCACTGCCGGCGGACGCGAAGTCGCGGCCCGAGCCGCCGCCCGACTCGGTGCCGGGCTCACTGGCGACGCCGTCGACCTCGACGTGACCCGCGGCCGTCTCACGGCGTGGAAACCCGCGTTCGGCGGACAGATGGTGGCCGCGATCACTGCGACCTCGCCGGTGCAGATGGCCACCGTGCGCGCCGGCATGCTTCCTCAAGCCACACCGCGCCATCACACGGCGGCCGTCACGGAGTACCCGGTCGTCGCGCGAAAACGCGTCCACGTGCTCGCGCGCACGCGCGACGACGACCTCGACGCCCTGGCCGAGGCGGACGTCGTCGTCGGTATCGGCATGGGCGTCGGTCCGGATGAGTACGACGCGCTCGCGCCGTTGCTCCGCGTGCTCGGTGCCGAGCTCGCAGCAACCCGCAAGGTCACCGACATGGGCTGGCTACCACGCGCCCGTCAAGTGGGAATCACCGGCCGCAGCATCGCGCCGCGGCTGTACGTTTCGATCGGCGCGAGTGGCAAGTTCAACCACGTCGTCGGCATACGCGGCGCGCGTACGGTGCTCGCGATCAACCCCCACGTCAACGCGCTCATCTTCGATTCCGCTGACTTCGGTATCGTCGCCGACTGGCACGATGCCGTCCCGCTACTCGTCGACGAGCTCGAACGGGCCGGAGCGGCAGCACCGGCCGGTTAGGTCGCGGCGTCCACCTTCTTCTCCGGTCGCCAGAACACGAGCAGCAAGAGCAGCGCGCCCCCGGCACCGGCGGCCAACGTGATCGCGAGACGCGCCCATCCACCGGGATGGAAGTCGAGCGCGTTGTCGAGGGACCAGCGGCCCGCGGGCACCGTGCCGAGCACGAAGCCGGCGACGGCGAGGTTCATCACGTACTCGTAGCCCTCGCCGGGACGGAAGATGAAGAAGCCGTTCTTCAGGTGATTCGTAATCCACGCGACGAGCATCACGCCGAGCACCCCCGCGCCGGCGAGGGGTTCGAGCAGCCCGAGGATCAGCATCGTGCCCGCGCCGAGCTCGGTGAGGCTGGCGAGCCAGGCGTGGAGGATGCCGGGCTTCATCCCGAGGCTCGCGAACCACCGCCCGGTGCCGGCGATCTTGCCCCCGCGCCAGATGTGGTTGATGCCGTGGGCGAGGAACGTCACCCCGACAGCCACTCGGAACACGAGGATCGCCAAGTTGTAGGCGTGGGTGGACATGTCACCTCTCGTCGGAGGGCGCGCCGACCACGAAACTGACGCTATCGTCAGGCTCGCCTATTCCCCTGACAGCGTCGCGCGTGGAGGTCACGGATGACGGTTCCTGAGGAGGTCGACAGCTACGACCCGTTCGAGGACTTCAATCGCAGCGCCGGGATCGGTGTCATCGAGGACCCGTACCCCATGTTCGCTCTGGCGCGGGCGACCGACCCGATCCGCAAGGAAGACTTCGGCGAGCTCGACATGACCGACATCCTCGAGGCCGGCGCGTCGCTCGAGGACGCCCAACAACTCGGCCTGGCGGGCCAAGTCGAAGACGTCAACGAAGCCGGTCAAGACGTGTTCAGTGTCTACAGCTTCGACGGCGTGCAGCAAGTGCTCCGCGACGGCGAGACGTTCTCCTCGAAGGGTTACGAGGAGGTCATGGGTGAGGTCATGGGCCACACCATCTTGGAGATGGACGAGCCCGAGCACCACGTGTACCGCAGCCTCGTGCAGCAGCCGTTCAGCCGCAAGACGATGGAACGCTGGGAGACCGAAGCCGTCGCGCCAATCGTCGACGAGCAGATCGACGCGTTCGTCGGGCGCGGCCGCGCCGAGCTCGTCCGTGAGCTGACCTTCCCGTTCCCGGTCAACGTGATCGCCCGCCTGCTGGGCCTGCCGCGCGCCGACCTGCCGCAGTTCCACCGCTGGTCGGTCGAGCTCATCAGCGTCGGCTTCGACTGGGATCGCGGCGTCCGCGCCTCGAAGGCGCTCGGCGCGTACTTCAGGGAAATCATCGCGGCGCGTCGCGTCCGGCCGTCCGACGATCTCATCAGCACGCTCGTCGAAGCCGAGCTCGACGGCAAGCGCCTCACCGACGAGGAGATCTTCGCGTTTCTCCGCTTGTTGCTGCCCGCCGGCGCGGAGACCACGTATCGCTCGTCGAGCAATCTGCTGTACGGCCTGCTGACCAATCCAGAGCAGCTCGACGCCGTGCGCAACGACCGGTCACTGTGGCTGCAGGCCATCGAGGAAGCACTGCGGTGGGAGCCTCCGCTGCTCACGATCATGCGCACCGCGACGCGTGATACCGAGGTGCAAGGGGTGCCCGTCGCCGCCGGTTCCATGCTGATCGTCAACATGGGCTCCGCAAATCACGACGAGAACTACTGGGATCACCCCGAGGAGTTCGACATCTTCCGCAAGCAGCAGCCCCACCTGGCGTTCGCGTTCGGCCCGCATATTTGCCTCGGAATGCACCTGGCGCGCATGGAGACACGAGTGATGCTCGATCGCATCTTCACGCGCCTGCCCAACTTGCGCCTCGATCCCGACGCGGAGCCCACCCACATCTCGGGCATGGTCTTTCGCGCTCCCACCGGGCTGCCGGTCCTCTTCGGCTGAGCGCGGCCGCGCACTGCACGACCGTCCACCAACCGGGATCGCCGAGCCCGTACCCTCCGGGGTCCGCGACGGTCCGCGACCGAAGGCATTGGATGGGCACACCGCAGGGACTGCAGGACATGACGTGCATGCGCTGTGGTCAACCCGCGCAGCTCCGGTTCTACGGCCCCTGCGCCAGCTGCGTGGAGGAGCTGCACGCGAAGTTCGCGCCGAAGCCGAAGGAAATCGACGTCGATGCGTACGTGCCGAAGATGAATGTCACGCCGAACGCGGTCGCGCTCAACGACGACTGACCTCTTCGTGGGCCACACGTTGTTGCCCGGTGGGTCTGGGGCGATACGCTGACAGCAACGTCAGCGAAGTGGGAGCGTCCCGGGGTGCCAGCGCGGGCCGAAGATCTGATCTTGGTGAGCGTCGACGATCACGTCGTCGAGCCGCCCGACCTCTTCGAGGGCCACCTGCCCGCGAAGTGGATGGACTACGCGCCGAAGTCGGTCCACAAGGACGACGGCACCGACGTGTGGGTCTTCGAAGGCAGTGAGATTCCCAACATCGGGCTCAACGCGGTCGCGGGCCGTCCGCCCGAGGAGTACAACATCGAGCCCACCAGCTACGACATGATCCGCGACGGCTGCTACGACATCCACGAGCGCGTCAACGACATGGACCGCAACGGCGTGCTCGGGTCAATGTGCTTCCCGAGCTTCGTGCAGTTCTGCGGCCAGCTGTTCTCGAAGGCGAGCGACCTCGACATGTCGCTCAACTTGTTGCGCGCCTACAACGACTGGCACATCGACGAGTGGTGCGGCACCTATCCGGGTCGATTCATTCCGTTGTCGGTACCGCCGATCTGGGATCCGCAGCTGATGGCCGACGAAGTGCGGCGCGTCGCGAAGAAGGGTTGTCACGCGGTCACGTTCTCGGAGAACCCGTTCAAGCTCGGCTGGCCGCACATCTTCGGTGACCACTGGGACCCGTTCTTCGCCGCGTGCGAAGACGAGGGAACGATCATCTGTCTGCACATCGGGTCGAGCTCGACGATGATCGAGATCGCTCCCGGCGCGCCGATCGACGTGATGATCACGCTGACTCCGCTCAACACCATGCAGGCCGCGACCGACCTGTTGTGGTCGCAAGTGCTGCGGAAGTTCCCCAACCTGAAGTTCGCACTCTCCGAGGGCGGCACCGGCTGGATCCCGTACTGGCTGGAGCGCATCGACTACGTGTATCAGCAGCACCGTTTCTGGACGCACCAGGACTTCGGCGACCAGCTCCCGAGCCAGGTCGCGCGCGACCACTTCACCTTCTGCTTCATCAGCGACCGCTCCGGCGTCGACCAGCGGCACGCGATCGGCATCGACAACATCACGTGGGAATGCGACTACCCGCACTCCGACTCGAGCTGGCCCAACTCACCCGAGTCGGTCAGCAAACAGCTCGACGCGGTGCCCGACGACGAGATCGCGAAGATGACCCATGAGAACGCGATGCGTATCTTCTGCTACGACCCCTTCGCCCATCGTCCGAAGGAGCAGTGCACCGTCGGCACACTCCGCGCCGAGGCGCACGACTAACCGCCCACTGCTCGCACCACCGCCAGACACGAGTCGCGCCGAAACCGCGCTTGGAACACCCTCATCAGCGGCGCGCCAAGGTTGATCACGAACCCGTTCGCGCGGGAAAACGAACGGACGTCGTAACTGACCACGTCGGTGCGTCGGTTCCATTTGACGCTGAATCGCTCCTCGCCCCGGCCGACATGGTCGGGCAACGTGCCGTACGCAAAACCGAACGTTGCGCCCGACTCGTCTTCGTGGTCCAACACCGTGACCACACGACACGCGTTGAGCACGACGAACACGGGGCCGCGCAACACGATGGCGACGACAGCGTCGAGCTCGGGCGCGACGGTCGGCCAGCAGATCTCGACGTGCGGCATCTCGAACATCGCCCAGCGCGTGATCGCGGCGCGCGTGGCAACGAAGCACTCCCCTCCGCTTCCGAGATCGACCGCGGCGGAACCGCCGTGATAGCCGGCGGGCACGGCGCCGGCGGTGGCGCCGACCTCGGGATACGTCAGTGGTAACCGCGACTGCTCATCCACGAAGGCGCGGATTCGCGCGTCGGAAGGTCGACGGCCGAAAACGATCACGTCGGTGCCGGCGAAGCCGGTGCCGGAGCGACCGCCGCGTCTGCTCCCGCGACAGCACTGCGCTGAGCTACCCGGGCCGTGGACACGCGACCAGTGTCGCACCGCTGTGCACGGCGTCGGAGATCTGCCCCCGTGATGCCGCTAGCCGGTGCTTCGAAGATGACGCAGCCCGGGCACGAGACCGGCGCTCGAGAGCAGGCGCACGGCCCGCTCCTCCTCCACGTCGATGACGACCGCTTCGCCCGGCTCGCGGTTGACGATGAACGACACCACGCAGTCGTCGCACGCGCTCGTGCCCTGCATCACACAGTCCTCGCAGTCGATCGTTCGTGTTGCTCGTGTCACTCCGGCTCCTTCGCGCTCGCCGCCCAGAGCAAACCACGAGGGTGTGACATTGAGCTCGGCGGGTCCGCCGCGGCCGCCAGAACCGGCCAATGTGGGCAGGCCGTCGGCCCGGGCCGCTTACCGGCCGAGTGACTCGAGCAGGGTACCGGCCGAGACGACGACGGCGCCCTCGTGCTGCGCGTGCTCGCGCACCCACGCATCGGACGACGCGACGATGATCGGCACTGTCTTCGGGAGCACCGCCAGCTCCCGAATGACGATGGTGTCGGCCTCATCGGCCGCGGGCGAGAAGATCGTGCGCACGCCCGGCCGTCGGGCCGGCGCGACGCCGCTGACATCCGCGCCGTCGAACACGACCGTGATGGGGCACCGCGTGCGCAGGTGCAGCTCGCCGAGCGCGGCACCCAAACGCTCGCGCTGCTCAGCGGCGGACACATCGGGCCACGCGAGCATCGACGCGTTGTAGCCGTCGACGATGAGCCCGACGCCCGGCGTTCGCACCATCGAGTCGAATCCCTGCGCTGTGTCGGCGAACATCCCACCGGGCAAGTGCGGTTGCGCGCGCCGGCCCGGCGCGACCGGCGTCGTCACCGCGGACGCACGCGGATCGGGCGCCGCGGGCGCGGTTTTTGGCGTCGGCTGCTCATCGTTGGAGGCCACGCCCAAGTCCTGGCGGGCGTGGACGGCAACGCCTTCGAGTCCGTCGGCGAGGCGTCGAGCGAGGGTGGCGGCGTCGGTGAGTGCCTGCACGTCGGCGTACCGCAGCCCCGCACCGGGCGCCGCGGCGCGCTCCAACTTCGCCACCGCTTCCGCCAACGCGGCTTCGCGGGTGGCGAGCTCCTGGCGCAGCCGGCGCAGCTCCTTCTCTGCTCTCGTGGCGCGCTCGGCCTCACGCTGCATCCGTAACTGCGCCGCGTCGGCTGCTTGGTTCGCCTTCGCCTGCGCGGCCTCGGCTGCATCCACTCGACGACTCGCGTCGGCAACCGCGCGCTCGGACTGCGCCTCGCGCCCACGCCGGGACTGCCGTTCCTCGCGAATCTCGCCCTCGAGTCGCTCCAGGTCGGCAGCTGCTTGCTCGCGCGCGACCTCAGCGCGGCGACGCGCCTCGTCGAGCGCGACGACCTGAAGCTCGCGTGCCTTGGCGTCGTCACCTTCTTCTTTGTCTTGGCGGTGACGATCGTTGACCGCGACGGCGACACCGAGTCCGAACGCCCAACCCTCCGGACGCGCCGCGTACAGCACCGAGGCGAGCAAGGGAAGGTCGGCGCGCTCCGCGGCGTCGTCCACTTGGCCGAGCGCGGCGTCGACACTCCAACGCTCGATGGCGGCGATCACCTCCGGCCGCTCGGCGAACCGGCGGGTGGTCACGTCTCGAAACGCCTCGTCGGTCTCCAACGCCCGCAACAACTGGTGACGCGCGGCGTTGCGCGCCAGTCCGCGGCGATCGAACCCGATCAGCGGGCGCAGCGTGACCGGCACGTCGGCCGGTTCCATGGCCCGCAGCACCTCGGCGGCGGTGTCGAGCAGCGGCACGAGCAACAGCTCGGGCACCGACGGCAGCTCGGGCACCGACGGCAGCTCGGCCGCGGTCGCTTCGCCCCGCACCGCGTCGCGCACCCGGCCGTTCATCGCGCGGCCCACGATCGAAATGCCGCATCGCGCGCCACCTCATAGACTGGCGCTTTCGGCCGGCCGGCCCTGCCTGGGAGGAATCGCATGCAGGCACGATACGAGGAGTTGACGCTCGACACCCGGGGTGATGGCGACATGCTCGACGTCACGTCCTATGCCCAGAAGGTGATCGACAATGCGGGTCTCTCTGACGGGCTCTGTACCGTGTTCGTGGCCCACTCCACCTGCGGCATGACGACCATCGAGCACGAGCCGGGGTGCAACGCCGACCTCAACGCGGTGCTCGAGCAGGTTGCTCCCCATGGTCGTGCGTGGGAGCACAACGAGCGGAACGCCGATACGAACGGCCACAGCCACGTGCGCGCCGCGCTCGTGGGGCCCTCGGTGACCATTCCGTTCCGGGCGGCGGAGCTCCAACTCGGCGTGTGGCAGAAGATCGTGTGCATCGACTTCGACGACCGGCCTCGCTCGCGCAAGGTCGTGGTGCAACTGCTCGGCGCCTGACCAACCCGCGCCACGGTCAGAGCCGTCCCGCATCAGCCGGCGCGTCGGTCAGGAGCTCGTCGACGACCACCTCCTCGATCGCGTCACCGGACGCTCCGCACCAGCGACACACCACCTGCTCCACGCGCTCGTCGAGCAGCTGCTCGGCTTCGACCGTGAGCTCACCCGCGACGCTGAAATGATGAAACGCGCTCGTGCGCCGGGTCGCAACCACGTCGAAACGGGTGAGATTGCCGCACGCGGTACAGCGGTAGCGAACAGTCATCAGGCTGAGTGTATCGACGGGGCTTTGGGATCCCTTCGGCCGAACGTATGTTCGGATAGGGTCCGCTCGTGGCATCGAGCGCCGAGCACGCACTGCCGGCACCTTCTCGCGCGCCATCCGCGCGCCCGGCGACCGCGACCCGGAGTTTCGAAGAGCTCGGCACGCCGTTGGCCGACGTAACGTTCGTGGTCGTCGACCTCGAGACCACGGGCGCGTCGGCCGACGCTTGCGCCATCACCGAGGTCGGCGCGCTCAAACTGCGCGGCGGCGAGTGCCTGGGCACGTTCGAGACCCTCGTGAACCCGGGCGTGCCCATCCCGCCGATGATCACCGTGCTGACCGGCATCACCGAGGCGATGGTCATGCCGGCGCCCACGATGCGCGAAGTGCTCCCGGCATTCATCGAGTGGCTGGGTCCCCCGTGCACCACCGTGGTCGTAGGCCACAACGTGCGCTTCGACATCTCGTTCCTCGACGCGGCACTCGCGGCCGGCGGATATCCGCGGCTCTCGCATCAACGCGTCGACACGCTCGCGCTCGCCCGCCGGCTGCTGCGCGACGAAGTGCCCAACTTGAAGCTGTCGACGCTCGCACGCCACCTTCGGGTGCCGACGGAGCCGGCCCACCGTGCGTTCGCCGATGCAAGCGCGACTGCTGAGGTGCTCCACGCGCTGCTCGAGCGCGCCGGGTCGTTGGGGGTGCTCGGGCTCGACGACCTGCTCGAGCTGCCCACGATACGAGCGCACCCGTCGGTATCGAAGCTCCGGCTCACCGCCCGCCTGCCACGCACGCCCGGCGTGTACCTCTTCCGTGACCGCGGCGGGCGCGTGTTGTATGTGGGGAAGGCCTCCAACCTGCGCTCGCGTGTGCGCAGCTACTTCAGTGGTGATCAACGGCGCAAGGTGCCGCAGCTCCTGCGCGAGACGGAGTCGATCGACTACGTGGTCTGCGCGCACTCGCTCGAAGCGGCCGTGCGCGAGATCCGGCTCATCCATACCCATCAACCGCGGTTCAACCGACGGGCGAAGGCTTGGCGATCATACGCGTACCTCAAGCTCACGTTGGGCGAGCGCTTTCCTCGTCTCGCGGTCGTGCGCGAGATGCGTGACGACGGTGGTCACTACGTCGGACCGTTTCATTCGTCATCGGCGGCGCACGCGGTGCGAGAAGCGATCGAGAGCGCAATTCCCCTACGCCGCTGCACCACTCGTGTGGGGCGCACGACCGCGATCGCGCCGACGACACCGTGCATGGCCGCGCAGCTCGGCGGCGCCGCGTGCCCGTGCCGGGGCTACACGAGCGATCACGAGTACGATGCCATCATCGAAGTGGCGGAGCGAGGCCTGCGCTGTGATCCCTACGCGCTGCTCGACCCGCTCGAAGCGCGCATGCACGCGATGGCCCGCGCCGAACGCTTCGAAGAGGCGGCCTTCGCGCGCGATCGCCTCGCAGCCCTGAGCCGCACCGTGCAACGTCACCGCCAATTCGAAGGCCTGCGCGCTGCCGGCCGCGTGGTGCTCGACGGGCCGACAGGCTACGTCGAGATCGTCGACGGACGGCTCGTGCTCGACGACGACCCGCTCGGGCTCGACCGCCTGGCCGGTCCGGTGTGGCTCGATGGCCGGCCCCCGCCGCGTGAGCTCTTCGACGAGCTGCTCGTCGTCGCGCGGTGGCTCGAACGGGAAGCCACCGACTTACGCCTGCGAGCAGTCGACGGACCACTCGCGTCGCCGCTCCCCGCCTTGACGCGTTATGAGCCGCCGCGCCGCGTCGGCTCTCGGCCTTCGCGCTGACGGGCCGCTTCCCGCAGGCGGGCTCGCCGCTCCGAGACCGGGGCGTTACCCAACCCGGTCGAGCCGGTTGCGCTCGATGGCGGCGCGCTTCGGCCGGGCGTCGACTGCGCGTGTCGGAGCCGGCGTCGGCCGGCGATCGCGCGGCCGCCTTCCACCAGCAGGTGGACGAGTAACGCGCTGACGAGCCCCCATGCGAGCCGGCCGTACCGCGCCCAGCCGCTGCCGGTCACGATGTCGACGCCGGGCGTCGACTGCGCGTGTCGGAGCCGGCGTCGGCTGGCGATCGCGCGGCCGCCTTCCACCAGCAGGTGGACGAGTAACGCGCTGACGAGCCCCCATGCGAGCGCGACCACAGCGAGCCGGCCGTACCGCGCCCAGCCGCTGCCGGTCACGATGTCGATGACCCGTTGGCCACTCAAAAAGCGCGATTTCCGCGCGACCACGAGCACGAACATTCCCCCGACTGCCATGCCGATGATCCACGTCATCAGGCGGAGCGGCAACGACAGAATCTTGCCGCCACTGCCGGGCGGTGGCGCGCTGCGCGCGGGCGCAGGTGTCTTCGAGACCGGCAGAACCGAGGTCTGCCGCGGCGACGCGGCCGCGCGGACCGTTGACTCGCGCGGCGCCTCCGGCACGCGGACGGTTGCATCGGGCCTCGCGGCTGATTGGTCGGATCGAGCGCCGGCGTTCGCAGCAGCCGGCGGTCGCAGCGCCGCCGGGATCTTGAGCATCTGGCCGCACTCCTCGCACCGGAATGCCTCCGCGTCGGGCAGCGTCGCGACGTGGTGCTTGTGTCCGCACGCCGGACACTGGAGTCCGGTGGCCATCAGGCGCTCTCGGCGTCGCGCGCCTGGGTGCTCGCGGTCACGAACGCATCGAGGGTTGCCGCTGCCCGCCCCTCGTCGATCGCTGCCGCGGCACAGTCGATCCCCGCGCGGATGTCGTCGACGGCGCCGGCGACTGTGAGCGCCGCGGCTGCGTTCAGCAGGATCACGTCGCGCGACGCGCCCTTCTCGCCATCGAGCACGCGTCGGGTGGTGTCGGCGTTGACGGTGGCATCCCCGCCGACGAGCGCCGAGTGCTCGGCGCGGGCGATGCCGAAATCGATCGGGTCGAGTATCGACGTGGTGATCTCACCGTCGCGCAGCTCGTACACCGTCGACGGACCGGTCGTCGTGAGCTCGTCGAGTCCGTCGTGACCGCAGAACACCAGCGCCCGCTCGGTGCCGAGCTGCGCGAGCACACCCGCCATACGCTCGCCCATCGCAGGATCCGAGACGCCGAGCACCTGGTGGCGGACGCGCGCCGGGTTCGCGAGCGGCCCGAGGAAGTTGAACGTCGTGCGCGTGCCCAGCTCACGCCGCGCCGGACCGGCGAAGCGCATCGCCGGATGGAACTTGGGGGCAAAGCAGAACCCGATCCCCGTTTCCTCGATGCACTGCGCGACGCCGGTCGAACCGAGGTCGATCACGACCCCGAGCCGTTCGAGCAGATCGGCAGAGCCGCACGCCGATGACGCGGCACGGTTGCCATGCTTCGCCACCCGCACGCCTGCGCCGGCAACGACCAGCGCGCACATCGTCGAGATGTTCATCGTACGCGACTTCGCGCCCCCGGTGCCGCACGTATCGACGACCGGCGTGCCGGCGGAGAGCTCGATTGGAGCCGAGAACTGCAGCATCGTGTGCACGAGCGCGGCGAGCTCGTCGACGGTCTCGCCCTTGGCCCGCAGCGTGACGGCGAAGGCGGCGATCTGCGCGTCGGTGGCCTGACCGCCCAGGATCGCGGCCATCGCCTCCTCGACCAGCTCGGGCGGAAGATCCTCGCGACGCACGAGCCGTCCGATGACCTCGGGCCAGATGCTCGGCTGGTCGCTCACGGCGTTCAATCCCACCACAGGTCTTTGTCGAGCACCCCGCGGGCGATGAGCCCGAGCTGCACCTGGGTGGTGCCCTCAACGATGGTCAGTTGCTTGGCATCACGGTAGTAGAGCTCGAGCGGGTGATCCTTCATGTACCCCGCGGCGCCGAGCATCTGCAGCGCTTCACCCGAGACCTTCACCGCGAGCTCCGTCGCGTAGTACTTCGCGATCGAGAGGTACGGCACCCACTCCTTCGTGAACTGCCCGCGATCTGCCATCCACGCCGACCGGTACGTGAGCAGCCTCGCCGCTTCGATCTCGGCCGCGAGCTCTGCGATCTTCCACTGAATGCCCTGGAAGTCGGCGATCGTGCGCTCGAATGCAGCGCGTTGTTTCACGTAGTCGACCGCATACATGAGCGCGCCCTCGGCGAGACCGATCCCGCGCGCGGCGACGATCGGACGCATCGAGTTGAGCCCGAGCATCGCGAGCCGGAAACCGCCGACCTCGCCGATGACGTTCTCAGCCGGCACGCGCACGTCGTCGAGCACGAGCTCACCGGTGTCGACGCCTTTCACGCCCATCTTGCGGTCGACGCGCCCGACCTCGACACCGGCCCAGTCGCGCTCGACGATGAACGCGCTGATGCTGTCGTGGGCGCGTGAGTCGGCCCGGCCGGTCTTCGCGAACACGCAGTACCAGTCGGCCTGACGCACGCCCGACATCCAGCACTTCGTGCCGGACAGGATCCAGTCGTCGCCGTCGGCTCGGGCCTTGGTGCGGATGCCCATGACGTCGCTTCCCGCCTGCGGTTCCGACAACCCAAACGCCGCCCGCGCCTCGCCGGTCGCGATCGGGCGCACATAGCGCTGCTGCTGTTCGGGTGAGCCGGCGATCATCACGGGACCGGTGGGCAGCCGGGTCAGTAGCAACATGAGCGCGGCGGCGTTGGAGTACTTCGCGACCTCTTCGATCGCGAGGGTGAGGCCGAGGATGCCGGCACCGGAGCCGCCGAGGTCTTCGGGGATGCACAAGCCCGTGAGGCCCGCCTCCACGAAGAGATCGAAAAGATCCTGGGGGTACTCCTCGGTCTCGTCGATCTCCCGCGCCCGGGGAGCGACTCGGTCCTGGGCGAGCTTTCGCACCGTCGCCTGCAGCTCAACCAACTCGGGCGAGAGCTCGAAGTTCATAGCCGGGGAAGCCTACCGGGCGCTCATCTAGGCCTCCCGATTGCCCGATTTAGGCCGAGACTGTCACGCGCCTGGCAGAAACCGGCTCAACGATCACCACCGCGTCGCCGACGGCGGCGCGCTACGCGGTCTTACGACGCTGGCGGAGTATGCGACGACGTTCGCGTTCGGTGAGGCCGCCCCACACGCCGCTGTTCTCGCGGACGGTCAGGGCGTACTCGAGACAGGTCTCGCGCACGGGACACAGCAAGCAGATGGCCCTCGCCTCCTCCGCGTCCTCGTCGGAGATCGGATGGAAGATCTCCGGATCGACACCCCGACACCGCGCCATCTGGCGCCACGAGAGGTTCACGCTGTGCTCCCTTGCCCGCGGCCCAGCACTGAGCCGCTTCCGTTTCAACATCAGGTGTGTCGGCCGTTGCCCGCGAAAACCTGAGCGGAATCTCCAGATATCACTCCTTGTGGCCGTCTCTTCGCAGGCACGCGCAGCCCATAAGATTCGCGGCCGTGGCCGCCTCCCCCGTCTCCGGCCCGTTCGCGGCAGTTGCCACGAATCCGCCCCGGCCGCGGTTGCAGTTCGCGGCGTTGGGCGGCGCCGGCGCGATGACCGGCCCGGCGCTCGCGCTGCGACTCACGGGTATGCATCCGCCCGACTGGCTGGCCGCCATGTGCTTCGGCCTTGCGGTCGTCGGCGCCGCGTTCCTCCTCGCGTGGGGCGCGGAGGTGCTCCAGCTCGACGTGTCGCAAGGCCTGACCCTCGCGGTGGTTGCGCTCATCGCGGTGATGCCCGAGTACGCGGTCGACTTCGCGTTCACCTGGAAAGCGGGCG
Source organism: Acidimicrobiia bacterium (assembly GCA_038236695.1). Classification (GTDB taxonomy): domain Bacteria; phylum Actinomycetota; class Acidimicrobiia; order IMCC26256; family JBBRZM01; genus JBBRZM01. Next base: position 35,889 of record JBBRZM010000018.1, read on the forward strand.
GCAATCCCAAGAAGTACGCGCCGCTCGCGCTCGCCAACATGACCGGCGGCAATCGACTGCTCATCGGCATCGGCTGGTCGATGGTCGTGCTGCTCGCCGCGTGGCGCATGCGACGCATCGCGCGGAACGAGGGCTACGAGGGTGAGCTCGAGACCGAGTTGCACCTCGACCGTCCGCATGCCATCGAGATCGGCTTCCTCGCCGTCGCGACGCTGTACTCACTGACGTTGCCGTTGCGGCGCACGCTGTCACTGCTCGACGCGGTCGTCCTCGTCACGATCTTCGTGCTCTATGCGGCGCGCATCAGCCGCGCGCCGGCGGTGGAACCGCGTCTCGTCGGACCGGCGCAGCTCATCGCGCGCTTACCGCAGACGCGTCGCCGCGCCACGGTCGCCGTGATGCTCGTCGGCTCGGCGGCGGTGATCGTGGCATGCGCGGCGCCGTTCGCGGATGCACTGGTGCGCACCGGCGAGCAGTTCGGCATCAGCACGTTTCTCCTCGTGCAATGGGTCGCGCCCCTCGCGTCCGAAGCTCCCGAGCTGTTGGTGGCCGCGCTGTTCGCCTGGCGCCTCAACACCGACGCCGCGCTCGGCACGCTCGTGTCGTCGAAGGTCAATCAGTGGACGTTGCTCGTAGGCACACTTCCCGTCGTCTTCGCGATCTCGGCGGGCGGACTCCACGGGCTGCCGCTGGATACCTTGCAGCGCGAAGAGCTGTTCCTCACCGCGGCGCAGTCGGTGTTCGCGGTGGCCGTCCTCTCGAGCCGCAGCCTCAGCGTCAAGGAAGGTGTCGCTCTCTTGGGCTTGTTCCTCTCGCAGTTCGTGCTCGGCGGCGTGTTGCCGGGTGGCCTGCGCGAGCTCGAGCGACTTGGTGTGGGTGCGCTCTACCTTGCGTGTTCCGTACCGGTCTTGTGGTCGCAGCGAGCCCATCTCCGCGGCTTGGCGCGCGACGCGTTCGTCACACCCGTGCGCGAGCTGACCCACGAGGCCTGATCGGCATCGCGGTCCGCGGTCGACGACAATGGACTCCGTGAGCGATCCGACCACTCCTCCAGCGCCATCACCGACCGCACCCGCGCCCGTCGTCGACCGCATCGCCGTGCTCACCGGCGCACTCGTGGGCCTGGCCATCCTGGTGCCGGTCTCGGTGGTGCGGGTGATCCTCGACCGTGAGATCAGCGACCTCGACCACAGCGCGTGGATCGTCGTGCTCTCGATCGCATTGCTGGTCGGCTACGTCGTCGCCGGCGCCGTCGGCGGACGCCGCGCGCCGAACGCGCCACTGTCGAATGGTGCGCTCGCCGCGCTCGGCGCAGTCGTGCTGTGGCTGCCGATCCGGGTCGTGATCTGGCTGATCCGCGAGGACAAGCGCGGACTGTTCAACGGGTCCAAGCCGGCGCTGAGTCCCGGCCAGCTCTTCGGCGCGGCAGTCTTTGCCGTCGCACTCGGCGCGCTCGGCGGCTTCCTCGGCACCCGCCTCGTGCGACGAGCGCCCGCCAAGGGCGAGGGCTGACCCGACCCGACCCCATCGTTTGGACACCACGCGCGCTCTGGGAACCAGGATCGACCAAACAGTTGTTGGGTGAGTCGCGCGAGACTGGTTGTCCGGTGGCGAGCCGGCCGGGTGGCCGCGTACCGCGTGCTTCGGCACCGGTCCGAGGAACGTCCGGACTCCACAGGGCAAGGTGCTGGGTAACGCCCAGTCGGGGTGACCCGCAGGAAAGTGCCACAGAGAACAGACCGCCGATGGCGGCGGCGCTTCGGTGTCGCCGCACAGGTAAGGGTGAAACGGTGCGGTAAGAGCGCACCAGCGCCCGGGGTGACCCGGGCGGCTCGGCAAACCCCACTCGGAGCAAGGCCAGACAGGGAGAGGACTGCCCGTCCGCAAGCGCCCGTTTCGGCGGGCGCCTATCTCCCGGGTAGGCCGCTGGAGCCGGCGGGTAACCGCCGGCCGAGATGGATGGCCACCCCCGGTGCCTTCGGGTGCCGGGACAGAATCCGGCGTACAGGCCGGCTCGCCGCCCCACCGGTCCTGAGCTGCGGAAACGTGGGTCAGGACCGACCGTGGGCCGCGGCTGGGCCGCGGGATGTGGAGCACCGCGTCGACCGCTTCTCGGGTCTTGTCCTCGGAGTCGGGCCAGAGGTGCGAGTAGGTGTCGAGGGTCTCGGCCGCTGATGCGTGGCCGAGGCGGGCCTGGACGACCTTCACGCTTTCGCCGTGCCGGATGAGCAGCGACGCGTAGTAGTGCCGGAGCGAGTGGAAGCCGGTGCCGGGCGGGGCGTTGGCCTGCTTCACGGCCTTGCGCCACGGGTCGGAGAAACGGGTACGGCTGATCGGATCGCCGCGCTCGTTGGTGAAGATCAGTTCGTTGCCGTTCGGCGGCTGCTGCTCGAGGTGGCGCGCGAGCGCATCGGCGACGGCTTGCGGGAGCGGGAGCGATCTCACGCTCGCGTCCGTCTTGGGCGGCGCGAGGAACGGCGGACGGTTCTGCACGAGGATGAGCTGCTGCACAACGTCGAGGCGCCGCCGGAGGAAGTCGACGTGCGGCACCGTGAGCCCAAAGGCCTCGCCCTGACGGAGTCCCGTTCCCGCGGCAAGCACGACGAGCGCGCGGTAGCGATCCGGCAGAGCGTCGGCGAGAGCAAGCACCTGCTCGGTCTCGAGCGGCACGACGCGCTTGCGCTCCAGCTTCGGCAACGAGATGCGATCGCACGGACTGACGGCGATGAGCCGGTCGGCGACAGCCGAGCGGAAGATCGACGCGAGGTGTCGGAACACGACCTCGACCGACGACGCCTTGAGTCGCGTGGAGAGCTCCTTCACGAATGCCTGGACATCCGAGCGCCGGATCGAGCCGAGAGGTCTGTCCTCGAAGCGCGGGAGGACGTGGTTGCGGAGATGCGAGTCGACTTGCACCTCGGTCGACGGTCGGTGAACGTGCGTCGCCTGCCCCTCGCGCGCGTACTCACCGAAGCGCTTCTTGCCGCCGGCGGGGTCGACGTACGTGCCGTGCGCGAGATCACCCCGCACGGCGTCGAGCCACTGCTCGGCGTCACTCTTCTTGGCGAAGCTGCGCGACCGTTCGCTGCCGTCCGGCGCGCGGTACCGAGCGCGCCAAGAGGTCCGACCGCCCCGGTTGCGCTTCTCGATGTGCGCCATGGTCCTCCCGACGATACGACCGCGGCCTTACGGCCGGCCCGTGTGCCGTTCCCGCTGCTCGTCGAGCCAGCGGTCAACGTCGTCGAGCCGGTACCGGACGTGGCGCCCGACCCGGATGCCGACCGGCCCGTCGCCCCGGCTGCGCCACCGGTAGATCGTCGCGAGCGGAATGCCGAGCAGCGACGCCAGTTCGTCCGGCCGGAGGAGCCGTCGCTTGCTGCTCAGCTCAACGTCGCGTTCGCTGATTCGGTTCGAGGTCATGTTCGCATCCCCTTCGTCGTCTCCGAGACGGGGATCATGCGCTCGATTACTCCCGGAACTACTCCCGGAATCACTCCCGGAACTACTCCCGTCGGGTCGTTTCGCTCGTCGCGCTCGCTTGCGAGCATCCAGCAGTTGTCGTTGTCGCGTGCGCGCATCGATCGCGACGAAGGAACGATCGCTCCCTACGACGTCGAGACGCGATCGCCGAGCGGTATACGCCGGCGATCGCGTCGCCTGGCGCACTTGTCGCTTTCGTTCGTCACCAGACTCGGTGGACTACTCCCGGAACTACTCCCGGAACTACTCCCGGATGCGCCCGCCTCGGTTCCGCCTGCGGAACCGAGAAGTGTGTCTACCTCTAGTTCGTCGGTTGGTGACGGGGGTGGAGTTGTGGTGTCGGTCGGGTTGGGGTCGGTGGGTTGCGGGTGGGATCTTGGTTTGGTGGGTCTGGCGGTGTGGTCTTGGTTGGTCGGGTTGTCTCGGTGGTCGGTTGGTTGATGGGGCGGGGTGGTCGGTCACTTGTTGTGGGTGATGGTCCTGCTGCCGGCGACGAACGGTCCGAAGGGCTGGGCGAAGGCGTCACAGCCGAGCTGTACCGTTCCTGCCGTGTACGAACACCTGTTCGATATCCAGTCGCTCGGCCGAGAAGCCCTCGACCGCGAGTTCCATCGTTGTAGTTTGGCCACAGTGGGATCTGGAGCCGGCTTCAGCGTTGCTGGTCTGTTCGCCGGCATCGGCGGCATCGAGGTCGGCCTGCAACGCAACGGCGGCCGGGCCGAGGTGCTCTGTGAGAACTGGGAGCCGGCGAATGCCGTCCTCAGTGCCCGCTTTCCCGAGGTACCCCTCGTCGGAGACGTTCGCAGCCTTCGCTCCCTCCCGGCCGTCGATCTGGTTTCGGCCGGCTTTCCGTGCACCGATCTGTCGCAGGCCGGCCGAACGAGCGGCATCAAGGGCCACGCTTCCGGGCTGGTCGGCGAAGTCTTCCGGTTGCTGCGTAAGCCGAGAGCACCGATGCTCCTACTCGAGAACGTCCGGAACATGCTCGTCCTCGATGGCGGCCACGCCATGCGGTACCTCGTCGACGAGCTCGAGGAGCTCGGATACCGGTGGGCGTACAGGCTCGTCGACTCCCGCTTCACGGGAGTTCCCCAACGACGACAACGAGTGATCTTCCTCGCCGCGCGCGACGTCGATCCGCGGGGCATCCTCTTTGCAGACGACGCTGGCGAGCCCGGCGAGGGACACTTCGCGAGCGACGCGTGCGGCTTCTACTGGACCGAAGGGTTGCGCGGTGTTGGCTGGGCACAGGACGCCGTGCCGACGCTCAAGGGCGGATCGACCATCGGCATTCCGTCTCCCCCGGCAATCTGGAACCCCGACGCACCTCTCGGACGGCGCCTAGTCGTCCCGAGCATCGACGAGGCAGAACAGATGCAGGGCTTCGCGACGAGTTGGACCGAACCCGCAGCGGGAGTCTCAACGCGCGTGGGCACCCGGTGGAAGCTGGTCGGGAATGCCGTCACCGTTGGGGTTTCGGAATGGATCGGGCGCAGGGTGCGGAGCCCGGGCGAGCCCGTCCTCGAAGGCGGCGCAATGCAGGAAGGCGACCGCTGGCCAACCGCGGCCTTCGGCGCGAAGGGCAAAGTCTGGTGTGTCGACGTGTCGATGTGGCCGACGCGGGAGCCCTACGTGCATCTCAGCGAGTTGGTAGACCTCGCGGGCGCACGTCCCCTGTCCGAGCGCGGCGCGGCCGGGTTCGTGTCGCGGGCGCGCCGCGGCAATCTAAGGTTCGCCGACGGTTTCCTCGATGACGTCGACGAACACGTGGGATTCATGAATGAGGCGCTCTCCCTCGCCTGACGCGCAATCGCGGAAGCACCCACCGGCGTCCTCGCCGGTCATACGTGATCGCATGCAGCGTCAGGGCCGAAGAGACACGGTGCCCGAGCTCTCTCTACGCCGCGCAGTGTGGAGGCGGGGCTTGCGCTACCGCGTAGACGTCGCACCGATTCGCGGAGCGCGGCGACGCGCCGATCTCGTGTTCACGCGAGCCAAGGTCGCCGTGTACGTCGACGGGTGCTTTTGGCACCGCTGTCCACTCCACGCGACCGCTCCAAAGGCGAACCGCGCGTGGTGGGTCGAGAAGCTGGACGCGAATGTCGCGCGCGATCGCGACACGGACAGGCGGCTGCGCGAAGCGGGTTGGATCGCGCTGCGCATTTGGGAGCACGAGAATCCGGAGACGTCTGCCACACGCGTCGAACGCGTTGTTCGGAGACGGATAGCGCACCTCAGCCGGCCGTCGACTCGGCTAGGGATCCCTCGCCGCGCCACGGCGACACGGTAGGTTCCGAGCGTGGAGGGGCCGAGCATTCTCGCCCAGACGCTGACCGTTCCGGCGCTCACGCGCACCAAGAACCCGACAGCCTGGCAGTACCACTCGCGAGGCGCTCGCCACTCGTTGACGTCGTGTTGGGGCGTCCTGCTCGACCTGCTCGTGCACTCCTCGCTCCTTGCTCGTCACGTAGAGCACGGCAAGGTGGTCTTCGGACTCGACCACCAGATGCACGACTACGCGGCCAACCGTTCCAAGAATCTCGACCTTGTACTCGCCCGGCCTGACGAGCATGGTTGGACCCGGAAGCGCCGTCCGAGAGGGTTATCGGAACTGCCAGCCCTGTTCGACATGCAGCTAACCGCCGCGCAGCGCTCGGTCCTCGATGGTCTTCCCGATCCACTTGAGGGCGCGGTCGGCGCCGTGCACATGGCTGTCGAAGCCAAGGCGTGCATGACTGCCTTCTCGAAGTCGTATCCGCGCTTGTACGACGAGCTGAACTCCTCACATGCGGTGATCCACGGCGCGTCGAATCGCGCACTCGCTGTCGGCCTCGCCATCGTCAACGTGGCCGACGAGTTCCTCTCTCCGGTGGGCGGGCTGAACCATCACAACCAGCCGCATGATGCACTCGGCGCGATCGCGAAGGTCGAGCAGCTTCCGCGTCGCTCGGGGGACGAAGGTGTCGGTTACGACGGGCTCGGCATCATCCTCGTCGATCTTAGAAACGATGGCAGCCCAGTAACGCTCGCCGCCCAGCCTGCTGTGCCACTCAACTATCAATACGATCGGATGATCTTGCGCGTCGCCAACGAGTACGACGTCCGCTTCCGGAACGCTTGACTGAAGAAAGTGCACTCTCGGTTCGCATGTGCATTGAGCTCGGCGTCAGAGGCGGAGCGCTCGACGGGCCGCGATGAGCGCATCCGAACGCATACCACGTGGATGACAAGGGAAGGTCGCGATGAACGGGGAAGGCCCGTATGTCATGAGGGTGAGTCTCTCAGTCCTTGATGACCTTGGGATCAACCTCTACAGCAACATGGCAGCGGTGCTGTCCGAGGTCGTGGCAAACGCGTGGGACGCGGACGCAACCAAGGTCACCATCGTCCTCGGTGACACCGAGATTGTCATTCGTGACAACGGCCACGGCATGGGCCTGGAGGAGATCAACGAACGGTTTCTTCACGTGGGGTATCGGAGACGTGACGCCGGCAGAACCAAGAGTCCGAAACTCTTGCGTCCGGTGATGGGTCGGAAAGGGATAGGCAAGTTGTCTCTTTTCGCGATCGCCGATGAGGTGATCGTCGCCACGCGAATGAAGGGAACCTCGCCACACTGCTTCGTGATGAAGACGGACGAGATCCGCGACGCAATCGAGAAGGGCAAGACTTATCACCCACAGCCGGGCGACATATCGAAGGCACCAAAGATGCCGGGCACGACGCTGTTCCTCGCCCGGCTCAAGAAGACGGCGGACGAGCGGACCGGTGCAGCACTGCGTCAGCGACTCGCACGTCGGTTTTCGGTGATCGGAACAGAGTCCTTCAACGTCGAAGTTGATGGTCGAAAGGTGAGCGTCAATGATCGCGGATATTGGCGATCCGTCGAGTACATGTGGGTAGTAGGCGACGCTCCGAAGTACATCGCTGAGCTTCGCGAGAAGAGCCGCAAGCCGAAGCCCGATCGCTTCGGAACGATTGACGGCTGGGTGGACAAGGACCAGAAGTGGAAGGTCTCAGGCTGGATCGGAACCGTCGCCGCGACACGCGAGCTCGAAGAGTCCGAGAACAACTTGCCGGTGCTGGCTCGCGGGAAACTCATCCACGAGGACTTGCTGACGTCGGTCCGCCAAGGCGGGTTCGTGACGAAGTACGTCGTCGGGGAGCTGCGAGCTGACTTCGTTGACCAGGACAAGGCGTTTGACATTGCAACGAGCGACCGTCAGAGCCTCAAGGAGACGGACGAACGCTTCGTGGCGCTGGTCAAGTTTGCGACGGCAGCCATGCGCAAGGTCAACACCGAGTGGTCGCGTTGGCGGAAGGAGACCGCGACCGAGAAGGCTCGTCAGTATCCGTCGATTGATGGCTGGTTTCGAACGTTGTCTGACGACGCCGACCGCAGAGCGGCCGAGACCTTGTTCGGCAAGATTGGTTCGCTTCCGCTCAAGCGGACCGTAAGGAGCTCTACAAGCACGGGATCCTCGCGTTCGAACGCTTGCGAATCAGCGATCTCCTCGGAGAGCTCGATAACTTGTCGGATGGCGACGTCAATCGGTTGCTACCGGTGTTTGCGCGGATCGACGACATCGAGTCCGTGCTCTATGCCCAGATCGCGCGAAGCCGCCTCAAGGTGATTCAGAAATTGACGAACCTCGTAGACGACGACGCAAGGGAGCGTGCGATTCAGCAGCACCTGTTCGATCACCTCTGGCTGCTGAGCACCTCATGGGAGCGACCGACTCGTCACCCTCAGATGGAGAAGCGGGTCGATAGAGCACTTGGTGTGGTGACCAAGGCACTCGGAGGCAAGGAGAAACTGCAGCGCCTCGACATCGCTTACAAGACGCCTCCTGGCACGCACGTAATCATTGAGCTGAAGCGTTACTCGGCACATGCCATGAGCTACGACCTTCAGGCCCAGATGAAGCGCTATCGCAACGCGGTGCGGAAGGTGTTGGAAGAGCACTACCCGAATGATGAACCAGACATCCAAGTCATCGCAGTAGTTGGCCGTCGCCCGACGGACACGCCCTGGGAAGAGTTCAAACAGGAGTTGCAGGCGATCCGCGCGAATGTCGTGACATATGACGAGTTGATCGAAGGCGCACTCGACGACTACCGGGACTACCTCGAAGCCGATGAACGCATCTCTCACCTGACAGAACTGTTCATCGCCCTCGACGAGGAGACCTTGTCCGAGCTCCAGGAGGAGTAGAGCAAGAGGGCCACCAGGCATGTTCGAACCCGCTGAGAGTCTCGATGGGCAGTTGCGATCGTCGGCGTTGGCGTTCCTGCGGGCTGTCCAACTTCGCACCGGCGGGCCCGTGCGTTTCGACGACGTCGCGCGATTCGAGTTCGACGGTCAATCCGTGCCTCTTCTCGACCGGCAGCGCGGCATTCGCAAACCGAGAATGCTCGACGCGGCCCTCAGCTTCAGGACTGTGTACGCGGCGCGGCCGGACCAGCGACCCTACGACGACGAGCCGGGAACCGACGGCTATCTCCGCTACAAGTGGCGGGGCGAGGACGCAGATCATCCCGAGAACCGAGCTCTGCGCCGTGCACTCGAGCAACAAGTCCCGCTCATCTGGTTCCAGGGAATCGACGTCGGTTTGTACCTACCAGTGTTTCCGGTCTGGCTCGTCGCGGAGGAACCGCCCCTTCGCCAATTCGTCGTCGCGCTGGACCTTGAACAAGTGGTGAGTTGGGAGCATGTTGACGACGAGGCAGTGGAGCTGCGGCGGGCGTACGCGGAGCGACTCGTCCGAGAACGTCTGCACCAACCCCTGTTCCGCGCTCGAGTGCTTGCCGCGTACGAGAACCGCTGCGCCCTGTGTCGGCTACGACACTCGGTGCTGCTGGACGCGGCGCACATCCGCGGTGATGCCGAGGGAGGCCAGCCTGTTGTGCCGAACGGAATCGCGATGTGCAAGATTCATCATGCAGCCTTCGACGGCATGCTCATGGTGGTGCGGCCGGACTACCGGATCGAGGTGCGACGCGACGTGCTCACTGAGGATGACGGTCCGACGTTGCGATATGCACTCCAAGGCCTCCACGGCGATGCGATCGAAATTCCGCGACGCCGTGCGGCGCAGCCTGACCGCCGACTCCTCGAAGAGCGGTACGAGCGCTTCCGCGCCGCGAGTTGACCGGTTGAGTGCGCGGGAGCGTTCACCCTGAAGCTCGCAAATCGCGGACATGGCGCTATGTCCACCGCCGCGCGCTGCATCAAGCGCCGCGGGCCAACCTCCCGGCTTAGGCTGCCTCCTGCCGCAAGCGCGCCGCTTCTGCCTCGAATCGGCCTCGCAAGTCGTCGTCGATAGTAATTACCAGAGACATGTCGAGCTCGAGCTTGCTTGTCCCCTGCTCGACAGCGTCGATCAGATCCGGAAGTTCGTATCCGATTTCGACCCAGCGACTGATGTACGCATCGACCTGCTGGTTGGGCTTGTCGAGGAGTGCGGCGTGCATCTGGACGAGCGGCGCAAACTTGTCACACGTTCGTGAAGAGTGGGCGCCGTTACTCCACCTGAGCATTCGGTCGTGGATGAGGATCAGACGTTCCGCGAGAGCAATGATGCGGCGAGCGTCGCCCTGCGCTCCCGGCGCGCCAAACGCCTCGACAACATCGTTCCCGTCGAAGATCCGCTCGAGATTGCCAACGATTGAGAGGGCGTCTCGATTGTCTTCCTGGATGCCTTGGATCGCCTTGCGCTCATTGCGCGGGGTTTCGAACGCACGACCGGCCTCATCGGTCGAGCTCTGATCCTGCGCAACGGCAGGCTGGCCAGCTTCCAGACGCGCCGCGAACAGCATGTACTCCCACCCCGGAGGTTCCTCAACTACAAGTTGCGCGATTCGTTCTGTGCTCGCGGTTGACATTGCGAGTGCGTTCGAGGTCCGTGCCCTGATGTGTTCGACGGCTCGATCGACCTCCGCGCGGGTGGGCGGTCGTGACAGGATCACCATCCAAGGAGCATGCGCACAACGCAGAACAGCCCGCAACCTGATACCCGCTGTTAGAAATACCCGGCGCCGCATGTACCGATACAGCTCATGGTCGTCCGCCGCAAGCCATCCCAGACGCGCGAGTAGACCGTCGTAGTTCCCATAGACGCCGAGCGCATACACGAACGGAAGGAAGCACGCGGTCAGAACGGCCGGTGTGCTGAGTTCCCGCACTGTCTCAATCGTCGCGACGCTGGAGAAACTCTCGGCAGCCCGCAGGATGCTGTAGAGCAGCAAGCCAAAACCCGCAGTCGCGACGGCGCGACCCAGGCAGCCGTGCACACGAACAAACTCATCGCGGGTCGCCGAGACGGCGAGCGTTGCACCCAAGATCACGAGGATCAGGACCAGAACGAGCTCGGCGAGGAGACTGAAGTTGAAGAGGTTGACCAAGAACTCGAGCGCGACTGTGACCGAGAGGGCACGAAGCAGGGTGCGGCGAAAGAAGCGCGAATCGTCGCTGACGCGGTCGTACTGGAAGAAGAACACGAAGCCCGTACCCACAAGCCAGAACACGGTTTCGGAGACGAGATTTAGCGTCCAAAAGCCGGCGGCTCGGAGACCAAGAACTACGGCTCCGACGTAGAGAACCATCAGACAGAGCGGAATGGCGATCTTTGGAGTGCTCGCGGCTCTCGCGACCCCTCCGAGCGAGGCCCGTGTCTGCTTTCGGATCAGCAGCACGATGAGGACGACCAGAATCCAGATGACAATCGCCAGCTCACGCTTGTCGAAGAGGTGTGTGACTTGACCCATCAGCTCGTTTCGTTGCTCCCCGCCTCGGATAACACGAGTGTAACTCGAACGCACGTTCGCCGCGACTCGAGGCAAGCGCGGACCCTCAGGACCGAGCGTTGCTTCATCGGATCAACGGTGTTCTGGATCAGCTCGCCGCAGATCCGGGCGATGCGTCTGTACGCGGACGTCGATTTCAATCACGGCTCTGGCTCGCACCGTCGCGGGGCGCGCGGGTGAGGACGATTGGGCGCTGCTGTGGGAGCCGCACGTCGAACTCCCGGACGATGTCATGATCCACTACATCGGGTCTGCCTCATTCGCCTGAGCAATATGGAGGCGTAGGACATGGAGACGGATGTTGTTGCGATCCTCGAACAGATCCTCCGCGACCACGTTCTCGACAGTGAGGACATCGCCCGCGTCTCGAACACGTCGCACCGCACCGTTGCTCGGTGGCAGGCACACGAACTCGCTCCACGCCGCGAGTCGGAGGAGCGGCTCCTCGAGGTCAAGACCGTCGTCGACCTGTTGCGCGAGTACATGCGGCCCGATGCAGCTCGGCTCTGGATCCGCAGCCCGAATCCCGACCTTGGATACGGGAAGCCGATCGACCTCATCGCCGGCGGCGAGTACCTGCGGGTGATCGGAGTGATCCTCACGACGGCAGAGGGCGTCACCGGGTGACGCATAACCCAATGCAAAGGCCGACGCGATTCGCGGCCCGCGCCGAATCGTGGGCCGCGGATGGGCCGCGGGAGGTCGAAAAACGCTGCGAATTGACGACAACCGCTGCATGGCAAAACCGCAGGTCAGAGCCAAAATCGCCTACAACTCAGGCCCGAGCTCAGGGCCCTTCGCATTCTCCGGCGTACAGGCCGGCTCGCCACCACCACCACTCTGACCAGCGGGGACGCGCAGGTCACCGGCCACCGGGACACGCGTGGGACACGCGGCAACCTCGCCGTTCCGTGACCAATCCGTGACCACCGTCAACGTCGCGGCGGCACTCGCCGGCGCGCCACACCCCGAAGGCACGCGCGACCCGATCGGGCGCTTCGAGAGCCACCTCGAGCGCTTCGACTGGGAGACGCGGAGCAAGTTCTACGTGGACAACATGCGCGAGCTCGTCGGCTCGAGCGCCCGTCACGCACACCCTGCCGCGACCTGAACCTCAGGAACCACCGCACGCCGTGCCGCGTGTGACGACGACGCAGGCCGAGCTCGGCGTCCCCCGCGGGAGTGGCGGAACCGGCTAGCGCGCCGCGACGGGAGCGACCGCGCGGTCGGCGAGACCCGTGAGCAGCAGGCATGCCTCGAACACGCGCGCCTCGATCGCGCCACGCCCGGCGACGCGGTGCGCCAGAGCGTCTGCAGCGCCGTTCAGCAAACCGATGAGCAACGAGGTCGTGAGCGCGGCCTCGCGCGCGTGCATCCCGAGCGCGCGCCGGAGCAGGTCGGTGATGAATCGGTGTCCGTCACGTCCTCCGCCATCGGCCAGCTCCGCGATCGACGAGCCGGGAGCGACGAGCGGCGCGAGGATCGTGCCGCGTTCGATGATGACGTCGAAGTAGGCGTGGATCGCCGCCCGCAGCCGCTCCACGGGGAGGTCTTCGGCGTCGACGGCGTCGACCACCGAGCCGGCGAGACCGACCATCTCGCGTTGGTACAGCGCGATGAGCACCGCGTCCGAATTCTCGAAGTGGTGGTAGGGGACAGCCTTGCTGACCCCGGCGTTCGCCGCGAGGCCCTCCATCGTGAGCGCCGCCGTCCCGCGGTCCACGATGATCTCGACGGCGACGTCGAGCAGCTGCTCCCGTCGGGCTGCCTTCGTCAGACGCTTGGCCATGCACCTCTCCCGACACCGCCGACGCGCGACCGCGATCGGCATCCATCCGACACGGTCAACACGTGGAGGATACCGCTCGTTGCGGGAGCTAAGCTGGAGTAACGTCACCGTTACTTAGCTGAGCTCCGGGGGAAGGCGCCATGAGGCTCCGTTCGATCGTCGGTGCCCTCGGCGCGCTCGTGCTCGTCGGCGCTGCGTGCGGCGGCGGCAGCTCCTCCTCTCCGTCGAGCCGCGCCGCACCCGGGGGTGGGAGCCCCCGCGACGGGGGAACGTTCACCGTCGGGCTCGACGCCGAGACCGACGGCTGGAACCCGACGGGGAGCCAGTGGTCCGGCGCGGGCTACTACGTCGGGCAGTCGATCTTCGATCCGCTCGTCACCGGCGGCGCCGACGGGAAAGTCCATCCCTACCTGGCGGAGTCGGTCACCCCCGACGCCACCTCGACGCACTGGACGATCAAGCTCCGGCCGGGAATCTCCTTCCACGACGGCGAGCCCCTGAACGCCGACGCACTCGTGTTGCAGCTCCAGAAGACGAAGCAGTCGGTCCTCGGCGGACAGTTGCTCGGCCCGCTCGACCGGGGCGTCAAGATCGACGACCTCACCGTGCGCGCCGACATGAAGGAGCCGTGGGTCGCGTTCCCCGTCGCGCTGGCCTCGCAGGCCGGGTTCGTCGCCGCGCCGAAGCAGCTCAACGCCTCCGTGGCGGACGCCGCGAGCCACCCCATCGGCACCGGCCCGTACAAGTTCGACGAGTGGCGGCGCGACGACCATCTGACCGCGAGCAAGAACCCGGCGTACTGGCGGAAGGGGTACCCGCACCCGGACAGGATCGTCTTTCGCGTGATCCCCGACCCGCAGACCCGTGGCGCCGCCCTGGAGTCCGGGCAGGTGGACCTCACCTACACGGCCGACATCAACCAGATCCTCCAGTACCGTAACGACCACTCGGTGACGTCGGTCGAGCAACATCCCGATCAACCCGGGTTCATCATGCTCAACACCGCGGTCGCACCTCTCGACGACGTGCGGATCCGTCAGGCGCTCGCGTACGGCACCGATGTGCGACAGCTGATCGACACGCTCGCCCGCGGCGTCGGCGAGATCGTCACCGAGCCCTACAAGAAGACGTCGCCGTGGTTTGTACCTTCCGGCTATCCGACCAAGCCGGACCTCACCAAGGCGCGTTCACTGGTCGAGCGGTACAAGACCGACACGAAGTTGGGCGGTGACGTGAAGCTCACGCTCGGCTGCACACCGGTCGCCGTGAACACGCAACTCGTCGATCTCCTCAAGCAGCAGTGGAAGAAGATCGGGATCGACGTCACTCCCCGCTTCACCGAACAAGCCACGTACATCAACGACGCGATCAACGGCAACTACCAGGCCAACTGCTGGACCCAGTTCGGGCTTCCCGATCCCGATCTGGACGCGACCTGGTGGCTCGGCGTCAACGCGCACCCCGTCGGGCAGCTCTCGCTGAACTTCTCCCGGCTAAAGGACTCGCAGATCGATGCCGCGCTGCAGACGGGCCGCAGCCAATCGGACACCGCGACCCGCAAGGCCGCCTACGGCAAGGTGTGGCGACGCTTCGCGGAGCTGGTCCCCTACGTATGGACCAGTCGCGGCGTCTCCGCCCTGCTCTACACCGGCAAGCTCCACGGCCTCGCCGACGCGACTCTCCCCGACGGCACCAAGTTCCCGCCGCTCGCGGACCTCGGAACCATCGTCCCGATCGGCGCGGTCTGGGTCACGGGCTGAAACCTGGCATGCGTCAGAACCAACTCCGGATCGCGCCCCAGGCCGCGTTCGCGCCGATGACGGTCATGTTCCTCACCATCCTTGCCCTCAACGTCATCGGCGAGCGCCTCGGCGCTAGCCTCGACCCACGAGGTTCGAAGCTCTAGTCCCCTCACCATTCTCGGAGCACCGATCATGATCACCGACGAGTTCGGGCGACACCTCCTCACGACCTTCAACGATCCCGCCGCGAACGGCGTGCACCTGCTCTTCAACCAGTGGTGGCAACACGCACCCGAGCACGTGAAGGCGGCCTACGTCGACAACTTCTCGTGTGACGCGCGTTACGCCGCGTTCCTCGACGAACGCCACTACGCCGACCCCCTCGACGTCGAGAGGCTGGCCGCAATGGCCGCCGGCACACTCGGACGCGCGTATCACGACTGGATCGTCGACAACGACCTCACGGCCTCGATCGCCACCGACTACCGACAATTCCACGAGATGCTCGAGCACGCCGGCCTCCTCACGGGCATGCCCGAGCCGATGAAGTACGCGGTGTTGCGCGGCTTCCAGACTCACGACTTCCAACACGTCGTCACCGGCTACGACGCGTCGGGCCGGGGCGAGATCTCCCTCCAGGCGTTCTGCCTCGCGCAGCTCCAGTTCCCCTACTTCGGGATGTGGATCTCGGTCGTCACTACCCGCATGACCTTCGTCGATCCCGCGATGATCGTGCCGATGATGGACGCGATCACCGACGGCTGGCAGCTCGGACGGCGCACACCGAACATCCAGTGCGAGAAATGGGAGAGCATGCTCGAGCAGCCGTTGCACGAGGTTCGCGCCCGATTCGATCTCGCGCGCGCTACGAACACCGAAGCGAGCGAGGCGTCGCTTCCCCACTGACCCCGACGATCAGCGACCGAATCGCTCGTCCCACCCTTCGGTGACCTGACGCCGACGGAGTCGTAAGGAGCACCGCGCCGGTCGCTCCCAGGCCCACACCGACGGCCGCCAGACGACTCGAGCTTCTGCCCGTGGCCGGCAGCGAGCCCCCGACGACGGCGCGGTCGCGTCGCCCGTGCCGACACGCGCGCGCACCGCCGCGACCGCGGGATCGCGCTGGTCCACCATGTCGAGATCCCCGAAGAGCTCGTCGCTGGTGATCCCTTCGAGCGTCTCCGGATACGGCTGGCACACGCAGCACGGATGGAGTCGCCCGGCCAGCGCCGCCTCCTCGGTGCGGAAGTACGCGTTCGCGGCGCGACCGTGACAGGCGCGACACGTGCAGCGAGTCTTCGCCTTCGGACCCACCGGGAAGCCCCACTCGGCGTTCAGCCGCCAGACTGCTAGCGGCGGCGTCGTCGCCGCCGCCGCCACCGGGACGCGAGCGAGCGTCCCGACTCCCGCGAGAGCAGCCGCGATGATGAACGAGCGTCGGCGGTGCCGGTACTCCCCGTACTCCAGCTTCCTGATCCGTGATGCGGGCGCGGCTGAGGGATGGAGCCATCGACTTGTGGTGTGCACCTGGCGACCATGACAGACGGCCAGCCCCCAGCCGGCTTCGCAAACGTGATCACGGCACTCAGTCGAGAAAGTCAGGTGTCGTGTCAGGCAGGGTCTTCTCCATGAGGACGCGTCCTGGCGTACCCGTGTACCGCTCGTATCTGCGGTCGTAGCGACGACGCGTGACGCTGTAGCCGTGGCGTTCGTAGAGATGACGCGCGAGATTCGTCGCGTAGGTCGTCAACGCCAGGCGCTGCAGACCACGCTTGGTCGCCTCCCTGTCAGCAACGTCCAAGAGATGCCCTCCTATCCCTCGATTTCGCAGCGCGGCGTCGACGTGGAGTTCGGCGACGAAGAACGCGCCGGGTGGAGACGGGAGGTCGACGCGTTGACGCGCTCGCAGCCGAGGCAGGGAGTGCACGAGCCGAGTCGGGCCGGCCACACGCAGTGCGAGCCGAGCGCGGGCTAGCGTCACGCCGGCATCGCTCGTGCCTATCGTGTATTGCAAGACGCCGACGACGAGGTCACCGAGCTGCGCCACGATCGTTGGCTTTGCCGCGTTCGGGATCCCTTCGAGCTCGACGAGCCCCTTGCCGAACGCGGCGGCAAGGTCGCGATCGCCGATGATCCCCGCGGTCTCCGGGCCCGGATCGCCATGCATGAATTCAGCCACGCGTTCCAGGTCGCCGACGACCGCCCGCCGGACTGTGAGATCACTGCCCTCCACGATCACCGCAGCATCGCAACGACGCAGTCAGCGATGTCAGTCGCTGGCGGGTGTGAAGAGGTCGCAGAAGGTGATGTCACCGTCGATGAGTGAGGTGAACCGCTCGCTCACCGGGCTGTTCGCCATGGCCTGCTCGTCTTGCGAGCCTCCTGTTCCGATGTGAAATAGGCGGCCTGGGCAAAGCTGCCGGCGCCGTGCCACCCCGGAGCTTCCGGACGGCTACATCGTTGAAGTCATCTCGCGCAATGGCGCGGCACGTGCGGGAGCGCCAGATGCCGCGGCCGAGATGGCCATTCGACCTCGCTGCGCAGCGTGCGGCGAACCCGTCGAGCTTGATGATCGAGACGATCCGGAGAGCTGGATCCACGCGCCTGATGCCAACGACCGAGCTGATCACACCGCGTGGATCGATGAGGGCAGCGCTGTGTAAGAACGCGCGTGAGAGGTCCCGCTCATCGTCGTCCCTTCGAACTGCGTCTCGGTGCTCTTGGGCCTGTCAGTCGGCGCGAGCAACGGCATGGCTCAGCGAACGTGTTGGAGCGCGACGTTGACGCCCGCCAGATCGAAGAAGACTGAGTCGAACGTCCCGCCGACCCAGCTGAGGAGGTGGTTGTGTTCCTCGTGCTCAGGATCGGCGAGCACCTCGAGCAGCTCCGCGTAGCCGCCGACTCCGCCGGAGTCCTCGGGCGGGCATGCGTTCTGCCCATCGACGCACACGGCGTGCTTCAAGCCCAGTGGAGTCCTCACGAAGTCTTCGACGATGACCTCGTGCTCCCAGGAGTCCCCGAAGTCGTACTCGTAGGAGAAGCTCCGATGCTCGCCGATGGCGCGCAGCACCGTCACCTGCTTCTCGTCGATCTCGTCCTCGGGGTAATCGTCGAAGTGCATCCCATAGCGTTCACCGCCGATGGTGAAGCTGTGCAGGTGCGAGTTCGTCCACCCCATGGCCGCCTGGAACATGTCGTGCAGCTTCGCCACGCGAACGCCGGCAGGCACGAGAAGGCGGCGCCACACGGTCGGCTCGACGTCGACAAGCGCGATGCGCAACTGAAAGACGCCCTGGCCGGGAGGGGTCGGCACGCCGGCACAATACGGCAACGTTCCTTTGCGGCTGGGGCCAGCCCCCCGGTGGCCCATTGCAGCTTTGTGCGGAACCGTTCTCTGTTCTTGTATGCAAGAATGGAGAACACCAGCTAGGATCCAGAGATGGCCCGTCGCACCACTTCGACCATTGAGGCTGAGGCTCGAGATGCTCTCGTGTCCGCGCTCAACGAGCTCGGCGTCGACGCGTCCCCTGGTCTGACGCAGCCGCTTGGGGATCGCGACGGGCCCGACTTCACGGTCTTGATCGGCGACCAGGTCCTCTCGGCGGACGTGAAACCGGTGGTTACGGAGGCTGAGTCCGATCGCGTTGTGCGCCGTCTCAGGCGGTGGGGCGGACCTGCGATCGTCGTTGCCGACCGCATCGCAGACGAAGCGAAGTTGGCCCTGCGGAAGGCGGGAATCAACTACCTCGACCGGCGGGGCGACTTACGGCTCGTGCTCCCATCGATGATCATCGACGCGCGTGTTCCGGGCTCGCTGAACGCGGCGCCCGTTCCGTCGGACGTCTTGTCCAGTCAGGTAGCGAGGGAAGTGGCCATTGCTTGCCTCTTGACACCCGACCAACCGCACGGAATACGCGAGGTGGCTGCGTTCATCGAACGTGCTCCAAGCGCCGTTTCGAGCACGATGGCCGGATTGCGCGAGGTGGGGCTGCTCACATCCAACGGTGAGCCCGCCGTACCCGATTTGTTCCACGAGCTCTCGGTCCGTTGGCGTCGGCATGCGGTTGCCTTGGCCGATCTGCCGAGACCTGGTCGCGGGAAGATGAATGCTCAGCTCGAGCTCGGTCTCGAGGAGGTTGACACCACGTTGGGTTGGGCACTCACCGACACGCTCGGCGCGGCAGCATGGAGCATGCCAGTCGTCGCGCGCGGTGACTATCCGCCTGACTTCTACGTTCCGACAGACGCGGCCTTGCGACAGGCGCGAGCTCTACTCGGAGAGGCGCCGGAACCGGGGCGGCGCGCCTGCACGGTCGCGGTCGCTCCGGTGCGGCTGGCCTGTCTGCGACGGCACAACCTGGATGGCGAAGTGTGGCCAGTGGCCAACCACGTCGTGGTGGCGCTCGACATCGCGACGGACCGTGCGCGGGGTTCCGAGATCCTCGACCAATGGCACCCGAAGGGGATCGTGCGTGCCTGGTGAACGTGTCATCTTGGTCGGCGACGGCGGCGGTCGCATCCGGTCGTTCGTCGCGGCGCTCGCGCGCTTCCCTGTGATCCCGCTTGGGTCCTGGTCGGGAGGGTTCGCCGCATACCTCCCCCGACGCCGGGGCTTCGTGTCTGCCATAGCTCCATCCTCTCAAGGACTGCCTGCAACTTTCCCGGGGCGGTTCATACTGAGTCGTTCGTGTGAGTTCGATGTGAGCCGAGTTGTGTGGGCTCGATGA
>JBBRZM010000019.1:0-53405 GCA_038236695.1 Acidimicrobiia bacterium
ACCGCTCGGACCTGATTCTTCGCTGACCACCGCGACGTCGGCGCGGTGTAACACCTCGAGCACCGCCGCGTCGGCCACGAGGTCAAGCGCGTACTGGCCCGGACGCTCGGTGCGGTGACGCCGCGCCGGGCCCTTGATCGCCGCGACCGCATCGCGTTGCGCGGTCGCAGCTTCGTCGAACAGCGCGAGCAATGCATCGGCGTGCACGGCGCTCGGTCACGCGTCCTGTCGCGCCGGATTGCGACGAATGCTGACGGTCGAGAGTGGCAGGATCTCGACCTCGGTGTTGAAGTCGGGCACGCCCGACCGGTCGCGCCGCCCGCCAGGAAAGAGCACGTTGCCTTCGGGGAAGAAGACCTGCACGTTACCAAATCGCAAGCCGGCGAAGTGGACCCGGATCTCCATCGGTTGCTCAGTGACGACTTCGTCGGGACGATCGAGCACTCGACCGGCTCGCACCGCGCGGACCCGGGTCTTCGTGACCGGGCGGCGGACGGAGGTGGTGCGCACAGAGCGAGGCTACATGGGCGGCTCGATCCCGTAGCGGGTGAGGTCTTCGGGCGAGTCGAGGTCGGCGAACGCGTGAGCCGGCGCGACCGCCCGCCACTCCGACTCCGAGATCAGCGTCGCCAGTGTCGCGGCGAGCAGGGCGCGCAACGAACGTTGGCCCGTGTCGAGCAGAGCTGGGATGGCGTCGAGCGCGGCCGCGCTGTAGCGGGCGCAGCACATCTGCGGCGCGGCGTCGGCGATCGGCACGACGGTGGTCTCATCGGGCTGCTCTGCGATCAGCCGCAACAGAGGTTCGGTGACGAACGGCAGGTCGACCGCGAGCAGCATGACCGGGCCGAGATGACCGCGCGCTCGAAGTGCCTGCGCGCCGGCGCCGAGCGCCGCGAGCGGGCCGGCCCCGGGTGGGTCCTCACGCGTCGAGGGCACCGTCCGGTACCCCGGCCCGACCTCGATCACCGTGGAGCAGGTCGCATCGAGCACTCGTCCTGCCCGGTCGACGAGCCGCTCCCCTTCTACCTTCAGCTCGGCCTTGTCGAAGCCCATCCGCCGGCTGGCCCCGCCGGTCAGGAGCACGCCCGCGATGCTCGCCATGGCGCGACGGTATCGTCCGCGGCGTGGACCGCGACGAGATGCGCGAACGGGTGGCGGCGGCCCGGGTTGGCCGGCTCGCGACAGTGACGTCCGAGCGGCGTCCGCATCTCGTGCCGGTGTGTTTCGCGATCGGCGGCCCCGCCGACACGATCGTGAGCGCGGTCGACGCCAAGCCGAAGCGCACGACCGAGTTGCGCCGGCTCGCGAACCTGCAGACGAACCCAGCGGTGAGCCTGCTCGTCGATCAGTACGACGACGACTGGTCGCAGCTGTGGTGGGTGCGAGTCGACGGCAGCGCGCGTGTCGTGAGCGCCGGGTCCGCCTATGACGAGGCGATCGCAGTGTTGGCTGCGAAGTACCCGCAGTACCGCGAGGCGCCACCGGCCGGTCCGGCGATCGTCATCACCGCGACGAGCTGGCAGGGCTGGCGGTTCTCCGGGTGAAGTCGCGCGTCAGCCGGTGCGTCGGTCCTCCGCCAGCTCGACGAGGTGGCCGTCGGGGTCGCGCAAGTACGCCGTACGCTGTCCCCACTCACGGGTGGTCGGAGCGACCACGGCCTCGGCCCCGCGCCCCACCAGCGCGGCGAACGCGTCGTCACACGACGCGACCTTGAAGCCCAACTCGAAGCCGGGCGCGTTCGCGTCGGGAGCGCCCAGATCGTGCTCGAGTGTGCCTGCCATAGCGACACGGTCGTAGAGCGCAAGTCGGGTGGTGCCGGTGTCGAACTGGGCGTACGGACCCGACCGGTGGGCGAGCTTCAGGCCAAGTACGTCGCGATAGAACTCGATCGAGCGCGACACGTCGTCAACGATCAACACCACATAGTCGGGCGCGGTCAGCTCCACGTCACGGCGCGGGACGGGGTGCACTCGCGTCGGGCTGGAGGTCGTACGCGACGACTTCCCAGCGCCCCTGGCGCTTCGCGAGGCGAAGGTCGTTGCGCACGACCGTACCGTCGCGGAGCTCGACGCGCGTACGCGCGGCCGCCACCCGGGACGCGGCGACGACGTCTTCCAAGGCGACATGACGCGCGAGCCGCACGAGCTCCGGTTGCAGCTCGAAGGCCTCGCGCTTCGCGGCGATGAACGCCGACTTCGTGCGGCCGTCGCGTAGCTCGCGCCCCGAGAGTGTCCACAGCGTGTCGAAGTCGAGGCGGTCCCAGGCAAGCTCGTAACCGAGCGCGGCATCACCGGGCGAGGGACCCGGCTCCACGGCGACCGCGAGTACCAGCGACCCGATCAAGGCGGCGATGGCGATGGCGACCAGCGCGATTACCATCGCGTCAGCCGTTCCCGATGAGCGCTTCGATCTCGCCCGCCAACGCGACGTCTTTCTGCGTGATGCCGTGCTCGCTATGGGTCGAAAGCGCAACCCGCACGTTGCGCCACCGAATGTCGAGGTCGGGATGATGATCAGCGCGCTCGGCGAGGAACCCGATTCTCGTGACGAACGCGATCGCATCGGGGAACGACGGGAGCGCAAACGTCTTGATGATCTCGTCGCCGGCGCGCTGCCAGTCGGTGAGCCCGGCGAGCGCCTGCCGTACGTCGTCGTCGGAAAGCGTGGCCATGGCCCCATTGTCGACCCGGAGCCCGCCACGCCCCAAGCCCGCGTCCCGAAAATCTCGCTACACGAACGTACGTTCGCTACACTGAACGACCATGAGCGCGGGTGAGCGGCTCCGATGGCAGGTGGTCGACGCACGGCATGTCGACCCAGGCACCGTCGAGCAGCCGACTTTGTTCACCGAGCCGCCGGAGCGGGAGATCGGCCGGGGCGAGTTCCGCGGGCTCGAGTTCCTCCACGTTCGGGCGCGGCGCATCATCAACGCCGTGAGCCCGCGGTCGCCCGTCCCCTTCCGCTACACGATCAACGCGTATCGAGGATGCAGCCATGCGTGCACGTACTGCTTCGCGCGGCCGACCCACGAGTACCTCGGCCTCGATATCGGCGCCGACTTCGATCGGGTCATCGTGGTCAAGATCAATGCCGTGGAGCGGCTGCGGGCCGAGCTCGCGCCGAGCCGCTGGCCGGGCGAGCACATCGCGATGGGCACCAACACCGACCCCTACCAGCGCGCGGAAGGCAAGTACCACCTCACGCGAGGGATCGTCGAGGCCCTTGGCGCGGCACGCAACCCGTTCTCGATCCTGACCAAGAACACGCTCGTGCTGCGCGACCTCGACGTGCTCCAGGAGGCTGCACAGCACACCAGCGTCGAGCTGTGTTTTTCGATCGCGACGTTCGACGAGGAGGTCTGGCGCGCTTCGGAGCCGGGCACGCCGCACCCGCGCAAGCGCATGGAAGCCGTCGCCCGGCTCAACGAGGCAGGGATCCGCTGCGGCGTGCTGGTCGCGCCGATCCTGCCCGGGCTCTCCGATCGCCGCGAGCAGCTCGCAGCAGTTGTCGACGCGGCGGTCGACGCCGGCGCCCCGACCATCTCTCCCATCCTGTTGCACCTCCGCACCGGCGTGCGCGACCACTTTCTGGGCTGGCTCGGCAACTACCGCCCCGAGCTCGTCCCCGCGTACGAGCAGCGGTACCGGCGTGCCTACGCGAGCACCGACGATCGTGAGCGGGTCTCCACGTTGGTGCGGGGCCTTGTCGATGAAGCACGCCGCCGGCAACGGGGCGCGCGACCCGTCACGCCGGTGTCGGAACGGTTCGAACGCGAAACGACGGTCTGAGGCGGCCAGCGCCTACGCGGCGGGCATGCGACGCCACTGGAGCGGGTGGCGCAACAGCGACGTGACGACGTTCGCGAGCTGGGGCTTGGCGAAGTAGTTGCCTTGCGCGAGGTCGCAGCCCAGCGCTTCGAGCTCCACGATCTGTTCCGCAGTCTCGACACCTTCGGCGACGACCCGCAGGCCAAGTGCGTGAGCCATGCTCACCACAGCCGCCACGATTGCAGAGTCGTCGGCGTCGCGGCCCAGTCCGTTGACAAACGAGCAATCCACTTTCACGGAGCTCACCGGAAGCCGCTTCAGGTAGCCAAGCGAGGAGTACCCGGTACCGAAGTCGTCAACCGTGAGCTCGATCCCGAGATCCCGAAGACCCTCGAGCCGTTCAATGACCGAGACGGTGTCTTCCAGCATCACGCTCTCGGTGATTTCGAGGCACAGGTTTCTCGACGCGATGCCCGCCTCCTTGATCGACGCCGCCACCTCGTCGACAAACCCGGTATGCAGGAGCTGGCGGGCGGAGAGGTTGATCGACACGACCGGATCGTGGTCGCTGACGGCAAGCTCTTTCCAGAGCGCGATCTGACGACACACCTGGGTGATGACCCACGCGCCGAGCTGCGCGACGAGACCGTTGGCCTCGGCAACCGCGAGGAACTCGCTGGGCGGAAGCAGGCCGCGCTCAGGGTGGTTCCAACGAACGAGCGCCTCGAACGCGACCGCGCGCCGTCCGTCGAGCCGCACCATCGGCTGGTAGTACACCGCGAACTGCTCCTCGCGTAGTGCTCGCCGCAGCTCTTGTTCCAGCGCCAGTCGTTCCTCGACGCGGGCACGCATCACGTCACTGGTGCACTCGACGCGGGCCTTGCCGCGCTGCTTCGCCCAGTAGAGGGCAAGGTCGGCGTCGCGCATGATGAGCTCGGCCGGCTCGTCAGCGCTGTTCGGTATGGCGAGCCCAATGCTCGCCGACAGAAAGACCTGCTCGCCGCCAACAGCGAAGGGAGTGGCCAACGTGGCCAGGAGACGTTCGGCCAAGTCAGCCGCCTCGCTCGGTTCGGTGAGGCCGCGGCACAGCATCGTGAACTCGTCATCGCCGAAGCGCGCGACGACATCGCCGTCGCGCAGCCTGTGCTCCAGGCGCCGCGCGACTGCGACCAACAGCCGGTCGCCGGCGTCGTGACCGAGGCTGTCGTTCACGACCTTGAAGTTGTCGAGGTCGAGGAACATCACCGCGATCGTTGACGCCGCGGCGTGTTCGAGCGTGCCGGCAAGCAGCTCGAGGAAGACGGCGCGGTTGGGAAGGCCGGTCAGCGGATCGTGACGAGCTTGATGATCGAGCCGGGCCTCGAGCTGCTCGACCGACGCTGTGAGCTGCTCACACTCTTCCTCGGTGCGGCGCAAGGCATCCTCCGTGCCACCGCGCCGATCGCCGTTCGTCGCCGCGGGCGGCTCACTCGGCTCGGGGTCGCGATCAAGGCGGTTCATGTGGTTGTCATCGGCGTCCCCCGTACCCGACTAAATGGGCTTTCTGCCCCCAGACCCGAGCGCCAGCCCCGAGCGCTACGACCACGGGAAGGTCGCACCCACCCCTCTATCCTGGCGCCATGACCTGTCCGTCCTGCGGGGCCGGCGCGCCTGACAACGCCCGATTCTGTCCGGCTTGCGGCCACAATCTGGTGCAGCGACCCGACGAGCGACGGGTCGCCACGGTGTTGTTCGCCGACCTCGTGGGCTTCACCACCTTCTCCGAGTCCGCGGATCCCGAACACGTGAAGAACCTCGTCGACCGATGCTTCGAACGGCTGGTCTCCGACATCGAGGCGTTCGGCGGCCAAGTCGACAAGATCGTGGGCGACGCGATCATCGCCTTGTTCGGCGCCCCGGTCGCGCACGAGGACGACGCCGAGCGGGCCGTGCGAGCCGCGCTGAAGATGCAGGAGACGCTCGCGTTGACACGCGACGAGCTCGACGTCATGGCCGAGCTGCGCATCGGGGTCAATACGGGCGAGGTTCTCGTCGGCGCCCTTCGCGCCGGCGGCGACTACACCGCTATGGGTGACGTGGTCAACACGGCGGCCCGACTACAGACTGCCGCGCCACCGGGTGCCGTGATCGTCGGGCCCGCGACACACGCCGCGACCGACGAATCGATCCGCTACGAGTCGCTCGGTCTGCTCACGGTCAAAGGCCGCGAGGAACCGGTGCCCGCATGGCGTGCGATCAAACCGCTGACCGCGCCGGGCGGGCGTCCGCGCCGGGCGCGAACCCCGATGGTGGGACGAGACGCGGAGCTCGGGATGTTGCGCAGCGTGCTCGCCACGGCGTTCACGCGTGACCGGGCCCATCTCGTGCTCATGGTCGGTGAAGCGGGCGTCGGCAAGAGCCGGATCGGGAGCGAGATCGGCACCCTCGCGAGCGACGAGCATGGCGCGCTCGTCATCGGCGGCCGGTGCGCGCCCTACGGCGAAGCCAACGTGTGGTGGCCGATCGCAGAAGCACTCCGTGACCTGATGGGCATCGAAACACGTGACTCCGTCGAGACCACGCACGTCAAGGCCAGCGTGCGCGTCCGCGAGATCATGGACCTCAAGACCGACGACTCCGAGCTCGACCGCCTCGTCGACGGCCTGCTGTATCTGCTCGGCCAGACCGCCTCTGACGCGGCCGTCGATCCCACCCGTGCACGCGACGAAGCGATCCGCTCCATCGCGGTGCTGTTCGACGCACTCGCGGCCCGACAACCACTGCTGCTCACCGTTTCCGATCTCCATTGGGCCGACGAGCTCGTGCTCGACGTCGTTGATCGGCTGCTCGAGCGCCTGCGCGCTCGGCCGTTCGTGTTGCTCGCCACCAGTCGCCCTGATCTCGAAGACCGGTGGACGCCGTCAGCGGGACGCCACAACGCCGTCTTCGTCACACTCGACCCACTCGCTGCCGATGCTTCGCGCTCGCTCGCGCGCGCGATGTTGGGAGACGGCGGCACCGACAGCCAGATCGAGCTGCTCCTCGAACGCAGCGGCGGCAACCCATTCTTCATCGAGGAGCTCGCGGCGGTCATGCTGGAGACCGGTCTCGAGCTCGACGATGCCGCCATCGAAGATCGTGATCGCGCGCTCCCGGGCACGCTGCGCGGTCTCGTGGCGGCGCGTCTCGATGCGCTCGAGCCGGCAGCACGCGAGACGCTCGAAGACTGCGCGGTGATCGGCACGACGGGCTCGCTCGAGACCGTGGCTGCGCTCGCCGAGCGTCGAGGCGCCGGCCGGCCCGACAGCGAGCTCGAGCTGCTCGTCGGCAGAGACCTGCTGAGCGTCGACCGGGGCGAGTTCGGTTTCAAGAACGAGCTGATACGCGACGTCGCCTACGAAACGCTGACCAAGGCGGAACGTGCCCGGCGCCACGCGCGTGCGGTGGCGCACCTCGCGTGGCGTTCGCACGAGACCGGTCGGATCGAGGAGTTTCTCGATCAGCTCGCACACCACTACGGCGCGGCCGAGGCCTTGGTGCACGAGCTCGGAGAGGTCGAAGGACTCGGGCCCGACTTGCACGAGAAGGCGCTCGCGTTCCTCACGCGCGCGGCGCGCCAGGCCGAGCAACGCGAGACCTGGCCGGTCGTGATCCGTTTGCTCGACCTCGCGCTCAAAGTCACCGATGACCGGGGCAGCGACGAGCTCCGCCTGGCACGGGCCCGGGCGCACGCCGAGCTGCGTCACTGCGCCGAGGCCCGAACTGATCTTGATGTGGTCATGCGCCACGCCGAAGCACGCGTGGATCGGCGCGTTGAGGCCGCGGGCCTCACCGTCCTCGGTGACGTGGAGCAAAAGGAAAACGACTTAGCGGCGTCGGCCGCGACGCTGGGGCGTTCGGTCGAGCGTTGGCGCGAGCTCGACGACGCCGGTGGGCTGGCCGGCGCGCTCCGCATCCTCGGCCTCACGCACATGTTCCGCGGCGCGCTCGATCCGGCGGAGCTCGCGATCTCCGAGGCCCGGGAGCTGTTCCGATCGGCATCGGATCGACGCGGTGAAGCGTGGGCGCTCCAGAACCTCGCGTGGATCTCGTTTACGCGCGGCGATCCCATCGACGCCGACGGGCGCGTGACCGAAGCGATCGACATGTTCGCCGAGGTCGGCGACTGGGGCGGCGTGGCATGGGCACTCGCGTTGCTCGCATGGGTGCGTTTCCAACAAGGTCAGCTCGACGAAGCCCGCAGTACCGGCGAGCAGGCGCTCGAGGAGGCCGAAGAGCTCGGAAACCGCTGGGTGACCGGCATCCTGGAGATCCTCCTCGGCAATGTTGCGCTGTGGAGCGGCAAGTCGGCGGAAGCGTTACGGCGTTGTGAAACGGCTCGCGAGATGTTCGTCGACCTCGGTGATGCGTGGGGCGAGCTCCAGTCGATCGCTCCCGCCGCACGGGCGCTCGGCGCGCTCGGCCGCTTCGACGATGCCCGCGTTGCCATCGACGACGCGGCGCGCGTGGCGGCGCGCGTCGACGACAGCAACCTCCGGATGCTTCCGCAGTTTCTGCGGGCCGCGCTCTCGGCCCACGCGGGAATGTCCGACGCACTTGTACTCGCCGACGCGGCGATGGAACCGGAGGCGGGTTCTTCGGGCGTGACCGACATCGAACGGCACACCGTGCATGCACTCACCCTTGCGCAAGCGGGTCGAGCCGAAGATGCCGCCAAAGAGCTGGAAGCCACACTCGCGCTGACCGGCGCGACCGGTGCCGGTGCAGGTGCCGCGACCCGGGCCGCGCTCGCGCTCGCGTACTGCGCCGTCGGTCGGACCGACGACGCACGGGCAACTGCCGCCGACGCCTCGCCGGTCACGTACCTCGACCGGTTGCAGCTCGCGATGGCAGCCGGCCTCGCGGCAGCTCGCGCGGGTCAAGCGGAGGCGGCCGAAGCTACGATCGCCGCCGCCATCGATCTCGTCGACACGACCGAGTCACGGCTCGATCGAGCGGTGATGCGCTTGGCTCGAGCATGGACGTGGCAGGCGCTCGGCCGATCCGACGCCGCTGCGGCGCGGGCCGACGCGTTGAGCCGGCTCGAGGCCATCGGCTTGGGGACGACGGGTTGGGATCGCCTCTTCCGCGAGGCGGCGGGCGCCTGAGGTTCAGCCGCGCCGGATCTGGTCGAGCACCCGGTCGCAGGCGAGGCCGTCGCCGAACGTGGGCGCGTCGGGCGGCACGATCCCTGATTCGACGATGTCATGCACGATGGCGCTCCAATCGCGCATCGGTAAGGAGTGGCCGTTGCCGCTCTCGAGCGGGTCACGAATGATCTCGTCGCGTGTGCCGTCGACAAGCCGGACCGCGATGCGCGCACCGCCGACCAACTCTGCGACCCCGAGCGATCCTGCGACCACGAGGCGCTCGGGCACGGAGGCTGCGTAGGCGAAGCCGCCGTCGATCAACGTGGTGATGCCGCCCGCCAGTTCGAGCTGCGCGGTGAAGCCATCCTCCGCATCGACGACATGCATGCGACCCGTTGCATCGGGGCGCTCGCGGATCGTCGTGCGGCACTGTGCCCACGCGAGCGCCGTGACCTCACCGAACATCCACCGCAGCGTGTCGACTGCGTGCGAGCCCCATGCGCCCACCCATCCCCCGCCGAGCCGTCGCTCGGAGAGCCAGCCGTAGGGACGTAGCGCGACACGGGTCCCGGCGCTGCGGTACGTCCAGCTGACCTGCTCGACCTCGCCGAGGGCACCACCGCGCACGAGATCGCGCAGCCGCCGGCGCATGGGGTCGCACCGAAACTCGAAGTTGACGAGGTGCACGGTGCCGGCAGCCTCGGCGGCGGCGAGCAGCCTGGCGGATTCCTCCGCGTGGAGGCCGAACGGCTTGTCGCAGAGCACGGCGCGGCCCGCTTCGAGTGCGGCGCGCACGTGCGCGCCATGGAGGAACGGCGGCGAGTGCACCGAGATCAAGTCGATGCCGGCACGTCGACAGAGCTCGGCGGTGGCGTGCCCATCGCGCGGCGACACGACGTCGATGACCACGCAGCCCTCGGTGGCTTCGAACGCCGGCGCGACGACGTGCGCGCCGAAGCCGGTGCCGATGATGCCGACGCGCACGGTCATTCGGCCGTGACCCCGAGGCCGAGATCGGCCGGTTGTGCCCCGGGCAATCGGAGCAGCGCGAGAAACACGTGGGCGAGCGGGCCGATACCGAATGCGAACACCAACGTACCGGCGCCCACGTCACCGCCGAGTGCCCAGCCGGCACCGAGGGCGCTCAGCTCGAGCACAGTGCGAACGAGCCAGATGGGAAATCCCCGCGCCGCGATCGCGGTCATGAGCCCGTCGCGCGGTCCCGGGCCGAGGCCGGCGGAGATGTAGAGGCCCGTGCCGAAGCCGACGATCACTACGCCACCGACCAAGAACGCGACTTGCCCGGCGAGGATGTCGGGCCGATCGACCGCAGCGATGGTGATGTTGATAACGATGCCGACGCTGATCGTGTTGATGACGGTGCCGAGCCCGAATCGCTGGTGCAGCGGGATCCACGTGAGCAGGACCAGTGCGCCGACCGCGATCACGACCGTGCCGAAGTCGAGTCCCGTGAGCTCCGACAGCCCTTCGTGCAACACGTCCCACGGGCTCAGGCCGAGGCGGGCGCGGTACATGAGCCCGATACCGGCGCCGAGGCAGAGGATCCCGATGAGCAGCCGCGGCAGTCGACGGCCCAGCTCTCGCCAACCGGGAAGGAAGATCACCTCGGCGACGTCGCCTTCGAGCGGACGCCGGGGCGCGCTCATGGCTTCACGGGCAGCGCGCTCGACGACTCGTGATCGAGCAGCAACGCGGCGTGCGCGGTGCGGCGCAGAATCGAGGCCGGACATGCGGGAGCGATCGGGTCCTCGAGTGCGCGGCGCACCGCGTTGGCTTTACGCGCCTCCGGCACGATCGCCAGCACCTGTTGGGTCCGGAGCAGCGCCGGGATTGTCGCCGTGATCGCGTGGGTCGGCACCTCGGCGACAGCAGCGAAATGGCCCTCGCCCACCTGCTGGCGGCGGCACGCCTCGTCGAGCTCGACGACTTTCACGTCGAGCGGATCGTCGAAGTCGGCGACGGGCGGGTCGTTGAACGCGAGATGCCCGTTCTCGCCGATACCGAGGCAGCAGAG
This sequence comes from Acidimicrobiia bacterium, assembly GCA_038236695.1. Lineage (GTDB taxonomy): Bacteria > Actinomycetota > Acidimicrobiia > IMCC26256 > JBBRZM01 > JBBRZM01. The sequence continues at coordinate 10,911 of JBBRZM010000019.1, forward strand.
GTCGAGCGCGTGATCATGAAGCAGCGCGGCGTACCGCGCCGCTTCTCCTTGGGGATCCGCGGCCCGGCCGTCGATGAAGTGGAAGTCGGCAGGATGCAGCCGGTCGACGATCCGCTCGCGCATGTACCTGACGAAGCTGGCCGGATGCTCTGCGCCCATGCCCACGTACTCGTCCATGTGGAAGCCCACGACTCGGTCCCATTCGACGTCGCCGCGGGATCCGAGCGCATCGAGGAACCCGAGCTGCGAGTTGCCGGATGCGAACATCACGTGCGCGACGCCTCGCTCGTGCACCGCGGCGCCGATCGACTGCGCGGCATGACTCGCTGCCAGCGCAGCAAGCTCCGACGCGCTCTCGAGCACGAAGACCCGGAGCTCGCCGACGGTGAACTCTCCCGCCGTCATCGCCTCGCTCCTTACGCGAACTGAGGAAGCCAGCGCTTGGTCGCGTCGAGCATCTCGTCGGTCATCTGCCGGAGACGGTCGTAGTCGATGCGACCGGCGAGCGGGTCGACGAGCATGGCTTCGAACACCTTGTCGCGATCGCCGGTGGCCGCGGCTTCGACCGTGAGCTCTTGTGACGCCGAAACCCGTTTGAGGAACTCGGCCAGCACTGGAGGAAGCTGCACGACGTCGAGTCCGCGCACGCCCGTGTCGTCTGCGAGACACATGCTCTCGACCACAACGTCGTCGGGCAGGTCGGCCACCTGGCCCGCGTTGGGAATGTTGAGCGGGAACGCGCGCGGGTGGCCACCGCGGAACGAATCGATGAGCCCGGCCACCATCTCGCCCGACGGCATGCTCGACACCTCAGGCTCGGAGAGCATCGCTTCGAACTCCGCGATGTAGCGCCCCTGCCAGTACTCGCGTTCGTCGCACGAGGTGAGTGAGACGCCCCACCGCTCGCCCCATCCCGACTCCTCGGTGAGGAAACCCGGAAAGAACTCGACGAGATGGCGGTCGCCGGCTGCCGGGAGCACCCCGAAGCGCTGGAAGAACTCGAGCTTCACCTTGTTGTGGTGCAGGAGGTCACCCTTGGTCCACTCGGGTCCCTCGGAGATCTTCTCGTGGCCGAGGCCCTCGGGGAACGGCATCGCCAGCGGCTCGGCAGCGCGCGTCTCCTGATGCTCGAGCAGGTCGCGCAGCTGCGCAAGGCCGTCGGCGCCGGCGATGTCGAGGTTGGTGATGATGGGCAGGTGGTTCACACCGGCGACGGTCGGACGGATCGCCACGAAGTTGGCGTCCAACAGCAGCGACAAGATGAACTGACAGATCGTCACCTCGTGGCAGAGCCCGATCGTCTTGATCGCCGTCTCCTTCGTCACCGCGCGGCACAACGTGGTCATCGGGTTGGTGAGGTTGAGCATCCACGCGTCGGGACACTGCTGCTCCATGTCACGCGCGACATCGAGCAGGATAGGGATGTTGCGCTGGGCGCGGATGATGCCGCCGGGCCCGACCGTATCGCCCACCGAGTGGCGGATGCCGTACTGCTCGGGGATCGACACGTCGAGATTCATGCTCTCGAACCCACCGGTCGAGATGACCACGACCACATAGTCGGCGCCGTCGAGTGCCTCGCGCTGGTCGGTGGTGCCCCGGGCCGTCATGCCGACACCGCGAACTGATGCAATGTGGTCGCCCAGCTCGACCATGCGCGGGATGGGCTCCGGGTTGATGTCTTCGAGCACGATCTCGGCGTCCTGGAGCGACGGCGTGTTGACGAGATCGACGAGCAGTTTCGGCGTCCACTGGTAACTGCCCCCACCGATGATCGTGATACGCGGTGCCATGAGCGTCCCGGCTTCCGATGGCCCTGAGTGTCAGGGATCGAAGCTACTCGGCTCAGGCTCGTACCGCGACCGCGACCTCGATCTCGACCGAAGCGCCTCGCGGCAACGCGGCGACGCCGATCGCCGAGCGCGAATGCCGGCCAGCATCGTCGAACACGGCGTGGAAGAGTTGACTCGCGCCGTCGACGACCGCCGGTTGCGCAACGAAGCCCGGAGCGCTGGCAACGAAGCCCAGCACCGTGAGTACCCGCTCGATCCGGTCGAGGCTGCCGAGCTCGGCTCGCAAGACCGACAATGCATTGCGCGCGCACCAACTCGCGGCCTCCGCACCCTCGTCGATCGTGACCGTCGTGTCGAGCACGCCGGGATGCACGAGCCGGCCATCGAGGCCGCGCGCGAGCTGTCCGGAAGTGCGCGCGATCCCGCCGTGGACGACGACTGCGTCGAGCGGTTCGTGCGGAGGATACGGGCCCGGCAGCTCGAGCCCCAGCGCATGCAAACGGGCTTCGGCGGCATCGCTCATGGTGTTGCGAGACCGTTCGGTGTCGAGGGTGGTCGATGCCCGAGGTGGCGGTCGAGGAAGGGGTACGCGCGCGTGCCGTTCCAGCGGTGCCCACCTTCGAACGCGTCGTGCTCGAGTCGATCCGCGGCACCGAGCGCCTCATAGACGCGCGCCAGCGTGGAGAGCTCCTGTGTGGCGACCGCGACCGGGAAGAGATCGTCGTCGCTGCCGCTTTCGATCAGCAGTGGGCGAGGCGCAATCATCGCCCCGAGGTCGACGTGTTCCAGCGCACCGAGCATCCCGGGGAGCACTTGCGATCCACACATGTTCCACGGCATCCGGTGGGATGCCTTCCAGGAGCTGAAGTACCCGCTCACGACCGCAGCCACGATTCGCGGGTCGAGCGCGGCCAGAAACAGGGTGACCGTGCCGCCGTATGACAGGCCCACCATGCCGACACGGTTCTGATCGACGAGCGGATGTTCGCCGAGCACATCGAGCGCGCGCCCGAGATCCCAGAGGTTCTGCGCGAGCGGGTTGCGGCCGGCCATAACCGCGTGCACCAGGTTGACGTCACAGTGGTAGTGATCCTCGGGCTGCCAGTCGGCGCGTTCGCCGAAGCAACGAAGGTCGGGCGCGAGCACGACGTAGCCGCGCGCCGCGAGTTGATGGGCGTAGTCGGCCCGTTGCTCGTCGATCACGACCCGTCGAGCGGGGTCGCCGTCGTCAATGTCGCACGCGTCGCTCTTGCCCGCTCCATGGCCGTGCGCCGCGAGGATCGCGGGGCCGGGGGCCGTGCGGGCATGTGGAACCAGGAGGTACGCCGGTACCGACATGGTGGCCTCGACGTCGAACACAATTCGATCGCGCCGGTAGGTGCCGACGTCTTCCGACTCCAGCGTCTCGAGCTCGAGCGGGACGGGCGCGGGCGGCGGCCCGAGCATCTCGAGCAGCCGCGCGTGGGTGCGCTCGCGCCACGAGTGGAACGCATCGAGATCGTGGGGGCTGACAATCGGGCACGGATCGGCAGACTCGACCGCCGCCAATTGCAGCATCCACGATGCCCACGGCGAGAGGTTGCGCACGCGGCCGGCCACGCGCCGCAGCCTACGAGCCCGTACCCAGCGCCCAAGCGAGCCCGCCGACAAGGTGCTGGAGGTAGGCGGGGCTCTCCCATGCGCCCGGGAAGTGCCCGAGGCTGGTGGAGAACACCCGGCCCCCACCCTCGGTGAAGCACCACGAGAGGGGAAAGCCGAACGGCGGCTGCTTCGCCCCCGGCGCGTCGAGGTCGAGTGCGGTGGCAGGCACACGGAGCAGCACGCGCGCGTCGGGACGGAGATCGCGGAACTGATACACCTCGTCGCGCCAGGGCCACACCGCGCCGAGATGGCTCGTCGCGGGATGGTCGGGTTCGACGACCTCGAGTGCGAACTCCTGGGTCCAGGGGTGGCCGTCGAAGCGTGCCCCGACAATCCGTCCGTAGTCGTCCCAGCCGTAGCACGAGTCGGTCGCGGAATGGATCGCCGTCACCGCGAGACGACCGTCACGCAACCCGCCGAGCAGCGCACTGCGCTGCGCCTCGCTCCACGGCGTCTCTCCGATCGTGAAGAGCGCCACCGCGGCCGCGCGCTCGATGTCGCCGGGTTCGAGCGCGCGTACATCGTCGACGCGTCGAGCGCGCAAGCCGGCCATCTCGGCGGCTTGCGCGACACCCGTCGCAGCTTGATCGAGCACGCCGTGCACCCCGGCAGGACCGTCGCGGTACGGCGACACCTGGGTGACGAAGAGCAAGTCGCGGGTGCCGTCGGCGCTACTCGCGTTGGCGGTCATGGTGGCCGCTCACCGTAAGGAGCGTCCTTGCTAGCGTCAAGAGCCCCTGGCGCCGGCCAGGATGTTGTCGCCGCGCGTTGGAGGTCGGTCATGAAGCTCGGTTTCATCGGACTCGGAGCCATGGGCCTCCCGATGACCAGGCACTTGATCGAGGCCGGTCACGAGGTGACCGTCGCCTCGCGTTCACGCGGTCCGATCGACGCCGCCGTCGCCGCGGGTGCGATCGAAGGCGACGGGCCGCGCGGCGTCATCGATGCGAGCGAGATCACGCTGCTGTGCGTCCCCAACTCGCCCGAGGTCATCGAGGTCGTCGACGCCGCGATGCCCGTGCTCGGTGCGGACAAGATCCTCGTCGACTGCTCCACCATCGATCCCGATGTCGAGCGCGCCCAGCACGAGCGGGTGGCGGCAACCGGCGCCCGCTTCCTCGAGGCGCCGCTCTCGGGTGGCACCGTCGGCGCCGAGAACGGCACGCTCACGCTCATGGTCGGCGGCGATGCCGACACGCTGGATGCGGCCCGGCCCGCGCTCGAGCCGGTAGCCGGGCTGATCGTGCACGTCGGCGGCCCCGGAATGGGTCAGGTCGTGAAGCTGTGCAACAACCTCATCTACGCCGCGCAAATGGTTGCGACGGCGGAAGCCACCACGATGGCCGCCAAGGCCGGCGTCGACCTGTCGAAGCTGCACGAGGTGCTGATCCATTCCTCCGGCGACTGCGTGGCGGTACGCACGCGCATCCCGTTCGAGGGCGTCCTCGCCGACAGCCCCGCGTCGAATGACTGGAAACCCGGCTTCATGACCGACTTGATGGCCAAGGACCTCGACCTCGCTCTCGCATTCGCCGCCCGTACTCGCACACCCCTGTTCACCTCGGGGCTGGCACGTCAGTTGCTGAGCGCGGCGAGCGAGGCCGGCTACGGCCGCGACGACTTCTCCGCGCTCGGCAAGATCATCCGCGACCTCGCGGGGGTGTCGTGGCCCAGGTGACGGTGTCGTCGCCGCCACGCCCGTCGGCGTGACGACCGTTCTCACGCTCGATCTCGGCACGAGCGCGACGAAGGCCGCGCTGTGGTCCGGCTCGGAGCTGGTTGCCATCGCACGGGCCCCGCTCGCCACCACGCACCCACAATCGGGGTGGGCGGAGCAGGAACCCGAGACGTGGTGGAGCTCAGTGGTCGACGCATGCGCCGAGACGCGTGCGCTCGCACCCGAGACCTACTCAGGAATTGAGGCCGTTGGCTTTTCCGCCGCGCGCGAGACGTTTGCGTTGTTCGACGAGGCACTCCGACCGCTCGGTCCCGGCATCTTGTGGTCAGACCAGCGCGGCGGCGCCCACGTCGATCGGTTCGGTGACCCGACGGCCTTCCGTTCGGCAACGGGTGTGATGCTGAACGGTGCGAGCTGCGTGGCCAAGCTGGCGTGGGTCTCGGAGCACGAGCGCGACCGCTTCGCGACTGCCCGCTGGGTTCTTGCGCCGCGCGACCTCGTGCTCGCGCGGCTGCTCGGAGACGATGTCGTCACCGACCCGACCCTCGCCTCACGCACCGGGTGTTACCGGCTCGACGGCGCGCTCGCCGACCACACCGAGTTCGTGGGCGACCACTTGCCTCGGGTCGTCCCGTCGGCAAGCGCGCGGCGCACCTCGAGTGCGAGCGCGAGCGGAAATGATGCGCTTGCCGCACTCGCGCTCGGCTCGTCCACCGCGATCATCGTTGGTGCCGGCGACCGCGCGTGTGAGGTGCTGGGTGTCGGCGCGAGCGCGACGATGCCGATGGTGTCGTGGGGCACGACGACGAATGTCTCGGTACCGGTTTCCGAAGGCGGCAGCACGTCCGAGGTCGCCGCCGTGTCGCGGGGGGCGCTCGACGGATTCGTCCTGGAAGCCGGACTGTCGGCCAGTGGCGCCGCGCTCGCCTGGCTCGCGCGCCTCACCGGCTGGCACCACGACGCGCTGTTCGATGGCGCGGCAAACGTAGCGCCCGGCGCGGAGGGCCTGCACGCGCTGCCCTGGTTCCATGGTGCGCGTGCTCCGTGGTGGCAGCCCGACGCGCACGCCGCGTTCGTGGGCTTGACCGCACGCCACGGGCCGGCCGAGCTCGCGCGCGCACTCGTGGAAGCGGTCGCCCTCGACGTGGTTCGTTGTGTGGAGCTCGTAGCGCCCGACGCCGCCGACCTTGCGCTCGCCGGCACCGGCGCCGGCTCCAGCCTCTGGCGATCGGTCGTCGCGGCGGCGTGTCGCCGTCCCACCGTTCGGCGTGCGCTTGACCAGGCCGCGTCCGTCGGCGCGCGGCTCATCGTCGCTGCCGCGTGCGACGAAGCGCTCGACCTCGACGCCATCAATCCGATCGTCGAGCGACTCCAACCCGACCCGGCGCTCGTCGATAGCTACGAGCAGCAACGGATCACAGCTGACGCCGTGGCGGCGGCAGTCCTCGCACTCGACACGAGCGGGCGCTGACGGGCCGTCGTCCGATTTGTCGGATTGCTGGTATCCTTGAAGTTTTCCGCACCTGGCAGGGGATGCTCGGTGACATTCAGGCACGATGCACGGCTGCGCCGTTCTCTCGTCGGGGCGATGGCCCTTGCGGTCGCGCTCGCCGCGAGCACCAGCGCCGCGGTCCCGGCGGCGGCCGCACCGGGCCGCATGGCCGACTGGGATTCCTTTTCGTTGCCCATCGCCACGCGTGTCGCGCAGTTGCGCGGGCTCGCCTGGAAGCGTCCGGTGCAGGTTGATCAGCTCGACGACTATGCGTTCGAAATCCGAGCCGCGTCGGCGGGCCACTTCCAGAGTCCCGAACAGCGCACGCATCTCGAGCACACGATCGCCGAGCTCCGCGCCCTCGGGCTCCTCGGCGACAACATTCAGATCACAGACGACTTGGGGCCGCTCGGCGACAGCACAACGCTCGCGTTCTACGACCCCATCCATGAAGTCGTCACGGTGCGTTCCAGCATTCCGGAAGAGGTACGAAGAGTCGTCGTCGCACACGAGCTCACCCACGCGCTCGACGATCAGTACTTCGGACTCAGAGACCTGCAAAACAACGCCACGACGACCGAAGGCGCGCTGGCGACGAAGTCACTCATCGAGGGTGACGCGGTGCGGATCCAGCACACGTACGCCATGACCCTTCCGCAAGGCGATCGCGACGCGCTCAAGACCGCGTACGACGGTTGGCAGAACAACTTCCCGGCGAGCTCTCGTTTCGGCGGCAACGCCGAGATCCTCGACGCCACCGATTTTGCCCCGTACCTGTTGGGCAACTCGCTTGTGCGAAACGTTGCCGCCAAAGACGGCAACAAGAGCGCCGACCAGCTCTTCGCCGCGCCACTCACGAGCACGCACCAGATGTTCGAGCCCCAGGCCGCGACAACCGGCGAGAAACCCGTCACCGTCGCACCGCCGGTCGCGCACGCAGGCGAAGAAGTACTCGAGCCCGCGGGGTCCTTTGGTCAGCTGCTCCTGTTCTTGGTGTTGTCGAGCCGGGTCGACTGGAACCAGGCATTGACCGACGCCGACCGGTGGGCCGGCGACTCGGCGATCCTCGTCACCAAGTTCGGCGCGTCGTGCGTCCGGGCCCGGTTCGCCACTCACCATGCGAGCGACTTGACCAAGCTGGCCACCAACCTCGCCGACTGGGCCGACGCGTTGGGTAGCGAGGGCAGCACGACGATCTCGCGGAGCCGCACCTGGGTGCAGCTCGACGCGTGCCACCAAGGCGTGGTGACCAACCCGGCGCCGGGCAAGATCAAGTACGCCTTGCAGGCGGCCGCGCTCCGCTCTGCCGTCTCGGCGCAGATGCTCGAGCAGCACAAGAGCCCGACAGTGGCCCAGTGCATCGGTACGGCGGTCGCGACCGGCAACGCCGCGCTCGTCGAGGTGACGACTGATTCGCAGATCTCCAGCGCTGATGCGGTCAGCGGTGTGAGCGACGCCATCAAAGCGGCGCAGCTGTCCTGCAAGTAAGGCGTCCCGCCGGCGAATCGTTGACCCGACCCTGAGCGTTTCGGCCGTGGGACGACGGTCGATCACCGCGTGGCGCAGCGGCCAACTTCAGTGTGCTCCGGGGGCGGGACTCGAACCCGCAACATCCTGATTAACAGTCAAGCGCTCTGCCAATTGAGCTACCCCGGAATGGCGATTTCGATAGTAGAGCACGCACGAGACCCATCACGGCGCGAAAAGTAGCGCTCAGCGTGTGCAACGGAGCGAGATGGGGTATCACTAGTGACATGCGATTTCGACTTGGTCTCATCACCGGCTTCGCGGCCGGCTACTACCTCGGCGCCAAGGCAGGCCGGGAGCGTTACGAGCAGCTGCGCGAGTGGGCCGGGAAGGTCAGCGACACCCAGCCGTTCGAGAAGGCGAAGGCAGCGATCGAGCTCGCGCTCGAACGCATTCGTCCGGAGCAGCCCGACGACTCGGTCATGTTCGTCGAAGAGGTCGATCTCACCGCCTCGTCGATCTAGCTCGGCCTCGCTCGACCGCCCTCGCGTTCAGCGCTTTTCGGCTACGAGCAGCGTGTAGCCCGCGATCCCGTCCCGAACCGCGCGCACCGCGTGCGCAGTGCGCCGGCGCGCGAGCTCGAAGTCGACGTTGGTGCGGGGCTGAACGATCTCCGCCACACGCACGCCACGCACCTGCTCGCGCTGACGATTGCGTCCGCTTCGCGGTGCGCGCGCCTCGCCCGCGCCGCGGCGTCGTCGAGTCACCATCGGGTGTTCGAGTGTCGCGGCGACCGCTTCGGCCGCGTACACCGTCACCTGCCACCGCTGTCGTCGTCGCCGGATCACCGTGACCACGACCACTCGGTGACCAAGTCCAGCCAACGCTGGGGCGATCGATCGCGCGATTGGCGGATGTGCAGGTTGAGCAGCAGTCCTGCGGTGGGGCCGGGTGGGATCGAACCACCGACCGAGGGATTATGAGTCCCCTGCTCTGACCACTGAGCTACGGCCCCGGGGCAATCTAGGCCGCGCGCTCTGCCGCCCGGAACGGCGGGTCAGGGCTCTTCGAGATAGTCACGCAGCCGCTGCGAGCGAGTGGGATGACGCAGCTTCGCCAGCGTCTTCGACTCGATCTGGCGGATCCGCTCGCGTGTCACACCGAACTCCTTGCCCACTTCTTCGAGCGTGTGCGTCTGGCCGTCGTCGAGACCGAATCGCAAACGCACGACGGCGCGCTCACGGTCGTTGAGCTCTTCGAGCGCTTCCTCGATCGCTTCCGTGAGCAACGCACGGGCTGCAGCAGTGGCCGGCGCGATGGCAGTTGGGTCTTCCACGAAATCGCCGAGCGAGCTGTCGTCTTCTTCGCCGACCGGCGTCTCGAGCGACACCGGTTCCTGCGAGATGCGCTGAATCTCTCGCACGCGGTCGGAGGTCATCTCGACCTTCGCCGCGACTTCGTCGACGGTGGGCTCGCGCCCGAGCTCTTGCAGCATCGACCGCTGGACGCGCAGCACCTTGTTCATCGTCTCGACCATGTGCACGGGAATGCGAATGGTGCGCGCCTGATCCGCGATCGCGCGGGTGATCGCCTGACGGATCCACCAGGTGGCGTACGTCGAGAACTTGAAGCCTTTCGTGTAGTCGAACTTCTCGACCGCGCGGATCAGCCCGAGATTGCCCTCTTGAATCAAGTCGAGGAGCGCCATGCCGCGACCGACGTAGCGCTTCGCGATCGACACGACCAGCCGGAGATTGGCTTCCGTCAGTTGACGCTTCGCGAGATCGCCGTCGACTGCGACGGCCTGCAAGCCTTCGTTTTCGTTGTCGGACAGGTCAGGATGTTCGTCGAGCCGATCACCCGCGTGCAGCCCGGCCTCGATGCGCTTGGCCAGCGTGACCTCCTGCTCCGCGGTGAGCAGCGGCACCTTGCCGATCTCCTGGAGATACATGCGGACGGGGTCGAAGCTGCCGAACGGCTCAGGCCTGACCGCCGGGAGCGTGGGAAGGCTCTTGGCCAGGTCATGGACCGTTGGCGGGGTCTTGCGTTGGCTCGGGGCCTCGCCCGGGCGCGTGACCGTGCCGACACCGCGTGCCGCCTCACCGCCTCGTCTGCGGTGCGTGTCGGGTCGGTCGGAACCGTCCGGCTCCCGGTCACGGCCGCCACCGGCGCGACGTGCGTCTTCGCGTTGCAGCTCTTCGGCGATCTCGTCGACCACTTCGACGCCGCGACCACGAATACCGTCGTAGATCGCTGCAAGCTCCGCTGTCTCCGGCTCGAGGTCGCCTAACGCAGCGAAGATCTCGCCGGTGGTGACGAAGCCGCGCAGCCTCCATTGCGCGAGCTGCGCTTCGACGTCGGCGCTCGCAACCGGCGCGCGCGACGGCTCATCGCTCGCTCTCGGTGTTGCCGCGCCCTCTGGGGTTTCGCTCTCGCTCAACCGGTCCCCTCATTGCGCGCGCCCTCGGCGACCAACCCTATCAACTGCTGTGCAGCCCCACGCGCGGCCGGCCAGTCACCCACTTCGCGACTGTGTACAAGATGATCGAGCGTAGACTTGACTAAACTCGCGCGGTCGTCGCTGTCGCGCACGAGCGCGGTCAGCAGACGTTGCGCGGCGGGCTCGGCGGTGTTGGCCATGAGCCTATCGGCCACGATGCCCTCAGGCTCGTCGTCGGCAGCGGGCTCCTCGACTGCGAGCCGTTCGAGTAGCGCGCGCACCGGACCATTGGCTTCATCGAGCGCGGCGCGGAACGTGGATGCTTCCGCGAGCAACTCGAACGCGTCGCGCGCGACGGGATCGGCGAACAACGAAGCATCGAGCCAGTCGACGACCAACTTCGGCTGGTGGATCGCCCAGCGAAGCAGGTCGAGCTCCCGTCGGTCGACGGGAGGATCAGGCGTCTCATTGTCTCGGCTCGGCTCGCTCGCCGCATTGTCGATCGCCCGTGACCCGGGGCGCGGACTCCGCAGGGCAGCGGCGGGAGCCCGAATGCCGGCACGCGCGGCACGCGTGACCGCCTCGCGGAGCCGATCGACGTTGATGTCGAGTGTGCCGCCAAGCTTCATCACGTACTGGTCACGCACGAGCTCGCTCGGATGTTGCGCCACGATGATCGCCGCTGTCTCGGCCGCACGTGCCCGGCTCTCGAGTGTCGTCAGATCGGCTGCCGCGAGCACCCGATCGAGCCGGAACTGCAGGAACGGCGCCGCGTGCACGAGCGCCTCCAGGAGCTTCGCCGGATCGTCCTTCCACACGTCGGCCGGGTCACGACCCGCAGGCAGGTCGGCCACTTGCAACTGGATCTCGTAACGCTGCTCCCACTCGTACCACCGGTCGGCGGCTCCTTGGCCCGCGCTGTCGCCGTCGTACGCGAGCGTCACCTTGCGAGCGAGGTTCTTCAGAATCTGAAAGTGGTCGTCGGCGAGCGCGGTGCCGCACGTTGCCACCGCGTTGGGCGCGCCGGCGAGCGCGAACGCCATCACATCGGTGTAGCCCTCACAGATGATGACCTCACCGCGCGCGACGATCTCGCCCTTCGCCCAGTTGAGGCCGTACAGCAGGCGGCTCTTCTGATAGATCGGCGTGTCGCGCGAGTTCTTGTACTTCGGACCTTGGCCGTCAACCAACGCGCGGCCTCCGAAGCCGGCCGGGTCGCCCCGTGTGTCGAAGATCGGGAACAGGAGCCGGCCGCGAAACTGATCTTGCAGCTTGTTGGTTCGGTTGACGAACGCGAGCCCCGCGTCGACGATGTCGCGACGTTCGTACTTCTTTTTTTGCAAGTACTGACTCAGCGCGTCGAGGCTGTCCGGCGACCACCCGAGTGAGAACTGTCGGACCGCGTCACCGTCGAAGCCGCGACTGCGCAGGTAGCGGCGTGCGCCACCGCCGTCGGGCGAGTCGAGCAGCAGCTGCTGGTAGAACGCGATCGCCGCGCCCACGACGGCTTGCAGCCGGGTCTTGCGCTGGCGATCTTTCGACACCGCGGCGTCGTCGTAGCGCAGGGTGATGTTGGACCGCGACGCGAGGCGTTCAACCGCGTCGACGAAACCGAGATGCTCCACTTTTTCGACGAATGAGATCGCGTCGCCACGCTCCTGACAACCGAAGCAAAAAAAGAGCCCGAGCTCGGGATTAATCGAGAACGACGGCGACTTCTCGGTGTGGAACGGACAGAGTCCCAGATGGCGGCGGCCGACCCGCTTCAGCGCGATGTGCTCACTCGCCAGGACCACGAGGTCGGTCGCCTCGCGCACCCGGGCGACGTCGTCTTCGAGGATCCCCATCGCCGGTCAGATTACGTCGTGAGGGCGGTGCGCGGACCGGCCGTTCACACGCCGCGGGGCAACGCTTCGAGCCGCCAGCCGAGCAACTCCACGCCGAGGCCGAGCGCAAACCGATCGGTCATGCCGCTGACGTACCGCACTGCGAGCGCGGCCGCCTCGGGCGATCCCGCGGTGATGACACCGACTTCTCCGGCCGCGACTTCGGGGATGCGTACCGGCACGTCGGCGAAGTGCTCGACCAGACCGCGCAGCAGATGGATCACCTTGTCGGCCTGCGCACGGGCCGCGGGTCGCAGGTAGATGCGATCGAAGTTGAACGCGCGGAATGCCGCCAGCGCGGACGCCGCTGGTTCGGTCATTCCCACGCGGCCGGTGCGATCGATTGCCTCGAGCGCGGCACGCACGAATGTGCCGATCTGTTCCGAGCGGCGGGTTCCCGCGATGTCACGCACCTCCGCGGGCAGCTCGCCGGGCGTAAGGATCCCCGCGCGGACGGCATCTTCGAAGTCGTGACACACATACGCGATGCGATCGGCCCACGCCACGACCTCACCCTCGGGTGTGAAGGACGCCGGACGGCGCCAGGAGTGGTTGCGCACACCGTCGAGCGTCTCGAGGCAGAGGTTGAGCGGTGCCAGCGTGACGTCGGCGCCGTACACCGCGTGGTCGTAACCCGTCTCGGGAAGGAACGGCGAGAACGCCTCCTCCGATGCGTGGCCGGCGGGGCCGTGACCGCAGTCGTGGGCGAGTGCGATCGCCTCGGTGAGAGCAAGGTTGAGCCCGACGGTGCGGGCGATGCCGGTCGCGACCTGCGCCACCTCGACCGCATGCGTCAGCCGGGTGCGGAGGTGGTCGTCTTCGGGTGCGATGAACACCTGGCACTTGCCGGCGAGGCGCCGCCATGGCCGCGAGTGCTTCACCCGGTCGAGATCCCGCTCAAAACAGAGCCGGTAAGGGTCGGCCTCCTCGGGACTCGCACGGTGCCCGCCTCCGAGCGCTCTGGTCGCGCCCCGCGCGAGCGCAAGATCGAGCGCGGCCTCGCGCTCTTCTCTGCTACGCAGGCCACCGCCGACGAACCCGTCGGCATCGGGGTGCGCGTGCTGCACCACCACGTCAGGATCAGCGGTGAGCGTGCCTCGGGTGACCTTCTCTTCCATGTCCCTACGGTACCCGGGGGGTGTGACACCGAGATTCCAACGTTTGTGCACCACCGGACGCTCTGGGAACCACTTTTGAACAAACGGTTAGGCGCTGGCGGCGGGACCTTCGTCCGCTTCGCCCAGGGCCGCGTGCGCGGCAGCAAGGCGGGCGAGCGGGACGCGGTAGGGGGAGCACGAGACGTAGTCGAGACCGATCTCGTGGCAGAAGCGCACCGACGGCGGATCGCCGCCGTGCTCGCCGCAAATGCCCATCTTCATTCCGGGACGGGCGGCCCGACCCGCCTCGACCGCCGTCTTCACGAGTTGGCCGACGCCCTCGACGTCAATGGACTCGAACGGGTTCACCGGCAACAGCTTCAGCTCGAGATAGCGGGGCATGATGCGGCCTTCGACGTCGTCACGCGAGAAGCCGAACGCCATCTGGGTGAGGTCGTTGGTGCCGAACGAGAAGAACTCGGCGACCTCCGCGATCTCGCCGGCGACCAGCGCGGCGCGCGGCGTCTCGATCATCGTGCCGACGAGGTACTCGATGCTGACCGGACCTTCGGGAGGGACGGTCGCCGCGACGACCTCACGGGTCCAGTCGACGAGCAACGACAGCTCCGGCTCGGTCACCGTGAGCGGGATCATGATCTCGACCCGCGGGTCGCCGCCCGCGATCTTGCGTTCGAGCGCGGCCTCGATGATCGCCTTGACCTGCATGCGGTAGAGCCCGGGTTTGATGATCCCGAGCCGACATCCGCGCGTCCCCAACATCGGATTGACCTCTCGCCACGCGAGCGCGGCCGCGAGGAGCTGCGCGTCTTTCTCACCGAGCCCGGTCTTGGCCTCGCGCACGAGGAGCTCCTCGACGTCGGGGAGGAACTCATGCAGCGGGGGGTCGAGCAGGCGGATCGTGACGGGCAGTCCGTCCATCGCCTCGAAGATGCCTACGAAGTCGGACTTCTGCAGCTTCTCGAGCTCTTCGAGCGCGGCGATTTCCTCGGCTTCGACGTCGGCAAGGATGAACCGCTGCACCAACGGGAGCCGGTCGCCGAGGAACATGTGCTCGGTACGACACAACCCGATGCCCTCCGCGCCGAACGCGCGCGCCTTCACCGCGTCGTGCGGGAGGTCGGCGTTGGTGCGCACGCCCAACCGGCGATAGTCGTCGGCCCACGAGAGGATCGTCTCGAACTCGCCGGTCGGCTCGGGCGTGATCACCGCCACCGCGCCGACGACGATCTCGCCCGTGGTGCCGTTGATCGAGATGACGTCACCCTCGCGCACGACGGTGCCGGAGGCACTGAACTGCTTCCCCTCGACGTCGATATGAAGCGCGGACGCGCCGCATACCGCAGGGGTGCCCATGCCGCGAGCCACCACAGCGGCGTGCGACACCAGACCACCGCGCGACGTGAGAATGCCCTCGGCCGCGATCATGCCGTGCAGGTCGTCGGGCGACGTCTCGGGGCGGACGAGGATCACACGCTCCCCCGCCGCGTGCGCGGCTTCCGCATCATTCGCCGTGAAATAAACCTTGCCGACGGCAGCACCAGGTGACGCATTGAGTCCTTCGGCGAGCTTCTCGTACTTCGCCTTGGGGTCGAACTGCGCGTGCAGCAACTGATCGAGCTGTGCCGGCTCGATGCGACGTACCGCTTCACGCTTGCCGATGAGGCCTTCGCCCTCCATCTCGACGGCCATCCGCAGCGCTGCCGCCGCGGTGCGCTTGCCGACCCGGGTCTGCAGGAGGAACAACCGGCCCTGCTCGATCGTGAACTCGATGTCACACATGTCGCGGTAGTGGTTCTGGAGCCGCTGCATCACGTCGAGCAGTTGGACGTGGCATGCGGGGAAGTACTCGCCCATCGCGTCGAGCGGCAGGGTGGCCCGGATGCCCGCGACCACGTCTTCGCCCTGCGCGTTGGGGAGGAAGTCGCCGTAGGGACGGTTTTCGCCCGTGGCAGGGTCGCGCGTGAACGCGACACCGGTGCCCGAGTCGTCACCCTTGTTGCCGAACACCATCGTCTGCACGTTGACCGCGGTGCCCAGGTCGTCGGGAATACCCTCCATCTTGCGGTAATCGCGGGCGCGCTTGCCGTTCCACGACTCGAACACCGCTTCGATCGCGTAGCCGAGCTGCTCGCGCGGGTCTTGTGGGAAGTCGACGCCGGCGTCGGCCTGCACGATGCCCTTGAACGCCTCGACCAGGCCACGCAGGTCGTCGGCCGAGAGCTCGGGATCGCTCTGCACCCCGCGCGCGACGCGCAGCTCGGTGAGCACCTCCTCGAAGCGTTCACCGTCGACGTCGAGCACGATCTTGCCGAACATCTGCACGAAGCGGCGGTACGAGTCGTACGCGAACCGTTCGTTGTCGGTCTGCTTGGCGAGGCCACCGACCGAGGTGTCATTGAGGCCGAGGTTGAGGACGGTATCCATCATCCCCGGCATCGAGAACGGCGCCCCCGAGCGCACCGACACGAGCAACGGATCCGCGGGATCCCCGAGGCGCTTGCCCATCTTGGCCTCGAGCTCGACGAGGGCCTTCTCCACCTCGTCCTTCGAGCCGTCGGGGAGCTGGTCACCTCCGGCCATGTACGCGTTGCACGCCTCGGTGGTGATCGTGAAGCCGGGGGGAACGGGCAGACCGAGCTTCGTCATCTCGGCGAGGTTGGCGCCCTTGCCTCCGAGCAGGTACTTCTGCTCCTTGGAGCCTTCCTCGAAGGCGTAGACGTACTTCATGCAGCGGCCCTCCGGCGCAGGTCGTGAACGCCCGTGACTCTACTGAGAGCCGCGCCGAGGGAGGAAAAGAACGCGCGAGTGCTGTCAGGCGGGGGGAACGTGCACGACGATGGTGCCTGATGCCTTGTCGTGGAGTCCCTGGCGCTGCCGGTTGCGGAAAAGGCCCGCGCGTAGACGAGGCACAGGGCGAGCACGCTCAAACACGCTGAGCACGCCGCCGTGAGTCAGGAGCAGTGCGGGAAGTGCGGGAACCGCGGCCCGGATCGCGGCCGGCTTGGAACCGGGTGGCGTGTCATCGTGGCCGGCCCGTGTCACCCGTACCGACATGATTCGAGCACCGGCGTTTTGGCCCCAGTGGCCGATGGCCACAGTGAAGTAGGCGAAGGCGAGCAGCGCCGCGACGACGACGCGGGCGGAGCTGTGGACACCGAACGCGGCGCCCAGGACAATCACCGAGCCCGCCAGCACGATCCCCCGGTCGATCGCCGCTCCGCCCACGCGGGGGCCGTTGTCGGCGAGTCGCTCGTCGACGTGCAACTCGGCGCTCCAGAACCTCCGCTCGTCCCGCTTCAACTCCGCAACATCGGTCATAACGACAAGACAGCCCGAAATGCCGAGTCGTGTCTAATGAAGTCCTTCGGGCGCACCCGCCGGCCGGGCGACCACGCGGGTCTTGGCCAGCTTGTCGACGAGGCCCCGGCGGTCGGGATCCATGAGGTACGAGAGGCCGAGGATGACCGACAGCAGGCCGCCGTTCTGTAGCAGCAACGTGGTGAGGACGGCTGGAATCACATAACGCTTCGTCGCCGCGCGCAGGCCGGGCCGTGCACCGGTGGCTTCTTCGACCACCGCGATCCTCATCACCCGCTGCCCGAAGGTCTGGCCGATCCGCACGACGGGCCCCACGGCGTACGCGAGGACGATGACGAACGTTGTCACCGAGACTGCGACGGCCGCGGCGACGTTTCGCAGATCGAGGCCGCCGATCAACGCGGTCAGCGCAATGAAGAGCAGCGACCCCAGCGCGACGGCGTCAATGCCGATCGCCGCGGCGCGGCGCCCATCGGGTGCAGGTACCCACTCCGGACCGAACGGCCAGGGACCCGGTTGTCGAGGCCCGGCGAAGAGCCCTCGCCGCCTCGGTGCTGCGGCTGCGCCGTTCTCGCTCGGGGCGTCGGCGTCGGCCGAAGCGTACGGAGACGACGGCTCGTCGCGCGCGACCTCGACCTCGGACTTCGGCTTCGGCTTCGGCTTCGGCTTCGGCGGCGACTCGCGCCGCTTGCGGTGCTTGCCCTTGGCCATCAGGTTCCCAACTTCTCGCGCAGCAGGTCGGAAAGACCGTCGATCGCGACGCGGTCTTGGGTCATCGAGTCGCGGTCGCGAACCGTGACGGCGCGGTCGTCGAGGGTCTCGAAGTCGATCGTGACACACAGCGGCGTGCCGACCTCATCTTGGCGGCGGTACCGGCGCCCGATGGAACCGGCGACGTCGACATCGATCATCAGATGCGGACGCAGCAGTGCGGCGACCTCGTCGGCCACCGGCACGAGCTTCTCGTTCTTGGACAGCGGCAGCACCGCGACCTTGATCGGCGCGAGCCGGGGATCGAGGCGCAACACGGTGCGCTTCTCCGTCTTGCCGCTTGCGGCCTCGACCTCTTCCTCTTCGTACGCGGCGAGCAGGAACGCGAGCAACGTGCGGTCGGCGCCCGCGGCGGGCTCGATGACGTAAGGCAGGTACCGACGGTCGTTGTCCTGGTCGTAGTACGTGAGGTCTTCGCCGGAGAACTTGGCGTGTTGGGTGAGGTCGTAATCGCCACGGTTGGCGATGCCTTCCAGCTCGCCCCAGCCCCACGGGTACATGAACTCCACGTCGGCGGTGCTCGTTGAGTAATGCGACAGCTCTTCGGGATCGTGCGGGCGGAGCCGAAGCTGGTCTTCGGGGATGCCGAGGTCGGTGTACCACCGGAACCGCTCCTGGCACCAGTATTCGAACCACTGGTCACCGTCTTCGGGGGGCACGAAGAACTCCATCTCCATCTGCTCGAACTCACGCGTGCGGAAGATGAAGTTGCCCGGCGTGATCTCGTTGCGAAATGACTTGCCGATCTGCGCGATGCCGAACGGCGGCTTCTTGCGCGCCGTGGTCTGCACGTTGAGGAAGTTGACGAAGATCCCCTGGGCCGTCTCCGGCCGCAGGTAAGCGACGGACGCGTCGTCTTCCACGGGACCGACGTAGGTCTTGAACATCAGGTTGAACTGGCGGGCCTCGGTGAACGAGTTCTTCGCGCCGCAATTGGGGCACGCACCCGACTCCGGGAGCTGATCGGCGCGGAAGCGCTCCTTGCAGTTGCGGCAGTCGACAAGTGGGTCGGTGAAGGTGGCGAGGTGCCCGCTCGCCTCCCACACTTTGGGGGCCATCAGGATCGCGGCGTCGAGGCCGACGATGTCATCGCGCAGTTGCACCATCGAGCGCCACCACGCGTCTTTCACGTTGCGCTTCAGCAGCACGCCAAGCGGCCCGTAATCCCAGGTGGAGCGGAACCCGCCGTAGATATCACTCGACGGAAAGATCAACCCCCGCCGCTTACACAGGTTGACGACGCGCTCCATCTGGTCGGGCTTCGCCATACGCGCGTCAGGCTATCGGAGCGTATCGGCGGCACTCCGGAGCCTTGGGGGTCCGGGGAGGCGTCGTTGCGTCAGAGCAGTGCGGCGCTGCGGAGGCGACGCTCGCAGTGATACTCGAGCGCGCCCACGGCCAGCCGTTCGCTCTCGACCAGCACCGGACTGTCGGGCGGACTGGCAATCAGGTACCGAAGCTCGCCGCCGAGCATTTGCAGGAGCACTTCGACGGTGGCCGGCCGCACGCGCCGGCCGCCCGTGCGCGCACACGGCTCGCACAGCACGCCACCCTCGCCGAAGTCGAAACCGGGAAACGGTCCGTCGGCACCACAGCGCGCGCACGCATCGAGGATCGGGTGAAAGCCCTCGAGGCTCAGCAGCTTCCAGAAGAACGCCGGTGTGACCACCGGCGACGGCGTGGCCGCCAAGGTGCGCAGCGCGCCGACGAGCATGCGATAGAGCGCGTAGTTGGGCTCGCGCTCCTGCGCCACCTGGTCGACGGCCTCGAGCATCGACACCGCGTGGGTGAGACACCCGTAGTGCTCGCGCAACGCACGGTTGGCGTCGATGGTCTCGACTTGGGTGACCACGTCGAGCTCCCGGCCCTCGTAGCACTGCAGCGCGAGATGCGTGGTGGGCTCGAGCCTCGCACCGAATCGACTCCCCGGCCGCCGGACGCCCTTTGCGACGGCCCGAACCTTGCCGCGGCCTTGGGTGAAGATCGTGACGATGCGATCGGTTTCGCCGAGCTTGATGGTGCGAAGCACGACTCCTTGATCCCGGTACAACGCCACATCCCGAGTGTAGTTACATCAGTGTAGTTTTGTGACACCCTCCGTCGCCGGCCGACCCCCGGCCGAAACCGGAGACACACGTCAGCGGCGATCGACCGCGCCGAAGCGGCGTTCGCGGCGTTGGTACTCGCGGATCGCGTCGAAGAGGTGCTCGCGCCGGAAATCGGGCCACAGCACGTCGGTGAACACGAACTCGGAGTACGCCGATTCCCAGAGCAGGTAATTGGAGATCCTGTACTCCCCCGACGTGCGGATCAGCAGGTCGGGATCCGGCATGTCGGGCGCATAGAGATGGCGCGCGATCATGCGCTCGTCGACCTTGTCGGGCTCGAGCTTTCGCTCGGCGACCTCAGTGGCAATGGCGCGCATCGCGTCGACCAGCTCGGCCCGTCCGCCGTAATTGAACGCGAAGGTGAGAGTCATCGTGCGGTTGGCGCTCGTGAGCGTCTCGGCGTCGGTGATCTGGCGGCGCAACCGCCCCGGTACCCGCCCCGTGCGCCGGCCGATGAAGCGCACGCGTACGCCGAGGTCGTTGAGCTCGTCGCGCCGGCGCAGCAGCAGCGACTCGTTGAAGTTCATGAGGAAGCGCACCTCGTCGAGTGGCCGGCGCCAGTTTTCGGTCGAGAACGCGTACACGGTCAACCAGTCGAGGCCGATGTCGAGCCCACCGTTGACAGTGTCGAACAGTGCTTCTTCGCCCGCCGCGTGTCCGTCGGTGCGTTTGAGGCCGCGGCGTTGCGCCCAGCGTCCATTGCCGTCCATCACGATGGCGACGTGGTGGGGCACCCGGGCCCGCACGATTCCGCGTGGCACGCGGTGCAACCTAGCGGCCCGCGCTACTTGATCGTGAGCGTGCCTTCCATGCCTTGCGCGCGGTGGCCCGAGATGTCGCAGTAGAACGTGTACTTCCCGGGTTTCAGTTCGACGTTGCCCTTTGTCTTGTGGCCGCTCGATTCGAGCTTGAACCCATCGAGCCGTTCGATGACGAACGTATGGAGGCCGCTCACGCTCGAGAAGTCGATCCCGACGACACCGGCCTTCGCCGACAGTCGGTTCGGCTTGAAGTAGAAGTCGCCCGCGGTCACCTTCACCGTCGATGCGACCGGGCGCGTCGGCCGTTTGTACGCGACGTGTGTGCCGCCTCCGCCACCGCCGCTACAACCGGTGAGCAGGATCGCAATGAGCACCGCGCCGCCGAGCGCGCGGCGCCGCACCGAAGCTCCGTGCACCAGGGTCAGGGCGTCTTGGATCCGCTGCTTGCGGTCGTTGCACCCGTCGTGGTCGTTGCACCCGTCGTGGTCGGCGTGCCCCCCGGGGCCGCCGTGACGGTGAGGGTTGCCACCATGCCGGCAGCGCGGTGGCCCGGGATCGTGCAGTAGATCGTGTACGTACCCGGGGTGAGATCGACCTTACCCTGGTCGTTCTTGCCCACGGTGTTGACCTTCAACTCGAAACCGGCGTACTTCGCCTCGCTGAACACCAGCGTGTGCGGCGACTCCTTCGCGACGTACACGATCTGGTTGATCCCGGCGGGCGCGGTGTATTGCTGCGCATCGAAGGGCAGCACCGCATCGACCGAGAGTGTGTTGACCCCCGGGCCCGTGGGCTGCTTGTAGCCGCCACCACTCCCGGCCCCTTTCTTCTCTTCGCTCGCGCCGAGGGTGACCAGTCCGGCGCTCATCACGAGGAGCAGAGCGATCGCCAGCACCATCACCAAGGACGACGTGCGGAGGCGCGGGCTGGCCGAGATCAGCGCAGCGCCGCCGAGAATCGCGAGCGTCACGATCGAACCGACGATGACCGACGCGTCGGTGCCGCCGGCGAGGAACACGCGCGAGATGTTGTACACATACACGAAGATCGCGATCATCGAAACGATCGGCAGGAGGATCGCGTTGATCATGCGGCCCTTGACCGCGGCCGCGTCGTCGGTGCCGGCGGCCAGCTCTGCCGGCTTCGGCTCGGGTTCGACGTCGGTCGTGGTCATCGTGCCCTCACTCGGCTGCTCACTGCCTGCTCACCGGTTGCTCAAGCCCATCTGGGTCAACTCGCGGTCGAGATCCTGCCACGCCCGATCGCCGCCTCGGACATCGCGACCCTCTTCTTCCGCGGCCCAACGGAAGAACGTCACCGTGATGATCGCCCACAGCAGGATGCCGGCACCGATCTTCATGATCAGGCCCGCGAGTCGTTGATCGTCGATCGTCGAGAAGCCCCAGAGGTGCGGCACCTTCGCATAGAAGTGGTAGAGCGGCGTGCTCCCGAACGTGAGGAACGACGCGGGCACCGTGGGCACGACCGACTGGAGGAACAGGAAGATCATCCGCGGCGGCGGCGAGAGACGCGGGATTTCGGGCAACGGGCTGAGTACCGGCAGCCAGATGAGGAACGACGTCAGGAAGATGAGCGTGTGCACAGCGAAGTGCACCCAACCCGAGTGCAAGCTCGCGTCGACGATCGCGGGCCAGTGGATGAAGACCAGCACCACATTGAACACAATGAGCGCGGGGAGGAATCGCGCCAGCCGGCGCACGCTGCGGAACAGCCACGGTGGACGCAGGACCTCGCGCAGCAGCCATCCGGGCGTGCCGAGCAGCAGTAGTGGAACCGCAACCATCGAGAGGCACAGGTGCTGCACCATGTGCACGCTGTACATCGACCGTTCGGCGATGTCGTGGATCGGCCAGTCGGATGCGAGCCACATGGTCAACACGCCGACCATCCAACACGTGACCTGCAGGCGGGTGACCGGCGACTGGCCCGGCGCGACCCACTTCGGGCCCAACCGCACCACCGCGATCGCGTACCCCACCGCGAACAGCGCGACCAGCAACCAGACGTCGGGGTGCGGCGACCAGGCCGGGAAGTGCGCCGCCGCGCCGAGCGTCAACTCAGGATCCTCCGCTGAAGACGTGGAGTGTGGAGAGCGCGATCAGAAACAGGAGGATCGCGGCGCCGATCCCGAGCATGAAGAACCGGCGGAAGATCGGCCGGTCTGTTTTCAGGTGCATGTACCACGACGCGACCATCGTGAACTTGGCCGTGGCGAGCAGCAACAGCAGGGCGACGATGACACCCGACGGCGCGTTGTCTTTCTGGTAACTGACCACGACCTCGATCGCGGTGAGCACGACGAGCACGACCGCGATGACCACGTACTTGAGCGGCGACGGATGCGGCTTGAGCTCGCCTGGCAGCATCTGTGGCGGTGCGGGGGTGACCGCGGGCGACAGCTGCGACTCGGTGGCGCGCTCCAGATCGGTGCCCGCCGCTTCGACCTTCTCGGCCACGCTGGTGGATTCGTTGTCGTCAGCCATGGTCCTTGCCTAGCTCACTTCGGGATGAGGTAGACGACGGTGAAGATCACAATCCACACGACGTCGACGAAGTGCCAGTACAGCCCGGCCACTTCGATCTTCTCGGAGTCGGCGCTCGTGAGCCGGCCTTGGGTGGCGAGCCCCCACAGCGAGAGCAGCCAGATGATGCCGATGGTCACGTGCGCGCCGTGGAAACCCGTCAACACGAAGAACGTCGAGCCGAACAGGTTGGTGTCGAGCTGCAAGCCCTTGCGGTAGAACTCGGTGAACTCGAACACCTGCCCACCGATGAACGTCGCGCCGAAGAGCGCGGTGGCGAGCAGCCACACCCGCAAGCGGCGGTAGTCACCGCGTTGGATCGCCGCGAGCGCGAGCACCATCGTGAGCGAGCTCATCAACAGGATGAACGACGTCAACGACGTGAACGGGATGTTGTACACCTTGTCCGGCGTCGGGCCCTGCTGGCCGCCGCGCCCGCGGTACAGCAGGTACGCGGAGATGAACGACCCGAAGAAGAGGCAGTCGGACGCGAGGAACAGCCACATCCCCAGCTTGTTGTTGGTCACGCCGGTGCTGGTGGGCTCGACGTGCGCGTGCGCGTGCTCCTCGGGGCCCGGCGCGTCGGGGCCGTCGTGACCCGGCTCGACGATCGTCGTGTCCATCAGTCGTCCCTCGTCATTCGGAAGCCGGCTCGATCGCCCACGAGTACACGCCGAACAACAACAGCAGCGCGCCCGGCAGGACGAACCACAGGTTCTTGAACACCGCCGCGTAGCCGAGCAGCGGCAGGCCCAGCGCCATCAGGAACGGGAAGTACGACGGCGACGGCATGTGAATGTGGTGCTCGGGCGTCGCGGCCTGGCGCTCGAGCACGTCGTCGGCGCCGCCGCTCGGCAGTCGTGCGAGCTTGCCGTTGTCGTCTTCGGTGTACTTGCGGTGCCAAAAGTCGTCGCGCGCCTCGACCTGGGGCACCTCGACGAAGTTGTACTCCGGTGGTGGTGACGGCACCGTCCACTCGAGCGTGCGCCCGTCCCACGGGTCGGTGCCCGCAGGCTCTCCCTTGCGCCGGCTCACCAGCGCGTTGACGATGAAGGTGAGCACCGAGAACGCGATGATGAACGACCCGATCGTCGCCAGGAAGTTCATGAACTCCCACCCGAAACCGGAGTCGTAACGGTACGTGCGACGAGGCTGGCCCATCATGCCGAGGAAGTGCATCGGGAAGAACGTGAGGTTGAAGCCGACCACCATCGTCCAGAAGTTGAGCTTGCCGAGCTTCTCGTTCATGAACCGGCCGTAGAGCTTCGGGAACCAGTAGTAGAAGCCGCCGAAGAGGCCGAACACCAGCCCGCCGAAGAGCACGTAGTGGAAGTGCGCGACGACGAAGTAGGTGTCGGTCTGCTGCGTGTCGGAGGGAACGATCGAGTGCATGACACCAGATAGCCCGCCGATCGTGAACTGCGCGATGAAACCGAGCGCGAAGAGCATCGCCGTGCTGAGCCTGACTGCCCCACCCCACACCGTGCCCATCCAGTTGAAGATCTTCACGCCGGTCGGAATCGCGATGAGCATCGTCGACAGGGAGAACGCGGAGACGGCCACCGGGCCGAGGCCGGTCGCGAACATGTGGTGCGCCCACACCCCCCAGCCGAGAAAACCGATCGCGATGCCCGAGAACACGACGACCGAATAGCCGAACAACGGCTTGCGCGAGAACACGGGCAGGATCTCCGAGACGATGCCCATGCCCGGCAGGACCAGGATGTACACCTCGGGATGGCCGAAGAGCCAGAAGAGGTGCTGATACAGCAGCGGGTCACCACCCGCGGACGCGTGGAAGAAGTTGGTGCCGAAGTTTCGATCGAAGAACACCATGATCAACGCGGTCGTGACGATCGGGATCGCGAACAGCGTCAGGAACGCGACCACGAGCATCATCCACGTGAACACGGGCATGCGCATGAGCGTCATGCCGGGCGCGCGCAAGTTGAGCACCGTGACGATGAAGTTGATCGCCGACGTCGTCGAGCCGATGCCGAGCATGACGAGACCGACGGTCCAGAAGTCGGGGCCCCGCCCCGGCAGGAAGCCGCTGCTCAAGCTGGCGCTCGTCAGCGGCGTGTAACCGAACCAGCCGCCGTTGGGTGCGCCGCCGAGGAAGAAGCTCGAGTAGAGGAAGATGCCGCCGAAGAGCACCACCCAGTAGCCGAACGCGTTGAGCCGCGGGAACGCGACGTCGCGCGCGCCGATCTGCAGCGGGATCAGGTAGTTGCCGAACGCGACCGCGAGCGGCATACCCATCAGGAACACCATCGTGGTGCCGTGCATCGTGAACAACTGGTTGTACTGCGACGCGGTGAGCACGGTGCCGTTGGGGCCGGCGAGCTGCAGCCGGATGAGCAGTGCCTCGATGCCGCCGATCACCAGAAACGCGAGCGCGGTGACCATGTACATGATCGCGATCTTCTTGTGGTCGACCGTCGTGAACCAGCTCCAGAAGCCGGTGGTGGCCTTGGGGCGGCGCAGCACGTCGACGCGCCGCACCGGAGCTTGCGTGAGCGCCTCGTCGACAGTGGTCATCGGCGGTCTCCTGGAACGAGCGGTGCGGTGGTCACTTCAGCGTGAGAAGGTAGTCGGCGATCTTGTCGGCCTCGTCGTGGCTCATCACCGGCAGGCGGGGCGGCGTGTTCTTCGTAAACGATGGCATGCCGACGCAGGTCGCGGGCGGCGGCAAGCGGCAGTCTTTCGACTCCATGGGTATGAGTGACGGCGCGTCGAGCAGCCAGGCAACCAGGTTGGACTTGTCGAGCTTGTAGTAGCCGCTGGCGAACGTGGACCGGCTTGCGAGGTGCGTGAGGTTGGGACCGTACGTGCTGGCTTTCGGGTCGGAAAACGTGTGACAGCTCGTGCATGCGAATTTCGCGATCGCCTCCGGACCGGGCCCAGCGGGTTTCTTGTCGGGACCGTTCAGCGGAGTGGCCGGCCCCTGTTTCTGCTCGTCGAGCCACTGCGCGTAGTCGCTCGGGCTCTTGGCGATCACTTTGAAGCGCATGTTGGCGTGGGAGAGGCCGCAGTATTCGGCGCACTGGCCGTCGTAGACGCCGGGCTTGTCGGCTTCGAGCGTGAGCCGTTGATGGCGCCCGGGCACGACGTCTTGCTTCCCGGCGAGCTCCGGCACCCAGAAACTGTGGATCACATTGCACTGGTCGGGCAGCGATGGGTCGCACGCCGAGAGGTCGACGTTGACCTTGCGGCCCGTCGGGATCACCAGCTCGTCGGCTCCGACCGCCTGGACCTTCTTGGTGGAGCTCAGCGTCTCGAACTGCCACCACCATTGCTTGCCGATCACCTTGACCTGCACCGCGTTCTTGCCGGGGTTCTCCGACAGGTCGAAGATCGTGCGGATCGTCGGCACCGCGACGACGGCGAGGATGAGCGCGGGCACGATCGTCCAGCCGATCTCGAGCGGCGTGTTGCCGTGCACCTGCTTGGGATTGTTGTCGCCACCGGGACGGACCCGGAAGCGCAACGCCATGTAAATCACGCCGCCGATCACCGCGACCCCGATTGCGATCGCGACCCAGAAGATCGGCGTGAACAGGTTGAGGATCTTGTGGGCGGAACTGCCCTTCGGGTGGAGCGGGTTCTGTCCGTTGTTGTTGGAGTCGCCACATGCAGCCGCGAAGATCCCCAGGCACAGGAGCGCGCCGGCCGTCAGCCAGCGCCTCCGGCGTGAGGTGCGATCCGTCATGTCGGCGCTCTCCGTGAAACCAACTGCGGACCGCCGGCTCGGCCCGATCCGGGCGACTCTACCGCTGGCGACTTCTCAGGTCGAGACGTTCGGACGGGCGCGCTGGCGTCAGTAGCCGAGCCGGTCGAGAGCACCGGCGCGGCGCTGCCAGTCACGCTCGACCTTCACGTTCGTCTCGAGGTAGACGCGGACACCGAGGAGCGCTTCGAGCTCGAGCCGGGCCGTTGTGCCCGCGGCTTTGAGGACCGCTCCGCCTTTGCCGATCACGATGCCTTTCTGGGACTCGCGCTCGACCAGGATCACGGCCCGCAGGCGCAGGATCGGCGGCGCGTCGGGATCGGGCGCACGCCGGTCGGCATCGGGTTCGATCTCGGCGACCTGCACGCTGATGGAGTGGGGCAATTCGTCGCGCGCGATCGCGAGGAGCTGCTCGCGTACGAGCTCGGCTGCGAGGGTCGTCTCGGGCTGGTCGGTGACCGTGCCGTCGGGGTAATAGCGCGGGCCGAAATCGAGCCGCGACTCGATCTCACCGATGAGCGCGTCGACGCCCTCGCCCGTCTTGGCCGACAGGGGCACGTACGCGTCGAAGTCGCCCAGCGCGCTCGTCGCGACGGCCAGGTGTGCGAGCACCTGTTGCTTCGAGGCGCGATCGATCTTGTTGAGTACGAGCAGCTTCGGCGTGCCTGCCTGCTGCACCATCTCCGCGATGAACCGGTCGCCGCGGCCAATGGGCGCGTCGACTTCGACTAGCAGCGCGATGAGATCGACTTCGTTGAGCGTTGCGATCGCCCGTTGGTTGGTGCGTTCCCCCAGCAGTGTGCGCGGTTTGTGGATGCCCGGCGTGTCGAGCAACACGATCTGACTCGCACCGGTGGTGCGTACGCCACGGATCTGGGTGCGCGTGGTCTGGGGCCGATCCGAGACGATCGCGACTTTGCTCCCGACGATTTGGTTCACGAGTGTCGACTTGCCGACGTTCGGCCGGCCGACGAGCGTGACGAAACCCGACCGAAACTGCGTGCTCGGGTCGGCCGAGGTCACGCCGGGGGCGCTTCGGCGGGCGACGCCTCGCCGGCCGCCTCGCCGGACGACGCCTCGCCGGCCGCCTCGCCGGCCGACGCCGAACCGTCGCCGTGGGCAGGCGCATCCGGGCGGATGTGGACCGACACGATGCGGCGGCCCTGGACGCGTTCGGTGCGGAACTCGAGCCCCTGAAACTTCACTGCTTCGCCTTCGTCGGGGACGTGACCCAAGAGGTTGAACACGAGACCGCCGACGGTGTCCCACTCGGTGTCGGGGAGCTCCATGCCGAGCTCCTCACTCACGTCGTCGATGGGCGTGGAGCCCGGGACGCGTAGGCAGTTACCGGGGAGACGCTCCACGCTGGGCGCTTCGACGTCGTACTCGTCGGTGATCTCGCCGACGATCTCTTCGAGCAGGTCCTCGAGTGTCACCAGCCCCGCGGTGCCACCGTACTCATCAACCACGATGGCCATGTGGAACTGTTTCGTCTGCATCTCTCGCAGTAGCTCCGCGACGCGCTTCTGCTCGGGCACGAACACGGCCTCACGCGCCGCCGTGCGCACCGGCTGGCCACCTTTGCCCGCGCGCGCGAGGGTGACGAGATCCTTGAGATACAGGAGCCCCACGATGTTGTCGGTCGACTCTTCGTACGCCGGCAGGCGTGAGAAGCCGGCCTCGATGGCCCGCGTGATGCCGTCCTCGATCGTGGCGTCGGCTTCGATCGCGACCATGTCGGGTCGTGGCAGCATGACCTCGCGCACCACGGTGTCGCCGAACTCGAAGATCGAGTGGATGAGCGCTCGTTCCTCACGCTCGATCACTTCCTCTTCCGCGGCGACATCGGCCATCGTGCGGATGTCTTCCTCCGACACGAACGGGCCCTGCTTCAAGCCCTTGCCGGGAAGAAACACGTTGGCGAGACCGATGAGCGATCGCGACAACAGCCGCAGCGGAGGAAAGTTGCTGATGAGATAGAGGAAACCGGAGACGCGCAACGCGGCGCGATCAGTGTGCTGCACCGCGTACGTCTTGGGCGCGACCTCGCCGATGACGAAGAACGCGATGATCTGCAACACGATGCCGACGAACACGCCGTAGGCGCCGAACTGCCGCTCGAACAGCACACCGAGCAGCGTTGCGCTGGTGAGCTGCGTCACCAGCAGCAGGAGCAGCACGACGTTCAACGTCTGTTCGGGATGCTCCAGCATCTTCGCCAGCCGCGCCGCACCTTTGCGACCCTCCTCCTCGAGTGATAGCGCGCGGATCCGGTTCATCCGCACGAACGCCGTCTCGGACATCGCGAGCACGATCGAGAACAGGAACAATGTCGATACGACGACGACGATGATCCAGTCGGCGCGCGTCATCGTTCTTGCTCGAGCTCTCGGAAGCGGGCCAGTAGCTCGCCTTCACGGCGCTTCATCGCCTCGGATTCCTTCTCGTCGGCATGGTCGTAGCTGAGTAAGTGCAACGTGCCGTGCACGACGAGCAACGCGAGCTCGTCATCGAGCGACGCGCCATGCTCACCGGCCTGCCGCTCGGCGATGCCCGGGCAGACAACCACGTCGCCGATCACGAGGGGCGGTTCGGTCGGTGCCGACGGCGACCCGGGGCCGCGGCCGCCTTGGTCGGGCTGGCGTCCGCCGGGTACCGCGTCGTCGTCCATCGGGAACGCGAGCACGTCGGTGGGTCCGGCGCCGCCGAGGAACCGTTCGTTGAGGTCGGTGATCGCCTGCTCGTCGACGAAGATCACCGACATCTCGGCGTCGTCGGGCGCACGCTCTTCCGCGCACACGAGCCGCGCGAGTCGCACCCACCGCAGCACGTCGACACCGACGACCGACTGCTCGTCGGCCCCGAACACGGAAGTGCTCATTGCGCGCGGTCGTCTTCCGCGCGCCCGTACGCGTCGACGATGTCCTGGACGATCTTGTGTCGGACGACGTCGCCCGAGCCGAGCTCGATGAAGGTGAGCCCCGGGATGTCGGTGAGGACGTCGCGCACCGCCAGCAACCCCGACCGGCCACGCCCTTCGGGCAGGTCGATCTGGGTGACGTCACCGGTCACGACGATCTTGGAGCCGAACCCGAGACGGGTGAGGAACATCTTCATCTGCTCGGCCGTCGTGTTCTGCGCCTCGTCGAGGATGATGAAGGACTCGTTGAGCGTGCGGCCGCGCATGAACGCGAGCGGCGCGACCTCGATGGTGCCGCGCTCCATCAGACGCGTGACCGCTTCGGGTTCCAGCATGTCGTAGAGCGCGTCGTAGAGCGGCCGGAGATACGGGTCGACTTTCGCGAGGATGTCGCCCGGAAGGAACCCGAGCCGCTCACCGGCTTCGACGGCCGGACGCGTGAGGATGATGCGGTTGATCTCCTTCGCCTGGAGTGCCTGCACCGCGAGCGCGACGGCCAGGTAGCTCTTGCCGGTGCCGGCCGGGCCGATGCTGAACGTGACCGTGTTGGCCTTCACGGCGTCGACGTAGCGCTTCTGGCCCTGGGTCTTCGGACGCACGGGCTTTCGGCCGCGCAGCACTTCGGTGCTCAGCACTTCCGTCGGGCGTTGATCGGCTTTCAGCATCTCGATGCTGCGTCCGACACCCGCCACGTCGAGCGTGTGGCCCTGCTCGAGCAGCAACACCATCTCCTCGAACAGCCGGCCGACCCGTTCGGCCTCGATGTCATCGCCGCGGATCGTGATCTCGTTGCCGCGCACGTGGATGGAAACGGGGAACGCAGTCTCGACGAGGCGCAACAGCTCATCGCGCTGGCCGAGCAGACCCACCATGAGGTGGTTGCCGGGCACAAGGATCTTGACCTGGGTCGGCGACGGAGCACTCACGTCACGTGCAGCGTACTTGCGCCGATCGGCAGGCGCGTTACGCGTTGGCGTTGGCGTCGGCGTCGACGTCTGCACTCGCGCCGACGGCACCGCCGGCGTTGGCGCGCAGCCCGAGCTGATCGAGGCGGATGCCCAGCTCGTCGGGGGTACGGCCGAGTACGGCGGCCAGCACGCGCATGTCGTCGCGGCGGATCGTGAGCAAACGACCATTGAAGTCTTGGCGCTGGAGCTGAATCGTCGACGCGTAACGGGAGAGAACGGTCGCGTCGGCGTCGTCGAGAGTGTGGAGGCGCACGAGATCGATCGTGAAGCCGTCGGCCAAGTCGATTGCGCCACCCTCAGTGAGATCGATGTCAATGTCGAAATCGCGCGGCAGCAGTTGGTCGGCGGGCACCGAATAGATCTCGGCGAGACGGATGAGCCGCGGCACCGAGATGGCCCGCTCGCTACGCTCGTACGCGCCCAGCACCGACGCTTTAAATTCCAAACCGGAGCGCGCTTCGACGTCGTGCAGCGACAAACCCTTTTGTCGGCGTATCGCGCGAAGGCGCTCACCGACGTGCGTCCCGTTGATACTCACCTATGCCCCCAACCAGCGACCGTGCGGCAGGATAACAAATGTTCCCGAATGGGGCAGGGTTGGCCGCGGCCTCGGCAACATGTCGCATATCGTACACTACAAACCACTAAAAGTGAACTCGGCGCGCTCAGGGCCGGCTCAGGGCCGCCCGCGACGAGCCGTCAGTACCGCCGCGACAGCTACCGCAGCGGTTTCAGCTCGCAGGACGTGGTGTCCGACCGCGATCGCAGGCGGACGGCCGAGGGCGTCGAACTCTTCGGGCGCGAACCCGCCCTCGGGCCCGACGAGCACCAACCAGTCGTCGCCGAGCGGTTCATCGTGCGCGCGGTCTGATCCGAGACGGTCCGCGACCATGAGTCCGGGCCGTCCGGCCAGCGTCGAGACCTCCGCGGGGGCGGTGACTTCAGGGATGCGCGCGCGTCGGCACTGGGCCGCGGCTTCGCGCGCGATTCGACCGAGGCGAGCGGTCGCGGCGGCGGCGCGGGCGTCGTCCCACCGTGTAACCGAACGTTGCGCGATCACGGGAAGGATGCGATCGACGCCGAGCTCCGTGAGCTGTTGCACGACGAGGTCGGGCTTCGAGCCTTTGGTGAGCCCGAACGCGATCGCCAGCGTGGGGCGGACCTCCGGCTCGGTCTGCACCGGTGACACCGCGTCGACTTCGAGCACGCCGGCGTCTGAGGACACGACGTTGTAGAGGCGCCAACGACCGCGACCATCGGCAATCGTGACGCGCTCCCCCGCGCGCACACGTCGGACCCGCTGTAGATGATGGCCGTCATCACCGTCGATGACGACGGCGTCGTCGAGCCCGTCGCGAAATGTGTGTGCCGTCGCGCCGGCCGATGCCGGCCAGTCATCGAGCACTACTGGAATGCGGAGCGGAACCGCGACAACAGCTTCGCGTCGGGTGGCGACACGTCTTCCCCGCGTCGCTCCGCGAGCGCGCGGAGCAATTCGGCGTCTTCGGGCTTGAGCGTGCGCGGCACTTCGACGTCGGTGCGCACGAGCAAGTCGCCGCGCCCGCGCCCGCGCAGCGAACGCACGCCGAGGCCTTTGAGACGAAAAATCTCTCCCGGCTGCGTGCCCGGCGGCACTACCAGCTCTTCGGAGCCATCGAGCGTCTCGATGTGGAGGCGCGTACCGAGCGCGGCTTGCAACATCGAGATCGATCGCATGTGCAAGAGATCGTCGCCGTCGCGGTGCAGATCCGGATGCGGCAACACGCGGACGTTGACGTAGAGATCACCGGTGATACCGCCGCGGGGCGCGGCCGGACCGCGCTCGGGAAGCCGGAGCCGCTGGCCACTGTCGACGCCCGCGGGCACTTCCACGTCGATGCGCTTCACCGCCATCACGCGACCCTCACCGCGGCACTCCCCACACGGCGAGAGGATCCGGCTGCCGAGCCCACCACAGGCATGGCACGGCGCCGCCGTGACCATCTGGCCGAGAATCGAGCGGCGGACCTGACGCAGCTCGCCCGAGCCGCCGCACACGTCGCAGCGCGACGGGTGCGTACCCGGCTCGCAACCCGAACCGTTACACCGCCCACACGTCACGGGGAGTCGCGGCTCGATCGTCTTCGTCGCGCCGAACGCCGCCTCCGCAAGTGTGAGATCGATCTGCGCCTCTACATCGGCTCCACGCGGTGGCGCCGCGGGGCCGCGCCGGCCGCCGAACGCGTCACCACCGAAGAACGCCTCGAACAAGTCGCCGAAGCCGAACGCCTCACCCATCGGGCCGGTGCCACCACCGGCGCCCATACCCGCCGTGCCGAACATTTCGTACTGACGGCGGCGTTCCGGATCGGCCAAGGTCTCGTACGCGACGCTGATCTCCTTGAACCGCGCCTCGGCCTCGGCGTCACCGGGGTTGTTGTCGGGATGGTGCAGCCGCGCCAGGGCGCGGTACGCCTTTTTGATCTCATCGTCGGACGCGTTGCGCGCGACGCCGAGGATCTCGTAGAGGTCGGCGTTGGTCATGAGAGCAGATGCCCGAGCTGTTGTGAGACGGCTGCCACCGCGGCGAGTGCCTGCCGGTAGTCCATACGGGTCGGGCCGAGCACGCCGACGGTGCCCGCGACCTCGCCCTCGACCCGGTAGGGCGCCAGCACGAGCGAACACGCGCGCAGCTCGTCGATCTCGTTTTCGGATCCGATGCGCACGGTGATGCCCTGGTCGAGGATGTTGCGAACCAGCGAGACGACGACGACCTGCTGCTCCAGCATCTCCAGCAGTCGCGCCGCGCTTTCGTGCTCGGCCGCAAGCCGGCTCGTGCCGCCGACGTAGAGCGGGTCAGCGGCGCCGGCCGCGACATGATCGATGAACGCACTCCGCGCCGTGATCACGAGGCGGTCGGCCTCGGCGTTGCCCGTGGCGTCGACGACCGGGACATCGAGGAGCGTGTGGCCGCGGAGCGCCGTGTCGAGCGCGGCGGTGGCGGAACGTACGTGGTCATCGTCGACGGTATGATCGAGCTCGAGCACCTGGCGCTCGACTGCGCCGTTGGACAGCACCGCGATCATGATCACGACCGTCGGCTGCAATGTGACGAGCTGCACGCTCCGCACGTGCGCCGCGTCGGCCTGCGGCCCGACGATCACCGCGGCATGATCGGTGACGCGCGAAAGAAACTGGCTGGTCTCGTGCAGCAGATCCTCGAGCGCGCGGTGGGCCGAAGCGAAGAAGTCGGCGACCGCTCTGCGGTCGGGCGCGTCGAGCGGACCCTCCTCCGCGAAGTGATCAACGAAGTAGCGATACCCGAGGTCGGTCGGAATCCGGCCGGCCGAAGTGTGCGGCTGCGCGAGGTAGCCGTCGCGCTCGAGCACGGTCATGTCGTTGCGGACGGTGGCGCTCGACACGCCCAAGTGGCGTGATCGCGCGACGGTCTGCGAGCCGACCGGCTGGGCGGTCTTGATGTGTTCCTCGACGATGGCTCGGAGGATCTCCGCCCGACGGGCCTCGATGGGATCGCTCACGGGGAATCACCCATTCCCGCTCCTGACGTGGTTAGCAGTCAAGTGTACTGAGTGCTAACGACAACCCGTGGGCCGGTCGGCCCCGCCGCCGCGCCGGCGAGCCAAAGCCGCGTGGTCACGTCGTTCGCGAGGAGCCGCCCGCGACGCGTCAGCGCCACCCAATCGGGAGGTCGCGTCTCGACCAGGCCGTCGGCCGCCAGCCCGGCGACCGTCGCGTCGAGCTCGGGCGCACGCGCGATGACGGCGCCGGCGCGCGTGCGCAACGCCAGCGCGAAGCGCTCCTCGGCGCGTCGAACGGGGTCGAGCTGCTCCGCACCGGCTTCCGGGGACACGCCCCCCTTGATCCGGTCGATGTACCGCTCCGGTTGGCGCACGTTCCACCAACGGCGGCCCGCCGTGTGACCGTGCGCAGCCGACCCGATGCCCAGGTACTCACGTTGCTGCCAGTACAGGAGGTTGTGGCGACACTCCTCGCCGGGCACCGCCCAGTTGGACACCTCGTAGTTGGCGAGCCCCGCAGCGACGAGACGGTCGTCGGCGAGCACGTACTTGTCGGCCTGGTCGTCGTCATCGGGTGGGGCCTGCGTGCCGGCCGCGACGCGTTGGCCCAGCGACGTGCCGGGCTCGACGGTGAGCGCGTACGCGCTCAGGTGCGTGGGTTCGAGCGCAAGGATGTCGGCCAGCGTGGCTTCCCAATCCGCGAGCGACTCGCCAGGAGTGCCGTAGATGATGTCGAGGTTGACGCGCGCGAAATCGGCATCGTGCGCCAACTCCACCGCGCGTGTGACGTTGGCCCGGTCGTGCGTGCGTCCGAGCGCCGCGAGGACGTGCGCACTCGTCGACTGCACCCCGAACGACAGGCGGTTGACGCCGGCGGCGCGGTATGCCTGCAACTTGTCGAGATCGACGGAGTCGGGGTTGCACTCCACCGTGACCTCGGCATCGGCGGTTCGCGGAACGGCATCCAGAATCCGGACAAGTCGCGATGCAGGGATCAGCGAGGGCGTGCCACCACCGAAGAACACGCTCGTGACCGGCGGAATCGCGGCGCGCGTGCGGCGCGTGACGTCGGCCACACACGCGTCGACGTACTCGTCGACCAGGTGCTCGCGGTCGGTCCACGTCGCAAAGTCGCAGTAGTCGCATCGTGTCGCGCAAAACGGGATGTGCACGTACACGCCGAACGTCATGCCGTCATGATCGCATGAACGGCTCACGCGAGTTCAGACCAGAAGACCTTGAGGAACGGCGCGTTCGTGGAAGAAC
This sequence comes from Acidimicrobiia bacterium, assembly GCA_038236695.1. Classification (GTDB taxonomy): domain Bacteria; phylum Actinomycetota; class Acidimicrobiia; order IMCC26256; family JBBRZM01; genus JBBRZM01. The sequence goes on from JBBRZM010000019.1 coordinate 46,329, forward strand.
ACCGGCCGAGATGGCGGTGAACGCGGTCTTGGTGGGCATTCGGCGCCGGCACCGAGCGCGGATGGCCGGTCTCCACCGCTACGGTCCTTGCATGGACTTCGACCTGCCGCCCGAGGCCGAGGAGCACCGCGCCCGGGTGCGGTCGTTCCTCGCCGAGCATGCGCCTGACGGGCGGTTCCCGGTTGACTGGTGCGCCCGACTGGCGCGAGCGGGTTACGTCGCGCCGCACTGGCCGGTTCCGTACGGCCTCGACGCCAACGCGGTGCAGCAGCTCGTGATCGACGAAGAGCTACGGGCCGCAGCAGCCCCTCGACCCGTCAACCCCATCGGGATCGGCTGGGCCGGCCCCACGCTGCTCGTCGCGGGTACGGCCGAGCAGCAGACGCGCTACCTGCCGGGGATCCTCGACGGCTCCGAGGTGTGGTGCCAGCTGTTCAGCGAGCCGGGCGCAGGCAGTGACCTGGTCGCGCTCGCGACGCGCGCGGTGCGCGACGGCGACGAGTACGTGGTGAACGGCCAAAAGATCTGGACGACGTTCGCGCACATCGCCCGTTACGGCATCCTCCTCGCGCGCACCGACCCCGACGCCGAACCGCACCGCGGCGTGTCGTACTTCGTGCTCGACATGCAGAGTCCCGGGATCATGGTGCGCCCGATCAAGCAGATGAACGGCTCGTCCGATTTCAACGAGGTGTTCCTCGACAATGTGCGCGTCCCGGCAGCAAACCTGGTCGGCGAAGAGAACAACGGATGGCGCCTCGCGAAGGTGACGCTCGGTAACGAACGCGTCTCGCTGTCGGCGGAAGGCGCGTTGTGGGGCGCGGGTCCAACCGCGCACGACGTCCTCGACCTCGTGCGCGGCGCGGGCGGCGCGACCGACCCGAGGCTGCGGCAGCGCCTCGCCCTGCTGTACGTGGAGTCGGAGATCCTGCGCCTGATCCGGTTGCGCACGGTCTCGGCCACGGTGCGTGGAATGGAACCGGGCCCGGAAGCCTCGGTACGCAAAGCACTCTCCGACGAGCACGGCCAGCACGTGATGGGCATGGCGCTCGAGCTCGCCGGTACGGGCGGCTTGCTCCTCGACCGCGGACCGTTCGGCGCGACCACCGACGCCTGGTCGACCGGCTACCTCTTCTCGCCCGCGCTCACGATCGGGGGCGGTACATCAGAGGTGCAGCGCAACATCATCGCGGAGCGAGTGTTGGGTTTGCCGCGCGATCCGTCGCCCGCGTCAGGCGACCGGCAAGCCGTCGGCGCTCCGCGCGTCATTCCTCGAGCTTGAGTGCGGCGACGAAGGCCTCTTGGGGTACTTCGACCCGGCCGATCTGCTTCATCTTCCTCTTGCCCTCTTTCTGGCGCTCGAGGAGCTTGCGCTTACGACTGACGTCACCGCCGTAGCACTTGGCGAGCACGTCCTTGCGCTTGGCCTTCACGGTCTCGCGGGCGATGATCCGCCCGCCGATCGCCGCTTGGATCGGCACGTCGAAGAGCTGGCGCGGAATCAGCTCGCGCAGCTTCACCGTCATGCGGCGGCCGTAGTCGTACGCCTTGTCGCGGTGCACGATCGCGGAGAACGCGTCGACGGGCACCGCGTTCAGCATCACGTCGACTTTCGAGAGCGCAGAAACGCGGTATCCGGCGGGCTCGTAGTCGAGGCTCGCGTAGCCACGGGTACGCGACTTCATCTGGTCGAAGAAGTCGAGCACGATCTCGCCCAGCGGCATCGCGTAGATCAGTTCGACGCGCTCCTCGGAGAGATATTCGAGCTTGTCGATCTCGCCCCGGCGCTGCTGGCACAGCTCCATGAGCGTGCCGACGTACTCGCTGGGCGTGAGGATCGTGATCGTGACGTACGGCTCCTCGATCGACTCGATCTGGTTGGACAGCGGCATCGCCGACGGGTTGTCGATGACCTCGATGCCGCCGTCGACGACGTTGGCGCGGTACTCGACGTTCGGCGCGGTGGCAACGAGCGCAAGGTCGTACTCGCGCTCGAGCCGTTGCCGCACGATCTCCATGTGCAGCAGCCCGAGAAAACCGCAACGAAAACCGAAACCGAGTGCGCCCGACGTCTCGGGCTCATAGGTGAACGACGAGTCGTTGAGCCGGAGCTTCTCGAGCGCGTCACGCAGATCGGCGTACTCGTCGCCGACCACGGGATAGAGGCCGCAGAAAACCATGGGCTTCGGGTCGCGGTAGCCCTCGAGCGCAGGCGCAGGCCTCGACGCGGTGGTGACGGTCTCGCCGACACGGGCTTCGCCGACGTCTTTGATGCTCGCGACGAGATAGCCGACCTCACCGGGACCGAGCGCGGCGACCGGGGTGGGCGTGGGAAGACGCACACCGATCTCTTCCGCGTCGTGCGTGGCCGCGGCCTGCACGAAGCGCAGCCGCGCGCCGGACACGAGTGTGCCATCGAACACCCGCACCGCGCTCACGACCCCGCGGTACGCGTCGTAATGGCTGTCGAAGATCAGCGCTTGCAGCGGCGCGTCGGCGTCACCTTTGGGCGCCGGAATGTGCTCGATCACCGCGTCGAGCAACTCGGGCACGCCCTCGCCCGTCTTGGCGGAGATACGTAACACCCCCTCGGCGGGGATACCGAGCACGCGCTCGATCTCTCCGGCGACCCGGTCGGGATCGGCTGCGGGCAAGTCGATCTTGTTGACCGCGGCGACGATGGCGAGATCGTGCTCGACCGCGAGATAGCAGTTGGCGAGCGTCTGGGCCTCGATGCCCTGCGAAGCATCGACGAGCAGGATCACGCCTTCACACGCGGCCAGGCTCCGCGAGACCTCGTAACCGAAGTCGACGTGGCCGGGCGTGTCGATGAGGTGCAGCACGTGGTCTTTCCAATTGAGCCGCACGTTCTGCGCCTTGATCGTGATGCCGCGCTCGCGTTCGAGGTCCATCGAGTCGAGGTACTGGGCCCGCATGTTGCGGGGGTCGACGGCGTGACACAGTTCGAGCAGCCGGTCGGCGAGCGTGGACTTGCCGTGGTCGATGTGGGCGATGATCGCCAAGTCACGTATCGCTGTCAGCTCGGTCACGAGCAGTGGCTCTCCGGGGCATCAGCCGCGGTTGGGACGGGGATCCGGCGGCGCTGCTACCCTACCGAGGTTCCCGCACGTTCTTTGGAGCTTCACGCGCATGGCCAACATCAAGTCGCAGATCAAGCGCAATCTTCAGAACGAGAAACGGCGGCTGCGCAACAAGACCGTGCGCTCCGAGCTCAAGACGCGCATCAAGACCGCCGACGCGGCTATTGAAGCCGGCGCCGAGGACGCGAGCGACAAGATCCGCGCCGCGCAGAAGCGCCTCGGCAAGGCGGGCGCCAAGAGCGTGATCCACAAGAATCAGGCGGCTCGACGCCAGTCCCGCCTGATGAAGCGCGCCGCGAACAAGTCCTAGCTCGACCCCGCTTCGACCTCGCAACCGGTCCGCGCTCACTCAGGCGCCGCGACGGCTTCTCGTACCACGCGACGTCCGAATACCGGCTTCGGTCACCGTTCGGATCTCGACGTCGACGGTCATCGGACCTCGCGCGCTACCGGCGCGCGCGGGCACGCCCCGGGCCGGTACGCGACCGGGCGGAGAGTGCAGCGAGCCGCGCGACGAGTACCTCGGCGACCGCGTCTTCGGGGATCGCGCGCGCACCCTTGAGATCAATGTCGGCCTGCGCCAGATACGTGTAGGCCTCGCGGATGCCGTCGGTTCGTAGGGCCCGCGCCTGCTCGAGCGCCTTGCGGGCGGGGTACTCCTTCACCTTCCCGCCGAGCGCCGTGATCGCGTCGTCGACGCCGCGGATGTCGGGGTCGTCGAGGCGCAGCAAACGGCGATAGTTGCCCTGCAACATCCCGAGCGCTTGGAGCGGATGCATCGGTTTGGGTTGTCTCGGGCTGGTCACGTTCATCAGGCGATGCAGCACCTCGAGCGCGCCCGCGACGTCACCGGCTTCGATCGCGTTCGTCAGCTGGTAGATGGGAACGGCGCCGGCTTCACCGAGGTAAGGCTCCACGTCGTCGGCGTCGAGCGCGGTGCCATCGTCGTACGCGGCCGACAGAATCTCGACGAGCCCGGCGATACGGCTGGCGTCGTCGCCGAGGCGCGTCGTGATCAGCTTGACCGCGTCCGCGGTCAGCTTCACGCCGGCGTCGCGCGCCTCGAGCGCGAGCACGTCGCTCGTCTTCTCGCTCGGCGGCGCCATCTCGCTCACCGTGCCCTTCCACGCTTTGGTGAGGTTGGCCGGGAGCCGACCCGCACCGGCGATGAATATCAGCTCCGTTGTCTCCAGCGGATTTTCGAGGTACGCGATCAACGGCTCGGCATCGGCCGCGGTGAGATTGCCCGCGTCACGCAGCACCACGATTCGCCGTGCGGTCATGAACGGTGGACTCTGCGCGGCGTTGAGCGCGGCGGCAACCGCGAGCATCCGACCCTCGGCGCCGCCGGGCGCATCGCTGTCACTGCTCTCACCCGCGCCGGCGCGGCCGGGAATGACGACCTCCTCGAGCGCGAGCGACCGGTCGTCGTCGCCGAGCAGCGTGGCGACGAGCCGCTCGAGTGCCTGTTCCCGGAGGGACGGATCATCGCCCTTCATGTAATGCGTGCTCATGCGACGACCCCGTCGTGCGCCGGAATGGTTTCGAGCATGGCCTCGACCATGCGGCACACCTTGACCGATCCGGCGACGTCGTGCACGCGCACGATCCGGCAGCCGTGCGCGACGCCGTACGCAACGGCGGCGAGCGACACGTCGCGGCGGTCGTCGATCGCGAGGCCGAGCAGCTCGCCGAAGAAGCGTTTGTTCGAGGCGGAGAGCAGCAGCGCGTAGCCGCGCGAGCCGAAGGTTTGGCTCTCGCGCAAGAGGACCGCGCTCTGCGCCGGGGTTTTCCCCAGGTCGAGGCCGGCATCGAGCGCGATCTGCTCCGGTCTGAGCCCGGCGGCCTCTGCTCGCGCGGCCCGTTCGAACAGGAAGGCGGTGACGCCGGCGACGAGGTCGCCGTAGCAGGGCTCGGGGTCGGGCACGCGGGGCTGCAGCCGGATGTGGGTGGCGACGACCGACGCACGCCGCCGGACCGCGACCGCGAGGTACTCAGGGTCGGCGAAGCCGCTGATGTCATTGGCGACAACCGCGCCGGCAGCGCACGCGGCGTCGAGCACACTGGCGCGCCAGGTGTCGACCGAGAGCCGCACGTCGAAGCGGGCGGCGAGGCCTTCGATCGTGGGCACGACGCGGTCGAGCTCCTCGCTCTCGGTGACTTCGGGCCCGGGCCCGGCTTTGACGCCGCCGACGTCGAGGAGATCGGCACCCTCGATCACCAGCCGGTCGGCCCGTCGCAGCAGCGCGTCGAGTGCGAAGGTCTCGCCGGCGTCGTAGAACGAGTCGGGCGTGCGGTTGAGGATGCCCATGACGAGTGCACGGGTCGCGAGGTCGTGCACCGCCTCACCGAGCTGGTAGCTGGGCATCTCGGCGGAGCCTATTCCCGGTGCGCGCCGCAGCCCCCAGTGCCCCGAGCCCGATCAGGGCCCATGCGGCACGACCGTCCACCGCGACGGGGAGCTGCGCCATCGCGTGCGCGATCCCCATGACCGCGTCGAGCAGCGCGCGCGACGGCAACTCGAGCAGCGACGCGAACCCCGGCGACCATCGGCCGACGACGCCGCCGACGACACCCGCAAGGAGCCCCCAGATCGTCAGCGGGCCCACGAGCGGCGCCGCGAGCACATTGGCCGGGAGCGCGGCGAGCGGCATCGAGCCGAACACCGGAATGAGCACCGGCGCCACCCCGACTTGCGCCGCGGTCGTGACGCCGAGGCTCTCACCGAGCCAGCGCGGCCCGGGCAGGCGCCGCGCGATGGGCTCCGCGAACAGCGCGATGCCGGCGCTGGCGCCGCACGACAGCAGGAAGCCGACCGAGTGCATGAGGAACGGGTCGACGAGCAGCAGTGCGAGCACTGCCAGCATGAGCACGCGAAGACCGGACGTCGGCCGGCCCATGAAGCGCGCCGTCATCGCGCATCCGATCATGACCGACGCCCGTAAGACTGAGGGTTCCCAACGCGTCATCGCACCGAAGAGCACGATGACCGCCAACGCGCCGATGAACCGGCCCCGGAGCCCGAAGCGGCGAAGACCCCAACTTGCGAGCAGGAGCACGAAGGCGACGTTTTCGCCGGACACCGCGAGGAGATGGCTGAGCCCCGCGTTGCGGAAGTCGGCGATCACTTGCGGCGGCACTTGACGCGTGTCGCCGAGAAGGAAACCGGCCATGAGCGCGCGTTCTGCCGGCGGCAGACGATTGCCGCCGTGCAACACGAGCGCGCGCAGCCGGTTGGCCGCGACGGGCAACGCCGAACGCGCGGGGACAAAGCCGAGCAGATCGGTGGCGCCGAACGCGCCGACAGCATGGCGCCACCGGGTGCGGGCGTCGAAGCCCTTGAGCGGATGAAACCAGCCACGCAGCACAACCGCGTCACCCGCTTCGAGCAACCTGAGCCGCGCGGCCACGTCACCACTTGCGGTCGCAAGCAGCACCCGTCCCCCCGTATCCGTGCCGGCGCGTGGCCCGGAGCCCATGCTCACGACGCGGATGAGCACGTGCGTCGTAAATCGACTCGCGCCCCCCGGGTCCCCGATCAATGTCGCGTGCACCACACCGGTGGCACGGGCGTCGACGACGACGCCAAGCGGAGAGTGGAGCTGCCCGTCGAGCGCGCGCTGCATGACCGCAGTGCCGATCAACGTGCAGGCGAGCATCGCGATCAGCAGTCGAGCGGGGCTGCGGCACAGCAACCCAACCGACGCCGCGGCGAAGCCCACGATCAGCGCCACCCAGGCCGATGACGGCCCGAGCCGTTCCCCAGCCAGGATCCCGGCGACCAGTGCGCCGAGGAGCGCGACCGGCCCCGTGAGCAACGGACGGTGACTCAGACCGTGAGCCGGGATTGGAGATCTGCGAAACGGCGCACGCCGATGCCACGCACCTCGCGCAGTTCGTTGACCGAACGGAACCCGCCGCGGTGTTGACGCTCGTCGAGGATCGCTTTGGCCAGGCTGGGCCCGATGCCGGGAAG
>JBBRZM010000020.1:0-51810 GCA_038236695.1 Acidimicrobiia bacterium
AGCATCAGCGGCGCGAACGGCCGCGACGGTCGCGTCGACCTCGCCGAGCCATGGCACACCGTTGCCCCATCGCTGCGCCTCCTCGAGCCTTCCGACGACGCCGATAATGTTGAATCCAAGCTCGGGATGAGTGTGAAGAAGCCGGTACAACTCGACGCCTTCCTCGTTGGCGCCCACGATCACCACCGGACGGCTGAACCGGCCCTGAGCGCGAGACGTCTTCAGCCACCAGTCGAATCCGGAACGGAAGTTGGCGAGCAGCACGAAACTGACCGCCGTGCCGAACGCGAGTCGCCAGCCCGGAATCGAGAGCCCGAGCACACGCTCGCCAAGATACGCGGCGACGACTGAGAACACGGCGGCTCGACCGAGCCGCGCGAGCTCGATCGCGCGCACGCCACAGACCCGCGCCAGATACAACCGTTGCACGCCGATCGCCGCGATCGTGGCCGCCACCACCAGCGCGACCTCAGCTGCGAGACGCAGCGGCGAGCCGTGAACGATTTGGGGTCCCCACCAAGGCTGCAGCGCGCCAAACCACGCCACACCAACCGCGATTGCGTCGAGCAGATAGAGCGTCCAGCGCAGCATCGGGACCTCGACGCCACGGCCAAGGCGTCGCCGCGTCCCGTCGACCTCGAACGGCTCGAGCGTGAGCGCCGGCTCCGGCTCCGGCGCGACGTGGAGGCCATCCGCGGTGCTGCGGGGGGCCAGGCCGGTGTTCGGCATTCGAATCCTTCCGAAGGGCGGAGTCGTCGGGGCGTGTACCTCTCCGTCGAATGAACGGCCCCCGCGTCACAGAAAACCTTGATGGGTTCCGCGCCGCGCGGCACGCGCACTCGCGCACGCGCTTACAGCGCGGGAAGCGAAAGTGCCGGCAGCGGCAGTGGTGGCGGTGGCGGCGGAGGCAGAACGGGGAGCAGGGGCAGCTCCGGAAGCGGGAGTGGCAGTGGCGGCGACGACGGAGCAGGGGAGCGGAGGCAGCGGCAATGACGGCGCGGCAGCGGTGGCGGCGGTGGCGGTGGCGGCATAGAAACGGCTGCCGGCGGCGCGGGAGGCGGTTGCGCCGGCGGACCAACGAGCGGCGGCGTCGGCACGACAGGGAGCGCAGGCGACGGCGGATTGATCTGCGGCGGTGGCACGGACGACGGCGGATTCGAGAGCCACGCCGCGGAGCCCGAGGTGAGCACGGAGCTCGCCGACGTTGACCCGCCGCTTCCCGAGCCGCGGGGCACCGCGGCGAACGCTCGGGCGAGCCGGTCACGCGCGCGTCGGATCGTGGCCGTGTCGTTTCCCTTCAGTGCCGCGCGGAGGTCTCCGGCCGCCGCGCTCTTCGCATCGGCCACCCGTGTCGAGTCGCGACCCGCGTGAGGAGCTGCGGGTGTGCCGTTGCCGCCCGGCCACAGCAGCGTGCTGGAGTTGAAATCGTGAAGAAAGCCCGGCCCGATGAGTGCGACTGCGCTCGCGAGCGCCAGCACGCCGGTGAAGGCGAGGTCGCCGCGACGGATGCGCATTCGCATCCCCCATGAGGCAGAATCGGATGAGGCCTTTCTCTCTCTCAGTCGAGTGACCGGTAGCCGCGTCACAGAAAATCCCGGAGTCCCACAAGAACCTCTGTGGCCTGCTCTCGACCGCGATCCGCGGCGGGAGCGCGCCCTACAACGGGAGACCCGGAACCACCGACAGCGACAGCAGCGGCAGCGGCAGCGGAAGCGGCGGCGTCGACCGGCGCAGTGACGACCGGCGCAGTGGCGACCGGCGCAGTGGCGACCGGCGGGCCGATGAGCAGTGGCACCGACGGCGGTTGTGGCGCCGCCGGAAGCGGCGATCCCCCTGACCCGCTCGGTTGCCCCGGCACCGTCGGGTTCGGAAGTGATGTGGCGCCCGAGCCGCCGGAGCCCTTGGAAGCGCCGGTCCCGGAACTGCCCGCCCCCGCGCCGCCGGATCCCGACGGGGCGGAACCTGAACCAGACTTGGAACCGCCCGATCCCGTCCCGCCCTTCCCACTCTTCGACTTGTCACGACCGGCAGCGGGGTTCGTTGCCCGGTCGGCTGCCGTCTGCAATCGCCGGTCGGCTCGGGCCAGTAGCGCCTTTGCGTCCCGCTCGATCCCGTCTCGCTCGTCGCCGGGCACTTCCGCGAGGTTGCGGTCGAGACGGGTGCGCACGCGCTTGATCGTTGCCGTGTCGTTGGCGGCGAGCACGGCGCGCAGCTCCGACGCAGCGCCCTTTGCGTCTGCGAGCTGGGGCGAGTCGACCGGTAGCCCGACATCGTGTACGGCGGCGCGAACCGGCCGGGGTACGGGGGCGCCGGCAGCGAAGGCGGCAGCGCCTGATCCCATTACGAGGCCGGCCGTCGCGGCGAGCACGGCAAGCGGGCGGCGCGCCCACGCGCGCTTTGCAGGAACGCGCGTGATGACCGGAGCGTCGCACCGCTCATCGATCATGCGGTGCAACGCGACGAGCTCGGCGGGGCTCGGCTCGACCGGCGGCGGCCGAAGCGCGGCGCCGAGGGCGTCAAGCAGGTCGTCCGGCGCGAGACTCACACCCGCTCCTTCAGTCGTCGTTGCAACCGTTCGAGCGCTCGAGCCTGGGCCATGCGGATCGCGCCCGGACGCTTGCCGAGCACGGCCGCGACCTCCTCGGAGCTCAATCCGGCCACCACACGCAGCTCGAGCACTTCCTGATCGTCGGGGTCGAGGGTCGCGAACGCTGCCCGCACCTCGTCGGCTTCCTCCTGCTGCAGCAGATCGTCGAGCGGCCCGGCGGTCGCGATGGGCGGGAGGGGCGGGCGCTCACGATCCCGTCGAGCGACGCGGTGGGCGTCGATCACGACGTGGCGCAAGATGCCGAACAACCAGCCGTCGAATCCACCGGCACTCTGTCCCTCGTACTTGTCGATCTTCGCCACGGCCCGCGCCATTGTCTCGGCTACTGCGTCACGCGCCCGGTCTGGGTCCAGGCGCCGCGCCGCGTACGCCCAAAGGTGCGGATACACACGGCGATAGAGCGCTTCCCACGCGTCGTGATCGCAGGCCTTTGCCCGTTCGACGAGCGCGGAAACGCCTGCCGAATCGGTTGCATGCCCTGTCTGTCGGCCGGCGGCGGGTGGTGTCACACATTCCTTGTTCCCCAAAAGCGACGCCGTGCACGCTAATCGACGCGAATTTCTCCGCGAGCAGCGTCAGCGCTGGTCGACGGGGACGTACTTGCGCTCGGTGAGACCCGTGTAGACCTGCCGGGGCGACCGATCTTCGTTTTCGGGCTTTGCGCCACTCCGCGAGCTGCGAGCTGTACAAGCCCTCACCGCGCAACAACGCCCCCCGTTCCGGAGAACCGACCGCGAGCCCGTCGTACTCGTCCAAGATCCGCGCCTTGTACTCGGCGCTGAACGTGCGCCGCGCCGGACACGCCGCCGGGTCAGATTCGGGCACGTCCCCATCATGGGCGCGCGCGAGCAGAGATACAGTCGTCATGGTCATCGGTCCAGTTGATCCAGTCTCGCCCCGTAGGGATGATTCACTACACGCGCTGTCTCACGTCAGCCTGACAGACAGGGTAAGGCGTAGAACCCGCGAGCGGGCTATGAGCCGCCCGAGATCCCGAGACGCTTGGCAATCACGTCGTTCATTATTTCGTCCGTGCCGGCACCGATCCGCTGGAGCCGGGCGTCACGAAACGCCCGGCTCACGGGGAACTCCTGCATGTAGCCCGCGCCGCCGTGCACCTGGAGACAGCTGTCGACGACGTGGTTGACCATCTGCGCGCAGTGCTTCTTCGTCATCGAGATCTCGGCGACGGGATACTCGCCCTGCAGGATGCGCCACGCCGTCATGTACACGAGGGAGCGGCCCGCCTCGACCTCGGTGGCGGCGTCGGCGAGCTTGTGCGCGATCACCTGGTGATCCGCGATCGGCCGCCCGAACGCGCGTCGTTCCCGGGCGTAGCTGATGGTCTCTTCGAGGATCCAGCTCGCGAGGCCGATGCACGCGGCGGCGCTGGCCATGCGCTCGTACTGGAGCTGCCACATCAGCTGCGCGAAACCCTCGCCGGGCTCGAGGCCGATCAAGTTGGCGTGGGGCACGACCACGTCGTCGAGCGCGATCTCGGCCGTGTCGCTCGCCTGCATCCCCAATTTCCGGAGCTTGCGCGATACCGACACGCCGGGCAGATCCGTGTCGACGAGAAACAGCGAGATGCCTCGGTGCCCGGCAGCCGGGTCGGTCTTGGTGACGAGCGTGAGGAAGTCGGCCCGCACCCCGTTCGTGATGAAGAGCTTGCGGCCGTTGATCACCCACGTGTCGCCGTCGCGCACCCCACGCGTCGAGATGTTTGCGACGTCGGAGCCGGCGTCGGGCTCGGTGATCGCGATCGCGGCGATCTTCTCTCCCGAGATCGCCGGGCGAAGGTAGCGCTCTCGCTGGTCGTCGGTGCCGAACTCGCCCAGCGCCGGCGTCGCCATGTCGGTCTGCACCGACACCGCCATCGCGATCGAACCGCACCCCGAGCGGGCCAGCTCCTCCACGAAGACGATCTCCGCGGCGAGGTCGCCACCGGAGCCGCCCCAGCGCTCGGAATAGTGCAACCCGAGGAAGCCGAGCTCGCCGCAACGACGGAACACGTGGTCGGGGAAGAACCCGGCGTCCTCCCACTCGTCGATGTGGGGGCGGAGCTCCTTGTCGACGAAGCGGCGGACGGCCTCGCGCAGCTCGTCGTGCTCCTCGGTGAAGATGGGGTACGCCATGGCGCCATTGTGCCCCGACACACGACCGGCCAGGGAACTTCGCGACCACACCGCAAGCGGGGACGACGCCGTGCCGCTGCGCTCGTACAATGGCCGACCCATGTCCCAGTCCATCCTGCAGCGACGCCTCGTCGACGTGAGCGAGCGGCTCAAGCGCCTCCGCGCGGAGCTTGCCGTCACCGAGGAGCAGCTCGTCTATTTCGAAGACGAGGCCGACGACGCACGGATGCGCGCCCTCGTCGCCGAGACGCCGCTGGCCGACGTGGCGGCGCGCGATACCCGCCGGCACGCCGACGTCCAGGTCCGGCACCGCGACGCGCTCCGTCGCTCGATTGCCGAGCTGGAGCGCGAGTCCGACTCGCTGCTCGACCGGATGGCCGCCGAGCTGTCCGCCCCCTGACCGGAGCCGGGCTCTCGTGACCGACACTCCCACTCCGACCGCGCGCACCCGCGTCGTGATCGCCGAAGACGAGGCGATCATCCGCCTCGACCTCAAAGAGCTGCTCGAAGAGGAGGGCTACGAGGTTGTCGGCGAGACCGGCCGGGGTGACGAGGCAATCGAGCTGGTGCGTCAGCTCCAGCCCGACCTGGTGATCCTGGATATCAAGATGCCCGGGCTCGACGGGCTGTCCGCGGCGCGCCACGTCGCCGGTGAGCGTCTCGCCGCCGTGCTGATCCTTACCGCGTTCTCGCAGCGCGACCTGGTCGAGCAGGCGCGCGACGCCGGGGCGCTCGCGTATCTCGTCAAGCCGTTCCAGAAGAGTGACCTGATTCCCGCGATCGAAGTCGCGCTGGCCCGGCACGGCGACCTGACCTTGCTGGAGCGCAGCGTCGGCGACCTCGAGGAACGGCTCGAGGCCCGCAAGATCATCGACCGGGCCAAAGGTCGGCTCATGGACGGCCACGGGTTGTCCGAGCACGACGCGTGGCGCTTTCTGCAGACCGAGGCGATGAACCGGCGGGTGAAGGTGCATCGCGTCGCCGAGCAAGTCGTCGACGGCACAATCACGCCCTAGCCCCGCGGCGCACGGCGGGCGCTTTCAGGAACCGCCGGGGAGCGGTCGGCATAGCATCGGCGTGATGCCGAAACTGCTGCTGCTCGACGGGCACTCGCTCGCCTTTCGCGCGTTTTACGCGCTGCCCACCGACCTGGCGACGCCCGGCGGCACGATCACCAACGCGGTGTATGGCTTCACGTCGATGCTGGTGAAGGTGCTCGCCGACGAGCAGCCCGAGTACATCGCGGTTGCGTTCGACGCCGCCGGACCCACGTTCCGCGACGAGATGGACGCCGAGTACAAGGCGGGCCGTAAGGAGACGCCCGACGTCTTTCGGTCCCAGATGCCGCTCATCCGCGAGGTGCTCGACGCGCTCCGCATTCCCGTCCTCGAAGTCGAAGGAGTCGAGGCCGATGACGTCATCGGCACGCTCGCCCAGCGCGCCCGTGATGCCGGTATCGACGTGGTCGTCGTGACCGGCGACCGCGACGCCTACCAACTCGTTGAAGACCCGCACGTCAAAGTGCTCTACAACCGGCGGGGTGTGTCCGACTATGTGCTCTATGACGAAGCCGGGATCTTCGAACGCACCGGTGTCACACCGTTGCAGTACCCCGAATACGCGGCGCTGCGTGGGGACACGAGCGACAACCTGCCCGGCGTGCCCGGCATCGGCGAGAAGACCGCGTCGAAGCTCGTGGCGACGTACGGCACGCTCGAAGCGATCTTGGAGCACCTCGACGAGCTGCCCCCGAAGCAACGTCAGAACCTCGACGAGATGCGTGACCGCGTCCTCAAGAACCGCGAGATGTCGCTGCTGCGCTGCGATCTCGATCTCGGTGTGAAGCCGGACGAGCTACGCCAGGGTGCGTGGGACCGGGAGCAGGTACGCGTGCTGTTCGATCAACTCGCGTTCCGCACGCTGTGGCAGCGGATGCTCGACGCCGTCGGCGAGGCGGCGGCGGTCGAGGAGTCGGAGACGCTCGAGGTGGAGGTCACCGTCGCGCGTGACGCGCAGGCGGCGCTCGCGGTGCTGCGCGCGGTCGAGGAAGCCGGCACTCGCTACGCGCTCGAACCGCGTTGGGAAGCGGCGCCGGTCACGAGCGCGCTTGCGGGACTCGCTGTGGCGCGCGACGACGGTCACGTCGACTACATGCACGGCCAGCTGCTGCGCGACGAGCAAGTACACAATGCGCTTGCCGTGCTGCTCGGCGCCGACGGTCCACCGCTGGTCGCGCATCGGGCCAAGGAGCTGATGCACGGACTCGGTGTCGACGTGCGTTCCTTGCACCACGACACCGCGATCATGGCGTACCTCCTCGACCCGGGGGAGGGGAAGTACCTGCTCGACGCTCTCGCGCAACGGTTTCTCTCGCTCGAAGTGCGCTCACCCGACGCGGAGGAAGGCACGCTCGATCTCGACGGCGAAAGCGGGGTCGAGGAGACGGGCCGGCGGGCGGTGGCCGTCCTGCGCCTCGCGACAGTGCTCGCAGACGCGCTCGATGCACGCGAGCTGACCGATCTCTACGAGCGCATCGAACGTCCGCTGGTCCGCGTGCTCGCCGGGATGGAAAACGCCGGCGTGAAGATCGATCGGGAGTTCCTCGAGGAACTGCGTGCCGAGCTTGCTGCGCAGTGCGAGCAGTACGTGGGGGAGGTGTACGCGGCGGCGGGGGAGCAGTTCAACGTCAATTCCACCCCACGGCTGCGGATCGTGCTGTTCGACAAGCTCGGGCTGACACCGGTGAAGAAGACGAAGACGGGCCCGTCGACCGACGCCGACTCGCTGCAGAAGATGGCGCTGGTCAACGGCCATCCGGTCCTCGACGCGCTGTTGCGCTACCGAGACGTTGAGAAGCTGCGCAGTACCTATGCCGACGCGTTGCCGCCGCTGATCGGTCCCGACGGTCGTATCCACGCCACGCTGAAGCAGACCGACACCACGACCGGGCGCATCTCGAGCGAGGCGCCCAACTTGCAGAACGTGCCCGTGCGCACCGCCGGCGGTCGCGAGATGCGACGCGCATTCGTCGCCGAGGAAGGCTCGGGACTGATGACGGCCGACTACTCGCAGATCGAGCTGCGAATCCTGGCGCACTTGTCAGACGATCCCGGCCTCGTCGACGCGTTCGACCGGCGCGCTGATGTCCATACCACCACGGCAGCGCGGGTGTTCGGGGTGGAGGAGGGTGACGTCGACGCGCCGCAGCGCCGTTTCGCCAAAGTCGTCAACTACGGGCTCGCCTATGGCATGGAGGCCTATGGCCTCGGCCAGCGGCTCGGCATCAGCACCGAAGAGGCGCGCGAGATCCTCGACAACTACTTCGCGAGCTTCCCCAACGTGAAGGCGTTCATGGACCGCACGGTGCGGGAAGCAAGGTCGGTCGGCTACACGACCACGATGTTCGGCCGCCGACGCCAGATCAGCGAGCTCGCGTCCGACAACTACCGGATCCGCCAAATGGGTGAACGCATGGCGCAGAACGCGCCGGTGCAGGGCTCGGCCGCTGACGTGTTCAAGCTGGCGATGGTCGCGCTCGAGCGCGCGCTCGACGATGCGGGGTTGCGCACGCGCATGCTGCTCACCGTCCACGACGAGCTCGTCTTGGAAATGCCGCTCGACGAGCGGGAGCACGCCGAGGCACTGGTGCGCGAGGTCATGGAGTCGGTGTGCGAGCTGAAGGTGCCCCTCGCAGTCGACATCGGCTTCGGTCCCACGTGGGCCGACGCCAAGTAGCGCGGAAGCGCAGTGGGCCACCGCGTGCCTGAGGGCTACTGGTTCGGCCCCGTCGCGAAGTTTTTGGGTCCGGCCTACGTCCGGAATTCTTTCACGAAGGGCACCGAGCAAGAGGTCGGGTTTCTCATCGAGGCGCTCGCGCTCGAAGCGCCGATGCGCGTCCTCGACGTGGGCTGCGGTCCCGGACGTCATTCGCTCGCGCTGGCTCGTCGCGGCTTCCACGTCGTCGGCGTCGACTGCTCCGAGGAGTTCATCCTGTTGGCGCACGATGCCGCGGCCGAGGAGAGTCTCACGGCGCGCTTCGAAGTGGCCGATGTGCGCGACCTCGCGTACGACGGTGAGTTCGACGCTGCGATCTGCTTGTGCCAGGGCGGCTTCGGCCTGGTGGGCGGGCACGACGAGATCGAAGTCTTCGAACGGATCGTGCGGAGTGTGCGGCCGGGTGGCGCAGTGGCGATCTCGGCGTTCTCGGCTGCGTTCGCCGTGCGGTTCCTCGAGGGCACCGAATCGTTCGACGTGGCCACCGGCGTCATGTACGAGCGCGCCACCGTGCGCAACGAAGACGGCGCGGAGCAAGTCTTCGACCTCTGGACGACCTGCTTCACCCCGCGGGAGCTGGAGCTGCTCGCACGAGCCAACGGCATCGACATGCAAGCGATTCACGGCGTGACCCCGGGCCGCTACCGCGCGCACCCGCCCGATCTCGACGCAACCGAGTTGTTGCTCCTCGGTCGCCGCTCGTGATGCTTCACTTCCCCTCCCGCGCGTCGGCCCTGTAGCCTTGGTCCCGGCCCTCACCTGGGGGTCGCCGCTCGCGCTTCTCGCGAACGGTTCGTGCCATTAGGAGCCCCACCTTGTCAGAACAGGACGCGACGGCGGCGGCCGACAACGCCACCGTCCCCGAGCCGGGCGCAGCGGTCGCCACCGCTGATCCCACAGCCACCACCCAACCCGAAGCCGCCGAGAGCGACGCCACTCCCGACGGCGAGGCCGCCGCCGGCTCCGAGAGCGAAGCCGCTCCCGAGCCCGACACCCACGAACCCGACGACGGTCCCGTCGTCTTCGACGACCTGGGCAGCCAGTCGTTCTCCGACGCAGTCGACGCGACGATCGTCGCGTTCGACGACGGCGACATCGTGTCGGGCAAGGTCGTCAAGATCGACAGCGACGAAGTGTTGCTCGACATCGGCTACAAGTCCGAGGGCGTCATCCCGTCGCGGGAGCTCTCGATCCGCAACGACGTCGACCCCAACGAGGTCGTCAAGCTCGACGAAGAGCTCGAGGCGCTCGTCCTGACGAAGGAAGACAAGGACGGCCGGCTGATCCTCTCGAAGAAGCGGGCGCAGTACGAGCGCGCGTGGGGCACGATCGAAGCGCTCAAGGAGAGCGAAGGAATCGTGTCCGGCCCGGTCATCGAAGTCGTGAAGGGAGGGCTGATCCTCGACATCGGTTTGCGGGGCTTCCTGCCCGCGTCGCTCGTCGACCTGCGCCGCGTCCGCGACCTGCATCCGTTCGTCGGCAAGACACTCGAGTGCAAGATCATCGAGCTCGACAAGAATCGCAACAACGTCGTGCTCTCCCGACGCGCGTACCTCGAGGAGACGCAGCGCGAGCAGCGCGACGAGTTCCTGACCAACCTGAAGCCGGGCGAAGTGCGTCAGGGCGTCGTGTCGTCGGTCGTCAACTTCGGCGCGTTCGTCGACCTCGGCGGCATGGACGGCCTCGTGCACGTGTCCGAGCTGAGCTGGAAGCACGTCGACCACCCGAGCTCGGTGGTGCAGGTCGGTGACGAGGTGACCGTGCAAGTGCTCGACGTCGACCTGTCACGCGAGCGCATCTCGCTTTCGTTGAAGGCAACGCAGCAAGATCCGTGGCAGGAGTTCGCCACTGGTCACCAGGTCGGTGAGCTCGTGTACGGACGGGTCACGAAGCTGGTGCCGTTTGGCGCGTTCGTCCAAGTGGGCGAAGGCATCGAAGGCCTCGTGCACATCTCGGAGATGGCCGGCCACCACGTGGAGGCGCCCGAGCAGGTGGTCACCCCCGGCGAGGAGCTGTGGGTGAAGATCATCGACATCGACCTCGAGCGTCGGCGCATCTCACTGTCGATCAAGCAGGCCGCCGATGGTGGTGTGGTCGCACCTGAGTACCAGGATCAGTTCGGCGAGCACGCCTACGACGAGTCCGGCAACTACATCGGCCCCGAGATCAGCGTTGAAGCGCCTGAGGCGGCCGCAGGCGAGACTGCGACCGCACCCGTGCCGAGCCCCGACGCGGGCGAAGCGGCGCCGGCCGCGCCGGCCGCTGACGAAACCGCCGCAGCAGAGCCGGACGACGGGGCGCAAGAGCCGGCGCCGACCGAGCCCGCCTGAGCTCTCGCCGCTCGTACATTCCTCACGACATCACAGGCGCTCTCCGCCCTCGCCGCACCCTTGTTTCTCGTCCCTCAGACCCGCTAAAACCCGCAACCGCCTTCCCAGACGACTTTTCCTCAAGGCGAACCCGGTGCCTGTCGAAGTTCACCTCGATGAGGCGCCGAGAACCTGAAGC
This sequence comes from Acidimicrobiia bacterium, assembly GCA_038236695.1. GTDB lineage: Bacteria > Actinomycetota > Acidimicrobiia > IMCC26256 > JBBRZM01 > JBBRZM01. Next base: position 11,026 of record JBBRZM010000020.1, read on the forward strand.
CCAGGGGTCGGGGACCCTCGATCGAGGTGACCACTCAGCGTGGTAACACTAATGACGCACTTGCGAGCATCCAGTCAAGGCAGCCCCGTTCCGGGACAGCTGTGACGGGACACCACGCAATACTGTTGCAAGAACAACAGGGGCACGTCACACTTGACGGGCCGAGCCGGGTCGCGCGCTGTGTGGTGCGTCGGCCGCGATCCAGATTACACAGATCAGTCGTCAGGTGCGACCGGTCAGGATCCAACGCCCACACGTGTGGGCGGGAGCAGGGGAGTCGCACGTGGGCAATCGCCGTACGCTGATCGTTGCTGTCGCCATTGTGCTGGCGATCGCCGCGTTCCTCGGGGTCTACCTATACATCTCGGGGGCCGACACGCGGGCTCAGAACAAGGTCTCGCTCGTCAAGGTGCTCGTCGCGACCGACACGATCGCGCGCGGTACCAGCGGCAAGGACGCAGACTCTCACGGGCAGATCGCCCTGCGCGGCGTCCCGCGTGGTTCGGTGCCGCCCAATATCGTGATCGACCTGGCGCAATTGAAGGACAAGTTCGCCGCGGGTGCCATCAGCCCGAAGCAGTTCATCACCAGCGACAGCTTCGTCTCGCGTTCGCAGGCCGGTGCCGGGGCCGCTGCAGGTCAGATCGCCGACAAGAAAGACGTCGCGGTCAGCATCCAGGTTGGCACGGACCAAGCCGTGGGCAACCAGATCGCACCGGGCGACCGCGTGAACATCATGATCCTCTTCGAGGACACAAGCGTCACGCCATCTAGGAAGTACGTGTCGTACCTGCTGCAGAACGCCAAGCTGCTCGCGGTCGGGGCACAGACGACAGCGACCACGCCGGCCCCGGCTGCGAACGGCGAAGCGGCTGCGGCGCCTACGGGCAGCGGCCTCCTGACGTTCGAGGCCACGCCGATCGACGCGCTGCGGATCGTGTCGGCGGCCAAGAACAATACGATCTGGCTGACACTGAACCCGGGCGGTTTCGTAGCGCAGGACCTACCGTCAATCCCCGGCAACGCCATCGTCGGCCCGACCGAGCCGCTGATCCGCCCGGTTTCGCCGACTGACAACAGCACCAAGTAGACGAGTGGTTTCGACAGGCCTGGGCGACGGAGAGTGGGAGCGATGGAGCAGCAAGGCGGCGCAGCGCTGACCAACGAGTCAGAGCCGAACCGGTACGACGTCGGTGTCGTGGATCCCGACGCGCGGCACCGGATGAAGCTCGGCATGCAACTCGCCGGTTCGCAGGGTGCGGCGCAATTCGAGAACGTCGACGAGCTCATCACCAAGCTGCGCCCGGGCCGGGCCTGTGTCGTGATCCTCGGACCGGGGCTGTCGAATCCGCATGGCCTCGAGCAGGTGCAGCGCCTGACGCTCGCGCATGCGCAGGTCGGGGCCGTGCTGGTCGTCGAGGAGCTGTCGACGCAACTGCTCCAGCAGGCGCTGCGGGCCGGTGTGCGCGACGCGGTCACGATCTCGGCCGGCGATGCCGCGCTGCGGCAGTCCGTACGCCGGGTCGGCGACATGATGGTCGCCGCGATTAACCGGGCTGCCGGCGCGGCGGACACGTCCGAGCGTGGGCGTCTGATTGTGTCGTTCTCGACCAAGGGTGGCGTCGGCAAGAGCATGGTCGCCACGAACCTGGGTGTCATGCTTGCGCAACGGTCGTCACGGCCGGTCGCGATCCTGGACGGCGACCTGCAATTTGGTGACGTCGCGGTACTGCTCGGAGTGCCGCCGCAACACACGGTCGTGGACGCCGCCGCGGCTATCAGCCAAGGCGACCCCGAGATCATGCGCACGCTCATGTCGCGTCACGAGGAAAGCGGCTTGCTGATCCTGCCGGCGCCGGTCGAGCCGTCCGCCGCCGACCTCGTGCGGCCGGAGGAGATGGTCGCGATCGCCGAGGCGATGTGCAAGATGTGTGCGTTCGTCGTCATCGACATGCCGCCACATTTCGACGACATGGTGCTCGCACTGATCGAAGCTGCCGACGACGTGCTCGTCGTCGCCAGCATGGACATTCCGAGCATCAAGAACCTTAAAGTCGGTATGCAGACCCTCGACCTCCTCTCGCTCGCCGGTCCGAAGCTGCGGCTGGTGCTCAACCGGGCGAACGCGAAGGTCAGCCTGGAGGTCAAGGAAGTCGAGCGGGCCCTGGGGATCCGCGCCGAGTTCCCGGTCCCCTCCGACATCTCCGTACCGCAGGCGGTCAACCAGGGAGTACCGGTGGTGCTCCACAATCCGAAATCGCCGGCCTCGCGCGCCCTCGAACAAATCGCCGACGCGTTCATCCCGAAGCCGGTTCCGAATGGCGCTGAGCCCACGACGAAGAAGCAATCGCGACGGCAAAAGCGGCGACAGGGCTAGCAGGGGAATGGTCGCGACAACATGACGCAGTTCACCCGGTGGCAGGAGTTTCAACGGACTCCCACCTCGCAGCGCGCCCAGACGCTCGACGAGATGCGCCAAAAGATGCACCAGTTCGTCATCCAAGAGCTGGGTCCGATCCTCTACGACCAGCGCGTCTCCGAGATGGACCTGCGCCGCCAGGTCCACGAGCAACTCGTGCGAGCCCTGGCACAGGAACGCGCCGCGCTCACCGCCACCGAGAAGGCGCAGCTCGTTGAAGAGGTCTCCGACGACGTGCTCGGCTACGGCCCGATCGACCGCTTCCTGAAGGACGACGGCATCAACGAAGTGATGGTGAACGGCGCCCACAGCGTGTACGTGGAGCGCGGCGGCAAAATGGAGCTCACCGAAGTCAAATTCGTCGACGAGACGCACCTTCGGCGCATCATCGACAAGATCGTCAGCCAGGTGGGTCGGCGCGTCGACGAGAGCAACCCGATGGTCGACGCCCGCCTGCCGGATGGATCACGTGTCAATGTGGTGGTGCACCCGCTCGCGATCGGTGGCCCGTTCCTGACGGTGCGGCGGTTCGCGGCCGATCCGTTCCGCGTGGAAGACCTGATCGAGTTCGGCACCCTCACCCCGCAAGTGGCGCACTTTCTCGACGCTTGCGTGCGCGGCCGGCTCAACGTTGTGGTGAGCGGAGGTACCGGCACCGGAAAGACCACGCTGCTCAATGTCATCTCGTCGTTCATTCCCGAGAGCGAGCGCATCGTCACGGTCGAGGACGCGAAGGAGCTGCAGCTCAGTCAAGACCATGTCCTGCCCCTGGAAGCGCGCCCGGCGAACATCGAAGGTCGCGGCGAGGTCAAGATCCGCGACCTCGTGCGCAACGCGCTGCGCATGCGTCCCGACCGCATCGTCGTCGGCGAGGTGCGTGGCTCCGAGGCGCTCGACATGCTCCAGGCCATGAACACGGGTCACGACGGCTCGATCACGACGGTGCACTCCAATACGCCACGCGACACGTTGTCCAGGATCGAGACGATGTCGCTCATGGCCGGAATGGATCTGCCGATGCGTGCGATCCGCGAGCAGATGGCATCCGCGCTCGACCTGGTGGTCCACATCTCGAGATTGCGCGACGGAACGCGCCGCGTCACGCATGTGAGCGAGATCATGGGGATGGAGGGCGAGGTGGTCGTCATGCAGGACCTCTATCTCTTCGACTACGGCATGGGCAGCGACGAGGATGGCAAGTTCCTCGGCCACCTGAAGAGCACCGGCATCCGTCCGACCTTCGCGGAGAAGCTCTCCGACCAGGGGATCACCCTCGAGACCGAGCTCTTCACGCAACAGCCGTTTGCGCGCAAAGTTGTGGGGCTGCGATGAGCGTTCACTTCTCGGTGATGCATCCGGTGCTCGCGTCGTTACTCGGGGGTGCGCTCGCAAAAGTCGTCATCGCACTGCTCGCCGCAGCGTCGTTGACAGCGGTCGTCGTCGCGATTCTCCTCGTGGTGGTCAAGAACAAGTCCGACGACGAGGCGCAGGAGCGCCTCCGCGGTTTCGCGCTCACAGTCGCAGCCAAAGACGAGGGCGACGGCGGCGACGTTGCGCTCACCGATACGCGCCTGCTCCAACAAGCGGCGGACCTCACGGGTCGACTCGCGGCGCGCGCCGGCATACTGGAACGGACCGAACGCGCCCTCGAGCAGGCGGATATGCCGCTCCGGCCTCCGGAGGCACTGTTCTTCTACGTCTCGGCCGTGATCCTCGTTGCGCTCCTGGGGCTGCTGATCGCACCCACCCCCGGAATCGCGCTCGTCATGGCCGTGCTCGTGGCCGGCGTACCGCTCTTCTTGTTGCGGCACCGGCGCAAGAAGCGTTTGCGGACTTTTGAGGCGCAGCTGCCCGACACACTCAACCTGCTCTCGGGCTCGATGCGCGCCGGCTTCGCGTTCATCCAGGGCCTCGAGGCGGTTTCGGAAGAGGCAAGCGAACCGACGCGGCGGGAGCTGCAGCGCGTCTTCACCGAGACCCGGCTGGGACGCCCGGTCGAGGAGGCGCTCGAAGACGCTGCCGAGCGGATGAACAGCCGCGACCTCATGTGGAGTGTCATGGCAATCCGCATCCAGCGTGAAGTCGGCGGCAACCTCGCCGAGCTCCTCGACACGGTGTCGGACACCATGACGCAACGGGAGCGCATCCGACGTGAGATCTTCGCCCTCACCGCCGAGGGCCGCCTTTCCGCCTACATCTTGGGCGTCTTTCCGATCGCGATGGGGTTGGTGCTGTACGCGATCCAGCCGAGCTACATCGAAGCGCTGTTTTCCGACAGCCTCGGGATCGTCGCGGTGATCGGGTCCGCCATCATGGCCGGCTTCGGGTTCCTCTGGTTGAAAAGCATCATGAAGATCGAGGTCTGAGCCGATGGCGTTTGTCATGGCCGGCGCCATTGCCGGTGCCATCCTGATCTTGGCGCTCGTCGGTACCAGCGTCGTCGCCGAGAAAGCCGAGGTACGCGAGTCGCTCCGGCGTCTCGAGGGCTACCAGATCCAGGGCGTCCGCGACCAGGAGATGCTCGCACCACTGAGCGAGCGAGTGTTCAGCCCGGTCGTCAACGGCCTCACAGGGCTCGCGCACAAGTACACGCCGGTCGGGTACGTCGAAAACCTTCGCCACAAACTCGTGCTCTCGGGCGGAAGACCGGGCCTCGACGTCGATCAGCTCCTGGTCCTGAAGCTCCTCGGCCTCTTCTCGGGAATCCTATGGTTCCCGCTTTTCTTTCTGGTGTTGCACCTCGGCGGGTTCCCCGGCTTCGTCGCCGGTATCGGCTTTTGGGTCGCGTCGTTCCTCGCCCCGGACGTGGTCGTGAACCGCGCCGTCGCGGAGCGCAAACACGACATGGCGGTGCAGCTGCCCGACATCCTCGACTTGCTGGTCATCTCGGTGGAAGCGGGTCTCGGCTTCGAGCAGGCCCTGGACCGCACCGCGACCGCCGTGCCGGGCGCCTTGTCGGAGGAGTTCAACCGAATGTTGCAGGAGATGCGCATCGGTTCGTCGCGATCCGACGCTCTGCGCGCCCTGGACCAACGCACCGACGTGCCCGAGCTGCGTTCCTTCATCCTCGCGATGCTTCAAGCCGACACGTTCGGCGTGTCGATCGCCCGCCTTCTTCGCGCCCAGGCGACCGAGATGCGCATCCGTCGCCGGCTCCGGGCCCAAGAGCAAGCGCAGAAGGCGCCGGTCAAGATGCTGTTCCCTCTGGTCTTCTGCATCTTTCCGTCGGTGTTCGTGATCATCCTCGGGCCCGCGATGATTCAGATCAGCAACGTTCTTGGCTGAGCCATGGCCGACACCGCGGCCCGGCGCGCGCCCGGCCTGCAGCTGCTCTTCACGCTGACGTTCGCGTTGATCGGCTGGGACGTCGGCATCGGCCGGCTCGGCGATAACTCGTTCTTCTGGCATCTGCGCACCGGCGAGCTGATCCTCGATCACGGGATCCCCCATACAGACCCGTATTCGTTCACGGCGCACGGCACGACGTGGGTCGCGCAGTCGTGGCTGGCCGAAGTGCTGTACGGGGGGCTCGATCGGAGCTTCGGCGCGTTCGGCATCCGCGTGCTCGGGGGCGTTCTCGGCATCCTCATCGCGACGTTGGCGTTTCGACTTGCCCTACGAAAGTGCCGCGATCGAGTCCGCGCCACCCTGCTCACAGTGGCCGCCTTGGGTGGCGTGTACACGCTGTGGTCGGAACGGCCGCTGTTGCTCGGCGTGGTGTTCCTCCTCGTGTTGCTGTGGATCGTGGAGGTGCCCGACAGCATCGTGGGCCGGCACCCGAACGTTTCGCTTCCGGTCCTGTTCTGGCTCTGGGCGAATGTCCACGGGACCTTCGCCCTTGGGTTCCTCTATCTCGTTCTGCATCTGCTCGGTCGCTGGCTCGACGGTTCGCGCCCGTGGGAGGGGCGCGAACGGCAACTCGCGATCGGCGCGCTGATCGCGTTCGTCGTGATCTTCGTGAACCCGTATGGCAGCGCGCTGGTCACGTTCCCGATCGAGCTGCTCGGTCGTGGCGACATTCTGGGTCACGTCGTGGAATGGCGCTCACCCGACTTTCGGCAGCGATTCGGCGTCGTCTACGCGGTGTGGATCGTCGTCATGGTGGTGGTGTTCTCACGCGGCGCCCACCGAGCTCGCCGGCGCGACCTCCTGGTGAGCATCCCGTTCCTGCTCCTGGGCTTATGGGCACTGCGCAACGTTGGCATCGCGCCGCTGGTCATGCTCCCCATCGCGGCGGCTGCGTTCTCTGTCGACGAGGAGCGGCCCGACGACCGGCTCGCAATCGGTTGGGCCCTTGCTGCGATTGTCTTGGTGGTTGCCGTGGGCCTGGGCGCACGCGCCGCGGGCGAGCCCAACTTCCAGTTCGGCGACGAACCGGTGCGGGCGATGCATTCCATCGAGCAGCACGGGCTGCTCGGCCGGCGCATCTTCAATGATGACGGTTGGGGCGGCTACATCATCCTGGAATGGTGGCCGCGGCAACACGTCTTCTTCGATGACCGCTTCGACATGTATCCGCGCGCCCTGATTCAGGACTATTTCGATATCTCCGGGGCAACCCCTCGTTGGGAACAGCTCCTGGACAAGTACCACGCCGATGCAGTGCTCTGGCGCAAGACAAGCCCGTTGTCGGTGTTGCTGGCCGCGTCGCCGCACTGGAAACGGATCCACACTGACAAGCTCGCGGTTGTCTACGTCCGGACGAACAGCCCGAAGACGTGAGCCGCGTCGACGCGGGCGCGAGATGAACCCGCGGCGGCCGAGAACGCTACATGCCGCTCAACTTGCTTCCGGAGCTGCTGAACATCCCGTTGACGCTGCCACCGAAGAAGGCGACGGCGCCGATGACGACCACCGCGATCAGCGAGACCAGCAGGACGTACTCGATCAGGCTGGCCCCGCGTTCACGGCCGGTGCCGACGCCCTGAAGCCACCGCTTGACTGCGAACCTGTTCACTGAACATTTGACTGCGAACCTGTTCACTGAACATTCCCCCCTCGAGCGTGTCCAGACCGTTCACATGTATATCGACCCCGAGCGCAGAAAAATTGAATCCGGGCCGACTCGTCCTGTGCTGACCCTCGTTGAGATCAGCCACTGAGCTTACTACCTGCCTGGCTGAACCTCGAGTTGATGACGTTCCCGAGGATCGTGACCGCGGCGATGACCACCAGGGCGATGAGCGCCACGAGCAGGACGTATTCCACGAGGCTCGCGCCCCGTTCGTCATTGCTGAACTTCGCTTGAACCCATGTCTTGAAGATGAATAGATTCACTGAACTTCCCCTCCGAGCCGATTCTGGCTGCCTCATGCATCTCTTGACAGCTATCGGCCCCGCGGGTCGAGAATTTGAGCGCTGCTGAGCGACCCCAGGCCCGGGTCCGACGGATCGGATACCGGGCCTGGAAGGTCACAGCCGTGTGCTCGAGATTGGACTAACCGCTCAGCTTGCTACCAGCCTGGCTGAACCTCGAGTTGATGACGCTCCCGAGGATCGTCACCGCGGCGATGACCACCAGGGCGATGAGCGCCACGAGCAGGACGTATTCCACGAGGCTCGCGCCCCGTTGCTCCTTATCGAACTTGGCCTGCAGCCAAGTTCGCAACACGAACAGATTCATTTCGGTAAAGGCCCCCTTGTTGTCCAATAGGCCGGTCGGCCTGGGCCGTACACCGACCCTGGGGACAGTATCGGCACACTGGGAGGGCCGCTTGAATAGGTCGCCCGACCCATTTTCCCGATTTATGGAGTGTAGCCGAGATGGGCGGTAGGCCCGGACCGCTTGACGCGTTGTGTGCCTGCGGCGCGCGCTCCGTGGCCGACCTAGTGGAGCTGGATGATGCCGATCCGGACGCCCCGCAGCACTGCTTGGGTGCGGTCGCGGGCGTCGAGCTTGGCGTAGATGGACGCCAGGTGGTTCTTCACGGTCTTGGCGCTGATGAACAGCCGCGCGGCGACTTCGGCCGTCGTGCACCCGTCCGCCACCTGTTGCAGGATCTCCTCTTCGCGCTTGGTGAGCGGCGGCGATTCTTCGGTGCCTGCGGGGGACCGCAGCTCGCCGAGCATCGATGACGCGATCTTCGGCGAGACGAGGACGTCACCGTCGCCCACGTGACGCACGGTCGCAACGACGTCTTCCATCGACGAATCCTTGGTCAGGAAGGCGCATGCGCCGGCGGCGATCGCCTGGGCCGCGAGCGCCTTCTCGTCGTGCATCGTCAACATGATCACGCGCGCGTCCGGATGACGAAGGTGGACGAGGCGCGTGGCCTCGATGCCGTCGAGCACGGGCATGGTGACGTCCATCATGACGAGCTCGGGATCGAGCTCGTCGGCGAGGCGCACGGCTTCTTCTCCATCGGCAGCTTCACCGACGATCTCGAACCCCGCGTCCTGGAGCGCTGCACCCAGCGCCTGCCGGAGCAATTGGTGATCATCCGCGAGGAGGACTCGGTTCATCGTGGCACCTCGAGCTCGACGAGTACCCGCGTGCCACAGCCGGGTGCGCTGTCAATGGTGAGATGGGCGCCGATCGCGTCGGCGCGTTCTGCCATACCGACCAGGCCGAAGCGCTCACGGTTGACGGCCTGGGGACGGAACCCGCGGCCGTCGTCGCGCACCTCGAGCAAGGCATGGTCATGTTCGACGGTCCATCGGATCCATGCCCGACGCGCGTCGGAATGACGCTCCACATTCGTGAGTGCCTCTTGCAGGATGCGCCACAGCTCCTGTTCGATGGGTACCGGGAGACTCCGGTCCGGCAGCGCTTCGACCAGGCTCACGTCGATGCCGGTTCGCGCTTCGAAGCGCTCGACGTAGTCGAGCACGACGTCGGCGAGCTGGGCGCTGTCGGTGACATTGATCCGGAGCTGGTACAGCGTCTCGCGCAGCTCGCCTACCACGCCGTGGACGATGTCGTGCAGATCGAGGAGCTCGCGACTCCCGTCCTGCAGTTTGGCTAGCCGCTCCAGCTCGAACGTCACGTATGCGAGCGACTGCGCGAGGCGGTCATGGAGATCGCGCGCAATACGCGCCCGCTCGGCCTCGGCGCCGAGTGTGCGGAGCTTCGAAAACCAGAGCGCGTTGTCGATTGCAAGCGCGAGCGGATCGGTGAAGTCGGCGAGCAGGACGCGATCGCGGTCGGTGAAATGGTTCGGAAGCGTGTGTTCGATCGAAACAACGCCTACGAGATTGCCGCGAGCGTGTAGCGGGGCGACAAGCGCGCTGCGCGACAGCGGCGAGCAACCGACGCGGTCGTTCCGGAGGAGATCGGCGATTCGCAGCACCCCGGAGGAGTGGTCGGCCTCACGCAGTGCGCTCGGCAAGCGGTCGCTGGTGAGGTTCGCGCCGAGCCGGGTGCCCTCGGCGAGCTCGACTCGCCAGTTCGCGGTGCTCTCGTCGAACACGAGGATGACCGCGCTGGTGTAGTCGAACAGCTCGCGCAGACGGCTCCGCGTCGAGGCGACGACTTCTCCGAGGTCGAGGGATGCCGGCAGGGTCTGGGCCACGTTGTGCAGGGCGAGCAAAAGATCGTTGGCGGTAGCCATGCGGGAGAACTCGTCGATCGCCTGCCGCTCGCGCACTTCCGCGTCGCGCTCGAGCGTTCGGGTGAAACCGCCGATGACGGCAGTCAACAGCAGGACGAGCCCGACCTGGAGCCCGCTGCGCAGTCCGTTCGCGTGCATGCCAATCGCGAGATCGACGACCGCGATGGCCGCTCCTGCGACCGCGCCGGCGGCGATGCCCCGGACATAACCCCAGCCGGCGGCTGCGAGCAGCACGGTGGGCACGATCGTGAGAACGAGGGGGCTCTCCCAGCGGCTGCTCATGCTGATCGCGACGGCGACGATTGCGAGATCGGTGAGGACGTCGACCTGCGCGCGTCGCCCGGGCAGGGAGATGTCGACCGGTCGGAACGTGCGCACGACCGTGTCGATGCCGACGAGGACGAACCCGACGATGAGCCCGGCGCCGGGGCGTTCGCCGATCGAGGCGATGATCACCCCGACGGTGAAGGTGATCCATCGCAGGACCGTCGCGAGCGGCGCGAGGTTGCCGAACAGGGGCTGCGCGCCAGCCTTGGGGGCGGCCGCCGGGTGGTCGGTCTCGCGAAGTACCGCGGCGACGGGGGTCACCGGCTGGGTTGTCGGCGTACCAGCGGCGTCATCGTCGCTGGGCACCGCTTGAATGCGTGTCGAGGGTTGCTCCACGAGCTGCTCCGGAAATGGGCGGGACCGCCCGATCCGGTACCTTCCAGTGTCCCACACCGAAGCGAACCGGTAGAGGGAGTGTGGGCAGTCTGTCCCGGTACGATCGCACGCAATGGTGCTCGTGGGCTTGACCGGCGGGATCGGCGCGGGCAAGTCGACAGTCGCCGAACGTCTGCGGGCCCGAGGCGCGGTCATCATCGATGCCGACGAGGTGGCCCGCGCAGTCGTGGAGCCGGGAGAGCCGGCTTTTCACGCGCTCGTCGAGCGGTTCGGCCCCGAGATCATCGGACCGGGTGGGCGACTCGACCGGGCCGCGCTCGCCAAGCGGGCGTTCGCTGATGACGCTTCGAGAACCGCGCTCGACGAGATCACGCATCCCGCGATCGCGACCGAGTTCACGCGCCGAATGATGGACGCTCCGGGCGATGCAATCGTGGTGTGCGACGTTCCGCTCCTCGTCGAATCGGATTCGGCCGCGACCCGGGGGTACGAAGCCGTCATCGTGGTAGAGGCGCCGCGAGAGATCCGTCTGGAACGGCTCGAGCATCGAGGCGTCGACCGAACCGACGCCGAAGCGCGGATGGCCGCACAGGCCACCGACGCGCAGCGGCGCGAGGTCGCGACGTACGTGATCGACAACGCCGGGGACCCAGCGAGTCTCGATGCGCAGATCGAAGACATATGGACCGATCTCGAGCGGCGGCGGGCAGCAGCCGCACGTTGACGGCAATAGCCGTCACACCTCACCGTTAGCATCGCCGTATGCCCGCCCTCGAGCTCGTCTCGGAGTTCAGCCCCGCCGGCGACCAGCCGGAAGCGATTGCCGCGCTCGCGGCCGGCGTGAACCGCGGCGATCGCCACCAGACGCTCCTGGGCATCACCGGATCGGGCAAGTCGTTCACGATCGCCGGCGTGATCGAGCAGGTGCAGCGACCGACAATCGTGCTGGCGCCCAACAAGAGCCTCGCGGCCCAGCTCGCGAGCGAGTTCCGGGAGCTCTTTCCCAAGAACCGGGTCGAATACTTCGTCTCGTACTACGACTACTACCAGCCGGAGGCCTATCTACCGTCGACCGACACCTACATCGAGAAGGACTCGTCGATCAACGACGAGATCGACCGGCTACGGCATTCGGCGACGAGCGCCTTGCTGTCCCGTCGCGACGTGATCATCGTCGCCTCGGTGTCCGCGATTTACGGGCTCGGCTCGCCCGAGACGTACGCGAAGCAACTCCTCACACTCTCGGTGGGCGAAGAGCGCGACCAGCGCTCGATCCTCGGTCGACTCGTCGAGCTGCAGTACGAGCGCAACGACACGGTCCTCGTGCGCAACAAGTTTCGGGTCCGGGGCGACACCATCGAGCTCTTTCCCGCGTATGAGGAGCGAGCCGTCCGCATCCAGCTCTTCGGCGACGACGTCGAGCGCATCGCCTCCGTCGACCCGCTCACGGGTGAGATCGTGGAAGAGCTCGAGCGCCTCGTGCTCTTTCCGGCTTCGCATTACGTCACCGACGAGCAGCGTCTCGCGATCGCGATCGGTCAGATCGAGACCGAGCTAAAGGAGCGGCTGGCGTGGTTCGACGAGCGGGGCAAGCTGCTTGAGGCGCAACGCCTGCGCATGCGCACCGCGTACGACCTCGAGATGTTACGCGAGGTCGGGTCGTGCTCGGGTATCGAAAACTACTCGCGGCATCTCGACGGCCGCGTCGCCGGTGAGGCGCCGTACACGCTGCTCGACTACTTTCCTGACGACTATCTCGTGGTGCTCGACGAGTCGCACGTGACGGTGCCGCAACTGCACGGCCAGTTCGAAGGCGACCGCTCACGCAAGGAGACACTGGTCGAGCACGGCTTTCGCCTGCCGTCGGCGATGGACAACCGCCCATTGCGCTTCGAGGAGTTCGTCGAGAAGGTCAACCAGATCGTCTACTTGTCGGCGACGCCGGGGCCCTACGAGCTCGAGGTGTCGTCGCAGGTGGTCGAGCAGATCGTGCGGCCCACCGGCCTGATCGACCCCGAAGTGCTGGTGCGGCCCACGAAGGGTCAGATCGACGACCTCGTCTCCGACATCAAGGGGCGCGCCGACAGTGACCAGCGGGTGCTCGTCACCACGCTGACGAAAAAGATGGCCGAAGATCTGACCGATTATCTCCTCGAGCTCGGCCTGCGCGTGCGGTACCTCCATAGCGAGGTCGACACGCTGGAGCGAGTCGAGATCCTGCGCTCGTTGCGGCTGGGCGAGTTCGACGTGCTTGTCGGCATCAACTTGTTGCGTGAAGGCCTTGACCTGCCCGAAGTGTCGTTGGTCGCGATCCTCGATGCCGATAAGGAAGGGTTCTTGCGCTCCGGGACTTCCTTGATCCAGACGATCGGACGCGCCGCCCGCAACGTCGACGGCCAGGTGGTCATGTACGCCGATCGGGTCACCGACTCGATGCGCCGGGCGTTGTCGGAGACCAACCGGCGCCGCAAGAAGCAACTCGAGTACAACGCGGAGCACGGCATTGATCCGCAGACCATTCGCAAGAAGGTCACCGACATCCTCGAGATGCTGCGCGGTGCCGATGCAGACCTGCCGGCGGCGCGCGGTCGTGGCCGCGGGCGGGGCCGCTCGCAGCGTTCAGCCGTGTTCGACTTGGCCGACGTTCCTCCCGACGAGCTGGGGCGGCTCATCCAGACGCTGCAAGAGGAGATGCACGAGGCGGCGAAAGAGCTCCGCTTCGAAGAGGCGGCGCGTCTGCGCGACGAGATCGGCGAGCTGAAGCGCGAGCTCCGCGCGGTTTCGTAGCGCGCCGGAGTGGCCGAAACGCGTCACATTTGTCCGTAGGTGCGGGGCTGCCGCGGTCCGCCAGTACCGTTGCGCCAATGCGTCTTGACAGCGTCGATGTCACCGAGTCGATCGGTGCGACACCGCAACACACCCCCTCCGGCCGGTCGGGCGCGCGGGACACGAGTGCCGGGTCTTGGGTGGGCAAGCGCCCGGGGACGATCGCCATGCTTCTGGGCGCGGCCGCGCTGCTTGCGGTGGCGGCGCGTGTGTGGGCACTCGGCCGGTACACCTTGACGTTCGACGAGTCGTTTACGGCGATGGCGTCGCGGCGTTCCGTCGACTCGATGCTCTCCTTCCTGCGTCATGGCGACGCGCATCCTCCGCTCGACTATCTGTTGCGCAAGCCGCTCGCCGATGCCGGCGTCACCAACGGGTGGTTCCGGGCTCCGTCAGTGCTCTGCTCGATCGCCGCGTTCTTCGTCTTCGCGGTGTGGATGCACCGGCGGGGCGTCATCGGAGTGTGCGCTATCGGTTTCATGGCGGTCGCGCCGTTTCAGCTGGTGTTCGGACGCGAAGCGCGCATGTACGCGGCAGTCGTGCTGATTGGTGTCGTGTGCGCAGTTGCCGCCGACCGATGGCTGCGACATCCTGATCGCGCCGCGCTGGTCGTCGTGAGCATCGCGCTGTTGGTCGGCTTGTTTGAGTACGCGCCCGTCGGGTTACTGGCATTCGGACTCTTTACGCTTCCGATGTTTCGACGCGACGCCGAAGCTTGGAAATGGCGCGCCGCAGTGACCGCGCCCGTCATCGTCTGGGCGGCAACGTGGGGCCCGTCGATGATCGATCAATGGCGTGCGGAGCCCGCATCCTGGATCCCGTACACCACTCCCGGATCCATCAGTCACGTCGTCGGCGGACTCGTCATCTTCGCGGCGAGCATCGAGCTCCTGGTGACCGCCGGGGTACTGGTGGGCGGAATCGTGTTATGGCACAGCGACCAGCGTCTGGCACGGGTCTGGATCGCATGCTTCGCCGTCCCGTTGGTTCTGGCGGCCGGCGTGGGTCTGGTCTCGCACTCGTTTCTCCCGCGCACGCTGGCGTTCGGCGCCTGGGCGCCTCTGGTCGCGCTCGCCGCGCTGGTTGACCAAGCGGCTCGGCGCCGGTGTCTGCTCGGGATCGCGTCGGCAGCGATCATCATCGAGCTCATGGCCGGTCCGGCAATCGCGGCGGTCGTTGCTCCGACCGAGGAGTACGGTGCGCTGCATCGCGTCGATCGGCTCGTGCGGGCGGGCGACGCCGTGGCCATCACCCCCCAGTGGCTCAGCCCTCTCATCGACTGGAACCTGGGTGTTCACGGACCGAGTGCCCGGCACCGGCTCGCGAACCGCTTTCTCCGCGCACGCGAGGGGTACGCGTTCGTCCTCGGGGCGGCACGCTGGGATGGGCAGGTGTGGTTGGTGGAGAAGATCGAGAAGATCAAGCACCACAACGACCTCTCTGGGGTTCCGCGATGTGCGCCCGATTGGCACGACACTGAGTACCGGGTGTTCTGCTTGAAGCCGGACCGCCGGCCGTGAAAGCGTACCGAACATCCGTTCGATAGAGGCCATTCACCGGTAGTCTGGATTCGTGGCGGACGTGATTACGATCCGGGGCGCCCGGGAGCACAACCTCAAAGACGTCGACCTCGAGCTGCCGCGCGAGAAGCTGATCGTCTTCACCGGGCTGTCGGGTTCAGGGAAGTCTTCGCTCGCCTTCGACACGATCTACGCCGAGGGCCAACGTCGTTACGTCGAGTCGCTGTCGGCCTACGCGCGGCAGTTCCTCGGCCAGATGGACAAGCCGGACGTCGATTTCATCGAGGGACTCTCGCCGGCAATCTCGATCGACCAGAAGTCGGCGTCGCGCAACCCTCGATCGACGGTAGGCACGATCACCGAGGTCTACGACTACCTCCGCCTCCTGTACGCACGCATCGGTGTGCCGCACTGTCCCAACTGTGGCCGCGTGATCACCCGCCAAACGCCCCAGCAGATCGTCGATCGCATCCTCACCCTGCCGGAGGACACTCGCTTTCAGGTGTTGGCGCCGGTCGTCCGCGGCCGAAAAGGCGAATACGAAGGCTTGCTCGGCGAGCTCGCTGCCCAGGGGTTCACCCGGGCGCGCATCGACGGCGATCTGCTCGAGCTGTCAGAGCTCGTCGGCTCGAGCGGTGCCGGCGTTCATCGCGAGCGTCTCGCCCGCTACGAGCAGCACACGATCGAAGTCGTGGTCGACCGGCTGGTCCGTCGCTCCGGGATCGAACGTCGCCTCACTGACTCGCTCGAGACCGCGCTCCGACTCGCCGAGGGCGTCGCGGAAGTCGAGATCGTGCCCCGCGAGGGGGAGACCGATGAGTCGGAGCGGTTGACGTTTTCCGAGCACCTCGCCTGTACGCATTGCGGCTTGTCGTTCGACGAGCTCGCGCCGCGCAACTTCTCGTTCAACTCCCCGTACGGCGCATGCGAGCGGTGCGACGGCTTGGGCACGCGTTACGAGGTCGACGCGGAACTGGTCGTGCCCGACGACGACCTGTCGATCGACGACGGCGCGATCGCGCCGTGGTCGGGATTCCGCAGCCAGTACTTCGACCGGGTGCTCAGCGCGCTCGCGCAGGAGTACGGATTCTCGACTGCGACGCCCTGGCGGAAGCTCCGAAAGGGCGACAAGAAGGCGGTGCTGTTCGGGAGCGGCGAGAAGGCCGTGCGCGTCTCGTACCGCAACCGCTACGGGCGACAGCGTTCCTACACGACCGGCTTCGAAGGGGTAGTGCCGTGGCTCGAGCGACGGCACGCGGAGGCCGAGAGTGACCGCAGCCGCGAACAGATCGAGGGGTACATGCGCGAGGTGCCGTGCCCCGCGTGCGGCGGCGCGAGGCTTCGCCCCGCGTCACTCGCGGTCACGATCGGCGACCGGAACATCTACGAGGTGGGTGAGCTGTCGATCCGCAAGGCGGCAGATTTCCTCGGCTCGTTGGATCTCTCAGAACGCGATCGCATGATCGCCGAGCGAGTCGAAAAGGAGGTCAACGAGCGGCTGCGCTTCTTGCTGGACGTCGGCCTCGATTACCTCACGCTGAACCGCGCTGCAGGCACGCTCGCCGGCGGTGAAGCGCAACGGATCCGGCTCGCATCGCAGATCGGCAGCGGGCTGGTGGGTGTGCTCTACGTGCTCGACGAGCCGTCGATCGGTCTGCATCAGCGCGACAACCGGCGTCTCGTCGACACGATGATCAGGCTGCGCGATCTCGGCAACACCGTGATCGTGGTCGAGCACGACGAGGAGACGATCCGCGTCGCGGATCACATCGTCGATATCGGGCCCGGGGCGGGGGAGCACGGAGGCGAGATCGTTGTTGCGGGTGACTTGAAGAGGGTGCTCGCGACGAAGGCATCGATCACCGGGCAGTATTTGTCCCGCAAGCGCACCATCCCCATTCCGGAGATACGGCGTCAGCCGGGCGAGGCATGGCTCACGGTGCGCGACGCGCGCGAGCACAACCTCAAGGGCATCGACGTCGACTTCCCGCTCGGTTGTTTCGTTGCGATCACCGGCGTCAGTGGGAGCGGCAAGTCGACGCTCGTCAACGACATCCTCTTCCATGCGCTCATGCAACGCATCTATCGCTCGCGCACGGTTCCCGGTCGCCACAAGACCATTGAAGGCGCCGAGCAAGTCGACAAGGTCATCAACATCGACCAGTCGCCGATCGGCCGCACACCGCGATCCAATCCCGCGACCTACACGGGCGTGTTCGACAAGGTACGAGCGCTGTTCGCGTCGACCCAAGAAGCAAAGGTCCGCGGGTACCAGCAGGGTCGTTTTTCGTTCAACGTGAAAGGCGGGCGCTGCGAGGCGTGCTCGGGTGACGGCACCATCAAGATCGAGATGCACTTTCTGCCTGATGTGTACGTGCCATGCGAAGTCTGCAGGGGCGCCCGCTACAACCGCGACACGCTCGACATCACGTTCAAGGGCAAGAACATCGCTGAAGTGCTCGACCTCTCGATCGAGGAAGCACTCGGGTTCTTTGCCAACCAGCCCACCATCGCGCGGCAGTTACAAACACTGTTTGACGTCGGGCTCGGCTACGTGCGTTTGGGGCAGCCCGCGCCGACGCTGTCGGGCGGCGAGGCGCAGCGCGTGAAGCTGGCATCGGAGCTCGGCAAGCGAGCGACCGGCCGCACGGTGTACATCCTCGACGAGCCCACGACCGGCCTCCACTTCGAGGATGTACGGCGCCTCCTGGGGGTCCTCTCCCGACTCGTTGAGAGCGGCAACACTGTGTTGGTGATCGAGCACAACCTCGACGTGGTCAAGTCGGCCGATTGGGTGATCGACCTTGGGCCGGAGGGGGGCGACGGCGGGGGAGAGGTCATCGCCGAGGGCACCCCCGAGCAAGTCGCAAAGACACCGGAGAGCCATACGGGCCACTTCCTGGCGCCCATGCTCGGCATCGGCTGACAGACGCGCACCACAATGGACAACGATCCTTGGGAACGCCACGCGGGCTGGTGGCAAGCGGCGTTCACCGACGGAGCCGACCCGGAGTACGAGGAGCAGATCCTGCCGATCGTCGAACGAGAGCTCTCGAACGCTTCACGGGTGCTCGACCTCGGCTGCGGCGAGGGGCAAGTGTCGCGCCGCTGTGCGCGTGCCGGCCGCTCAGTCATCGGGCTCGATCGCTCCGACGCGCAGTTGCAGCTCGCGACGGCTCGTGGAGTCGCACGCTACGGGCGCGCGGATGTCACCGCTCTGCCTATCGCGGGCGCCGCGGTTGATGCGGTGGTCGCGTGTCTCGTGCTCGAGCACGTCGAAGCATGTGACGACATGATCCGCGAAGCCGCGCGAGTGCTCCAGGCGGGTGGCATCTTCCTGCTCCTGTTGAACCATCCACTCCTCCAGGCGCCCGGAAGCGGCTGGATCGACGATCGCATCCTCGACGAGCAGTACTGGCGCATCGGCCCGTATCTCGACGAGGAACACACGATGGAGGAGGTTGCGCCCGGCGTTCTGCTTCCTTTCATCCATCGTCCGCTTCACCGGTACATCAACGTGATGGCCTCCTGCGGGCTCTTTGTGGAGTTCATGGACGAACCGGTACCGCCTGAGGGCTTCCTGGCCCGTGCACCGGAATACCGGGAAGCAGCGACGATCCCGCGACTGCTCGTGCTGCGCGCCCGGAAGACAAATCCGTGATCGGCCTTCTGCGCCGGCCGGTCGTCGCGTGTCTCGTTCTTCTCGTCGCGTACTTCAGTCTCAGCTTGCTGAACGACCCGCGCGCGTCCCTCGGCGTCGACAGCGGCTCGAAGATCGCGACCATTCGCATGATGGACCGGAATGGAGACCTCGATCCCGACGTCGGCTACTGGGCCGCTCGCTTCGACCCGTCGGGTCGCTTTCATCCGCTGTATCAAACGCATCGGTTGGATCAGAAATGGATCGCGGTGACGACCCTTCCAATGCTGGATGCCGCGTATCCGCTCTATCGCCTCGGCGGCCTGCGACTCGCGCTGCTGCTGCCCATGGCCGGCGCCGTGCTGGCAGCACTCGGAGCTCGTGCATTGGCGCGCCGGCTGGGCGGAGGTGACGGGTGGGCCGCATTCTGGCTGACGGGGCTGGCCACACCGATCGCGATCTATGCCGGCGATTTCTGGGAGCACTCAATCGGCGTCGCGCTCATGGTTTGGGCCGTCGTGCTGCTCGTTGATCGGCTCGATGGTCGTTGCGGGTGGCGGGGGGCGCTCGGCGCGGGCTTCTTGTTCGGTGGCGCATTCATGATGCGCACCGAAGCACTGATGTACGCGGGGGTGGCCACGGCGACGGTCTGCATCGCGCTGCTCGTTCAGGCACGACGAATCACCGCTCCGCTCCTCACCGGGGTCGCCGTGACGGCCGGCGTGGTAACCATGGCCGCGGCGAATCAAGTGCTGGAGCAGGTGACCATCGGTGCCGCGATTCGCTCGGGACGCGCGGAAGGGACGGCCACGCGAGCGGGCCTGCGACTCGCGCAGCGCATTCACGAGGCCGCCGTCACGACGACAGGCCTGAACCGGTTCGCCGGATCTGGTGACCTGTGGTTGGGCGCATTGATGGTGCTGCTGCTCGGGACCGCCGCGATTGCCTGGACGCGAAGCGAGCGCCATGGGGGCGCCACCGCGGTCGCGTCGCTCGTCGTCGTCCCGTCGATGTACATCGTCGTCCGGTGGGGCGAGCTCGGGTTCATTCCCGGGCTGCTGACGGCGTCACCACTCGCCGCCGTCGGATTGTTCCTGTGTTGGAAACAGCGGCGGGCTTGGCCAGTAGTCGTGATCGCGCTCGTGAGCATGCTGGGCGTCTGGCTGACGCAGTACCTGGGTGGCGCGAATCCGCAGTGGGGCGCTCGGTATCTGCTCGTGTCAGGTGCGCTGCTTGCTGTGCTCGGCGTGGTGGGCCTGGCCCGTGCCCCGATGCACGCGCAGGCTGCATTCGTGGGCATCGCCGTGCTTGTCACCGCTTTCGGCGTTGCCTGGACGAGCGAACGCACCCACTACGTTGCGCGTGGCTTCGAGCGGCTCGTAGCCCGTCGCGATGAGGGCGTCATCTCGACCAGCGCGTTCTTGCTACGCGAAGGCGGCAGCTTCTATACGAACCGTCGTCACTGGCTGACCGCGGTTGCAAGATCGGATGTAGCGCAGGCGGCCACGGTCATGCGACGCGCCGGACAACATGAGTTTGCGCTTCTAGGATTTCCCGGTGAACCACGGCCGCGGCGGCTTGATACGTTCCGTCGCGGGAAGTCGACGAACATCGAGCTGTTTCGTGGCCTCGACATGATCGCAACGACCTACCAACGCGGCGACACAGGTTCGACGCAGCGATGACCCGCCGTGGTCAAACCGGTCGTTATCCCTTCGAAGCCCTGCTCAGCGCGCCGGGTCGCCATGCCGATACTGACCTCGTGCGTCGCTTGGCTTTCGTCGCGGTATTTGCCGGACCGGTCGGCGTGGTCTTGGCCCTCAGCAAGATCCACGCTGTGCAGCACGACTACGTCTTCCACACGACGTCGCGCCTCGTCTGGTCGATCCCGTTCATGGCTCTGCTGGCGCTCTCGGCCTACAACTTCGGGTTTCCGGATGCTCCGCGACGCCAGTTGCGTCTGTACGCAGCCGTTGGATCATCGGCGGCGGCAGCAATTGCAATGTCAGTCATCCAGCTTCTCGCGGGCGACACGCTGCTGCCTCGCTTCGTGGTCTTTGGAGCGGCAGTCGTGCTCGTGCCGTGGAACATCACGACGGCATGGCTCGCGGCGCGCTCCCGTGGTCGGGCGGTGGATCGAGAGCGCGTCCTCCTGATCGGTGCGGAGACGGAGGAATCAGGCCTTCGCGAGGACCTGGGCCAGGATGCCGCGCGCCCGGCGCATCTTGTCGACGCGCGTGCCGTCAGCTCATTGCGGCCCAGTGACGACAATCGAGAGCCGCTTGTGCGCGCGGCAGAGGACTGCCGGGCAACATTGCTTGTCCTCGCCCGCGAGGCCCAGGAAGACCCGGCAATCGTGGCGCAAGCTGCGGCACTTCATGAGCGTGGCCTGCGCATCCGGACCTTGACCACGTTCTCCGAAGAATGGCTGGGAAAGCTGCCGATCTCCGAGCTCGAGCGCGTCTCGCTGATGATCGACATCGGCGAGATCCACCGGCAGGGGTACACGCGCAGCAAGCGGATCATCGACGTGGTCTTGGGGTTCGTTGGCGCGCTGGGCCTCGTCATCTTGCTGCCGTTCATCGTGATCGGCGATTTGCTCGCGAACCATGGATCGACCTTCTACCGCCAGCCACGCGTCGGCATCAACGGGCGGGAGTTCAGCATCTGGAAGCTCCGTACGATGCGTCGTGGCCGCGATGAGGGGGATCGCGAATGGACATCCGCTGACGACCTGCGAATCACGCCTTTCGGGCGACTGTTGCGCCGCTCCCATCTCGACGAATTGCCACAAGTCATCAACGTGTTGCGTGGCGACATCTCGATTGTCGGCCCGCGACCCGAACAACCGCACTACGTCGTTGAGCTGGAAGAGAAGATTCCTTTCTATGGCATGCGCCATCTCGTTCGTCCGGGCATCACCGGTTGGGCTCAGATCAAGTATCGATACGCAGGTAGCGAGCTGGAAGCGATGGAGAAGTTGCAGTACGAGTTTTGGTACATCCGCCACCAGTCGTTCGCTCTCGACGCTCGCATCATTGGCCGAACATTGCGCGACGTGATCGCCTTACGCGGGCACTGAGCTCAGATCGCCGCCCGCTTGACGGCTCGGCGAAGGCTGATTGCGATCAACACGGCAACGAACGTCTCTGACCCCGCGGTGGTCCATGCCGCGCCGATCATGCCGAACGTTGGAATGACGACGAGATTGACGGCAACGTTGAGGATCGCACCCGCACTCAATATCAGACCGTACGCACGATCGGATCCGATCGCGATCTGGAGAGCCGAAAGGATTCCCGACATGGTTGAGATCGCGGTTGCGACCAGGAGCACTGCGAGCGGGCCTTGGCCCGAGCGATACGCATTGCCAAACAGCGTGGGTACGGCCACGACGAGGCCGGGCGCGATGAAGAGCAGCACGAGAACGGCCACGCTTCCGGCTCGAGCGCATCGGGCGATCAGCTCGCGCAGGCGCTCCGGAGCGACGCGCAGCGAGCGGGTTGTGATGGGTAGCGAGGCCATGATGAGCAGCGCGGTGACGGTGAGCCATGCCACCGGGATTCGATACACCGCTGCGTAGATTCCCGCTTCACGATTCGATCGAAGCACCGAAAGGAGAATCGTGTCGATCGACGTCGATATCTGGGTCATGAATACGGCGACGAGGATCCAGGCATCGGGTCGATGGTCGGTGCCCGAACCGTCGTCAGCGGGGACGGTGTTCAGCGCTACCGAGCACACAACGCCGATCACCGCGCCCAGCCCAAGGACGACAGCCGCGCCTGCCTCGGTGGTGACCGCAAAGGAGCCACCGAGCATGAGGAGACCGCGCACGAGCGACGGAAATGCGGCTCGAGCACCTTGCTCGCGGCCAAGAGCGACCCAGTCGCGGGAGAGACCTCCCCAAAGGATCAAAGCAGCCATTGGTGCCTCCGCCGGGTGATGCAATGCCACCGTCGCCGCGACGAAAAGAGCTGACAGCGCGATGCTCACCTCGACCCGTCGCCGAAGCAGTCCGCGAAGAACGACGATGCCACGGTCGTCGGCGAGGTCGCGCACCCCGCGCAGATTCGCTCCCCAGTCAGCGACGAGTGCGCCGTATCTGCACACGATGTAGACGACGGCAAGACGACCGAATGCCGGCGCGCCCAGGTGTCGGGCGAAGACGAGAAACGCAACGAACTCCGTGCCCTGACCAAGGACACGAAGGACGACAAGGGGAGCAGCGATCGAGCGCCAGCGGGCGTTCACAGAGTGACGCGTCATCTCGTGTCACGATAACGGTGTGAAAACAGTCGACGTGGTCATTCTCTCCTGGAACGATGCCGAGGTTCTGCATGCCGCGATTGACTCGGTTCGCGAGTCCGAAAATCTCGTGCCCCGGATCTGGGTCATCGACAACGGATCTGACGACCCCGTGCAGTTCGATGCGAACGCTGAGATCACCGTCGTTCGCAACGAGCAGAACCGCGGGGTGGCCGCCGGTCGAAATCAGGGCGCAGAGCTGGGGCGTGCTGACATCGTCTGTTTTCTCGACAGCGATGCACGAGTCGAGAAACGCGCCCTCGAACAGCTTGTTGCGATCCTCGACGACAGCTCCGTCGGGCTTGCAGCACCGGTGTTCGTCGATCAAACGCCGGAAGCGAGCGCGGGGCGAGCGCCAGGTTTCACGCGCAAGGTTCGTCGCCTTCTGAATCTCGCGGATGACTACGAGGCGATGCGTGCTGGAGGCGAGCTGTGCTGGGACGTCGAATTTGCGATCGGTGCGTGTCAAGTGATTCGTCGAGAAGCGTTCGCGGCCGTCCGCGGCTTTGACGAGGCGTATTTCTACGGCCCCGAAGACATCGACTTCTGTCTTCGTCTGCGTGCGGCGGGATGGCGAGTTGTGCAGACCTCCGAAGCAGCCGTCCACCATGTCGCAAACCGAGGTTTCCGGCGCGTGTTCACGCGCGGCGGATTGGCGCACGCGTGGGCAACGACGCGCCATCTCTGGCGCCACCGGCGGACACGACGTGTGCGAGACGCCAGTGAGTGAAGACATTGATGTCGTCATTGTCGCCTTCGAGAGTCGAGACGTCCTGCCGGAAGCGATCGAGAGCGCGCGCTCCATTCGTGACGTCGGAGAGATCCTGGTTGTCGATCACGGTGGCGATGGCAGCAACATGGTCGCGACTGAGCTCGGCGCGCGGGCGTTCGCCGATTGGACAAATCCGGGATTCGGCGCCGGTCAGAACCGCGGAGCTCGGATGACGACTGCACCGCTGGTGTTGCTGCTCAATCCCGATGCTCGAGTCGAAGGTGTCGCGGTGGCGCGAGGCCGAGCGCTACTCGAGGCGGACCCAACAATTGCCGCGGTGCAGGGGACCATCCTCTCCACCCGGACGGGTCAACCGGAGCGCAGCCACGGCACAACGCTCGGCCCGCTGCACCTCTGGGGCCGTGCGCTGGGTCTGAAGTGGTTCCTTCGCTTCCCGTGGACGCGCACGGTTGCCGCGCGCTTCGGACCGGTCCGCGATCACGCCGTTCGTGTCGTCGCCGCTCCGACGCCTGTAGGGGCGCTTGCGATGACCGCCGTGCTGATGCGCCGCGCTGCCTTCGACGCGGTGGGCGGTTTTGACGAGCGGTACTTCCTCTACGGCGAGGACTTGGATCTTTGCCAACGACTCCGAAGCGCAGGCTGGAACCTTGTGGCGATACCTGACGTGTGGGCGTGGCATGCCGACGGATCGTCGTCAGGCGATTCCTGGAGCCGAGAGCTCGAATGGTGGCGCGGCACGCTCCGCTATTCGGCGCTGTGGTTCGACCGGTGGGCCTGGGCGGTCACGATCGGTGCCGCAATGTTGCGTGCCATGGCACTGTCGCTTCGTGCTCCTCGGCGAGCGCGAAGCGTCGTGGCTGCGCTTGTGATCGAACCATGGCGCACGCGACGGGCACGGCCTACGTGATCTCCAGCATGCGTTGCAGTGCAACCCGGGCCCACTCGGCCGTCTGCTCATCGACGACGATCTGATTCACGACCTCACCCCGCACCAGAGACTCGAGGACCCACGCCAAATGGGGTGCGTCGATGCGAAACATCGTCGAGCAGGGGCACACCAGCGGGTCGAGCGAGACGATGGTCTTGTCGGGGTGCTCGTTAGCGAGTCGCTGCACCATGTGGATCTCGGTGCCGATTGCGATGACGGCGCCGGGCGGAGCGGCATCGACCCATTCGAGAATGCGTTCGGTCGAACCCACCCGGTCGGCCAGCTCGACGACCTCGTGCGCGCACTCGGGGTGCACGATCACCTCGCCGGCGGGATGTTGGGCCCGGAAGGCGTCGATGTGCGCCGGCTGGAACCGCTGGTGCACCGAGCAGTGACCCTTCCACAACAGGAAGGTCGCGCCCTTGATCTCGCGCTCCTCCAGCGCCCCGCGCTCGAAGCGCGGGTCCCACACCTGCATGTCGTCGGCACCGAAGCCCATCTCGAAGCCGGTGTTGCGGCCGAGGTGCTGGTCGGGGAAGAACAGCGCCTTGTCGCCCCGTCCGAGGGCCCACCGCAGCACTGCCGCTGCATTGGACGAGGTGCACACCGCGCCACCATGCTCCCCGACGAAAGCTTTCAACGCCGCAGACGAGTTCATGTACGTGATCGGCACGATCCGGTCGACGTCGGTCACGGCGGCCAACGCGTCCCAACACTCCTCGACCTGGTCGAGATCGGCCATGTCGGCCATGGAGCAGCCCGCGTTGAGATCGGGAAGCAGCACGCGCTGATGCGGGCCTGTCAGCACGTCGGCCGACTCGGCCATGAAGTGCACGCCGCAGAAGACGATGTCGGTGGCCCGGTCGTTGTCGGCCGCGAATCGGGCCAAGTTGAACGAGTCGCCGCGCGCATCGGCCCACTTCATGACCTCGTCGCGCTGGTAGTGGTGCCCGAGAATGACCAGCCGGTCTCCGAGGGTGCGCTTGGCGGCGTCGATCCACTCGTCGAGCTGGTCCTCGGACGCAAGGGTGTAGCGGTCGGGCAGCGGAGCCTGTAGTCGCAGCATTGGATCCCCCAAACGGGAGAGCCCCGGTGTTGGCCGGCGGGGACAGCCTGGTCGCCCACCGCGGGGTTGTCGGCCCCGGAGCTGATATGTGGCCGGAACTACCAGGCCGGCCTTCCACAATCATATGCGGGACGACGGTCGGACGCCGCTCGAGCCGCGACAATGGGGCCATGTTCCAGCGGCCGGCAGTCGGCTCCATCCCTGATGCACCCGGGTCGTACCAGTTCAAGGACGCCCACGGCCGGGTGATCTACGTCGGCAAGGCGACGAGCCTGCGTAGCCGTCTGTCCAACTACTTCGGCCCGCCCGACTCGCTGCCGGCCCGCACCCGCCAGATGATGGCGGTGGCCGAGTCGGTCGAGTGGATCGAGGTGCGCAACGAGGTCGAGGCGCTCTTCCTCGAGTTCAACCTCATCAAGCGGCACAAGCCTCGCTTCAACATCCGGCTGAAGGACGACAAGTCGTACCCGTATCTCGCCGTCACCGTCAGCGAGGAGTGGCCGCGGGCGATGGTGATGCGCGGCGCGAAGCAAAAGGGCGTCCGCTACTTCGGCCCGTTCGCCCACGCGTACGCGATTCGCGAGACGCTCGACCTCCTGCTGCGCACGTTCCCGATCCGCACGTGCACCAACGCCAAGTTCGATCGGCATCAGCGGCTAGGGCGTCCGTGCCTGTACGCGCACATTGAGAAATGCGTCGCCCCCTGCGTCGCGGCGGTCACGCACGAGGAGTACGACGCGCTCGTTGCCGACCTGCTCCTGTTCCTCGACGGTGAGAGTGCGCCCATCCTTGACCGGCTCGACAAGCAGATGCATGAAGCAGCCGACGGTCTGGAGTTCGAGCGCGCGGCGCGGCTGCGCGACCAGGTGGTATCGGTGCACAAGGTCATCGAGCGCCAGCAGATGGTCGGCGCGAAGGAGGAAGACTTCGACGCCATCGGCCTGGTCGACGACCCGCTCGAAGCTTCGGTGCAAGTGTTCTTCGTGCGCCGAGGACGGGTCGTCGGCCGCAAGGGCATCGTGGTCGACAAGGTCGAGGATCTCGATACGCCCGCACTCGTGGGTCGCCTCCTCGAGCAGCTCTACGGCGACGTGCCTGCCACCGACGTGCCTCGCGAGGTATTGGTCCCCGCGCTGCCCGACGACGTCGGGCTGTACGAGGAGTTCCTGGGCGCGGCGCGCGACGGCAAGGTCCGCGTGCGCGTCCCACAACGGGGCGCGAAGCGTGAGTTGCTCGGCACGGTAACGCACAACGCACAGGAAGCGTTTGTGCGCCACAAGCTGAGGCGCGCGTCCGATCACAACGCGCGGGCGCGTGCCTTGACTGCGTTGCAAGATGCGCTCGGCTTGCCGGAGGCGCCGCTGCGTATCGAGTGCTTCGACATCTCCAATCTGCAAGGCACGGAGATCGTCGGTTCGATGGTCGTGATGGAGGACGGCCTGGCCAAGCGTTCCGATTACCGCCGGTTCAAGGTGCGCCACCAGGAAGGCCAGGACGATTTCGCCGCGATGGAAGAGGTGCTCACCCGTCGCTTCCGCAAGTACCTCGCAGAGCGCGACGAGGGCGCGCGTGCCGGCAAGCGCTTCGCGTACCCGCCCAACCTGCTGCTCGTCGACGGCGGCAAGGGTCAGCTCGGTGTCGCCGTGCGGGTGCTCGAGGAGCTCGGCCTCGAGGAGATTTCGGTTGCGAGCCTCGCGAAACGCTTTGAGGAGGTCTACCTGCCCGGCGGGCCGGAGCCGGTGCGGATACCTCGTGACTCGGAAGCGCTGTTCTTGCTCCAGCAGGCGCGTGACGAGGCGCACCGCTTCGCCATCACGTATCACCGGCAGTTGCGCGCCAAGCGCATGACCCATTCGGTGCTCGACGACGTGCCGGGTCTCGGCCCCGGCCGGCGCACGAGGTTGCTCAAGGAGTTCGGATCGGTGAAGAAGCTCCGGGAGCTGGACGAGTCCGATCTGCTGGCGTTGTCGTGGCTTCCCGACTCGGTTGGGCGCGAGCTGTTCGTGCGCTTGCACAGCCCGACCGCGCGACCATGAAGCCGTGACTACCCCATCCCCGCAAACACTCGACGTCATGATCGTGACCGGCATGTCGGGCGCCGGCCGGTCGGCCGCTGCGGACGTGCTCGAGGACCTCGGGTTCTTCGTGATCGACAACCTCCCGCCGGCGCTGATCTCCAAGGTGGCCGAGCTCGGCGCGGCCAAAGACGGTCCCAGCCGCTTCGCGCTCGTCGTCGACGTGCGCGCCGGCGAGTTCATGGACGACCTTGCTGCCGCGCTCGCGGAGCTGCGCGACACCGGCGCGCGCACGCAGGTGCTGTTTCTCGATGCCGCCGATGAGGTGCTCGTCCGTCGCTTCGTCACGACCCGCCGCAAGCACCCGCTCGCCGACACCGAGCGCGTGTCCGAGGGAATCACCCGCGAGCGCGAGCTGCTCGAAGAGTTGAAGGGCCAGGCCGATGTGGTCGTCGACACGTCGAACCTCAACGTGCATGACTTGCGAGACCGGTTGCGCGAGCTGTTCGCCGAGGCCGAACCCGCTGGCGGGCTCCAGACGAGTGTCGTGTCCTTCGGCTACAAGCATGGGCTGCCGCTCGACGTCGACCTCGTGTTCGACTGCCGGTTCCTGCCCAACCCCCACTGGGTCGAAGATCTCCGGCCGTTGCCGGGCACCGATCCCAAGGTGCGGCGCTACGTCATGAAGCAAGCGGAGACCGAGGCCTTTCTCGACGAGCTCGACCGCCTCTTCGCGCTGCTGCTGCCGGCGTACGTGCGTGAAGGCAAGTCGTATCTGTCCATCGGCGTCGGCTGCACCGGCGGCCGCCACCGCAGTGTCGTCATCGCTGCCGAGCTGGCGAAGCTACTCGAGCATCGGGGCTTCCATGCCCGCGTGCACCACCGGGATCTCGATGGTGCCTGACGACACGCGCCCGAGCGCGCCCCCGCCACCGGAAGGCTCGGCGCGCCCGATCGCGCCCAGCACGACACGCGGCCGCCGCGCCACCGGCGCCGGCACTCGTCCCATGACCCCGCAGCCCCGCGCGGAACGCTTCCGCCCCGAGGATCCAGCGCGCGAGGCGCCCGCCGTCGTGGCACTCGGCGGCGGTCACGGGCTCGCCATTGCGCTGCACGCAGCCCGCCGGTACGCGCGTTCTGTCACCGCGGTCGTGAGCGTGGCCGACGACGGTGGCTCCTCGGGGCGGCTGCGACGCGACCTCGGCGTGCCCGCTCCGGGCGACCTCCGCCGTTGTCTCGTCGCGCTCGCGGCTGACGACAACGTGTGGAAAGAAGCGTTCGAGCACCGCTTCGGCGGCGGCGAGCTCGGTGGCCACGCGCTCGGCAACCTCATCATCGTCGGGCTGGCCGAGACGCTCGGCGACTTCACTGCCGCGCTCGACGAAGCCGGCTGTGTCCTCGACGCCGTTGGCCGTGTGCTCCCGGCCACCGCCGACCCCGTCATCCTGAAAGCCGACGTGGAGGGTGAAGCCGTCGAGGGACAGGTCGCGGTGTCGAACAGTCCGGGCCGGATCCGCCGCGTCGAGCTGGTGCCCGACGACGCGCCCGCATGTGCCGACGCGGTGACGGCGATCGAGCTTGCCGACCAGGTCGTGCTCGCTCCCGGGTCGCTCTACACGAGCCTCCTGCCCGTGCTCTGCGTCAACGACCTGCGCGCCGCGGTGACCGGCGCTCGCGGGCGGGTCGTCCAGATCGCCAACCTGCGGCCCCAGATCCCGGAGACGGCGGGGCTCGATGCGACCGACCATCTCCTGGCCGTACTCGAGCACGGCGCCCGCGTCGACGCCTTGGTCTACCAACAAGCCGGGAGCTTGGCCGCCGACGAGACGCGCATCCGGGGCTGGGGCGTGGAGCCGGTCGCGGCCGACGTTTGCCGGGCCGACGGCCTGGTGCACGATCCCGACAGATTGGCGAAGGCCCTGGAAGCTCTGCTGTAGTCCGAGCATCAACACGGAGGAACGTATGCCAGTACGAGTAGGGATCAACGGGTTTGGACGCATCGGACGCTCCTTTTACCGGGCCTTGCTCGCCCGGGGCGCGGAGTCGGGCGTGGAGCTGGTCGCAGTCAATGACCCGTTCGGCGATAACGAGACGATGGCCTTCCTGCTGAAGCACGACTCGGTGTCAGGGGTGCTGCCCAACGAGGTGAAGGTCAGCGACACGGGCTTCTCGGTCGATGGCCAAGAGATACGTAAGCTCGAAGTCAAAGACCCGACCGAGATCCCGTGGGCCGACAACGGCATCGACGTGGTCATCGAGTCGACCGGCTTGTTCACCGGCCGCGACGCCGCCGCACAACACCTCGCGGGTGGCGCGAAACGCGTCGTCATCTCCGCGCCGAGCGGCGATGCCGACGCCACGATCTGCATGGGTGTCAACGACAACGTGTACGACGCGGCCAAACACACGGTGATCTCCAACGCCTCGTGCACGACCAATTGTCTGGCGCCGCTGGCGAAGGTGCTGCACGATCGGTTCACGATCGAGCAGGGCTTCATCACCACCGTGCACGCGTACACGAGTGACCAGTCGCTCCAAGACCTCGCGCACCCGAGCCGCAAGGGCAAGCCCGACCTTCGCCGCATGCGGGCCGCCGCGCTGTCGATCATCCCCAGCTCCACCGGCGCGGCGCGGGCCATCGGCCTCGTGCTGCCCGAGCTCCAAGGCAAGCTTGACGGGCTGGCGATGCGCGTACCCACCCCGGTCGGCTCGATCACCGACCTCGTCGCCGTGCTCGGCGGCGAACCGTCGGCCGACGAGGTCAACGCCGCGTTTGCCGAGGCGGCCAACGACGCGAGCTACCGCAGTGTGCTCGAGTACACCGAGGAGCCGCTCGTCTCGGCCGACATCGTCGGAAATCCCGCCTCGTGCATCTTCTCCGCGGCCGACTCGGTGACCAACGGCCGCATGGTGAAGGTGCTCGGCTGGTACGACAACGAGTGGGGCTATTCCAACCGGCTCGCCGACCTCGTCAAGTTCATCGGCTGAGCGCGCTCGGCTCGGAGGTCGTCAGTGACGATTGATCTGCCGCGCCTCGAAGACCTGCCGTTGGCGCCCGGCACGCGCGTGCTCATGCGCGCCGACTTCAATGTGCCGCTGCGCGACGGTGCAGTTGACGACGACCTCCGCATCACGACCGCGTTGCCGACCATCCAGTGGTTGCGCGACCAGGGGACGGTTGTTGTCGCGTGCGGGCACCTCGGGCGGCCGAAGGGGACGGTTGATCGCCGATACTCGATGGCGCCCGTCGCGGCACGCCTGTCGGAACTGCTCGGCGTGGACGTTCCCCTCGCGCCCGCCGTCGTCGGCCCGCGAGTTACTGACTTGGTCGCAGGCCGCGCCGCGGGTCAGGTCGTGCTCCTCGAGAACCTGCGTTTCGAGCCGGGGGAGACGAAGAACGACCCGGCCTTCGCCGACGCGCTGAGCGCCCTCGGCGACGTGTACGTCAACGAAGCGTTCGGTGCATCGCACCGCGAGCACGCATCGATCGTCGGCCCACCGGCCCGGCTCCCGTCAGCCGGCGGACGGCTCCTGTTCCGAGAGGTCGAGGAGCTCTCACGACTGCTCGACGCGCCGCGGCATCCGTTCGTGGCCGTGCTCGGCGGCGCCAAGGTCAGCGACAAACTCGGCGTCATCGAGGCGCTGCTGCAACATTGCGACACGATCCTCGTGGGCGGTGCAATGGCGTTTACGTTTCTGGTCGCGCAGGGCCACGCCGTCGGCGACTCGCTGCTGGAGCGAGACATGCTCGACGAGTGCCGACGCCTGCTCGACACCGGGCGCGTCCGGGTGCCGACCGATGTCGTCACCGCCGAGGAGGTCAACGCGGCTGCACCGACACGAATCGTGAAAGTCGAAGCAATCCCTGACGGTTGGAAGGGCCTCGACATCGGTCCCGAGACCGCGGGATCGTTTGCCGACGATCTCGCGGACGCGCAGACCGTGTTGTGGAACGGGCCGATGGGCGTGTTCGAACTCGAACCATTCGCCGGCGGGACGAAGACCGTCGCCCACGCGGTAGCCGGTTGCAAGGGCTTCACCGTCGTCGGCGGCGGTGACAGCGCAGCCGCGGTCCGTCAGTTCGGGCTCGCCGATCAGATCAGCCATGTGAGTACGGGCGGTGGCGCGTCCCTCGAGTTCATCGAGCGCGGCGATCTGCCGGGCCTCGCCGCGCTGCGCGAAGCGCACACCGAATCGCAGGAGGACGCATGAGTGATCGACGGCCGATCATGGCCGGCAACTGGAAGATGCACCACGATCACTTCGCGACCATCCAGTTCGTCCAAAAGTTGTCGTACCTGCTCGACCCCAAGGACTACGACGCGTGCGACGTCGTGCTCTGTCCACCGTTCACCGACTTGCGCTCCGCGCAGACCACGATCGAAGCCGACCGCATCCCGATGTTGCTCGGCGCGCAGAACTGCCACTGGGAAGACCAGGGCGCGTACACGGGCGAGGTGTCGCCGGCGATGCTGGCCAAGCTCAACGTGGGCTACGTCATTGTCGGGCACTCCGAGCGGCGGCAGTTGTTCGGCGACACCGACGAATGGGTGAACAGGAAGCTCAAGGCCGTCCGCAAGCACGGCATGGTCCCGATCGTGTGTGTGGGCGAGACGCTCGAGGAACGCGAGGCCGGTGCGACCGACGACCGCGTGAGCGGCCAGACCCGCGCCGCGTTCAGTGGGGTGAAGGCGCCGGACGCGGCCGAGACCGTGGTCGCCTACGAGCCGATCTGGGCGATCGGCACCGGCCGCAACGCAACTCCCGGCGACGCCAACACGACGATCGCGGTGATTCGCACCACGCTGCGGGAGCTGTACGGCGAGCAGGTCGTGAGCTCGATGCGCATCCAGTACGGCGGCAGTGTCAAACCGGGCAATATCAGCGAGCTGATGGCGATGCCCGAGATCGACGGTGCGCTGGTGGGCGGCGCGTCCCTCGAACCTGACGACTTCGCGCGGATCGTCCGCTACAGCGAGTAGCCGCCCGGTAGGCCGGTATACAGTTTCACCACGCGAACAGGAGCACCCCCGTGTTGACCACCGTCATTCTCACCTGCCAAGTCGTGTCGGCCTTGCTGCTGATCGTCTTCATCCTCCTGCACGCCGGGCGGGGCGGTGGCCTGTCTGATATGTTCGGCGGCCAGATGGGTGGCTCGATGGCGGGCTCCACGGTCGTCGAGCGCAACCTCGACCGCATCACGATCATCACCGCGCTGGTGTTCATTCTCTCGACCGTTGCCATCTCGTTGCGGCTGAAATAGCTGTATCACACGACATCCACCCTTTTCTTTCCTACACTGTCCAGACTTCCGCAGCTGAGTGCATTGTCGATTTTCCGGGTACAACTCGGTCGGCATTCCGAAAAGGGGGGAACGTGACACCGAACGTGACGCATCACGGAACGCGCAGTTGGGTGACTCGGGCAATCGTGGTGCTCGCAGTCCTTGGGTTGGCGCTCGCGGCATGCGGAGGCAGCAGCGGGACGAAGAGCACCAAGAGCGGTGGCACCACCAAGTCGAACGGCAAGGCGTTGACGGGCGGCGCGGTCACAATCGCCGCCGAGCAGGAGCTCGACTGCGCCGACTGGATCGCGAGCTGCGCGGGGAGCTCGTGGGGCACCTGGACACTTGGTGCCCAGACATTGCCCCGGGCCTTCGAGCAGGTTGGCGGGAAGTACATCCCGAGCGTGCTCCTGGCCGGCGAGCCCACGTTGAAGACGGGGCCGCCGCAGGTCGTGACCTACAAGATCAATCCGAATGCCGTGTGGTCCGACGGCCAGCCGATCACGGCACACGATTTCAAGTACACCTGGGACCAGATCGCGACCGGTTCCGGCATTTACGACCGCACGAACTACAAGAACATCGAGAGCATCGACGACTCGAAGCCCGACACCCCGGTCGTGACGTTCAAGGCCGACCAGTCCGACGCCGCCTGGCGCGACCTGTTCGGCGGCTTCTACGGCGTGCTCCCGAGTCACCTGCTCGAGGGCAAAGATCGCAGCGCGCTCATGAAGGACGGTTACGACTGGTCGGGCGGCCCGTGGATCGGCAAGTGGAACAAGGGCACCGACATCACGCTCACACCCAACCCGAAGTGGTGGGGTGACAAGCCGAAGCTGGACAAGGTCGTGTTCAAGTTCACCACCGACACCGCATCCGAGGCGCAGGCCTACAAGACCGGGCAGGTCGTGGCGGCGTACCCGCAGCCTCAGATCGAGTCGGCCGAGCTGAAGACGGCGCGTGACACCAGCTTCGTGGTTTCGGTGAAGACCACGAGCTTGGAAGGCATCTGGATGAACGCGCAGCACTTCCCGTTCGACAGCAAGGCCGTGCGCCAGGCGATCGCGTACAGCCTTGATCGCCAGGCAATCGTCAAGCAGCTCTTCGGTCCGCTCGACCCCACGATCAAGGCGTCGCAGAGCCTCAACTTCGACTTTGGCGCCCCGTCGGCGGCCTACTACCGGCCGACCTTCGACAAGTACCACAAGGACTTGAAGATGGTCAACAAGCTCATGACCGGCGACGGTTGGAAGAAGGGCAGCGACGGCATCTGGGCCAAGGGCGGCAAGCCGGCGAGCTTCAAGCTGGCGACCACGACGGGTAACCACCGGCGTGATCTCACCGAGCAGCTGCTGCAAAGCGAGCTCAAGGACGCCGGCTTTCAGGTGCAGTCGCCGTTCGACAACGCGAAGTCGGGCACGTTGTTCGGCGACAAGCTGCCCAAGGGTGACTTCGACGCCGCGATCTACGCCGAGGTCGCCACCCTCGATCCCGGGCTGTGTCTGCTGTTCTGCTCTGAGAACATTCCGAGCGAAGCGAATGGCAGCTCGGGCCAGAACTGGACGCGCCTGACGAGCGCCGCGCTCGACAAGCCATGGAGGCCAGCCGACGTCACGCTCGGCGCAGCCGACGTCACGCTCAACAAGGACAAGCGCGACTCCCTCATCCGGGAGGGCGAGAAGGTGCTCGCCGACGAAGTGCCGGCGATTCCGATCGACCCCCTGCCCAACATCGTGGTCTGGAACAACAAGGCCCTCGGCGGGCCGATCGGCGACAACCCCACGTACGGCATGTTCTGGAACATCAACAAGTGGTACCGCACCGGCTGAGGTACGAGTGAGCACGGCATTGGAGGGCCCGGCGACATCGCCGAGCCCTCCGCCGTCAAGCGCCGAAGTACGCTGACGCCCGAATGGCCACGTATGTCGGACGTCGGCTGCTCTACTCCATCCCCGTCATCCTCGTCGCCTCGATCCTCCTCTTCGTCTTTGTGCGCGAAACGACCGACCCCACCGCTCGGTTGCGCGCCAGTCGGGACACCCATGCAGTCGCTCGCGAGCGGGCTCGACTTCACCTCGACGACCCGTTGCCCAACCAGTACTGGCACTGGCTCTCCGACTTTGCGCGCGGCAAGTGGGGCGACAGCGCGATCACGCACCGCAGCGTCGCCAGCGACATCAAGCGCGCGATGCGCAACACGCTGCAGTTGATCCTGTGGGGCATCCTGATCTCGGCGGTTGTGGCCATCGCGATCGGGGTCTATTCGGCCGTACGCCAGTATTCGGCACTCGATTACACGTTTACCGGCCTGTCATTTATCGGCTTGTCGATGCCACCGTTCTGGTTCGGCATCATCGCCATCGAGTTACTCGTCTACCAACCGAAGCATCTCTTCAACCTCCACGATCCCATCGTGTACTCGATCGGGTTGCACGGCGCCGGGGGCGGAGTGCTCGATTACGCCCGCCACCTGGCATTGCCGGTCGCGACGTTGTGCGTGCAGATCATCGCGTCGTGGAGCCGCTATCAGCGCGCGTCGATGCTCGATGTGATGTCGGCCGACTACATCCGCACGGCGCGAGCCAAGGGCGTGCCGCGGCGCAAGGTGATCTTCAAGCACGGTCTGCGCAACGCGCTCGTACCGCTGGTGACCGTGATGGCGATCGACATCGGCTACCTCTTCGGCGGGCTCATCATCACCGAGAAGATCTTCTCGATTCCCGGCATGGGCAATCTCTTTTTCACCGCGCTCGACGGCGGTGACACCAACGTGTTGCTGCCCTGGCTGATCATCGTGGCGACGTCCATCATCGTGTTCAACCTGCTCGCCGACGTGCTGCTCGGCGTGCTCGACCCGCGGGTGCGGGTGTCGTGAAGACCGGCGATGAGCTGTCCGACGCGCCGCGCGAAGGCCTCGGCGGAGCTGAACCCGCGCAGTTGCTGCCGTCGCCGCAGGTCGACGCGGAGGGCGAGCTGGCGGCGGGAGCCGAGCCCGTCGCCCGCACACAGTGGCAACTGTTTCGCCGGCGCTTCTTCCGTCATAAGGTCGCGGTGGCCGCGCTGATCTTGCTGGTGCTGCTGTATGTGTGCGCGTTGTTCGCGCACCAGCTCGCGCCCTACGACCTCCATCCCAAGCTCAACATCGATGTGCTGTCGCAAGCGCGCAAGGGGCCGTCGGCGAAGCACTGGCTTGGCACCGACGAGCTCGGTCGCGACCAGCTCACTCGCGTCATCTACGGCGGCCGCATCTCGCTCGCGATCGGTCTGACGGTGGCCATCGCCGCGACGGTCATCGGCACGCTCATCGGCATGATCGCCGGGTTCTTCGGGGGTTGGACCGATCAAGGGTTGTCGCGCTTCACCGACCTCGTCCTCGTCATTCCCGATCTCGCCGTGCTCGCGATCGCGGGGAAGGAGCTCGGCAACGGGTCTGTACCGGTGATCATCCTGATTCTTGCGGCGCTCTATTGGACGTATCTCGCGCGCGTCGTGCGCGGGCTCGTGATCTCACTGAAAGAGAAGGAGTTCGTCGAAGCCGCGCGCGCGTCGGGGGCGTCGAGCTTCCGCATCATCGGGCGCCACATTCTTCCCAACTGCGTCGGGCCGATCACCGTCGCCGCGACCCTCACGGTTGCGACCGCGATCATCACCGAATCGACGCTCTCGTTCCTCGGTTTCGGTGTGCAATCGCCCACGGTCACCTGGGGAAACATGCTCTCGCAGTCCGAGGGCACTGTCGGCACCCACCTCTCCTACCTGATCTACGCGCCCGGGCTTGCCATTCTCCTGACGGTGCTCGCGGTCAACTTCCTGGGCGACGGCTTGCGTGATGCCTTCGACCCGCAGTCGAAACACTGAGAGGGAGCGACGAGGTGCTGTGAAGCGGCGTCGCGGGCGACCCGATCGTTCGACGGACAAAGCGCGGCCCGACACGCCCGGCGCCGAGGTCGCGGCACCGCTCGACGACGTCGATCCAGTCGACCTCGAGCCCATCAACCCGGGCGAGCTCGACGTCGACGCGCTCGGGCTGGGCGACACCGACGAGCCGCTGCTGTCGGTCCGACATCTCAGCGTCGAGTTCCCGACTGACGACGGAGTGGTGAAAGCAGTCGACGACGTGTCATTTGACGTCGGTGAAAACGAGGTGCTCGGCGTCGTCGGCGAGTCAGGTTCCGGCAAGAGCGTGACTGCGCTCTCGGTTCTCAGCTTGCTGCCCAAGTCAGCGCGCATTCGTGGTGACGTGCTGTTTCGGGGCCGCAGCTTGCTCGGGCGGAAGGAACGCGAGCTCGAGAAGCTGCGCGGCACGCGCCTGGCGATGATCTTTCAAGACGCGCTTGCGTCGCTCAACCCCGTGTTCAAGGTCGGCGACCAGATCGCCGAAGCGATCACGGTGCACCAGAAGATCGGCTCGAGTGAGCTGCGTCGACGGGTGGTCGAGCTGCTCGATCTGGTCGGGATCCCCAATTCCGCCGAGCGCGCCGACCAGTATCCGCACGAGTACTCGGGCGGGATGCGCCAGCGGGCCATGATCGCGATGTCGATCGCGAACGAGCCCGACGTGCTCATCGCCGACGAGCCCACAACGGCCCTTGACGTGACCATCCAAGCGCAGGTGCTCGACGTGATCGAGCGCATCCAGACCCGGACGCGCTCGTCGATCGTGCTGATCACGCATGATCTTGGTGTCGTCGCGGGAGTCGCCGACCGGGTCATGGTGATGTACGCCGGGCGTCAGGTCGAGCTCGGCACGCCGGAGCAGATTTTCTACGAGTCGCGTCACCCCTACACGCTCGGGTTGCTGGCATCGTTGCCGCGACTCGACCGGCCGCGGGGGAGTCGCCTGTATCGGATCCAAGGCCAGCCCCCGTCACTCATCCACGTGCCGTCAGGGTGCGCGTTCAACCCACGGTGCCCGATGGCGCATCTTCCCGAGCCGTGCTCCACCGTTCGGCCCCCATTCGTGATGCTCGAGGACGATCACTGGTCGTCGTGCCATTTCGCGCGCGAGGTTGATCCAACGCTCGTGCTCGAACCCGAGCCGACCGTGCCATGACGACACGATGACGACGCCATGACGACGCCATGACGACACTCGAGCAGGGCCCGGCTGACGCCGCGGCTCGACCGCACGCGCCGATTCTCGAGGCCACCGATCTGGTCAAGAACTTCCCGATCCGCGCGGGGTTGTTGCGACGCCACGTCGGTGAAGTGCAGGCGGTGAGCGGCGTGAGCTTCTCGGTCGCAGCCGGTGAGACCCTCGGTCTCGTCGGCGAGTCCGGCTGCGGCAAGTCCACGACCGGCCGCATGCTGCTCCGGCTTATTCCCGCAACGTCGGGTTCGGTTCGGATACATGGCGAGGAGATGCTCGACAAGAGCCCCCGGGAGGTGCGCGCGCTCCGCCGTGTGATGCAGTTCGTCTTCCAAGATCCGTACGCATCGCTCAACCCGCGCATGACCGTGCAAGCGATCATCTCGGAACCGTTGCGGGTGCACAACCGTTACCGCGACGGCGGCCTGCAACGCGTGAAAGAGCTCATGGAGCTGGTCGGGCTCAACCCCGAGCACACCAACCGCTTTCCGCACGAGTTCTCGGGCGGACAGCGCCAGCGCATCGGAATCGCCCGCGCGCTTGCGCTCGAGCCCGATCTGATCGTGCTCGACGAGCCGGTGTCCGCGCTCGACGTGTCGATTCAGGCCGGCATCGTGAATCTGCTCGACGAGCTGCAGGAGCGGCTCGGTCTCGCGTACCTCTTCATCGCGCACGACCTGTCAGTGATCCGTCACATCGCAGATGCGGTTGCGGTCATGTACCTCGGCAAGATCGTCGAGATCGGGGCGGCCGACGGCGTGTACGACCGCCCGGGTCATCCGTATACCCAAGCGCTGCTGTCGGCCGTCCCCATACCCGATCCCCACAAGGAACGGGCCCGGCAACGCATCGTGCTCGAGGGCGACTTGCCCAGTCCGGCCAACCCCCCGAGCGGTTGCCGGTTCCGGACGCGGTGTTGGAAGGCGCAGGCGATATGTGCCGAGGAGGAGCCGGCGTTGATCGATCGCGGGCAGGGCCACCCGGTCGCATGTCACTTCGCCGAGGCAGTCACGGCCGTGTGACCACATGATTCGAGTACGAACGGCAGGGGTCGTACTGATGGTCGGCGCGCTCGCGTCGTGGGGGTGCAGCTCGAGCAGCGGCCGAAGCGCCCGCGGTAGGGGCGTGCCCCCCGGCAATGCGGCGTCGCTCCGAGTCGGGGTCGTCGGTCTCGACTCGCTCGACCCCGCCCACGCAGACCAGCCGGTGAAAGTACTCGCGGCCGCATTGCTGTTCGAGCCGCTCGTCTCCCTCGACCCCACGATGAGACCGGCGCCCGGCATCGCGTCGCGCTGGACGGTCGATCCCGCACAGAACCGGTTCACGTTCGCGTTGCGCCGCGACGCGCGCTTCCATGACGGGACGCGCGTGACCGCGGCCGACGTGAAGGCCACGCTCGACCGCGTCGCAGCCAAAGCGACCGCATCGCCGCTCGCGCCGTTACTGGCAGATGTTGTGGGCTACGGCGCGGTGCATGTCGAAGGCTCGACCGGCTCCCTTGCCGGGATCACGATCCCCGACGGTCACACTGTGGTGTTCGATCTCGCGTCGCCGTTCGCCGACTTTCCCTCGGCGCTCGGACACCCAGCGCTGGGGATCGCTCCGCAGCACGAGCTCACCAATCCGACCCTGACGACACGGCCGATTGGCTCGGGGCCCTACAAGCTCGTCCGGACACGACCGGCCTCGTTCACGTTGCAGCGGGTCGGGCGCGGCAGTGGTCCCGACCGAATTGAATTGGTCGGCGAAGCATCCGTGCCGGACGCACATCGCGCCGTGACTACGGGTACGGTGCTCGACGCCACGTTGCTCGGCTCGGAGAAGGGGAGCGCGAGCCGCGGATCGGCACACGAGACACGCGCACCCTCGCTCGCAGTCGCGTACTACGCGATCAATCTCAAGAGCCCGAAGTTCGTCGACGTACGATTTCGCGAGGCGATCGTGCGCGCCCTTGATGCCGCGAAGCTTGTTCATGCCGCCTACGGCAACGTCAATCGCGCCGCGACCGGCATCGTGGCCGCCGGCGTGCCCGGTGTGCCGGCGGACGCGTGCGGCAACCGGTGCAATACCGACGTCGCGGCTGCGAAGCGGCTGCTCGGAGCTGCGTTTCCCAACGGGGGAATGCCCGAAGTGGCGATCGACTTCGACGACAGTCCCGCGCAACAAGCCCTCGCTGCAGCAGCGCGACTGGAGCTTGCTTCGGTCGGGATCGTGGCGACACCCAGGGCCCACCCGTTCGGCGAGTACGGCAACTTTCTCGC
This sequence comes from Acidimicrobiia bacterium, assembly GCA_038236695.1. Lineage (GTDB taxonomy): Bacteria > Actinomycetota > Acidimicrobiia > IMCC26256 > JBBRZM01 > JBBRZM01. The sequence continues at coordinate 51,328 of JBBRZM010000020.1, forward strand.
CGGTGGCAGCCAGGAGGTGTTCCGCCTCGGCGCCGTCACTGACGAGCCGACCGCGGTGCCGTTCCTCGCACAGTTCGCCTCACGAGCGCCTGACAATGTGGTCGGGTTCGCCGACCCGGCCTTCGACAGCGCGCTCACAGCCGCGGCGTCGGATGGTGACGCCCGGTCGCGGGCGCAGAAGTACACGCTCGCGGAACGAGCCGTCCTCGACCGGTACGCGCTCGCGCCCATCGTGCAGTTCGAGACCCGGCTCGCGATCGCACGTCGCGTGCATGGGTTAGCCGTATCGCCGCTCGGCGCGCTGGACCTGCGCCATGTCACGCTCGGATGACCGAGTCGGAGAACACGTCGAGCCGGCTGGGTACACTGCCCCTCCGCCGTCGACAACTGACGGCCACGTCGGAGTGGCGGAATCGGCAGACGCGCTAGCTTGAGGGGCTAGTGCCCTTTGGGGCGTGGGGGTTCAAGTCCCCCCTCCGACAC
>JBBRZM010000021.1:0-51663 GCA_038236695.1 Acidimicrobiia bacterium
CTGGATGCCGAAGCGCGCCGGCGCCGAGGCAACTCCTCGCCGCAGCGTGGAACCGTCGCATATGTCGTCGTGGATGAGTGAGGCCTCGTGCAGCATCTCCACGGCGCAGGCGAGATCCAGGGCATCCCTATTGAAATTGAAAGGACGATCGGTGCTCAGGATGTTTGCGGTCGCCAACACCAGGCCAGCACGAACTCGCTTTCCCGGGTTGGTGAACACATGGACGAACAGGGACCTGAACGGCTGGTCCATCTCCACCAACTCGCCCAGCCGTCTGTCCACCGCCCGCCGGCACTCGGCAAGGTCGAGGGTGACCGGCAGCCCTATCGTTGCTTCTCCGTGGAGGGGCACACTTCCACCAATGGCGCGATGGCCCAGGCCATCGACGGCACCTACAAGTCCGAGCTCGTCAACCATGGTCCGTGGCGCGCCTGCGCTGAACTCGAGATCGCGACGATCGAGTGGATCGATTGCGCACGCGCCGGAGGACCGCGTCGCCGACGTTGGTGTTGTTGACGTGCGCGATCGGGTTGGGGTTGCCAGGTGTGCTGCAATCAAACGTCGCCTGGTTGAGGGCGAAGGCGTCGGTGAAGGTCGTCTCGGTCGTGTGGCCGCGCAGGAAGCCCCGACCCGACGTGAACTTGATGATCACCTTCAACTGAGCCACGGTCGAGGTGGTCTTCACCTTGACCGTGCCATTGCTGGGCCGACCCGAACTCCAGACGATGTGGGCGGTGCCGGTCTCTATGACCGTGCCGACGGGCGGTTCTCTCGGCCCGCCCAGGGCCTGGGGGCAGGCGAACGGCTTGGTGCTCGTGAGGTGGAACGTGTACGTCGCCGAGGTGGGGCCTCCGCCCCCCTTCTGTGAGCAGCCGCTGATGGTGTTAGGAGTCGCGCCCGGCACAGTGTCGGGACTTGTCTCCCTCAGGGCCTTCGGGTCGTGGCCCAGGCCCGGACTTTGGGTCGAGCTGCCCTTGACACTCGTGCAGCGTCCCAGCACCTCGCCCGCTGCACCTGCGCTCCCCGGACCGATGAACGGGGCCGCTACCAGAGCGCAGGCCGCGACGAGTGGCAGTCGTCGAATCACCCGGTTCTCCTTGCAGTAAACCTGTTGCCCCCTGAAGGTGTAAGTGTCATGTTTGACCTTCTCAAAGCGCTCGCGGAGCGGCTCGACTACCTCCGCTGGTGCGACCGGCTTCGATCCTCAACGACCAAAGCTACGGAGCCGCATGCTCGAGGTCATCAATCCGTGGTCATAATCTGCTGTCCAACCCTGGTGATAGGGGATACCCCCGTGGGAGGAGACGACGACCGCCGCCGGCAGGTGTGACCGGGATGCGATCACCGGCACGGACCGGACGGTTTGCTCGCGATCTGGGGCTACTTGGCCCGTTCTGGCCCACTTCTAGCGCGAGGAACCTTCGACCTCGTGGCGCTTAATTTGGTACCTGCTTGACGTCGTCGGTCACGCCCGCCGAGATGGTGGGCCCCTACGAAGCCAATGAGGAGCCCACCAATTGGCTCGGCCGGCGAGACGCATAACAGCGGGAAGCAATGCGATCCGAATCACGAATGCATCGATCAGAATTGCAAGAGCCATGCCGACACCAAGCATTTTCAGAAAGCTAACCTTCGAGCTCGCAAAAGCTAAGAAAACCATCGAGAGCACCCCCGCAGCGGCAGTGACGATCCGCGACGATCGGACAAGACCGGCCACGATGGACCCGGTGTTGTCGTTAGTGCGATCGTATTCCTCTTTGATGCGCGACAGTATGAAGATTTCGTAGTCCATGCAAACCCCGAACGCAGTGCAGAACATGAGCACGGGAATCGCGAGATATAGGCTGCCGGTTGGCGTGAAGCCGAGCGGTTTAGCGAGATGTCCCCACTGGAATATCCACACAAGAGCACCAAACGACGCGGTGAGGCTGAAGAGATTGAGCACCATCGCCTTGATGGGTACCAACACGCTCTGGAACATCAAGAAGAGCAAAATAAGTGTAGTCAATGCGACGAGCCCAAGCGCGATCGGAAGCCGCGCAAAGTACATGCTCTTCGCGTCCACGACCTCGGCCGAAGGGCCAGTTACGAGTACCTTGAATACCCGCCGATCCTGCCGAATCTGCTTGACGAGCCTTTGTGCTTCTGGGGATATGGCCGGAACGGTCGGTACGACTCGAAACCAGGTTGCACGCGGCGAGGCGAACAACGAAGTCGCCCGACCCGGCGGCACAACGCGACGCCCTCGAATATACGAGCCGGTCAGCGCGTCAACACGCGCGACGTGGCCTCTAAGGGAGAGACCCGCAGCGTAGCGATCGATGTCGGCAGACCGAGCAAGCGGGACGCCGACGTTGGGCGCGACTAGTGAGAGCGCGTCCGTCTCCCTCGCTGAGAATTGCGCCCCGACCATGTCCCAGACCTGGCGACTCGAGGCTGAGCGCGGTAACACGCGGGCATCGGGCAGTCCCAGGCGTATGCGGAGGAAGGGTGCACCGAGCAGCAGAAGCGCGGCGACCACCGCGAGAGTGGTTACTACCGGTCGCCGCATGACGCGTTCGGCCATTCGTGCCCAGCGCGGCGATTCGGGGCTCCACCGGGCTCGCCGAAACGATCCCCAGTCAACATGGTGGCCGAGCACGGCGAGGAGCGCGGGAAGCACAACCACCGCGCCGAAAACAGCGAGCGCCGCAACGGCGGCGCCCGCATAGGCGAACGACCGAAGGAACGGCACTGGGAAGACGGCCAGCGCCGACATCGAGGCCGCGACTGTCAGCCCACTAATCGCAACGGTACGGCCCGCGGTCGTAACCGCCTGCACGACGGCCTCATGCTCAGTGCGCCCCTTCGCGAGCTCTTCGCGGAAGCGCGAAACGACGAACAGGCTGTAGTCGATGCCCAGGCCCAGGCCCATCGCCGCGGTGAGGTTGAGCGCGAAGACCGACACCGCGGTGATCTCGCCGAGAATGCGCAGGACCAGGAAGGTTCCGATCATCGCGTACCCGCCCACGACGACTGGCAGTATCGCGGCGACAACACCGCGATACACAAAGAAGAGCAAGACGAGCGTGATTGGTATGGCGATCAACTCGGCACGGATCAGGTCTTCATGCAATTGCTTCGCGACGTCGCTCACCAACAGAGCAAAACCGCCGGCGCGTACTGAGACGACACCATCGTCACCGGTGTAGCGCTTGGCCACGCCCTCGGACCGGTCGATGAAATCGGAGACATCACCATCGATCCGCACAAGGATGAGTGCACTGCGGCCATCGACACTGCGAAGCGGCGGAGCCGCGAGCGACCAGTACGAGATGGCATGCGCGGGGCCGAGCTCGTGCTCTAGTCGATTTGTGAGTTCGACCCCCGCTCTCGTTACGTGGACATCATCCACCGTGCCGTGTTTGGCTGTCACGAGCAGCACGACATTGGGCGAACCGGCCGGGAAGTGCGCCTGAATGAACCTATCGGCGCGCACAAACTCCGAGCCGGGATCATCCAGTCCCCCCGAGATCAGGTGCGCCGCCGCATCGCGACCGACTCCACCGGCGAGGACAACGCTAACCAGCGCGCCGGCCAGGACCGCCCAGCGTCGGCTCACCAGTACTTGGCCCAGGCCGGCCCACATCGACGACTCCCGAGTAGGTGTGTGTGCGTCTCAGCAAACGGCCGAACTGTAACGGCGCGGTTACTCGGGAGGCCGATGCCGAGACCACCTGGGCCCAACACGCCCGCGTCGTCGCGCAGTGTGCTCGCGGCCTTCGAGCGCTCCGCATACGCGCCATCGCGTGCGCAGAGCCGTCGCCACAGCATGAAGAGAAGCCTCGCTGGATCCGGCTGACCTTCCCCATGGAGCACGACAAGCTGGAGAGAGCTCCCCAAACGAGCTTGAAGCCGCACAGCAAGCTTGACGAGGGGGGTCCAGACTCAGGGTGGGAGGGGACAATCGGCGCGATTGAGGATAAGTTGAGCTCGTATGAAGCTCGGAGTGTGGGCAGAGACATTCTCGGACCTTGTTCGCGAGCACGGCTTCCCGGAGTGGATCTGCTCCGGAGCGGCAATCGTCGCCGTCGCGACCGGTGTGCTGTTTCTTCAGCGCGGCGGATCCGCGCTCCCTTCTTCTGTGACGCTCACTCTCATCGCGGCGGCGGTGATTCCGTGGTTGCTCGCTCGCTTGACGGAGCGTCTCGCCCAGCTCGTGCAGACGTATGCCGCGGCCGGGCTCGACGTGCGGATCGTGACCCGCGGAGAACCCGTGGAATGCTCTGCGATGGTCGTGGCGGAGCTGTATCGCATCGTCCAGGAGTCGCTCACGAATGTGCTCCGGCACGCGTCGGGCAACTGGGTCCCGGTTGAAGTCACGTACGACAACAGTGTCGCACCGGTGCGAGTCTCCAACCGCCTCGAACGCGCTGTGCGCGGACGGAGAGCCGGCACATATCGGGGGCGCGGGATCCTCGGGATGAACGAGCGTGCCCACCTTCTCGGTGGCCGTCTCGACGCAGGTCCGCGGAGCGGACTGTGGGTGGTCCAGCGCGAGGTTCCGGATGGCGGACCGACGACGACCGACGTCCCCCCGCCGCAGAGGATCGAGAGCGTCTCGTGATCAGGTTGCTCTTGGTGGACGATCAGCCGTTGGTGCGGGCGGGCCTCGCGCGAATCTATCGGCCGCGGCATGGATTTGAGGTTGTGGGAGAGTGCGGCGATGGCGCGGCCGCGCTCGAAGCTGTTCCCCGGCTACGCCCCGACGTTGTGCTGATGGAGATGCGGATGAAGGGGATGGGGGGTGCCGAGGCGATCCGGCGGCTGCAGGAGCTGCCCGATCCGCCGCCGGTTCTTATCATCACGACGCTCGATGATGACGAAGTGGTCCGGGCCGGGCTCGGAGCTGGTGCTGCCGGCTACGTCCTGAAGGACGCCAGCGGACCCGACCTCATTCGAGCAGCACGGACCGTCGCGGAGGGCGGAGCTTGGCTCGATCCGTCGATCATCCCTCAGATTTTGCACGCCTACCGCACCACGGTGCCTCTCCGAGCCGCTGTCTTCGCGCAGCTCGCCGAGCTCACCGCCCGAGAGCTCGACGTCCTTCGGCTCACAGCCCGAGGCGCAACGAACCGGGAGATCGCCGATGAGCTGTTCATCAGCGAGGGCACAGTGAAGAGCCACGTCGGACATATCTTCAGCAAGCTCGGCCTTCGGGATCGCGCGGCCGCGATCGTCCTCGCCTTCGATCACGGGTTAGTCGCGCCCGAGGCTGCTACGGCGCCTCTCGAAACCGGTCCCGCCCCACCTGAGTTGAAGATAGCCGGCTCCGAGCTGAGAGCCCGCGATCCAAAAGTCGCGGACGAGAGCGATGCCGACCGTGCCCGTCATATTGATCTTGGAACCGGGGAGGGAGAGGGGTACTGATGCGTATCCGAAAAGTGGAAGAGAGAACTCAGGACACCGAGCGTCTGAACCTGGCCGACGTTGCAGAACGAGTTGGCATGTCAGTGAATTCAGCGCGCTGGTACCAGCAGCGTGATCTCATTCTTCCACCTGAGCAGGACGGTTCGTCCGAGTGGTATGGCGATGCCCACGTCGAATGCCTCATTGGCATCCGCGATCTAGAGCGGCAAGGCTTCACTCCCGCCGCGATCCACCTGCTCCTAACCGGGCGGCTTTACGTCCCACCCGGCGTCGAGACCCCCGAGCTTCTCACAGCCGAAGAGCTCTCGGCGGAGAGCGGTGTGCCCCAGGAACTCATCGACTCCGTGATCCGAGTGGGACTGCTCGTACCGCGAACTCACAAGGGCGAGCCACGCTTCACGGATGCCGACCTGAATGTTTTGGCGGCGGGTCTTCGGCTTCTCGAGATCGGCTTGCCGGTTGCCGAGCTTCTTGGCCTTGCTCGCCGTCACGCTGAGGCGGTCCGCCCGATCGCCGAGTCGGCCGTCGCGATGTATGAGAACCACCTCTACGCTCCGCTTCGCCAGCGTGGCCTCACCGCTGAGGAGCGTGCCGCCTTCCTGGTCGACACGTTCTGTGTCCTTTTTCCCGCAGGCGAGCTCCTCGTAACGAGTCATTTTGCGCGCGTATTGCTCCAGATCGCGCAGGACCACCTCGAGGCCATGGACGAGCCGAAGGACACAATCGAGGCGACTGAAGAGGCAACACGGATCCTGGAGCGCTCGCGGCTGACGTAGCCGCGGCGGCCTCCGTCCGCTTTTTACCTCGAGCTCTTCCACAACCGTCAACGACGACACAGCGCTCTCGGGATGCGCACCCGATCGAAACACGAAAGAACCCACACCCACCCAACCGCAGTGGCATGAAATCCAACACGCCGGCTCCACAAAACCCGGGGAACATCAGAGCCTGCAACTTTCCCGGGGCGGTTCAATGGCCTCGGTGCGCGTGCCCCGCAGGTGTACTGGCGATGTCAGGCTGCCCGGCGGACGTACACCTGTCCTTGGGCCGCCGCGGAGCGGTACTTCCACGTCCCGGATGAGGGTGTCCAGAGACGTCCGGCGAAGCCGACCGCAGTGATCCGGTACGCGTAGGCATGCCCGACGAGCCAGCTCGCGACGGTCCAGCCGCGCGCTGGTGTCAGGGAGGCGCTGCCCAGTGCGGGCGACCCGAGTTCGGATGCGACTGCCGTCCCCAACGGGCTCGTCGCTGTGACTCCGGCTGGGACGTCGAAGCGGCAAACCAGACCGGCCGGCACCTCTCCTGTCAAGATTCTGGCCCACGCGCGGGCTTCCGGCTCCCAGCGCGTGTAGGCGTCGGGTGCGCCGCTGAGTTGCACTCGTTGGGCCGCGTCGGTGACTGACATCGTCATCCAGCCTGGAACCCCGGAGAGGCCGTGATAGAAGGCCGACGCGGCGTAGCGCGGGTTGATGAGCTGCGAGGGCGTGCCCCAGCCTTGCGACGGCCGCTGTTGGAACAAGCCCACAGAGTCTCGGTCACCGTGATCAAGGTTCCGCAGCTGCGACTCTTGGAGCGCGGCGGCGAGTGCGATCGTCACCGCATGGTCCGGCAAACCAGCTCGCTTGCCCACCGCCGTGATCGTCGCGGCGTTCGCTGCCTGCGACGGGTCGAGCCGGTAGCTGCGTGAAGCCGCCGTCGCGGTGCACAACGGCTTCGCTCTCGAGTGTCGACCCCGCGTCAGCACGACAGCCAGGCCCGACAGGAGCAGCGTGCCGGCAACCACGAACGCGGCGAGTTGCCGTCCCTTTCGATGCTTGCGCGTGCTGACCTCACGACCGCCGTCCGACATGAACACGGGCTAGCTGAGAGGCTTCCGGGAGCGCCCGATGCCGCTCGTCGACTCGCTGCGCTTCCCTCGACGGGCTCGTGTCGTGATCTCAGCTGCCACAACGGGACTCTAAACAGGCCTGACGACCAGTTCCCATCGGCCCGTACCCAGCACTCCGGACCAACGATCCTGGCATCCGTTGGGCATTGTCGCCCGCCCTCCACCACCGGGTCCACGAGGTACAGGATCGGGCCACGACCCGAGAGCTACATCTGCCAGATGGCAATATATGGATACGACACGATCGCCTTCACGGTGGACCACGCCCCACACCGGGCGCCACTCGCCCGAACGCGCGGCCCGAACGACGCGGTCGACTGCGTCCGGCCGACGCATATCGGCACGTACGCGCTCGATGCGACTAGTCGCTTTGACTTGCCGCATCGGCGCAGGCGGCGGATGAGCCACGCCCGGTCACTGCTCGCGAAGCCGCTCCTCAATCGCCTCCACCTTGCCGCGCAAGGCATTGCTCACCCCGGGCCGGTGGTCCAGCTTGATCACGACGCTCACACGCGGGACGGCCTCTGCGACCTTCATCACGCAAGCTTTGATGAGCGCCATCACCTCGTCCCAGTCGCCCTCAATGTTGGTGAACATCGCGTTGGTCTCGTTCGGCAGGTCACTCTCGCGTACGAGCCGAGCTGCGTCGGCGACCGGACTGCTGACAGACTCACCCGCTCCGAGTGGTGTGATCGAAAAGGCAGCAAGCATGGCCACGAGTCTCGCACCTCCGATGTGGCTCAGTACACAGCCGATCGGCTGGGTTGACACCGCAGGAACGCATCACAAGGCGACGGCGAAGCTCACCGTAGGCAGCCCCGCCTGACGCCACTGGCCCGTCACCCGACCCGCGACCCGCGGATCACCGGGCGGCAGCGAAGGCGTCGATCTCGTCGAGGTGGCGTTGTCGGGCGGCGTCGTCGAGAAACGACGCGACAAACGAGTTGCGGGCGACCTGGAACATCTCGTCGTCGGTCAGCCTCAGCGCGCTCGCCGTGGCGGCATAGTTGTCCGCGATGTAGCCGCCGAAGTAGGCGGGGTCGTCGGAGTTGATGCTGACGTTCAAGCCGCGCTCGAGCAACTGGCGAAAGTTGTGGTGCTCCAAGTCGGGAAAGACGCGCAGCCTGACGTTGGAGAGCGGACAGACGGTCAGGGGAAGCTGCTCGGCCACCAGCCGCTGCACCAGCCGATCGTCTTCGAGGCACCGCACGCCGTGATCGATTCGGCGCGCCCCGAGCACGTCGAGCGCCTGCCAGATGTACTCGGGCGGACCTTCCTCGCCGGCGTGCGCCACCGCGAGGAATCCTTCGGCTCGAGCCCGCTCGAAGACGTCGCCGAACTTCTCGGGCGGGTTCCCCGCTTCGGACGAGTCGAGGCCCACTGCCGTGATCACCCCGCGGTACGGCAGCGCCGCCTGCAGCGTCGCCATCGCCGACTCCGCATCGAGGTGACGCAAGAAGCACAAGATCAGCCGCGATGTGACGCCGAGCTCGTCTTCCCCGACGGCCAGCGCGCCGCTGATTCCGTTGACGACAGCTGCGAACTCGACGCCGCGCTCGGTGTGGGTCTGCGGATCGAAGAACACCTCGGCGTGGCGCACTCCTTGGTGCGAGGCGCGCTGCAGGTACGCCCGAGTCAGGTCATAGAAGTCGCGCTCGTCAAGGAGCACACGGCAACCCGCGTAGTAGATGTCGAGAAACGATTGAAGATCATCGAAGACGTAGGCATCACGGACGGCCGCGACGTCGGAGTACGGCAGCGCGACCGAGTTACGCCGCGCCAGCTCGAACATGAGCTCGGGCTCGAGCGTCCCCTCGATGTGCAGATGCAACTCCGCTTTGGGGAGCTCCGCGAGCAATGCCGGCATCTTGACCTCCGCGCGGCGCTCGCCCCCCGAGGTCGCCGACCACGAGGGGCAGAGCGCGGCGGGGTTGCGACTACGTGATCGAGTCGCGCCAGGCGTCGGCCTCGGCGAAGATCCCGACGGCCTCGGTGATGTCGAGGACCGGCACGATCTCGAACTCGTTGACACTGCCAAACTTGGCCGGCCCCTCGGCCAACACCGCGGCGTCCTTGGCGTCGACCAAGAGGGTGCCCCCGGTGCCGTCGGCCCGCGCGACGAACGACTTGACCTCGAGGCCCGGCGGCGGCGCCCACTTGCCGAACAACGCGAGGGCGCGCTTTTCCGACTCCTCGTTTTGCTGGGCTGATCCTCCGGCACGCGTTGAATAGGTGATCTGGAACAGCATCTGTCCTCCTGAAACGCTCACACGCTGGCATGGCCCTGCGTGCGCGAGCCTCGCGGGGAGCCGGCGGCTCGTCAAGGGCGCAGTAGTCGAGGCGGCGCTTCCCTCCGCCGCCACTACTCTGCCGCGCGCATGGCGGCGACAACCGGCCTCGAGACGATCGCCGAGCTCCTGCGGAACGCGGAGCAGCTCGTCGTGCTCACCGGCGCCGGCATCTCGACCGACTCGGGAATCCCCGACTTCCGTGGTCCCGACGGTGTGTGGACGAAGAATCCCGCCGCCGAGAAGACGGCCACGTTGCAGCACTACCTCTCGGATCCCGCAGTGCGGGTGCTGGCGTGGCGCAACCGCCTCGAGAGCCCCCTCTGGGACGCGCAACCGAATGCCGGACATCGCGCGCTCGCCTCGCTCGAACAGAAGACCGCGCTCCACACGCTCGTGACCCAGAACATCGACGGGTTGCACCACAAGGCGGGGTCATCGCCCGACAAGATCGTCGAGATCCACGGCACGGTGCACGAGTGTGAGTGTTTGTCGTGCGGACGGCGCGGCCCGATGCAGGCGACGCTCGACCGTGTGCGCGCCGGTGAGCCCGACCCGGCGTGCCTCGAGTGCGGCGGCATCCTGAAGTCGGCCACGATCTCGTTCGGCCAGAACCTGGTGCCCACCGACCTCGAACGATCGCAGCGCGCCGCGGCCGGCTGCGACGTGTTCCTCGCGGTCGGCACGTCGTTGGGCGTGTATCCCGCGGCGGCGCTTCCCGAGGTCGCACTCACGGCCGGCGCCCGGCTCGTCGTGATGAACGAGCAGGCAACACCGTTCGACCGCTACGCCGAGGCGCGGCTCCCCGATCGTTTGGGTGAAGCCTTACCCGCGCTCGTCGACTTGGTCTGACGGCCCGGTCGCACCTGACGGCCCTGACCCGACCCGCGCGGTCGCGACTCCTTCGCCGCGGCGACTGCAGCGCCAACGATGCCGGCCTCGTTGCGGAGCTCCGCGGCGACGAGCTCCGCACGGGTGTCGAGGTACTCAAAGAACTTCTCAGGCTTCTTGCTGACGCCGCCACCGATGATGAACAGCTCCGGTGAGAAGAGGGCTTCGACGTATTGCAGATACTCGTTGACGCGTTTCCCCCACTGCTTCCAGGTCAGGCCCTTCACGTCGCGGGCGTGATCGGAAGCGCGTGCTTCCGCATCCTTGCCGTTCATCTTCAAGTGGCCGAGCTCCGTATTGGGAACGAGCATGCCGTCGACGAACAGGGCGCTGCCGATACCGGTGCCGAGGGTCACCATGACCACGAGGCCCTTGCGACGTTCCCCGGCGCCGAACTCCATCTCGGCAACGCCCGCGGCATCGGCGTCGTTGAGCACCGTGAACGGCCGTTTGGTGCCACGCTCCAACGTCGCGCGCACGTCGGTGTCCTTCCACGACGGATCGACGTTGGCGGCAGTGAGCGCGACGCCGTGCTGGATCACCGCGGGGAAGGTGCAGCCGATCCGGCCGCGCGTCTCGAACTTCTCGACGACCCGGGCGACAACACGCGCCACTGCATCGGGCGTCGCCGGTTGCGGGGTCAGGAGGCGGAACCGATCGCCGGTCAGCTCGCCCTTGCGTACGTCGACCGGCGCACCCTTGATGCCGGTCCCCCCGATGTCGATACCGAGCACGTTCATCGTCAGCCTCCTCGGACCGGTTCATCCTCGCAGCGGGTGCGCCCTCGCGCTACCGCGCTACTGCCGTGGCGTCACAGTTGTCCGGTGTCATCGCCGGACGACCGGGTTGGGAATACCTGACCCCTGAAGTAGCATTTCCTGTTGCAGACAGTCCGCCGGCGCACGAGAGGGGTGTTCGCGTATGGCCAGCTTCCGCGAGCTTCTCGCCCGCACGAAGCAATCGATCAAAGAGATCCAGCCCGCCGACGCCGAAGCGCGCCTCGGCGACGCCACGTTCCTCGACGTGCGCGAGCTCGACGAGTTCGAGCAGGGCACGATTCCCGGCGCGGTGTTCATCCCCCGCGGGCATCTCGAGAGCCAGGTCGAGAACAAGCTGCCCGATCGCAAGAAGCCGGTCATCGTGTACTGCGCGGGCGGCACGCGCTCGGCATTCGCGACCCAGACTTTGCAAGAGCTCGGGTATGACGATGTGGCGTCGATGACCGGCGGTTTCGGCCGCTGGAAGAACGAAGGCCGCGCGTGGATCACGCCGGCGGTGCTGACGCCCGAGCAGCGCAGCCGTTACGGACGCCACATCCTGTTGCCCGAAATCGGTGAAGCCGGACAACGGAAGCTGCTCGAGAGCAGGATCCTGCTGCTCGGCGCGGGCGGGCTCGGCTCCCCTGCCGCGCTCTACCTCGCGGCCGCGGGCGTCGGCACGATTGGCATCGTCGACATGGACGTGGTCGATGACTCCAATCTGCAGCGGCAAATCCTGCACAACACCGATCGCATCGGCGAGCGCAAAGTCGACTCGGCGAAGAAGACGCTCACGGCGCTCAACCCCGACGTCGACGTCGTCACCTACGACGTGCGTCTCGGAGCCGACAACGTGCTCGACATCATCGACGGCTACGACGTGATCGTCGACGGCACCGACAACTTCCCGACGCGCTACCTGCTCAACGACGCGTCGCTCGTGAAGAGGATTCCCGTCGTGCACGGGTCGATCTTCCGCTTCGAGGGTCAGGTCACGGTGTTCAAGCCCTACGAGGGGCCGTGCTACCGCTGCCTGCTCCCCGAACCGCCCCCGCCCGAGCTCGCGCCGAGTTGTGCCGAGGCAGGCGTGCTGGGCGTCCTGCCCGGCATCGTCGGGTCCATCCAGGCGCTCGAGGCGATCAAGGTCGTGCTCGACCTGGGCGACCCACTCGTCGGCCGGCTCCTCGCCTACGACGCGCTCGAGCAGAGCTTCCGCACGTTCAAAGTGCGGCGCGATCCGAAGTGCCCCGCATGCGGTGACGACGCCCCGCCGATCGTGATCGCGGAGTACGACGATCTCTGCCTGCCGCACGCCGTGCTCGCCGACGGGTCAGTCGTCACCCACTGACTCCCGCCGACCTGATGGTCACGGGCCGAGAAATGCATGGCGGTCGGCCATCCCGGATAGCAGTCACCGCCGAGAATGATTGTGCGCAACGCGAACTCCTGCCGCTGCTCTTCGTGCCGGTGGTGCCGCCCGTGAACGCCCCATTCCCCTGGAGACGGCGACATCAAGCTCGCCGCGCGCCGCATATCCGACTGCCGTGTAACCGGGTCACAGTTCGGTCGGTTCGATCACGAGCGGAACGCTGCGCGGAGTGAACAGATCGGACTTCGGTGCCGATCCCGCAGTCCGTAGCGGCTTCGCGAGCAACGCGACCACGCACAGTGCTGCCGCGGCGGTGCCCGCGAGGTAGGCGATCTCGACGCGCAACAGCAGGCTGGTGTGAATGAGCAGCGCGAGCGCAAAGGCACCGACGCCCGACAGCCAGCCCAACACGGCTCGTCGTTGACCTCCGAGCGCCAGCAACGCCTGGGCCAGCGCGAGCGCGGCCATGAACACGGCCGAGCCGAGCGCAAGGAAGAACATGTCGCGATGCGCGAGGCGGAAGTCGTCGCCGAAGAGCAGGCGTACGGCCCACGGCCCGAGCACCGCCGCCCCGATCGTGGCCAACGCGCCGATCGTACCGACGGCGACCATGAGCCGGCGGAGACCGCGCCGAAACTCGGCGTGACGACCCGCGCCGTGCAAGCCGGAGAGGTTCGGCAGCAACGCGGCCTGCACCGCTTGGAAGAGAAACAGTGGGACTCGTGCGAGCACGAGGCCGGCGAGGAACCGCCCGGCCGCGCCCCCTTCACCGTGCCCCGCGAGCGCTTGGGTGGCGAGCGGTCCCGCGTTGACGAGGGTCTGCGCGAGGAGCGAACCGGCGAACAGATAACCGAGTGACGACGAGAGCTCGCCCCACGGCGCCGGTGGACCGGGACCGGTCAGCCCACTCCGTCCGAACAACGCGATGCCCGACGCCGCGTACGGCGCGAGCCCGACGAGAAGACCGAACGGTCCGACGGTTGCCACTCCGATCGCCGCGAGCACGACGGCTCCGGCCAGCCGCAACAGTCCTTCACCGCCGAGCAGGAAGCCGTACCGCCCGAACAGGTCGTTGCCGGCGAGCACGCCGCGGGTCAGATGCTCGAAGCCGTAACCCACGAGCACCAGCATCAGCGCGAAGAGCAGCGCGATCTGACCGTCGAACAACCCGTCGACGAGCGGACCGCTGAGCGCGAGGACCGCGATGACGAGCACACCGGCAAGCACGGCGCCGGCCAGTGCCGCCCTGCGTACGAGCGGCCCGCTGCCAACGCCACGAGCCCGTCGGGCCGCGAGCGAACGCCCGACCTCTTGCTCAAGCGGAAGGAAGCATCCCGGCCCGGCAAGGAACGCGAGAGCCCACAGCGCCGACAGCGCGCTGTAGCGGTTGGCGCCGACGGAACGCGCCGCGATGGCGAGGAAACCGTAGGTCGCGAGGCCGTTGAGCCCGAGCCACACGCCCACGGTGACACTCCCGCGCGGAAACGGGTTGCGTGCCGACAGTCGCTCGGACGGTCGGGGAAATCGCACGCGACGCGTGGGGCCGTCGACCCTGGCGAGCCGTTACTTCTTCGTCGGGACCTTGATCGACGCGACGTTGATCTTCATCGGGGTGGTGGCTCGCGTCGCGGGCTTCGGCTTCGCCGTCTTGGCGTTGGGCATGTTGGCCAACGTCGGTACCGGCGGCAGCACGAGCGTCTTGTAATCAGCCGATGCCGGCTTGTCGCCGCCGAGCAATCCGCCGAACCGGGCCAGCTCGGCATTGAACCCGGGCTGCGCGGCGCCGCCACACGGCACCAGCTTCTCGACATCGGTCGGCGAGCTGGTGGTGAACGTGTTGGCCGAGAAGCAGTTGCCCAACGAGTCGGTGGCCGTGTCGATGGACGGCACGAGGCCCAGGTCGAACTGCTTGCTGTCGGTCACGACGTTGTCCGTGACCTTGTTCTTGTGCGCGTTGAAGTTTTGCGCCTTCGGGTCGCCGATCTTGATGAGCTTCTCCGGCAGCGTGACCACCGCGATTCCGGAAACGTCGTGGTTGTAGACAAGATTGCGCTGCACGACGTCGTCGTCACCGCCGGCGACGAGGATCCCGTTGCCCTGCGCGATCTTCGCAATGTCGATCGCAGGCGTCTGGCCGTTGTTGTTGTTGAACACGGTGTTGCCGGTGATCGTCACACCGTGCTGTGGCGGGTTGGCCTCACCGCTACCGCTGTTGGGCACGATGCCGGCCCGGTTGTCGTGCCACGACGAGTTGACGAGGTTGAGGTCGCCACCCGCGTTGGTGCCCGAGTAGCCCAATCCGTTCCACTCGGCTTCCACATCGGTGATCACGGCATGGCACGGGAAACACTGGCCGATGTAGAAGCCCGCGTCGGGGCTGCCCGCGGCGTAATCGTGATCGAACTGACCGTAGGTCGACCCGAACGCGTAGATGCCGTAGTCGCCCGTACGCACGCTCGTGAGATACGAACCGCGGTAGCCGGTCACACCGTTCCAATAGAAGCCGTTGGACTTGAAGTTGCGTGCGGTGAGGTTCTCGATCGCGACGCCGCCGGCAAGCACCTTGAAGCCGTTCTCCTTGCCGGCCACCTCACTGAAGTCGCCGTCGAGGATCGTGGTCGCGCGGTCTTCGCCGCGAATGACGATGTTCTTGTGCCCGGTGTCGACAGTGACGGCCTCGTGATAGGTGCCCGGCGCGATGAGAACGAGCGCACCCGGCTTGGCCGCGTCGACGGCCTTCTGGACTGTGGGCTCGTCGGCGGGTACGTGGATCGTGCCCGACTTCGTGCCCGCGCTCCCGCCCGATGCCGAACCGGCGGCGCCGGCTCCGACGATGATCTTGCCGATCATGCCTTTCGTCGCCGAGCCGTGGATCGTGCAGTAGTAGTCGTACGTGCCGGCGTGGACGAACTTGAACTCGTAGGTCTTGCCCGTGGTGAACGACTCGGTACCGATACCGAACTTGGTGCCGCTGCCGAAGTCCTGCTTGGCGACGGCCGGAGTGATGTTGTGGGCGCTGCGGCCGTCGTTGGTCCACTTCACGGTGGTGTCGGGATTGATACGGATCGCCTGGGCATCGAACTTGTTGTCGATCGCCTTGACCGCCACCTCGGGGTACTGACCGGAGGCCTTACCCCTGAGGTCGACGACCTTCACCGACTTCGCGCTGCTGCTACTGCTGCCGCAGGCGGCGACGGCCAGGGCCAGGACGGCCACGACGCCGATTGCACGAACGGCTCCACGAGTGCGCATGCTCGGTATCCCCCAACACGGTGCGAGCGGCCTGCTATAGGACCGCAAGTGGACGGAAGGTTAACTTCCGGGCACTGCCGCGGGCGTACCGTACGCCCCGATCACGTCCCGACCACGGTGATGCGGGCATGCATCGCCTGGTGCGGGAGGCCGTGAATCGAGCAGTAATAGTCGTAGACCCCTGGCCGGGTGAAGGTGAACGAGTAGAGCTGCTGCTCGCGGAAGTGCTCCGAGACCACGCCGAACGGCACCCCGCCGGCACCGTGGAAGTCCCGGCTCGGGTCCAACGGCGTGATCTGGTGCGGGCTGAACCCGTCGTTGCGCCACCGCACCTGCACGCCGGGCCGAATTCGCAGGTCGAGGGGCGTGAACAGGTTGTCGCGCACGAGCACCTCGACCGTCGTGCCGACGGGCGGCAGTGGGCGCGTCGATGTGGTGGTGCCGCGCTGGTCGCCACTGCCGCCGTTGCACGCGGCGACGCCAACCGCCACCACGATCATCGTTGCGGCGACAGCGCGCCACGCCGGCGCCACAGCCGTCGGGTGCGGCATCGCCGATCAGTCGGTCGGTTTCGTGAAGCGGGTCGCGAGCTCGACGAGTGTGCGCACGCCGAACCCGGTACCGCCTTTCACCAGCTCGCCGTCGTCACCGGCCGCCCGGGCCGGCCCGGCGATGTCGAGGTGGGCCCACGCGCGCTCGTCGACGAACTCCTGAAGGAAGAGGCCCGCGGTGAGCGCACCGCCGTAGCCGCCGCCGGTGCTGATGTTGCGCAGGTCGGCGACCTCCGAATCGAGCAGCTTGCGGTACTCGCGCGGCAGCGGCAGTGGCCACACCGGCTCGCCCGCACGGTCGGCGGCGGCGCGCACCTGATCGACCCACGCGTTGTCATTGCCCATCAGCCCGGCGATCTTTTCGCCGAGCGCGACGACGCACGCGCCGGTGAGCGTCGCGACATCGATGATCGCGTCGGGTTTCGCCTCCGCCGCGAGCGAGAGACCGTCGGCAAGGATGAGGCGACCCTCGGCGTCGGTGTTGAGCACCTCAACGGTCTTGCGGTTGCGGATTTCGAGCACGTCACCTGGCCGGATGGCTTTCCCGCTCGGCATGTTC
Organism: Acidimicrobiia bacterium; assembly: GCA_038236695.1. GTDB lineage: Bacteria > Actinomycetota > Acidimicrobiia > IMCC26256 > JBBRZM01 > JBBRZM01. Next base: position 16,966 of record JBBRZM010000021.1, read on the forward strand.
TCGACCATGGGCACGAAACCGATGACGCGCGCCTTCACGTCGAGATCACGCAACACCGACATCGCCGCGATCACCGCCGCCCCGCCGCCCATGTCGGTCTTCATCGTCTCCATCCCGCCGGCGGTCTTGATTGAAAGGCCGCCGGAGTCGAAGATGACGCCTTTGCCGACCAGCGCCAGCGTGCCGCGAGCGCGCCCGGCCGGGTTGTAGGTGAGCTTCACGAGGCGGGGCGGTTGCTCCGATCCCTGGCCCACACCGACGATGCCACCCAGGCGCCGCTGCTTGAGCTGCGCACCCGAGAGCACTTGCACGGTCACGCCGGTGCCGCGCAAGAATCGTTGCGTCGCCCGCGCGAACGCGTCGGGAGACTTCGCGCCCGCCGGCTCGTTGACCATGTCACGCGCCCACGACACGGCGTCGGCGATGGCCGACCCGCGCTCGAGCGCGGCTTTCACTCGCGCGCCGCCGCCGGCGCCGACCACGATCACCCGCCGCAACTTCGTCGGCTTGGACTCGCGCTTGTACTTCAGGAACTCGTAGCTCCCGAGCTCGAAACCCTCGGCGACCGCCTGGGCCGCGTCGAGGCGGTCGAGCCCGGCACGGTCGGCCAGCTCGACAAGCGTCGTCGCCACCGTGGTGGCCTTGCGCGCCTGACGCGCCGCGGTTGCACCGCCGCGCCGGAGCTTGCCGAGCGTCAACTCATCGGCCTTGCCCACGCCGACCAGCACCGCGGCGTCGGCACCCAGACGCCCGCTGGTCGGCAGGGCCAGTGTCGTGCCCTCCGCGCCGGTGAATCCCGCTTCGGTCATGAACCTGCTGAGCTCGCCGTCCAGCGCGGCATCAACCGCTTCGGCGCTCGAGTCGAGCTCGGGTCCGTCGAGCACAGGCACGACGAGCAGCGCCGCCTTCACACGATCAGCCGCACTGGACGAGACGCTGAACTGCAGTGACAAGGGGTTCCTCCGGTGAGTAGTCGGACCGGCCGGGCTCAGGTGCGCACGGGACGGAAGTGGCCTTCCTGCCAGCGCGCCAGCGTGTACACGAGATCGGCGAGCCGGTTGAGGTACGGCACGACCTGACTGCCATCGAGCCAATGTTCTGCGGCGGCGGCCACCGCCTCGCGCTCCGCGCGGCGCACGACCGTGCGCGCGACGTCGAGCGCGGCCGCAATCCGGTTTTCACCGGGCAGCACGAACTCGGTCGGTGGCTCGAACTTGGCGGTGACGTCGTCGATGATCGGCTCGAGCGCGCTCACCATGGCTTCGGTCACGAGCGAGACGCCCGGCTCGAGCTTCGGCCGGTTTGACGGCTGAGTGGCGAGCTCCGCGCCGACGACGAACAGCTCGCGCTCCAACCGGATCAGCAGGTCGTCGAGCGCCCCGCCCGGTTCCACTTCGGCGCGGGCGACGCCGAGCGCCGACACCGCCTCGTCGACCGCGCCGTACGCCGCCGGGCCCGACGAGTGCTTCGTCACGCGCCCGCCGTACAGCAGTGCCGTCGAGCCGTCGTCACCCGTGCGGGTGTACACCTTGCGCGTCGTCATGCCGTCCGGAGTCTATGGCCCGCCCCACCGCGGAACGGGCCCGCGACCAGGCCCGGGGTACCCTGATCACACCATGGCGCGAACCCGGAGCCCGTCCACCGACGCGACCGATCGCGAACGCGATCCGGCAGTCGCGGGCACGCCCGCACCGTCGCGTGGCGCCGTCGCGAGGGGCCTGGTACGCACGGCCCGTCCGAAACAATGGGCGAAGAACGTGCTCGTGTTCGCCGCTCCGCTCGGCGCCGGTGTCCTGAGCCAGCCGGCGCAGGTCGGCCGCACGTTGGCCGCGTTCGTCGCCTTCTGCTTCGCGGCGAGCGGCACGTACTTCCTCAACGACGCGCTCGACGCGGACGCCGACCGGTTGCATCCCACCAAACGCAACCGGCCAGTCGCGAACGGCACGATAAGCGTCCGGCTCGCGAAGGTAATGGCCGTCGTGCTCATCGTCATCGGGATCGGCATCGCGGCGCCGTTCAACAGTGGCGCGCTGGCTGCGGTCGTCGGTGGCTACGTGGCACTCACGTTCTCGTACAGCGTGTGGCTCAAACACGAGGCGGTCATCGATCTCGCTGCCGTTGCCGCCGGTTTCGTATTGCGCGCGATCGCGGGCGGCGTCGCGACCGGGGTACCCATATCCGATTGGTTCCTCATCGTCGCGGGCGCGGGATCCTTGTTCATCGTCACGGGCAAGCGCACCGCCGAGCAGGTCGAGCTCGGCGATAACTCGCATGGTCACCGCGTGACGCTAGGCGTGTACTCCGCCAGCTTCCTCAACTACGTGCGCGCGGTGTCGTCGGGAGTGATGATCACCGCGTACTGCCTGTGGGCATTCGAGAATGCCGCCAAGGTGGGCGACACGTTCTGGTTCCGGCTCTCGATCGTGCCGTTCGTGCTGGCGGTGTTGCGCTACGCGTTGGTCGCCGAGCAGGGTCAGGGAAGCGCACCGGAAGAGATCGTGCTGAGCGACCGGGTACTGCAAGTGCTCGGACTGCTCTGGGTCGTGATCTTCGCCGTCGGTGTCCATGTCTGACGAGTCATCGGAGCTGCTGACCGGCTGGGGACGCACGGCGCCCACCGCCGCGCACGTCGAAACGCTCGGAAAGTCCGCGGACGTCGACCCGTTGCTCGACCGCGCCGGGAGGCGAGGACTGATCGCGCGCGGATTGGGCCGCAGCTACGGCGATGCGGCGCAGAACGCCGGTGGATCCGTGATCGACCTGACCCGCCTGCGAGACGTCAAAGAGTTCGACGTGTCGACCGGGCGCTTGCGGATCGGAGCGGGCGCCAGCCTCGACGCGGTCATGCGGATGGCGCTGCCCTTCGGCTGGTTCGTGCCGGTCTCGCCGGGCACGCGCTTCGTGACCGTCGGCGGGGCGATCGCCGCCGACATCCACGGCAAGAACCATCACGTCGACGGCAGCTTCGCGAACCACGTGGAGTCGTTCACGCTGCATACGCCGAAGGGCGTGCTGGATGTGAGCCCGCACGATGACCGCGAGCTGTTCTGGGACACGGCCGGGGGGATGGGACTCACGGGCGTGGTCACCGAAGCAACACTGCGCCTGCTGCGGGTCGAGACGTCGCTGGTCAGCGTCGACAGGGAGCGCGCGCCCGACCTCGACGATCTCATGGCGCGCATGCGCACCGGCGACGCCGAGTACCGGTACTCGGTCGCGTGGATCGACTGCGCCGCGCAAGGCGCCGCGTTGGGTCGCGGCGTGTTGATGCGAGGTGACCATGCGCCGATCGAGGCGCTGCCCCCGCAGCAACGTGAGCACGCGTTGCGCTTCGACCCTCAGACGCGGATCACGGCTCCGTCGTGGGCGCCGAACGGGATGCTCAACCGGCTCACGGTGCGCGCGTTCAACGAAGTGTGGTTTCGCAAAGCGCCGCGCCTGCAACGCGGTCACCTCGAGTCGATCACGACGTTCTTTCATCCGCTCGACCGCATCGACGGCTGGAACCGGCTCTATGGCAGCCGTGGCTTTCTTCAGTACCAGTTCGTCGTACCCGACGCGGAGGACGCGACCCTTCGGCGCGCGATCGAGAAGCTGAGCGGCGCGCAGTGCGCGTCGTTCCTCGCGGTGCTCAAGCGGTTCGGGCCCGGCAATCCGGGTGCGCTCTCGTTTCCCATCCCCGGCTGGACACTCGCGCTCGACATCCCCACCACTGCCCGCGGCCTCGCGCCGCTGCTCGACGAGCTCGACGGCATGATCGCCGAGGCCGGCGGCCGGGTGTACCTCGCGAAAGACTCCCGGCTGCGCCCTGAGCTGCTCGCAACCATGTACCCCGAAGTCGACCGCTTCCGCGAGCTGCGGGCACGGGTCGATCCGTCCAACGTGCTGCAATCGGACCTGTCACGGCGACTCGGCCTGACATGATCACACGATCGTCGACGGCGAAAGGTCAACGATGAAAGACGCGCTCGGTTCGGTGCAATCAGTGCTGGTGCTCGGAGGTGGCTCCGACATCGCGCGCGCGACGTGTCGCGAGCTCGTGAGCCGGCGCGGCCGAACGTTCGTGCTCGCGGCCCGCCGGCCCGATGAGCTCGACCCCACAATGAAGGAGCTGCGCGACCTCGGTGCCACCACCGTCGATGCGGTGCCGTTCGACGCCGCCGCGCTCGACACACACGACGCGTTCGTCGACGAGATGTTCGATCGTTACGGCGACTTCGATCTCGTGCTGTTCGCGTTCGGCGTGCTCGGTGACCAGACGGCGGCCGACCGCGGCGGCTCGGCCGCGGTCGACGTCGTGCGCACCAATTACCTCGGCGCGGTGTCGATCGCGGTGCCGATCGCGAACCGGCTCGAAGCGCAGGGCCACGGCACGATCGTCGTACTGTCGTCGGTGGCGGGTGAACGGGCGCGCCGCGCCAACTTCGTGTACGGATCGTCGAAAGCCGGCATGGACGCGTTCTTCCAGGGTCTCGGCGACCGCCTCGTCGGCACCGGCGTCGACGTGATGATCGTGCGGCCGGGCTTCGTGCACACCAAGATGACCGAGGGCATCGAGGCGGCGCCGCTCGCAACGACACCGGAAGCCGTAGCCACCGCGATCGTGCGCGGGTTGGAGCGGGGCGCCGAGACGATCTGGGTGCCGCCGGCCTTGCGCTACGTGATGTCAGTCCTCCGCCACGTCCCTCGCCCCATCTTCCGCAAGCTCCCCGTGTGACGCGTCGCCGATCGCACCCAATCATTCTTGCGTCATTTATCGGGATGACATCCCGGCTGCTGACGCAAGAACCGGGGTCGGGGTCATCGAGTGCGAACCGAGTCGTCACTGCTTGGGATTTTGATGGCACGTTGTCGACGCGTGACAACGTGCTTCCGTTCCTGCGCTACGCCGTGGGCAGCGGCACGCTGGCACGCGCGGTGAGCGCGACGACGCCCAAGCTCGCATGGGCAGCAATGCGTGACGACGCGCGCAACGCGGCGAAGGCGGCGTTGCTGCGACGAGTGTTCGCCGGGTACGACGCGGCGCGCTTCGAGCAGCAGGCGCACGATTTCGCCGCGATCGTCATCGCAAAGTTTTTGCGCAGCGACGCCGTCGAGCGAGCCGCCTGGCATCGCGACCAGGGCCACGAACTGGTGATCGTGTCCGCGTCGTTGCGGTCATATCTCCTGCCGATCGCCGAACATCTCGGCTTCAATGCGGTCCTCGCAACCGAGCTCGCCGTCGGCGACAACGGCCGGCTCACAGGCGCGCTCCGCGGTGCCAACGTCCGACGGGCGGAGAAGGCCCGGCGGCTCGACGAATGGTTGGCCGAGACCGGCACGGGCGCGTACGTCTGGGCGTACGGGGACAGCAACGGCGACCGCGAGCTCTTCGAGCGGGCCGACCAATCCATCCGCGTGGGCCGCCATGTGCGACGCTGGCCGTCGCGATGGAGCTGAAGTCCCAGATCGATGACCAGCGGCTTTGAGCGGCCGCCGATGACGGCGGGCGCGCTCGACGCGCCCGCGGCTCGACCGACGGCGCCGCGCCGCTGGTACCGCCGCGACCCGCTCGTCGCGCTCGCGGTGTTGTTCATGGCGACGCCGTTCGTCGTCGCGATGATCTGGTGCTTCACGCAGACCCGTTGGTACCCCTCGGGCGACCGCGCGCTCATCGAGATGTACACGCGCGACATCGGCCATCACCCAGTGCTGCTGGGCCCGTATTCGCGCTTCGGCTGGCATCACCCGGGGCCCGCGCTCTACGAGCTGCTCGCCCTTCCGTATCGGTTGACGGGGAGCAACGGTCTCGGACTGATGTTCGGCGTCGTGCTCATCAACGCGATCGCGGCGGCCGGCATCGCGCTGGTCGCGTATCGCCGCGGCGGGCGCACGCTGCTGATCTGGACCCTGATCGTACTTGGCCTGTTCGTGCACTCACTGGGTCCGCAGCAGCTGACCGACGCGTTCAACCCGTTCCCGCCGGTGATCGCCCTGGGCCTGCTGCTGCTGGTCCTCTGGTCGGTCGCCATGGGAGACGTCTGGGCGCTGCCGTGGGCGGTCGTCACCGCCTCGTTCGCGATCCAGTCCCACATCGGATCGCTCATCACAATCGTGGGCTTGTTCGCCATCGCGGGCATCTTCCTCGTCGTGCACGTCGTCGCGGCGCGCAACGACGCCGAGCAACGTCGGCAGTGGCGACGCGTACTCCCCCGGGTGATCGGCGTCACGGTGCTGGTCGGGTTCGTGCTGTGGCTCCCGCCGATCATCGAGCAGTTGACCCACCACCCGGGCAACATCACGTTGATGCGCGAGTACGCGGCACGCGCCAAGCCCAAGCAGCCCCCCGGCACGGTGACCGACTTGACGCTCACAGGGGTTGGATGGATCACCGGACTGAATTTCGGCGCGCATCCCACGCGCTACCTCATCACTCGCCTGCCTCGCTGGCCGGGTGAGTGGACCATCGGCGCGTATGTCGTTGCCATGCTTGCGACCGTCGTGCGCCGACGACGCGCGCAGCTGCTCCTCGGCGCGCTCGTGGGCAGCGCGATCGGGCTCGCGTTGCTGTCGGCAAGCCGGCTCGAGGGCCTCCCGGCCGAGTACCTCGTGCGGTGGATCACGTTTGTCGGGTTCGGGATCTGGGTGTTCGCGGGCTGGGTCGCGCTCGATGCGCTGGCGCAGGTCGATCTCGTGCGCGCCCGGCGCGTGGTCGCCGTCGGAGCAGGCGTCGTCGGTGTCGCCATCGTCGCCATCCTCGCCGGCGTGTTGAGCGTCAATTCGGCAAGGGCCAATCCACCGGATCCGGTTGTTTCTGATCGGATCCGCACCCTGACACCGGGCGTCCTCCACGCGGTGAAGGCGCGGAGTGCCCAGCCCGTCCTGATTGGCGCGGGCGTCGGCCTGCTCTCGATCGACGCCGGCTCGGGCCTCGCGCTGCAACTCGAGAAGCACGGCGTTCGCGTGAAGTTGGAGCCCCGACAGGAAATCGCGTACGGCGCGCGGCGAACGAACAATTGGCAACGATCCCGCACTCGCCTCACCGTCGTCGCCGACGCGGACGCCCGCGGAACCCACCTTCCGCCAGGCGCGACGCTGATCGCGCGCTCGCACGACGCCTCCGTGTTCGAGTCGCCGGGACCGGCCGCAATCCGCTGAACGGCGCAAACCCATGGGAGAACGCCGGACGGGCTCCGGTACCCTATGAGCATCATGTCAAGCTTTCTCGAGGCCCTTCGCGAGCGCGTGCTGTTCTTCGACGGCGCTTTTGGCACCGGCGTGCAAGCGCGCGACCTCGGGCCCGACGACTTCGGTGGCCCGGCCCTCGAAGGGTGCAACGAGCATCTGGTGCTCACCCGGCCCGACGTGATCCGCGACCTCCACGCCGGGTACTTCGAAGTTGGCGTCGATGCAGTGGAGACCGCGACGTTCGGCTCGTTCCCCGTGGTGCTCACCGAGTACGACATCGCGGCGAAGACGGTCGAGATGAACGAGGTGGCGGCGCGTCTCGCCAAGGAGGTCGCGCACGACTTCTCCACGCCCGACCGGCCCCGCTGGGTCATCGGCTCGATCGGGCCGGGCACGAAGCTCCCCTCACTCGGGCACATCGGCTTCGCCGACCTCCGTGACGCCTATGTGCCGCAGGTCGAAGGCCTCCTGCGCGGCGGCGTCGATGTGCTGCTCATCGAGACGGTGCAAGACCTGCTCCAGGGGAAGGCTGCGCTGGTCGCGTGCCGCCGCGCCATGGCGAGCACGGGCGTCGACGTGCCGGTGATGATCCAGGTCACGATGGAGACCACCGGGCGGATGCTGGTGGGCTCCGAGATCGGCGCGGCGGTCACCGCGCTCGAGGCGATGCAGCCCGACGTGATCGGCCTCAACTGTGCGACCGGCCCCGGCGAGATGACCGAGCACCTGCGGTACCTCTCCCAGCACGCGCGCCCGTTTCTCTCGTGTCTGCCCAACGCCGGACTGCCGTCGATCGTCGAGGGCCGCACCCATTACGACCTCACGCCGGAGGCATTGGCCGACGCGCACGAGCGCTTCGTCACGGAGTTCGGTCTCAACATCGTCGGCGGCTGCTGTGGCACTACGCCCGAACACCTGCGCCAAGTCGTGGAGCGCGTTGGTCAACGGGCGCCAGGCGTGCGCGAGCCCGAGTTCGAGCCCGGCTGCTCGTCGATCTATACCCACGTGCCGTTCCACCAGGAGCTCGCGTTCCTCGCGGTCGGCGAACGCACCAACGCGAACGGTTCGCGAAAGTTCCGCGACGCGATGCTCGACGCCGACTGGGATGCGTGCGTACAGATGGCGCGGGAGCAAGTGAAGGAAGGCGCGCACGTGCTCGACGTCTGCGTCGATTACGTGGGCCGCGACGGCGTCACCGACATGAACGAGATCGCGAGCCGCTTCGCCACGCAGGCGTCACTGCCCCTCGTGTTCGACTCCACCGAGTCGCTGGTGGTCGAAGCCGGGCTGCAGCACTCGGGCGGCAAGGCCATCCTCAACTCGGCCAACCTCGAAGACGGGTTCGCCCCCGGCTCGCGGTTCGATCGCGTGTTCTCGCTCGCCCGTGAGTACGGCGCGGCGGTGATCTGTCTCACGATTGACGAGGAGGGCCAGGCCCGCACTGCGGAATGGAAGCTGCGGGTGGCGAAGCGCATCTTCGAGCTCGCGACCGAGAAGTACGGCATGGAGCCGACCGATCTCATCTTCGACGCGCTCACGTTTCCACTCGGTTCGGGCCAGGAAGACCTACGCCGCGACGGCATCGAGACGATGGCGGCGATCAAGGCCATCAAGGCCGAGCTGCCGGGCGTGTCCACGATTCTCGGCCTGTCCAACGTCAGCTTCGGTCTCAAGCCCGCGCTGCGACACGTCATCAACAGTGTGTTCCTCCACGAGTGCCGCGAGGCTGGGCTCGACGCGGCGATCGTGCACGCGGCGCGGATCATGCCGATGCACAAGATCGACGAGCACGTGCGCGAGGTCACTCTCGACTTGATCTACGACCGCCGCCGCGACGACTACGACCCATTGTCGGTGCTGCTCGACCTGTTCTCCGATGTCGACGCAGGCCGGCTCGAGCAGGAGGACCGCTCGGGGTGGCCGGTCGAGGAGCGCTTGAAGCATCGCATCATCGACGGTCAACGCGACGGCCTCGAGGTCGATCTCGACGAGCAACTCCAGACGCGACCCGCGCTCGAGATCGTCAACGACGTGCTGCTCGACGGCATGCGAGTCGTCGGTGATCTCTTCGCCAGCGGCGAGATGCAGCTTCCGTTCGTGTTGCAGAGCGCGGAGACGATGAAGGCCGCGGTCGCGCACCTCGAGCCGCACATGGAGAAAGCCGACGCGGGCGGAAAAGGGTGCATGGTGATCGGCACGGTCAAGGGCGACGTGCACGACATCGGCAAGAACCTCGTCGACATCATCCTCACCAACAACGGCTACGAGGTGCACAACATCGGCATCAAGGCGCCGCTCCAAGACTTCGTCGCCAAAGCGAAGGAAGTCGACGCCGACGTGATCGGGATGAGCGGTCTGCTGGTGAAGAGCACGCTGATCATGCGCGAAAACTTGCAGGAGATGAACAACCAGGGCCTGGCGAAGATCCCGGTCGTCCTCGGTGGTGCCGCGCTGACGCGGAACTACGTCGAACGCGACCTGCGCGGGCTCTACGAGGGGCGCCTGTTCTACGGCAAAGACGCGTTCGAGGGTCTGCGAACGATGGACACGCTCATGGAGGGAAAGCGCACCGGCACGCTCGATCCCGACTTCGGTCGTGCCCAGGGCGGTCGCGATCTTCCGCCGCGCAAGTCGGAACGCGAGGCCGCGGAAGCCGCGGTCGAGGTCGCCACCAGCTCCGACGTCGCGACCGATGTCAAGGTGTTCGACCCTCCGTTCCTCGGCACGCGTGTAGCGAAAGGCGTCTCGCTCGACGAGATCGCCGGCTACCTCAACGAGACCGCGCTGTTCCGCAACCAGTGGCAGTTCCGGCCGCTCAAGGACGAAAACGAGAAGGACGACGAGTTCAAGGCGCGGATCCGTCCGACGCTGCGAGCCGAGCTCAACAAGGCAAAGGCCGAGGGCTGGCTCGTCCCTGCGGTGGCATGGGGGTATTTCCCGGTCAACTCCGAGGGCAACGACATGGTCGTGTGGACCGACGACTCACGCACGACCGAACGACTGCGCTTCCACTTTCCCCGCCAGCGCAAGGATCGCCATCTCTGCATCGCCGACTTCTTCCGGCCGGTCGAGTCCGGCGACGCCGACTACGCGGGTTTCCACGTGGTGACGATGGGTTCGGCCGCGACCGAGCGCGAGCGCGAGCTGTTCGCCGAAGACCGGTACCAGGAGTATCTGCTGGTCCACGGGCTGTCGGTGGAGATGACCGAAGCGCTCGCGGAGCTGTGGCACCGCCGCATCCGCGAGGAGTGGGGCTTCGCCGACGAGGACGGGCCGTCGCTGGCCGGGCTCTTCCGTCAGCAGTACCGCGGGTCGCGCTACTCGTGGGGCTACCCCGCGTGCCCGGAGCTCGAAGACCAGGCGAAGCTCGACGAGCTGCTCGACCTCGGCAGCATCGGCGTGAAGCTGACCGAAGAGTTCCAGCTCGAGCCCGAGCAGACCACGTCCGCCATCATCGTCCCCCACCCCGAAGCGAAGTACTTCGTCACGTAGTCACCTCACCCCCGCGTTCTTGCGTCAAAAATCGGAGTCACATCCCGGTTACTGACGCAAGAATGGGGTGCGTCAGCTCGCGAGCACCGCGCGCGCAACGAGGTCGGTGCCGAAGGCGGTGAGGATCGCGAGGTACAGCAACCCGGTCGCCGCCATCACGGCGGAGTAGTAGCGCTCGCGCAACGCGAGCCACGTGACGCCGATGAGCGCGATCGTCGACAACGCGCTCACCACCCACGTGTAGCCGAGCAATCCGTGATACCCGTCGCTGAGCGACCCGTTGAGCACTTGGATCATGCCGGTCGGCCACAGGAGCGCGGCGACTTCGAACGGCCAGATCCACGCGACCAGCTTCACGAGCTCCTTGAGCGGCGCACGGCCGAGACCCGGTTGCACGAGGTACCAGTGGCCCAGGAGCATCGCGTCGCTGATCGCGCCCAGGAACAGCGCGCCCATGACGAGTCGCAGCGCGGTCTGGCCGTAGGGGCCACCGGCTACTGACGCGGCGCCGAGCAGCCCGACCAGGCCCGCTGCCGGTGCGAGGAGGTCGAGTGCGGGTGGAAACTCCGCGGCGGGCGCGCCGTGGGCCGTGGAGGATGCCGCATCGCCGGCTCGGGGCTCGCGCCGCGTCATCGCCGCGACTCGTTGCGCCCTTGCCGCGCGTCGGGCTTGCTGTCCCGACACGCCGGCCGACCGCCGCACGATCGACACCGCAATGGCAATGCCGGCGCCGAGCACCACTCCCGCGTTGCCGACGTCGCGCAACGTCGCGCCGGCACCGTGATCGTGGGCCGCGACCCCGGCGACCAGTCCGATCAGCGCGAGCACGGCGTACGAGCCGCGCAGCAACCAGCCGTATCCGAGACCGACTTCGCGGCGGCGGGTTGTGACCCACGCGAACAAGAGCCCGCCGGCTGCCCATTGCAGGAGCACCGTCGCGAGGTCGAGACGCATCACCGGCTGGAGTCCCGGTCAGGCGACGACGGCGAGGTCGCGCTCGGCCCGGTTGAGACGCTCGGGTCCGTCGGGCGTGGCCACAACGATGTCTTCGAGGCGCAAGCCGAAACGACCGGGCAGGTAGATGCCGGGTTCGATGCTGAACGCGTTGCCGGCTTCTAGCGGCGCGGCGTTGCCTTCGACGAGGTACGGATCTTCGTGCGCCTCGACGCCGATGCCGTGACCGGTGCGGTGGATGAACCGGTCGCCGTAGCCCGCGGCAGCGATGACGCGCCGCGCGGTCGCGTCGACCTCTTCGCACGTGGTACCGACCGTGGCGGCGCGCACCGCTTGCTCTTGCGCGTCGACGAGTACCGCGTAGGCCTCCCGCACTTCCGGGTCGGACGGCTCGCCGACCGCGTACATGCGCGTGATGTCGGAGCAGTAGCCCGCGCGCGATCCGCCGAAGTCGCAGAGCACGGCGTCGCCGGCGGCGATCGCCCGGCTGCCCGCGTCGTGGTGGGGGCTGGCGGCGTTGGGTCCCGAGGCCACGATGGCGAAGTTCGCCCGCTCGTGGCCGAGCTCGAGCATGCGTTCCACCAGCTCGCGGTGCACGTCGGCCTCGGTGCGACCGCCGAACGGACGCTCGCGCATCGCAGCCGCGACGTCGTCGACGGCACGGGCGGCGGCTCGGAGCGCGTCGACCTCGGCCGCGTCTTTCACGATACGAAGCGGGCGCGTCACATCGCTTGCCTTACGGAAACGTGTGTCGGGGAGCGCGTGCTGGAGATCGAGCACGAAGCGCGCCCAGGTCTGGTCGCCGACCGCGGCAACCGCCGCTGTCCCGACGAGCGCGGCGACGATCGCGACAGGATCGTCGGTCTCGTGCCACGGTCGCGTTACGAACACGTCGTGGCGTTCGACGACGCGGGGCACCTCGAGCGCGGGCACGATCAACGTCGCGTCGCTTTCTCGCGGCAGCACGAGCATTGTCAGGCGCTCGAGTGGCATCGCCTCGTACCCGGTGAGATACGGCAAGTCGGCGCCCACCGAGAGCAGCAGCACGTCGACGCCGATCTCCTCCATGCGTGCTCGCGCCCGGGCCATGCGTGACGTGTACATCAGCGCGTCAGCGTAGAGGCGCGCGCCCTCGACGGCGGAACGGTTCGGCGTCGCTCAGAGACCGGGAAGGCCGTCGATGCTCTCCGCGTTCTTCTTCGCCTGGTACTCGAGCACACGGTCGGGACCCTTCTTCTCGGCCCACTCGAGCAGCTTCGACCGGTCGGTCTCGTAGTGCATGAGCGGCACGCCGTAACCACACGACGTGGACACGCGATCGACCGTCACCTTGATCGCCGAGCGCGCGCCCGGCAATCCCGGCAGCCCACCGAGCAGCCCGGCAGCTTCGCTCGTGCCCAGCGGTACCACCTCGCCACGGCCGGACAAGCGCACGGTCTCGGGCTTGCCGTCGAAGGCGCAGAACATGATCGTGATCCGGCCGTTCTCGCGGAGATGGGCGATCGTCTCGACCCCGCTCCCCGTCAGATCCATGTACGCCACCGTGTGCTCATCGACCACCTTGAAGGTGTCGAGGCCCTTGGGCGACAGATTGACGTGGCCGTCGGAACCGCTGGGCGCGGTCGCGACGAAGAACACGTGCTGCTTCGAGATGAACGCCGCGATGTCGTCGGTGATGCGGTCGCGGGCCCGTGCCATCAGCTCAGGCGGGCAGGCCGGCCGAGGTCGACTGCAGGCGTGCGGTCGCGTTGGCGGCCGTCTTCGCGTGATAGCTCGAGCGCACGAGAGGTCCGGCCTCGACGTGGGTGAAGCCGAGTGACTGTGCGTACGAGCCGAGCGCGGCGAACTCGTCGGGATGCCACCACTTCACCACGGGCAGATGCCGCGACGACGGCTGGAGGTACTGGCCGAGCGTGAGGATGTCGACGCCGACGGAGCGCAGGTCGGTGATCGCGCCGCGCAGCTCGTCGTCGGTCTCGCCCATGCCGAGGATGATGCTGGATTTGGTGACGAGTCCGGCGCGTTTCGCGCGCGCGAGGACCGTGAGCGATCGCGCGTAACCGGCCGACGGGCGCGCTGCACGCTGGAGGCGCGCGACGGTTTCGAGGTTGTGGTTCAGCACGTCGGGACGGGCATCGAAGACGGTGGCGAGCGCGCTGTTGTCGCCCTTGCAGTCGGGGATCAGCACCTCGACGCGCGTGCCGGGCATGCGGGCGCGGATGGCGTGGATCGTGGCTGCGAAGAGCGCGGCGCCCCCGTCGGACACGTCATCGCGCGCCACACTCGTGATCACCGCGTGCTCGAGCCCGAGCGTCGCGACGGCATCGGCTACCCGGGCGGGTTCGTCGGCGTCGAGCGGCAGCGGATGACGGGTGTCAACGAGACAGAAGCCGCAGGCGCGCGTGCATCGCTCACCGAGGATCATGAACGTCGCGGTCTTGTCGGCCCAGCACTCGTAGATGTTGGGGCAACCGGCCGACTCGCACACCGTGTGGAGGTCGAGGGTGCGCATCAGCCGTTTGGTCTCGCGGTAGTTGGGCCCGAGGTTGGCGCGTACCCGCATCCACGGTGGCCGGCGGAACGCCGGATCGGCCGACGGCGCCTCGACGCCCGCCTCTGCAAGCCGTCCGAGCAGGCGCACGGGAGCGATCGTGACCGGCGGCGCGGACGCTCCTTGGTGCATCGCCGGGCGCGTGAACGCCGCCAGATCGGACGGCTGTTCGCGCCACACCACGGCTTGGCGCTCGATCTCGTCGTACCGGAAATGCTCGACGAACCTCGTTGTGATGACGTCCACAACGCGACGCATGCTCGGTGCCTCGGAAAGCAGGCGCGCGAGCGACGTGACGCCACGGTCGGAAATACCACACGGCACGATGTGGTCGAACATCGTGAGGTCGGGATCGAGGTTGAGCGCGAAGCCGTGGCGCGTGCGGCCCTGCACGACGCGCACACCGATTGCGCCGATCTTCTCGTCGCCGACCCAGACGCCCGTGTAGCCGTCGACTCGCCCCGCTTCGACGCCGAGCTCGGCCAGGGTGTCGATCAACACTGCTTCGAGCTTGCGGACGTACGCGACGACGTCGCGCTGGCCGGCCTTCCACGGCGGCAGAGTGACGATCGGGTAGCCGACCAGCTGGCCCGGTCCGTGATAGGTGACGTCGCCGCCCCGGTCAGCATGCACGAGCTCCGCGCCGACCGACGCCGGCGGCGTGAGCACGTGCTCGAGTGAGGCCCGTTTCCCGAGCGTGTACACGTGGGGGTGCTCCAGCAACAACAGGTAGTCGTCGGCCGCCTGCTCGAGCAGCGCCCGCTGCAGGTCATCGGCCTCCCGGTACGCGACCCGCCCGAGCCACCGCACCCGCAGCCTGCTCACTTCGCGCTCCGGTCAGTTGGGCGCGAGCGCGGCGTACAGCAACCACGATCGACCAAACGGTTGGGGGTCATGCGAGCTCGGCGTTCCAGTCCCGGGTCTCGAGTACCTGCTTCAGGTCGCGGAGGAAAGCAGAGGCGTAGGCGCCGTCGAAGGCGCGGTGGTCCCAGGCCACGGCGAGGATCGCCATCGGATGGATCGCGACCGCATCGTCGCCGTCGGGACCCTCGACCACCACGGGGCGCTTGGCCACGCCGTCGGTCGAGAGGATCGCAACCTGCGGCTGGTTGATGATCGGCAGGGTCATGTACGAGCCGAACGGGCCCGGGTTGGTGATGGTGAACGTGCCACCGAGCACCTCGTCGGGCGACAGTTGCTTCGTGCGCGCGCGACGGGCGAGGTCGCGGACCTCGCGCGCGATCAGCCGAAGCCTCTTGCCGTCGGCATCGCGGATCACCGGCGCGATCAGACCATGGAAGTCGAGATCAACCGCGATGCCGAGGTGCACGTCGTGGTGCACGACGAGCGTCTCACCGTCGATGCTCGCGTTCACGCGCGGGAAGTCGTCGACAGTGTCGCAGAATGCGCGCACGATGAACGGAAGGTAGGTGAGCGAGAATCCCTCCCGTTCCTTCCACTCCGCCTGGTGCGCGGCGCGCACGCGGTCGATGCGCTCGAAGTCGACCTCCACCGATGTGTACACGTGCGCGCTGGTCGCTTTGGATCGCACCATGTGCTCGGCGGTGCGCCGCCGGATGTTGTCGAACGGGATTCGCTCGTCACCGCGGCGGACGGCCGGCGCAGTCTCCGGGACGGCTTCACGCGTCGCCTGGCCCGGCGCGCCGGTAGCTGGAGCCGCGGCCAGCACATCGCGGCGTGTGATGCGACCACCTTCGCCCGTGCCCGTGATCGTGGAAGGGTCGATCCCCCGCTCGGCGATCAGGCGGCGCACGACCGGAGAAGTCACGACGCCATCGCCGCCGCCCGCAGGAGCCGACGGCGCAGACGCTGGGGGCGCGGCCTCGCTCTGTGCCTTCGCCTTGGCCTTCGCTTTTGGCGGTGCCGGCGCCTTGGCCGCGGGCTCCGGCTCGGGCGCAGCTTCCGCCGGCGCAGCCTCCGCCGGCGGAGACGGCTCGGGCTCGAGCGCCGCGGCCGCCGGGGCGGGTGCGCTCGCGCCGGCAGGCGCATCGTCGGAGAGCACCGCGAGCCGCGCGCCGACGTCGGCCGTGTCACCCTCGGGCACCACGATCTCGGCGAGAAACCCGGCACTCGGCGCAGGCACCTCGGAGTCGACCTTGTCGGTCGACACCTCGAACAACGGCTCGTCGGCTTCGACGCGCTCGCCCACCTGTTTGAACCACCGCGTGATCGTGCCCTCGGTGACCGTCTCGCCCAACTGCGGCATCGTGATATCCACTCGTGCCTCCAGATGCTTCAGCCGTGGAGCCCGCGCCCGGTGAGCGCGAGCGCCGCTTCGCCGAACACCTCGCTCAACGTGGGATGCGGATGGATCAGCGCGCCGACATCGGCCGCCGTCGCCTCCCAGTTGACCGCGAGGTAGCCCTCGGCGAGCAGCTCGGTCGCCCACGGGCCGACCATGTGAACGCCCAGGATCTGGCCATCGCGCTCGGCGACGATCTTCACGAGCCCCTCGGGTTCGCCGATGATCAGCGCGCGACCGTTGCCCGCGAAGTGATTCACGGACGTGACGACGTCATGGCCGCGGTCACGTGCCTCCTGCTCCGTGAGACCTGCGAAGGCCACCTCGGGGTGGCAATAGATTCCCCACGGCACCTTGTCGTACTCGATCGGAGTCGCGGTCTCGCCGAGGATCGTCTTGATCGCGACGATCGCCTCGGCAAAGCCGACGTGCGCGAGTTGCGGACCGGCCACGAGGTCACCGACCGCGTACACGTCGGGCACCGACGTACGCAGGTGGTCGTCGACCACGACGAAGCCCCGAGCGTCGACCTCGACGCCGGAGTCTTCGAGACCAATGCCCTCGGAGCGCGGGCGACGGCCCACACTCAAGATGACGCGGTCGACGACGGCTTCCTGGGGTTTCTTGTCGGTAGCGAAGGCGACGGTGAGCTCGGCGTCACCGGTGACGCCGGTGACGTCGGCCGCGGTGTGCACTCTGATGCCGCGCTTCTTGAACGAACGCGCCACCACCTTGGCCGCATCGGGGTCGACGCCGGGGAGGATCTCCGGGAGCGCTTCGAGCACGGTCACGTCGCTGCCGTAGTCGCCGAGCATCGACGCGAACTCGCAGCCGATCGCGCCGCCGCCGACAATGGCGACGCGCGCCGGCACCTCGTCGAGCACGAGCACGTCGTCGGACGACAAGATGCGCCGACCGTCGAAGTTGATGCCGGGCAGTGACCGCGGGAGCGAGCCGGTTGCGAGGACGAGCGCGTTGCCTTTGAGCTCAGTGCCATCCGAGACCCGCACGTGTCGCGCGGCCGCGTCGATGACGGAGCCAGTGCCCGCCACGATTGTCACTTTGCGTTTCTTCAACAAGCCCTCGAGGCCCTTCGTGAGCCGGTCGATGACCTGTTGCTTGCGCGCCTGGCTCGTCGAGAGATCGAGCGTGGGCTGACCCGCGTCGACACCGAACTCCTTGGCGCCGGCCACGGTGCGCAGCACTTCGGCCGTCTGCAGCAACTCCTTCGCGGGGATGCAGCCGCGATGCAGGCACGTGCCGCCGACGCGCTGGTTCTCCACCATGGCGGTGTGCAGCCCTGCAGCGGCGCCGTAGAGGGCGGCCGCGTAGCCACCCGGGCCGCCGCCCAGAATCACAACGTCGAATTGCTCGGCCAGGACGGCCACCTCCTTCTCCGGCATCTCGGGTTCCTGCGTGCGGGCCGCGCCGTCATTCTTCCCCACCGGGCCCGCGGCTCAGCGGGCGATGAGGATTTGTACGGCAAAGGCGGCAAGGATCGCGAGACCGGTGAGTGCGGCGAGGATGATGAGCATGCGGGTGCTGATGGCGTCATCCTGGCACGGAGGCCGGTCACGAGGTCCATCCTCGATCCTCACTATCGTGCCCTGACATGCACGTCTGCACGATCGCGGCCTGCAACTATCTGTCCCGGGTTCGCGTGCTCGCCGACTCGTTCCTCGAGCACCACCCGGATGGCACCTGCACGGTGCTGCTCGTCGACGCCGCGGCTGATCTCGATCGTTGGTCGGCCGAGCGCTTCGAGGTGCTCACGCTCGACGACGTCGACATCGACGCCCGCGCTGTCGCCCGCATGGCCGCGATCTACGAGGTTGCCGAGCTGTCGACGGCGTTGAAGCCGGCCCTGCTTCGCACGCTGTTGCACCGCGGTTCCGGCGTGATCACGTACCTCGATCCCGACATGGAGCTGTTCGCGCCCATCGACGAGGTCGAAGACATCACGAAGCAGCACCACATCGTGCTGACACCTCACAATCTCGAGCCGATCGCCCACGACGATCGGCTCCCCGACGAGCCCACGATCATGCGTGCGGGTATCTACAACCTGGGCTTCATCTCGGTGAGCACCGACGCCTTGGCGTTCCTCGACTGGTGGGACGACCGGCTGCGTTGGAACTGTCGCTTCGATCCGGACGAGGGGCTCCACGTCGACCAGCGATGGGTCGACCTCGCGCCGGCGTACTTCGGCGTCCACGCGTTACGAGACCCGGGCTACAACGTCGCGTACTGGAACGTCGATCAGCGGCCGGTCGAGTGGACCGGTGACCGGTACGACGCCGGTGGCGCGCCGCTGCACTTCTTCCACTTCAGCGGTTTCGACCCCGAGGTGCCCTACCGGCTCAGCTCGTACCAACACGACCGCAGCCGCATCGACCCCGATGTCGATCGCGGGCTCGCGCGGTTGTGTGCGCACTACGCGCGCCGGCTCGCGGAGTGCAGCTACGACGAGCAACCCGAGCAACCCACGCCCTACGGGTGGGCCCACACGGCGAACCAACTGCCGTTGGACGCGACCATGCGTCGCTTGCACCGCGAGCGGCTCGTGGCGACGGGCCCCGATGAAGACAGAGACATACCCGACCCGTTCACCGCCGCCGGCGCGCTCGCGTTCCTCGACTGGCTCAACGAGCCGGCACCCGAATCGGTCGGCCCGGGCCTCACGCGGTATCTCGCTGCGCTGCACGCCGAGCGGCCCGATTTTCAGCGTGTCTTCCCCGACCTGCACGGCGACGACGGCGCCGCGTTCTGCCGATACCTCGCTGACGCCGGGCTCACCGACGCGCGTCTCCTCCCGGTCGTGAGCCGCGAATCGAGCCCGCCTGCCCCGACTCCGAGCGCGGACCAGCCGCCACCGGCGACGCGCCGCGCTCTCGACGCCGCCGCGCGCCGGCCGACCACGGGAAGCGCCGGTCGCCTCGGCCCGGTGTCGCAACGAGCCCGACGCCTGGTGCTGCGCGCGCTGTCGCACTACGAGACCCAACAGCAGCAGCGGCTCCAAGACGTCACGCACGCGCTCGCCGACAGCGATGACGACCTGCGCCGGGTGCTCCACGAGCTGTCGGAGCGTGTCGACGCCGGGTTGCGCGACCTGAGCACGCGGCTCGACGCCGGGTTGCGCGACCTGAGCACGCGGCTCGACGCGCTGGAACAGGCCGAGCTCGCAACGCAGATCAACGAGGTCGCCCGGGCTGCCCGGCTGGCATTGCTGGTCGGCCAGGAGGCGCTCGCAGCCGGCGAACGCCCCACGGAGCGGCCCGCCCGCGACTGAGCTGTTCCCGGCGCGCGTGCACGCCACCGTATGCTCGAACGCGTCGGATGCCCGCCCAGGGCCGCCGCCGTCCGGAGACCTGCCGATCCCATGTCGCAACGCGCGCAGCGCCTGATCGAGGCCGTGAAGAAACCGATGCCCGAGGGCACCTACGCCGTCGGCGCGGGGCTGCTCGTGTCCGGGATCACCACGTACGGATTCCAGATCCTGTCGTTCCGCGCGCTCGACAAGGCGGCGTACGCGGCGCTGAGCGGCCTCTGGGTCGTCGTGTTCGTCGTCGCGCCGGGATTCTTCCTGCCCCTCGAACAAGAAGTCGGACGCGCGCTGGCCGACCGGCGAGCCCGCGGTGTGGGCGGCGGGCCGCTCGTGAAACGCGCTGCGCTCGCAGGCACATTGCTTGCGATCACACTCATCATCGCGTCGCTCGTGGCCAGCGGACCGATCATCAGGTCGCTCTTCCACGGCCGCGACGCGTTGCTCACGTGCTTCGTCATCGCCCTTGCGAGCTACGGCGTGCAGCACCTCACCCGCGGCACGCTGTCGGGCAACGGCCGTTTCGGCCCCTACGGAATGATCCTCGGCGCCGAAGGCGTCATCCGGCTGCTGCCGTGCATCGCGCTCTATGTCGCCGGCGTCGACCAGCCCGTGTACTACGGCCTCGCTCTCGCGGTGCCTCCGGTGCTCGCGAGCCTCGTCGCGTTGCGCGGGCAGCACGGCCTGCTCACCCCCGGCCCCGACGCGCCGTGGTCCGAGCTGTCGAGCCGTCTCGGCTTTCTCCTCGCCGGTTCCGTGCTCGCGCAGGCGCTGAGCTACGCCGCGTTCCTCGGTGTCACGTTGCTCGCCACCACGCACCAGCGGGCGAGCGCGGGCGACTTCATCGCCGGGCTCTTCCTCGCCCGCATCCCGATCTTGCTGTTCCAGGCGGTGCAGGCCGCGTTGCTGCCCAAGCTCGCCGGGCTCGCCGGCTCCGGACGCCGAGAAGACTTCCGCTCGGGGCTCAAGAAGCTCGTGCTCATCGTGGCCGCCATCGGCGTCATCGGCGTCGTCGCCGGTTACACCGCCGGGCCGTGGGCCGGGCACTTGCTCTTCGGCACGAAGTTCAACCTCGGAGGCAAGGACCTTGCGTTGCTCACGGCAGGCAGTGGCGCGTTCATCCTGGCGCTGACGCTCGCGCAGGCTTTGATCGCGTTGCTCGGTCACGCCCGCGCCACGGGCGCATGGGTGATCGGGATCGTGGGCTTCGTGGCGGTCACCGCGCTCGGCAACGATCTGTTCTTCCGGGTCGAGCTCGGCTACCTCATCGGCTCCGTGCTGAGCGCGATCGCGATGGCCGCGTTGCTCCTCGATCAGATGCGGCGCATCGCGCCCGACAGCCTCGCCGAGCTGGTCGAGCAAATCGAGCACGAGCCGCTCGAGATCTAGCTGTACTCGGCCGGGACGGCGGAGATCTTGTTCACTGCCGTACGAGCGGTTGTTGCCAGCACAGCGGGGTCCACGCTATTGGAGCCGAGGATCGACGTTGTGCCTAATCCCGCGACGACGCAGATCACGTTGCCCTTCCGGACGGCGACAAGGTCGAGGGCAACCTGTGTGCTCGAGTCGTCGCCGTTAAGCCGCAAGGCCAGCGTTTGGTCGCCAAGCTTCGGGAATGAGAGAGCGGAAGCCGTGAAGCTCGTCGCAGTGCCATCAGTACCCGTTGTTGTCCAGGACGTGCAAGTCGAGAACAGTTGCTTCGCAGCTTCGTAAGCACGCTGCGCGCCATCGCCCGAGTAAGAGACAAGCTGCTCGAGAAGAAACGGGCCGACCTGGCTCTTGGTGAATTGCACCTCGACTTTGGCCACGGAGGGGATGGAGGCGCTGATCGGTGCCTTCTGGCACGGCCCCGACTTGTCTGAGTTGCTCGACGGACTCGGATCAACGGCATACCCAGTCGGAACATCCTGCACGGTCAACAGCGCGGCAGTGAGCTGCTGCTGCGTCGGTGTCTTCGCCGCGATTGCTCCACTCGTCAGCTTCGTTGTCGGCGACTCCGCCCTGCTCGACCCGCCCGAGCCTGGTGCGTCACGGTCTGATCGAAGTGCGGGCGCGCCGCAAGAAGCGCGCCGATTACAAGCGGTGGGAGCGGTCCCGGTCGATGGAGTTGTGGCAGATGGACATTGTGGGCGGGGTGATGCTCGCCGACGGCTGGAAGGCGTCGATCGTGTCTGGTGTCGATGATCACTCGCGGTTTTGTATCTCTGCTCATGTGGTGCGACGCGCGACGGCGCGGCCGGTGTGTGATGCGTTAGCGATCGCGATGCGTGCCTATGGGCTGCCGGCGCAGATCTTGACGGACAACGGCAAGGTGTTCACGGGCCGGTTCGGGCCCGGGTGTGGTGAGGTGCTCTTCGATCGGATCTGTCGCGAGAACGGCATCAAACACTTGCTCACTGCGCCGCGCTCACCGACAACGACCGGCAAGGTCGAACGGTGGCACAAGACCCTGCGACGCGAGTTCCTCGACGGCAAGGTCTTCGCCGATCTCGACGACGCGCAAGCGCAGATCGACCAGTGGGTGTCGCACTACAACCATGACCGGCCCCATCAAGGCATCGGGACGGTCGTTCCCTTCGAGCGGTTCCGACTCGCCGACACCGAGGCGTTCGAAGAGCCTGCGGTCGAGACCGTGGGGCCGGTCACAACACGGGTGGTCGGGCGCAACGGGAAGATCTCCTTCGCGGGACATGCGTACAAGATCGGGGTGTGGCTCGCGGGTGAGACCGTCGACGTGTCTGTCGAAGATGGCCGCGTTCGCGATCCACTGTGTGGCGCTCGCCGGGTGCGAGTCGACGTCGACGAGACCTGCACCGGGCGTGATCGACGTCCACCGCAGACCGCCGGCGATCACCTTGCCGCTGGTGCAGTTCGCGACCGCGCTCTGGATCCCTGTGGTCGGACCGACGGTGGTTGAGGGCCCCGCGACGCGGGTGTAGCCGTCGGCAGTCGGCACGCAGATCCCCACGCACGGAACCGGGCGTGCTCAGCCCGAGCCCCCATCGCGCCCACCCGCGGTGAGCAGTCACGGGTCTCGGCTCGCGCGGCAATACGATCCAGTGCTGTGGACGGTCGGGACCTCGCGTCGGTCGATGCTGCACTCGAGTTCCAGCAGCGCGACGAGCCTGATTCCGCGCGGCAAGGAGAAAGCCGGGTCGACGCTCGGGAGCGCGGTGGGCACCGAGTCTGGGTGGTGCTCGGCTTGGGGACGTTGTTCGTGGCGCTGGCAGTCGCGATGACGTTTCCGTCCCTCGACCAGCTCCGCAGTGCCACTCCGAGCAACGAAGGGGACCCGTTCTTCCTGCAGTGGGTGCTGCGCTGGGATGCACACGCGCTGGTCACGTCACCGCGACATGTGCTGGACGCGAGCATCTTCTTCCCTTGGAAGCACACGCTGCTCTACAGCGACACGCTGCTTCCTGTCGCGCCGATCGCCGGGCTGCTCGCGCTGCCGCTGGGGAACGTGCTCGCCTTTGACCTTCTTTACGTTGCGAGTTGGGTCGCATCGCTGTCAGCGGCGTACGCGCTTGCTCGCCTCGTTGGCCTGGGTCGCAGCGGCGCCGTAGTCGCGGCCATCGTCGCCACCTTCGCCGCACCGCGGCTCGCTCACTACGGGCACTTCCAAATCGACTTGTCGTTCCTCATCCCACTTGCGTTGTGGCTGCTCCTCCGCTTCCTCGACCGGCGGCACCTCTGGCATGCCGCGCTCCTTGGGACCGCGGTCGCCAGCGCGGGTATGTGCTTCGTCTACGGCGGGCTGATGCTCGCGGTCGCCGTGCCAGTCATCGTCGTGGGTTGGATCATCGCGACCCACGGCAAGCCCGGGCCCCGGTTCTTCATGGGCATGCTCCTTGCGGCCGCGATCGTCGCTGTTCTCACGTATCCCCTAACGTCCGGCTCCGAGCACCTCGTCCGCGACCCGGCATTCCAGCAACAGTTCCAGTCCCAAGCGGACCTCTTCAAGGCCCGGCCCGGTGACCTCCTCGCACCAGCCGCGGGAAGTCGACTCTACGGCGCGCTCGACCGGCGCGCGGCCAGGCAAGGACGCGGCATCGAGAACCGCCTCTTCCCGGGGTTCTTGGCGGTCGCACTCGGAGCAGTCGGGCTCTACGAAACGCTCCGGCGACTCCGCACAGGCCGTGCCACCAGCACCGAACGTTCCTTCGTCCTAGTGATCATCGCGTGTGCCACCGGGTTCGTCCTCGCGTTCGGAAAGTCGCAGCACGGCTTCCCCATGCCCTATGCACTGCTCGCCCATCTCCCTGGCTTCGGTACCGCTCGCGGGCTCGCGAGGTTCATGATCCTCGCCATCCTCGGGCTCGGTCTCCTCGCCGGTCGCGGCTTCGACGCGCTCATGCAGCGCCGGCCACAGATCTTCACCCTCGCCGCCGCGGTCGTCATCGGCGCGCTCATGCTCGCCGAATACCAGATCCCGATCGAGACCTCGCCGGCAGTGACGTCGCAGAGCGCGACCGCCGCGTACCGCGCGCTCCACCACCTTCCGGCGGGACCGGTAGTCGAGCTCCCAATGGGTGATCCCAACCGCGTAGGAGGCGCGTACGTCGAACCGACGCGGCTCCTGCTGTCCACCATCGACTGGCATCCCAGAGTGAACGGGTACTCCGGCTTGGACCCACCGGACTACGCGGAAACGATCAGCCTGATGAACGCGCTCGCGACCGGCAACACAGCGCCTACGGCAAGTCTCGCCCGTCTCCGGGCGCTCGGCGTGCGGTACTTGGTGGTCCACACGAAGCCGCTTGGAAGAGCAGAGCCACCCGCCAACCTTCGAGCTCCGAACCTCGACTACTACCCACCCCAGACCGTCGCGCGACTCGAATCTCGACTTCCCCGATCGCTCGTTACCTTCACCCGCCGCGAAGGAGACGCCATCCTCATCCAGCTAGACCCCTAGCTGTAGATCCGCACCATTTCGCTCATGCAGACGTCGCGCGCTTGCTGACGCGAACCCGCCCTGAACGCCCTTGGTTTCAGGGGATCATCGCAACACGACCCTCGATCGGGTTCCATCTGATCGGGAGGTGTCGTGGAACGACTGTCGGAACGCGAGAAGGAACGGATCCGTGAGCTGGTCGCCACCGGTTCGCCAGCCTGGTTGGATTCATCGGGAGATCAGCCGGTCGCGGTGGGCGATCCGGCGATACATCAACAGCTTGGAACGCCCACCGAAGCGTGAGCCGAAACGGTCGCCGTTGCGGCTGTCGCTGGCCGAACGCGGGGAGATCTCGCGGGGCCTGGCTGGTGGGGAGGCGCTCCGTTCGATCCGCCGGCGGCTCGGTCGAGCTCCATCGACGATCTCTCGGGAGGTTCGCTGCAACGGTGGGCCGCGTCGCTATCGGGCGTGTCGGGCCGACCGGGACGCGCTGCGGCGGACGTGTCGACCGAAGCCGGCGAAGCTCGCCGAGTGCGGGCGACTCCGGGTGGTGGTGGAGACCAAACTCGAGTTGGCCTGGTCACCTCAACAGATCTCCGGTTGGCTCGGCAGAGCCTTCCCTGACGATCCGGAGATGCGCGTGTCGCACGAGACGATCTACCTGTCCCTGTTCGTCCAGTCCCGCGGTGCGCTACGCAAGGAACTGACCCGGTTCCTGCGCCGAGGTCACGCCACCCGCCGGCCACGGGGGCATCGAGTTGGGCCGTGAGTCCACCGTCGACGAGCACTACAACGCTCTGCAACGGGCCGCAGTTGAGTGAATTGTCGAAGAGCGGACGCGGCGCCCTCGGAGGCAACCCTCCGATCAGCCGGCTGTCACCAACCTGATGGCCGAGTACATCTAGCCGGTGAACGTCTAACCGAGCACCGAACGTTCGTACAAGCTCGTCACCACGTACCCCCCGTTGGCGCGCCACGACAGTGCCGCCCACCCGCCGACGCCTTGTGCCCATGCCGACACTGCCGGCGCCGGCGCGTCGCCAATTCGGTGAATGCCGCCCCAAGCGTCGAGCACGGCATAGCCACCGTTGGACGGCGTGACGATCAAGTCGCGAGCGATGTCCCACCCGGCCCAATAGCCGGCTGAGCCGCGCCCGACGGCGGAGCCGCCGATGTGGATACCGCCCCACGCGTCGAGCACGTAGACACCGTTGCCGTCGGGACTGATCGCGAGCGAGCGGGCGATGTCCCATCCCTGCCAGTACGCGGGCGTGATCGCAGGCGCGTCGCCGCTTGCGTGCACGACACCCCAGCCGTCGAGCACCGCGAATCCGTCGCCGGACGGGGTGACCGCGATGCTCTTGGCGATGTCCCATCCCTGCCAGTAGGCATTCGGCAGGTTCGCGAGCTTGTTGATCGCGCTACCGAACCGGTACACACCACCCCAGCCGTCGAGCACGACATAGCCATTGCCGTCGGGCATGACCGCGATGTCGCGCGCGATGTCGAAGGGAAACGACGGCGAGCCATAGTCGGGGGCGCCGTCGTGTGCCATGACCTTGCCCTTCGCGCCCAGCACGTAGTAGCCGCCGTGGGGATTCGCGGCCGACGAGCGGCCGAGCAGGGCGACGAAGTCGATCGGCGGTGGGGGCGGCGGCCCGAAATCGGGCGCCGGACCGGGCGGGGGCGCGCCGTCCATGAACTCCTCGGTGACCCACATCCGGCCACCGGAGAGCACGACACCCACACCGATCCATCCGAAGCGCGGGTTGACCATATTCTCCCAGTGCGGCAGCGAGTTCGCGAATGCGTCGACCAACGCGTCGACGTTCGGACCGACACCGACGTTCTCACCGAGCATTGACCAGTCGACGGTGATGCCGTCGGAGAGATGCGAGTGACAGATCCCGCCGCCGCAGCCGCCCTGGGCCATGTGATCCGACCAGATGCGTGCCTTGTCGGTCAGGACCCAGTGGGTGCTGAGCGGGGCAACGCCGAAGAATGCGCGCAACGCGTTGATCCTGGCGGTGAACGTGTTCTCTGCGTTGCCATCGAGATCAGCCGCGTGCGCCGGCGGCGCGGCCGCGGCAACCAGTGCGACGCCGCCGAGCAGGCTGGTCGAGGCGAGCACGAGCGCCAATATTCGTTGCCGCATCCGTCTGCCACTCCCTCGATTTCCACTGCGACCCCCGTGCGGGGTCATCACAAGGTTTTGCGACCCCCGTGCGGGGTCATCACAAGGTTTCGGCGGGTCGCTCGCAGCCCTTGAGCGGCTTTCGCGCGCGGGCCGCGACAACGCAGAGAGCTGCTGGTATGGTCACCGACCGGCCCGACCCTGGGCTGGTGGCCGAAGCCGCTGTGCTCGCTGCGTCGCTGCAACAAGCGCCTGGAGGTCGCGTGCGCGCCACTCGTCAACGCCTCGGCCGCACCGACATGCGTGCCGCTCGCGCCGCGCGCTGAACCGGCGCCATGCTCGCGCTGACCGAGATCCTCGTCCTGGCATGGGTGCTGTTCACGCTCTTCGGTCTGTTCGCGCTCAGCTGGGTGCCGCGGCAGGTCCGCGACATGCTCTTTCCGGCGCTGCCCGCAGTCGGCGCGCTGTTCCTCGTCGTCGCGCTCCACGACACCGGCCTCGTGCTGCCGGTGGGCTGGGGACTCGCACTGATCGCGGTCGTGGCGCTTGCGGCCGTCGTGTTACGGCGGCGCGTGCGGGCGCGTTTCGCAGTCTCGCGCGCGGCGCTCATGCGGTTGCTCGTCGCGACCCTGATGGGCCTCGTGCCGCTCGGCGTGGCGATGCTGCCCATGGTGCGGGTCGGCAAGCCCGAGGCCGTGATGCCCGGCACGAATCACGACACGCTCGCGTTCGTCAGCTTGACGAGCTGGCTCGATCACCATCCGATCACCGAGAAGCCGGACGCCCGGCGAGACCTGCCCGGATACGGCTACGTGCGCAACCACGACAAGTACTCACTGCGCGTCGGCGAGGAGCTGTTGCAGGGGTCTGTCGCGACCGTGACTCGGAGGCCGCCTACCGAGACGTTCAACACCGTGCTCGCGTTCTGGCTGTTCCTGTTGCCCGGCGTGACGATGGCGGCAGCCGAGTTGCTCGGTGTGCGCCGCGTCGCCGGTCTCCTCGCGGGGGCGCTCATCGGTCTCTCTGCTCTCACCGTCGGCCAGGTGTTCATGCAGAACGCGGCATCTGTGCTCGGCATCGCGCTGATACCAATCGTGCTCGCGTTGATCGCCGCGGCGTTCAAACCTCCCGGGTCGACGGCAGCCGACGACGAGCCGCGTCAGCGGGTGCCGGTCTGGGTCGGCGCGGTCGCGCTCGCGGGGATCGTCGGCACGTACTCGGAATATCTCCCGATGCTCGTGCCGGCATTCGGGCTCTATGTGTTCGCGCGCCGGCCGGCCGCGATCGTCTCGCATCTCCGGCGCGCAGTGCTGGTCGCGGGGATCGCGCTCGCCGTCGCGCCGCTGGCGTGGATCCGGGCTGCCGGCTCGTTGTCGCAGCAGAACACGAAGAGCCAGGCGGGCCAGGTGTCGACGTTCCTCGACGTCGGGCCGATGTCGTGGATCGCACGGGTCACCGGCATGATCCGTACGCTCGAGCTCACCAACGGCCGGCGTTGGGTCACGCTCGGTGCGCTCACTCTCTTCGGGCTCATCGTCGTGGGGATCGCGCTGTCCATCGCGCTGGGGCCGGTGCGGCGGCTCTGGCTGTTCGTCCCGGCGTCGGTCGTGGGCGTGGTCTTCTACCTCAGCCGGATCGACCGCGAGCCGTACAGCCAGGAGCGCTCGATCCAGATCGGCGCTCCGTTGCTCATCTTGGCGGCGGTCGTCGGGTACGACGCACTCGCGCGCCGGTTACCGGTCGGCGCCGGCCTCTCGCTCCGTTCACTGGGCGGCGCGGGCGTCGCGGTCGCGTGCGCGTTCGGAGTCGCGCTGTTCGGCACCGTCAACACGCGTACGGCAACGCGTAACGAATACCTCCACGACCCGCTCCTCGCAGCGCGCACGGTCGACAACGACTTCGACGAGGCCGCGACATGGATCAGCGACGTGGGAGGGCCCGGCGGACGCAACGCCGTCGTGCTGAGCCGCGACTTCGTCGACCAGCTCTGGATCGTCTACGAGCTGCGCGATCTCAACCGGGTGCAGTATCCGTATCTGTATCCCGACTACTACGGCACGCCCGTCGCCCAAGTGTGGAACGGCCGCACCCCCCGCTACGCTCTCGTCGATCCAGACGTCTACGTCGACGTTGCGCCGGGAGTAGTCATCCGGCACAACGACCGGTTCCGCTTGCTCGACCTCTCCCGAGGCCCGGCGCTCCTCGCGATCACGGCCGACGGCTGGCAAAGTCCGATCCAGATTGGCAACATCCTGCAGACGTTCATGCAAGCCAACGGGACACTGGCCGTGCTGTGGCACGGTGACATCACCGCCACGCGGGTCAGCGCCAAGACCATCGCCGCACTCGCACCCCTTCCGGTGACGATCGACGTCGACGGTCGCCCCGCCGCATCCGCCACACTGACCAGCGAACCTGCGACGGTTGTCCTCACGCTGCCGGCCGGACGGTCGTCGGCGCAGGTGATCATGCGAAACGGCAAGCCACCCGTGCTCGAGGCCGGGATCCCCGCGTCACTGCTGCTCGAGGGAGTGCGCCGTGGGTGAACCGCGCTACGACCTGACGGTCGTGATCAGCTACTACACGCCCTATGTGAGCGGGCTCACCGAAGCCGCGCGGGTGATCACGGAAGGGCTTGCCGCCCGCGGCTGGCGCGTCGCGCTCGTCGCTTCGCAGCACGACCCGTCGTTGCCCCGACGTGAGCGCATCGCGGGCGTCGACGTGCGGCGCACACCGGTGATCGCACACATTCGCAAAGGCGTCGTGAGCCCCACGTTCCCGATCGTCGCCGCCCGCTTGATTCGCCAGTCGCGTGTCGCGCAGCTACATCTGCCGATGATCGAGGCGGGGATCATCACCAAGCTCGTCGCCCACCGCACGCCGATCGCCGTCACCTATCAGTGCGACATGAGCCTTCCGGGCAACTTCGTCAACCGCTTCGTGATCGGCCGCATCGACGGCGCGTCACGCACTGCGGTGCGCAGCGCGGCACTGCTCTGCGCCTCGAGCGGCGACTACGCGCGCACGTCCCGTGTCCTCGAGCCGTACGAGCACAAGATCGTCTCGATCCCTCCCCCGTGCTACGACCGCAGCGGCGGTCAACCCAGCTACCGCGAGGGGCCCGGCCTGCACGTCGGGTTCCTCGGGCGCATCGTCGAGGAGAAGGGGCTCACGTATCTCGTCGAGGGGTTCCGCCAGCTCGACGCGCCCGACGCGCGGCTTCTCATCGGCGGCGACTACGAGTCGGTCGCGGGCGGCAGCGTGATCGATGAGATCAGGCGGGCCGCGGGCAGCGATGACCGAATCAAGATCCTCGGCTTCCTCCCCGACGACAAGCTCGCCGACTTCTACGCGTCGCTCGACGTCTTCGCGCTCCCGTCGGTCAACTCACTCGAGGCGTTCGGGATCGTGCAGGTCGAAGCCATGCTTGCCGGTGTGCCGGTGATCGCGAGCGATCGGCCCGGCATGCGGATACCAGTGCTCGAGACCGGCTTCGGACGGCTCGTCACCCCTCGGGATCCCGATTCGATTCACGACGCACTGGCTGCGATGGCCCGCACGACGACCAACTGGAGCGAGGCTCGGCAACGGGCACGGGCCGCGTACGGCATCGAGGCGACAATCGATGCGTACGAGAAGGCGCTGTCGGAGCTTCGAGAGGATACCCGCGCCGGCCGGCGCTGAGCTCGAAGCCGGAGTCAGCGAACCGATGAGCCGTCGCTCGGTCAGCCTCGCGCTCGCGGCTGTACCACGGCATGCGCCCGATCCAGGTGCACTTCGGCTTGCGGCGCGAAATCGACTCGTCCGACTGTGCGCGTCGGGTTGAGCACCTGGAACCGGTCGTCGCCATCGCGATGGTCGTACTCGATGCCACCCGACTTGTTGTGCGCGCCGAACGCGATGTCGTAGATCCCGTCGAGCAGCGGCACCCGTCCGAGATCGAATATGACCTCGCCGGAGCCGACGATGGTCTCGACGTCCGCGCCGAGGATCTCGGTGTTGGTGCCCACCATGAGATTGCCGTCCTGGTCGTGAATGTTGAGCGCGAACACCACGTCGTCGCGCGGCTCGGGCGCCTCGAACTGCAACCGGATGCGCAACGGCTCACTCGGCAGCAGATGCCGGCGCTCGGGGTCGGGATACTCCACGTGCGCGCCCGTGATGCGCACCGCGAGCGTGTTGCGCCACGCCGGCCCCTGCGCGTCGAGCGGGACCTCGATGCCGCGCTTGAGGAGCGTGTCGCGGAATGCGAGCACGGCGTCGGCCGGCTCCCCCACCGTGACCATCTCGCCGTGGTCGAGCACCGCGGCCCGATCGCAGATCTGGCGTACGAGGTCGGCCGCGTGCGTCACCAGGAGGATCGTGCGACCTTCGCGTTGGAAGGTGCGGATACGCTCGAGGCACTTGCGTTGGAACGCTTCGTCGCCGACCGCGAGCACTTCGTCGATGAGGAGCACTTCGGGCTCGACATTGACCGCGACGGCGAACGCCAGGCGGGCGTACATGCCCGACGAGTAGTGCTTCACCTGGTTGTCGATAAACGGCTCGATCTCGGCGAACGCAATGATCTCGTCGAAGATACGGGTGATCTCGACTCGCGAGAGTCCGAGGATCGACCCGTTGAGGAAGACGTTCTCGCGGCCGGTGAGCTCGGGGTGGAACCCTGATCCGAGCTCGAGCAACGCGGCGGTACGCCCGACCTTGCGGATCGTGCCTCTCGTCGGCCGCAGGATCCCGGCGATGCACTTGAGCAGCGTCGACTTGCCCGACCCGTTGTGGCCGAGCAGCCCGACGGTCTCGCCCTGGTCGACGTGCAGCGTGATGTCGCGCAACGCCCAGAACTCTTCGTAGGGCATCCGCCCGAACCGGATCACACGCTCTTTGAGTGACGTGGGCTTGTCGCGGTAGAGCTTGAAATGCTTGCTGACGTCGTCGACCTCGATCACCGAGCCCACGCTCAGATCTCCTCGGCGAAGTTGTCTTCGAGGCGCCCGAAGATCCAGAGCGCGACGAGCAGCAGCACGCACGACGCGGCGATCACCAGCCCGAGGTTGCGCAGATACCAGAGCGGCGACTCGTTGGGCAGGATCTGCGTTGTCGGTTTGGCGGACGTCTCGGTCCGGTTGTACAGCGCGCGCTGGTACGTGATCACGACCGATGTCATCGGGTTGACCAAGTAGAGGCCTGCGTAGCTGCCCATCTTGTTGGCGACCAGCTGGTACGGATACACGATCGGCGTCAGCCAGAACCACGCGAGCAGCGCCAGCTCGAGCAGATGCTGGGTGTCGCGGAGGTAGACGTTGACTGCGGAGAGGAAGATCGCCATCGCGACGACGAAGATCGCCATCGCGACGAGCGCGAGAATCAACAGCGGGACGTACTCCCACGCCGGCATCCAGCGAAACAGCAGGAGCGCGGCGATCAGCACGGCCGACTGGAGCACGTAGTGCACGAACGCGGCGCCGATCGCCGACAGCGGCAGGATCTCGCGGGGGAACCACACCTTCACCACGAGCGACGCGTTACCGGTGATGGCAGTGCATCCCGCTGACACGGCCGCGGAGAAGAAGTTCCACGGGATGAGCCCGCAGAGCAGGAAGATCGGAAACTTCTCGATTGACGAGCCCAGGATGAGCTGGAAGACGATGTAGAAGACGACGAGATACAGCGCCGGGTTCAGCAGCGACCAGACGAACCCGAGAACGCTGTTCTTGTACTTGACCTTCAGCTCTTTGCGAACGAGGTTGCCGAGGAGCTCGCGGTACTCCCACACCTGCACGGCGCGCCGGATCGCCCCCGGCCGGTCGGAAATCGCGACCAGTTTGGGGTCCGGAGCACCAGCGGATTCAGCGGCACGAGTCACAGGTCGGTCAGCGACCGCAAGATGGCGAGCACGACAGTTCGAGTGTAGACGGCACCCTCTGCGCGAATGGGTGTCGCGCCCGGCCCGGGCCGCTCAGCGCGGCCTTGCCGGCGCGGCCCTTGCTGTCAGGTCGAGATGGCGAGGGCGCGGGTGATGTCCGCCCCCCAGTAGGGCGTCATTCCGATCGCGGGCGCGCCGCCGAACGGGTGCACCCCGCCGAAGCCGTCGAGCACGTAGCCTTTCGTCACTGCGGCGTTGCCGTCCTTGATCATCGCCACCGAGCGGGCGATGTCCCACCCGGACCAGTACGGGCCGCCGGTCGCGGCCGGCGCGCCGTTGAACGCGTGCAAGCCGCCCCACCCGTCGAGCACGTAACCACCAGCCCCGTCGGGGTCCATCGTGATCGCGCGAGCGATGGCCCACCCGGGCCAGTAGGTACCACCAGTGGCGGGTGCCGCCTCGCCGAATTGATGAATGCCGCCGAACGCGTCCAGCGTGTAGCCGCGCGGATGCTGCGCGGTCGACGTGGGGGTGAGCACGACAGCGCGTGCGACGTCCCAGCCCTGCCAGTAGCTCTCGTTGCCGACCGGCACCGCGTTGCCGAACTGATGCAAGCCGCCCCACCCGTCGAGGACGTAACCGCCCATGCCGTCGGGGTTGAGTGCGATGCCGCGCGCGATGTCCCAGCCGGGCCAGTACGCACTGGCCGTCGGCGGCGGCGCGCCACCGAAGCCGTGTACACCACCCCAACCGTCGAGGACGTAGCCGCCGCCAGTCGAACGCGCCGCGATACCGCGCGCGATGCTCCAGCCCCAGTTGGGTCCCTGCTGCGGCGCGCTCTGCCCCCACGACAAGTAGCCCTGCGCGGTGACCGCGTACATCTGCGTGAACGGCTGTACCTGTACCGCGTTGGCCGCGACTGTGGTCGAGAGGGTCGCCGACCACGCGCCGACATTGCCGGCGCGGTCGACCGCCCGCACGCGGAACTGGTACGACGCGCCGGCCAACCCGTAGAACGACGCGCTGCCGCTGGCATTGCTTCCTTGCACGGATGTGGGACTGTCACTTCTCCACCGCACCCAGTCGGGCCCCGTTTGCTTCGAATCGACGTCGAAGCGGGCGACGCCGGTACCGGAATCGTTGCCGGCCCATGACACGGTGAACCGGGTGCTGGACTGGCTCGGCACCAGCGCATCGACGGATGCCGTCGGGATCGTCGAGTCGAGCAGCGTGCCCGTGCGGCGCATGTTTTGGCGGAACGTCGGCCAGTCGGCCGCCCCGAGCAGCGTATCGGTGCGCCAGATCCACAGGAACTGCTGGCCGCCCGGACCGAGCGTGCCGTGGTTCGTGGCCTGCACGATCCAGGTCTTGTTGTTGACCGACACGATCGTCGGCGGTGACGGCGGCGCCCATGTCGAGCCATCGCTCACAACCTGCGCCTCGGTCGCGCCATTGGAACCGTTGAACACGCCCATGTACTTGTCGCCCATGCCGACGACGTCCTGCTGGCCGTCGTTGTTCACGTCGGCGATCGAGACCGCCCCGTGCACGCCACCCCACGTACAATCATTCGGCCCGTTGCGATCACACACCCACCACCTGCGGTTGCCGTCGCTGCTGAAGGCGGTGACGAACCCGCTCTCGTCCATGATCGCGACCCCGAGGTGCAAGGTGTCGCCAAAGAGGTTGCCGATCGCCGGCGACGCCATCACGCGACCCGCCGTTGCCACTGGCCACCCCGGCAGGTTGTGGCCGAAGCGGTCGAAGGCATACAGCACGCTGCCCCTCGGACTGGGCCAGTTGAGACCGGTGCCCACGACGAGGTCGGGCGAGCCGTCACCGTCGATGTCGCCTACGACCGGTGTCGCGAACACACCCTTTCCCTGACCGAGCGGATTGGCGAGCGCGGCGAACAGTTGGCCTCCGCTCGGACCGTCGAGACCGATCACCCAGCCGGTGCCCGCGTTCGCGGTGATGATGTCGAGGCGGCCGTCACCATTGAGGTCGTAGAGCGTCGGCGTCGCGTACACCGGGCCCCCACCGGTGAAGTACACCTTC